>NZ_QVTE01000025.1 GCF_003429095.1 Peribacillus saganii
GCAAACCGTATTGTTTGGGAACCCCAACAAATATTATAGAGCCATAAAACGAAGTGACTACTGTTCGCTTGCCTTATTTTTCTTCTAAACTTACTAGAGTCTGATTCAATAACAAATCAAATGAATTATGTTATTTAAGAATCGAATTAACAGCTTTTCCTAATTTCTTAACTCCCTCGACAATATCTTTTTCGTCAGCATAACTGAAGGAAAGACGGAGAAACTCAATTCCATCGTTTTGGTCCAGGAAAAAATATTTGCCAGGAATGAACGATACCCCCTCAGATAGTGCATGTGTCAACAACTGAGCGGTATCAACGCCAGGAAGGTTAACCCAAACAAAATAGCCGCCATTCGGCACATACCAAGATACTGATTCCGGGAGGAATTGTTCGAGTGCAGAGATTAATACAGCACACTTAGACCGGTACCTATCTCTTAAAAGATTAATCCTTTCCTCAAAAATGATATCTTCCATGAATGTTGCCATAGTTGCTTGAGCAAATGGATGGTCTAAGTCTTTTTTAAACCAAGCTAAAGCAGAAATAAATCCGTTTGTTCCTGCTATCCATCCTACGCGCAATCCAGGTGCTATAACCTTAGATAATGAACCCACATGCAAAACACGCCCATCTTTATCATTTGCTTTTAACGGCTGTGGACTATGATTGAAGCTTAATTCACCGTATGCATCATCCTCAAGAATGAGGAAATTGTACTTAGCGGCTAGCTCCAATACTCTCTGCCGGCGTTCTGCTGCCATGGTTGTCCCTGTTGGATTCTGAAAGGTGGGAATTGTATATAGAAAACGCGGAAGAGTAAGCCCTAATCTTTTCCTTTCGGAGAGCACTTCTTCCAGCAAATCTGTTTGCAGCCCATGTTCATCTACCGGAATGCTAATAAAGTGCTGTGTATAGTTTTTAAAGATTTCTAAAGCCTCCATATACGTGGGAGACTCAACAGCCACGACAGCTTCATCATTAAGCAGAATTCGCGCTATTAGATCGATAGCCTGACAAGCTCCTGAAGTAATCAATAGTTCATCTTTTGAAATAGAAATACCTCTATCTGCCATTCTAACTTGAATCTGCTGTTTCAATTTTTCTATTCTCGGACTTCCTAAATAATGGAGCGGTAAATCCTGTTCCTCTTCAAGCAATTTGGCTACTGCTGCCTTTAGCTGTTCAGAAGGAACAAGAGCAGGTGCCGGAAAACCGGAACTTAGCCGAATGCACTTATCCGGAATCGATGGCATCCATTCACCGGGTGGATCATTTTTAAGGGCTGCTTTTATGTTTTCTGAAAAAAATGATTCAACCTTCACTTTGACCATTCACCTTTCCGTTACTCAAATCATTATCGATACTCTACAAAGTTAAAAGACTTAAAATATAAATAATCTTCTTTCTTATATCGATTTTAAACTTTCTTCTCTGATTAACGACAGTAATTCTTCTTTATATTGGGCAAATTCGGTTGTTCCTTTTACACTGAACTCCCTTGGCCGATCTAATTGGATGGGAACCTTTTTCTTTAAGCGCCCAGGCCTAGCAGTCATTACATAAACAGAGTCTGCCAGAAAAATAGACTCATCTACATCATGAGTGATAAATAGTATTGTTTTTTTGCTTTCATCCCATGCCTTTAACAGAACTTCCTGCATGATATTCCTGGTTTGAGCATCCAGTGCTCCAAAGGGCTCATCCATTAATAATATTTTAGGATCGTTAGCAAGTGCACGTGCGATGGCAACCCGCTGCTTCATTCCCCCAGATAATTGTATGGGATAGTGCTTTTCAAAGCCTTCCAAGCCAATTAATTGCAGGTAATGCCTCGCAACATCGTCCCGTTCTTTTTGCGAGACACCATTTAATTTTAAACCGAACGTTATATTTTCTTTCACAGTTAACCATGGATATAACGTGTACGACTGAAATACCATTCCACGATCAGGGCCTGGCCCATGGATGGCTTCTCCATCAAGCAGCACATGTCCAGAAGTTGCTTCTTCCAGTCCCGCAACAATTCGGAGTACAGTTGACTTGCCGCATCCAGAAGGCCCTAGAATTGTTACAAACTCCCCTTCGCTAATCGTAAAGGAAGTCTTTTCCAGTGCCGTAGTCTCTCCGGTTTTTGTTTTAAAAATTTTCCCGACATCTTTGATTTCGAGTTTCGGTTTCCCCATATGGACTGATTCCTTTTCTCCATTCATTGTATGTGGTGAGACCATTTTACAAACCATCCTTTCTCATCCATGAAAATGAAGCTCGATAAATGGCTTTAAAGATCATATCTGTTAAAAGCCCCAATAAACCGATAATTATAATTCCAACTATTATTTTATCCGGCTGCAGGAATCGGGATGCCTGCATTATCATATAGCCTAATCCACTGGATGCTCCAACAATTTCGGCTACCACTAAATATGTCCAGGCCCAGCCGAACGTAATCCTTAAAGTATCTACAATTCCCGGCAATGCTGCTGGCAATATTACCTTAGTAAATAATTGTACCTTTTTTGCACCTAATGTATAGGAAACCTCAATTAATTCATTTTGAACATTTTTTGTTACATCCATAATCATGAGAGTTAGCTGGAAAAAGGTACCTAGGAAAATGACGCTCATTTTTTCTGCTTCACCCAGTCCAATCCACAGAATTAACAACGGAATAAAGGCGGATGCCGGCATATAGCGAATAAATCCGATGATTGGTTCAAAAGCGCCTTCCATAATTCGTAATGAGCCCATCAAAATTCCTAGAGGGATTCCTATGGCAGCAGCCACAAGAAATCCGACAAGAACCCTTGAGAAAGAGATGCCGATATCAGAAAGAAGACTACCATTTGCAAATAAATCAATAGCTGTTGCTAAAACAGTCGTCGGAGTCGGCAAAAATAACGCATTTACCACTCCACCATAGGTCAAAACTGACCAAATAACCAGAAATATAATAAACGTAAGAAAACCCGCTGAGGTATAAATTGTTTTGGGAATTTCTTTATTTGGCGTAAACAATTTTGCTAGCACTCAACTCACCCAATTCTATCAATGTTTTTAAAAAAGCCTAACATATGAGAGTCTCATATGTTAGGCTCTGAAATAAACCACCAATTCTTAAAACTAAAAATCCTCTTATTGGAAGCTAGGATTAATAATATCTTCCGCTTTTGGTTCTTTTGTTATAATTTCTTGTTCTTTGTAGAAGCTAATTGCGTTTTCTGTTGCTTCATATATGGAGCCCTTTTTACCTTCAGTTCCAAATAGTTCTGCATTATCTTCTTTTGAGTAAAACTTCAAACCTTCTTCAGTTGCCACAAATTCAGCTGTATCGATTTTAAGGCCTTTTGCCATGATCTCATCAGCATCTTCTTTATTCTCTTTCCAGTAATCCATCGCTTCGCCCATTGCCTTCACAAATGCCTTCACATCATCTGGGCGGTTTTTGATTACGTCTTCTTTAAAGCTAACAGTGTCAACAATGATTCCTGGCAGATCTTTTGTTGATAATAGTACTTTTCCATTAGCTTGTGAACCTTTTGATAACCATGGTTCCCATGTTACAGCAGCATCTACTTTTCCTGCAGCAAATGCGGCACCTGCATCACCGGCAGACATTTGAACAACTTCTACATCTTTTTCTGTTAAGCCGCCTTGCTTTAGGGCAGTTAAGGCAAGCAAATGGCTGGTGGAACCAACTTCAAAAGCCATTGTTTTGCCTTTTAAGTCTTTCACATCATTGATTCCATTTTTGACAAGAATTCCATCGCCTCCATAAGAATCATCTAAAATCCAGACTACATTAACCGGAATGTCGGAGGCTGCTAATGTTACCTGAACATCAAGAGCCGTCGCCATCCCATCAATTTTTCCGCTTGCTAATGCTTGTTTCCGTTCAGCCAATCCCTCAACAATGGAAAGCTCCACATCAATACCATTTTTTTCGAAAAATCCTTTTTCTTTGGCTAAAAATAAGGGTCCGTACCCTGTCCAGGTCGGCAATGTCACTTTCAATGGCTCAGACGATTTATCCTTTGAACTATCAGATCCAGATGTCTGCTCTTTACCACAAGCCGTCAAGGCAAATACAAGTATGAATGAACATATGATAACTAACCACTTTTTCAATGATAACTCCCCCAATATTCTCTAAATAATTATTTTGAACATCTCATTAACGTATTGATCAGCCTCGCTGATTGCTGTGATAACCATATCTTCTATCAAAACTGTCAATATTAGCTATAGAGCTTTCTTCCTCCATACCATATAGATTGTTTCAGTGCGACACCTTGTTCAGATAAAAACTGGTCGTTAGAGTCTTTTCAATGATTTTCCTGCTTGTATTCCCTCCAATTAGTGCAGCCTTCTTGCCAAATTTCTCTATGTATAATCCTGTGTCGGTTAATAATCCAGGCTTTCTAATATATTGACCCGGACCTGTTGTAACCTTCAAATACATTCTTTCTTCCTCACTTCAGATGGATAAATATAAATATTATTCTATTAATATAAGTTAATAGTTTTTTTATGTCAATGAGGTTTTTAAATATTAAAATAACTTATATTTAATCACGATTTTGAATAACTATTCCATTTTCGATTGCTATTTCAGGAAAAAGTTTTTCGATACATTTAGTAAACGTGAAAAGACAAAATTAGAGTGCAAAAATTGAAATTACTATAAAAATACGCA
The DNA here is from genome assembly GCF_003429095.1 of Peribacillus saganii. Classification (GTDB taxonomy): domain Bacteria; phylum Bacillota; class Bacilli; order Bacillales; family DSM-1321; genus Peribacillus; species Peribacillus saganii. The sequence continues at coordinate 4,696 of NZ_QVTE01000025.1, forward strand.
TTAAAACGTTTGCCCAGCGTTTTTGTTTTTATGATAGGAAACCCGTTCTAAAGATGAATTTTCATTTGCTATTAGACTTGAGGGTAGAGTTACACCTTACTCATTCAAAACTCCTGAACTTTATTTATTATGGTCCTTTTTATATTGCATTAATTATTTACAGTAAATATGTGTTTAATAATTTATGAACTTGTTCAATCCCACGTGTGAATCATATATGATTCTTTATAATGCTTTAGGTGGTGATATTTATGATAGACGATAGAGAACGTGAGCAGGATTTGGAAGGTGAACGGAATCGGAAACGGTGCGAGAAATGGAAGTGGTAGAAACCCGTGTCGGTAACCGGATTTAAGACTATCGGTATGATAAAGATAAGGGCTGCTGAGATATAACTCCTTCCGACTGAATAAATGAGACTCATTTCTTGACATAGATTGCAACAAAGCACGCTGTTATGCGTGCTTTTTCCATTCTTCACTACCGAGCCATTCCTACTGTGCTAGCACAAAAAACTTCGGTCGGAATTAAACTCAGTTTGGATAAATTAATACCCCTTCAAAGTATCCGCCTGATTAGGCAGCGGTTCATTATTCTCTAGTTTTCTTAAAGTCTCAAGAAAGCATTCAATGGCTTCATTTATTTCCGTTACTGCTGAAATATGCGGGGTAATAATAACGTCCTCTCTCGACCAAAGGCTAGAACTCTCCGGCAAAGGTTCTGTCTCCAGTACATCTAAGACAGCGGAATGCAGCTTCCCTGTGTCCAGAGCTTCGATCAGCGCCTCCTCGTCCACTGTTGCCCCTCTTCCAACATTAATAAAAGATCCATTTAGATGGTGAAAAAATTCCTTGTTAAACATCTTATTGGTGTTAGTTGTGAGTGGCAGTGTACTAATAACCCAATCCGCTTTAGATACCAAAGCAGGAGCTGAAGCTGTGTCAGCAACCTCTTTGAAATGCGGTTTTGAGGCACCACTTTGAGATACTCCGTAAACAGTTGCTCCAAAGAGACTAAACGTTTTCGCTACCTCTTGCCCAATAGCACCCGTGCCAAAAATGACAATTGTCTGGTCCCTTAGCATTTTTGGCGTTTTCTGCTCCCACTTTTTTTCCAATTTATTCCTCTGAAAACCCTCATGATATTGAAGGTCCCGAAGGATAAAGCTTAAGCAGTATTCGCTAATCCTCTCGCCAAATGAACAAACCGTTCGGGTGAGCAGTACTTTTTGATCATCCCAGCCATCAATTTCCAGATAGTTATTCACACCCGCATTAAAGGAATGAACCCATTTAAAATACGATGGATGAAAATTTGGAGAAGGCTTAAACCCTACATACGCATCAGTCCAGGAAAGATCCTCATCCGTTATTTCTTCGACAGACAAAAACCTAAACTGCTGCGGCAGATGGACCGTGAGATACTTTTTGAATTCCTCCTCGTAATTTCCTGCGATAAGTATTTTTTTAATTTTCATATGTACACCCCGTTTTATGCTCAAGTATAGATAATCATTATTTTACCATTAAAAATCGAGGAAGCTTCTCTATATTTTTGGTTTTTCGAGACGGGTAGATTTTATCTTACCTTCTGGAAGAAACAATATCTATAACGACATGACTATAGTATTATGGTTATTTATATTTCTGTTTATTCTTTTTAATTATTGTTTTAGGTCAATTGTACTTTTTCTTTCTTAATTATGATCCTTACCATATATGATAAAAACACGCAGGAGATTTTGCGATCAACTGCGAGTTTACTGCTTAACACTAAATAGAACATCATTCTCCTTAAGTCCAAAAAAATAGTACTAATAATAGTTCAAGAATTTTCCCTCTTTACTTTTTGAACAGATTATATTAATATAGTAAATCGTAAATCATACTAAACTTATCGGTTATGAGGTGAAAAGAGTGTCACAAACCAGTTTAAATACATCAAAAGTGATCCATAAATCATGGAATCAAAAATCGACCACTTTTGTCACTAATCTAAGCTCGGTGCAAAAGGGTCTAGTTACCATAGGGATTCTTGCTTCCATTATTCTATTAATAGCTATTGTCCAATCAGCTAATTTGGTTCAGGGCATTCTATTTATCATTGGATTATTATTGGGAGCTACACTGCTTTATGCACGTTTTGGTTTCACATCCGCATTTCGCAGACTCGTCTCCGTTGGCAATGTCCAAGGGCTTCAGGCTCACATGCTATTATTAGCCATTGCTTCAACACTGTTTGCAGTTATTTTAAGCACAGGTTTTACTTTTACCGATGTTACACCAAAGGGTCTTGTTTCCCCTGTTGGTGTTAGCCTTTTAGTCGGTGCCTTCTTATTTGGAATTGGGATGCAGCTCGGTAATGGGTGTGCTTCAGGTACACTGTACAGTCTGGGTGGAGGTTCTACTTCCATGGTGTTAACCCTTTCAGCCTTTATTACAGGTTCAACAGTGGGTGCTTATCATTTTGAATTCTGGATGGAAGATACTCCGTCCCTCCCGCCAATATCTTTGGCTGAATCTACTGGCCTTGGTTACTTTGGTGCTTGGGTCGTACAAATGGTATTATTCATCGCGATCTACCTTATTACTATTCAGATTGCAAAAAAGAAAAATCCGCCAATGATGAAGCCCCTTCCTACCACAACTGGCTGGAAAAAGGTGCTTCGTGGATCTTGGCCATTGTTTACAGCTGCTATTGTTTTAGCATTATTAAACGCTTTAACTCTAGCTGTAAAAGGTTCACCATGGGGAATTACTTCTGCTTTTGCTCTCTGGGGAGGAAAAGCGTTAATGGCCACAGGGGTTGATGTTTCTGCCTGGAGTTACTTTGAAGGTCCTAATGGAGCCGCTCTGACTAATACGGTACTAGCCGATCCTACAAGTGTTATGAACTTTGGAATTATTTTAGGTGCGTTTATTGCAGCATCACTCCAAGGTACTTTTAAACCTAGAAAAATGAAGCCGGGTGTAGCCGGTGCTGCCATTCTTGGCGGACTTTTGATGGGATATGGAGCACGCCTCGCATTTGGCTGCAACATTGGAGCTTACTTCAGTGGAATCTCATCCTTTAGTCTTCACGGATGGGTTTGGGCAGTTATGGCGATGCTTGGTACATTCGCAGCCCTATTCATACGTCCATTGTTCGGATTGAAAAATCCATCATCAAAAGACACGTTTTGTTAATTAAATAGCAGTCCATGAACTTCCGCACAATGTCGTGCGGGAGTTTTTTCACTTTGAATATGTCTGAATCGAATAAAGCATACTGTTTTCTTCTTTCATCATGAATAATTATCTTATCTGTATATTTACATGCCATAATAACGAATAAAAAATGATGATTAATGGAGCATTGTTCATTCTTTGCAATTGGCTTAACTTTCATATTTTTCTTTAATAGTTTTTGCATAAAAAAGAGCAGCGACCGTAATACGCTGCTCTTTCTACATTAGAAATTCTCTAAAATTTTCTTAGCGGTGTTTTCTCCATTTTTAATACAGTCCGGAATGCCGACTCCGTAATAGGAGCATCCGGCAAGCCAAATTCCCGGATATTGATCAGCCAGCCTTTTTTCCAGCTCGGTCACTGTTTCCGGATGGGAAATTAAATAATTTGGCATGCTTTCCATCCAGTTAGTTACTTCAGTTGCTACTGGCTCAGCCGAAAGCCCGAGGCTTTTTTCTATATCAGCTAAAGCTTTCTTAAGCAGTTCCTTATGGCTCATTTCTTTTAAAGAGGTGAACTCTGGAAGGCTGCTTTTATAAAATAACCTTACAAGCAAGTTTCCGCTCTCAGAAGTATGCTTCCACTTTCGGCTTGTCCATGTGCATGCATTACATAATATATCGTCCGAATTGGAGGTGATAAAGCCGGTACCGTCCGCCGGCAGCTGGCTGTCGGGTATATCAAATCCAACATAAATAGAGATAACCGAACTGTTTTTAAGTGCGGCAAATTCATTCTCAAGAACCGGATCTCTGAACAATAGTTCAGCAGCATTATGTGGAATGCTGAGGATTACATGGTCTGCTTCTAGGATGTCCCCATTTGAAAAAGTAATGTGATACCTACCATCTGCTTTTTCAACTTTATCAGCTCTTGTATTTTTTAAAATTTCTGCACCCTTCAAATGGTCCTCGTAAGCATTAATAAGTGCTCCTAGGCCGTCTTTGAAAGAAAGAAATTTGCTCTCACCAGAGCTTTGCCACACTTTCTTGTTTTCTTCAAAGCCTTTTATGATGCTGCCGTACTTTTCTTTATAATCAAATACCTGTGGAAGGGTCTTCGCAATCGTTAAGTCGCTCAAATTCCCGGAATAGACACCGGAAAGCACAGGCGCGATTTGCTTTTCAACCAATTCTTTTCCGAAAAAATGCTCCAGAAATTCTCCGATCGAACTATTCTTTGTAAAGCCTTCATTTTTTGTATAAAAATCCTTCAGGGCCTCTACTTTTCCCTCAGCTGACACAAGCATACTTTTCGCCAATGCTTCCACACTGGCTGGAATCCCGAATACCGTATCCTCAGGAATTGGCTTAAGCTCCCCATCACTGTATATGAATGACCTGCCAGCTGTATTATATACTACTTCATCTTCCAATCCCAGTTCCTTAATAAAATCCATACTAATTGCTTTTCGGGTCACCATCGAGTCTGCCCCTGACTCCATCACGAACCCGCCTGCTTTAACTGTATGGATTTTTCCGCCCAGCTCGTCTAAAGCCTCGGCAAGGACAAGCCTGATATCGGATTGGTTTTCTATCTTCCATTTATTCAGCTCATACATAGCGGCCAGCCCAGTAACTCCCCCGCCAATCACTGCTACTGTTTTCACGTTTGAACACCTCGGTTAACATCCAGTAATACCTAAAGTGTACCACAATATATCTTGATAATTGATTTTGCTTTTGTCCCTAATATGCTTTTTCCATTCAATTTCACAAAATTGCCTCATTCTTAATCCTAGTACGAAATGCGCAGATTTCTATATTCCTGCTAGAATGATATTCAGATGAATTTTCGGAAGACTATGCTTGGAGATGATAACTAATCTGGATCATGCTACTCATTGGGAAGCATATAAGCACCAGCATAGTATGACTTGCGGGCTCACGAATATAAGGCATGACGATCATATTGATTACATTCTTAATAATCATTTGCACTATGAACATCAAGGCACTGGGATAAATGTAACATTCTAATTAAGTAATAATCCAGATGAATGTAAGCCGGTTGACTGGGCTGTAGTCACGATAGCAATTGCGGACATGAAACCTGGTTCCTCACGGAGACTATTGGATTACCTAGTTAATGGCCCGCTTCATCATGCTCACTATGGTCATTGTGATGATCACGTTTCTTTAGAAATTGTGCTTTAAACGACTCAAATCATAACGAAAAAGAGGGCTCCATATAATAGGGAGCTCTAAAGTGTCCTAGGAAACAGCTTTCGTGATAACCTGGGAACAAACAGCACTAAAAATACGGAACGCCCTGCGCTAAACAGTATGAAGGATAGCCATAATCCATGATTCCCGGCAATGGGCACCACTCGAAAATAAGCAATTAAATAGATGAATAAGGCGAGGAGCATGGAATCCCGAATAGGTGCAGCTTCGGTTGCTCCTGTGTAAACTCCAAACAGTACAATACCTAAGCTGATTACAATCGGAAACACGATAATCCAAATTTCATAGTTATGAGCCATTTCAATAATCTCTGGAATACTTGTAAATAGCCTTAGAATGTAATCACTTAACAAATAGTAGGTAGTGGCTATTATCATTGATGAGTAAATAGCCCACTGCCAGGATAACTTGAGCGTCTGCTGATACAGGGATTTATCCTTTGACCCAATTGCTTTTCCTGTCAGGATACTGGAGGCATTGGCAAAACCATCAAAAAAATAAGCCATGATGTAATGGATCTGGATGAGGATTGCATTTGCAGCAAGGGTTTCCGTTCCAAAGGAAGCCCCTTTGGCGGTAAATAAATTGAAAACTGTTAATAAACACACGGTTCGAATAAACAAATCCCTGTTAACCTTCATCATTTTCTTGAATGATGACGGGACTATCACTTTATGAAAAGTGGGAAGCTTCCGTTTGAATGGAGAAGCATTCCAAACAATTGCCAATCCGATGACAAAAGCCGTTATTTCTGACAGTAAAGTGGCTGCTGCTACACCAGAAACACCCCAGGAAAATCCAAATACAAATAGTAGATCAAGCACAATATTCATGCAGTTCATCAACACTTGCAAAAACAGCGAGACCTTGATCATGGACATTCCCATCAGCCAGCCTAGAATGACATAGTTTAAGAGAGCAAAAGGCGCACCCCAAAACCGGATCTGTAAATAATCTTTGGCAAGTGACTGTACGTGGGGATCAGGAGTTAACAGCGGCAAACACAATCCTATAATCGGCCACTGAAGAGCAATCAAACCAATTCCTACTAATACAGCGATAAAGAATGGACGAGCAATAGCAAGAATACCGCCTTCCGTGTCACCTGCCCCATGAGCTTGAGCGGCAAATCCGGATGTACTGACCCTCAAAAATCCAAACAGCCAATACATCGTATTAAAGATAATCGTTCCTACCGCAACTGCAGCAATGTAGGACGGATCTGGCAGCTGGCCCGCCACCGCTGTATCAACTGCCCCCAATAAGGGGGTGGTAATGGTAGAAAAAATAAGGGGAAGCGCCAAAGCAAGATATGCTTTATGATTCATGGATGTACCTCCTTATCCTTCAAAGACATGCAGCAATTCCTTTGTATATGGTTCTCTTTTCAGTGAGAACAAGTCATATTTGCTAAATTCATCTACTATTTTCCCTTGTTTCATCACCATGATTCGGTCGCTCATAAAGTTCACTGCTGCCAAATCATGTGAAATAAATAGATAGGAAACTCCTAAATATTGCTGGAGGTCTTTTAATAGATTCATTATTTTTGCCTGCACCGAAACATCAAGGCTCGCTGTGGGTTCGTCAAGAATGATAAGCGCGGGCTCAATACTTATGGCTCTGGCGATAGTCACCCTTTGCTTTTGGCCTCCGCTTAATTCATGGGGATAACAGGAAAGATATTTCGATGGAAGCTCCACCATTTCAAGCAGTTGTTCTGCTGCCTTTTCTCGCTGATGCCGAATTCCTTTTAAAAAAGATGGCTGGATATTTTTTTGAAAATCCAGTGGTTCCATCAAAGAATCGATGATTTTCAGTTTCGGATTCAGCGCGGCAGCAGGATTTTGAAAGACAGCCTGCACTTCCCTTCTTATGTAACGAAGGTCCTCCTTATTAGCCAAATGCAGCGGCTTTTCCTTAAACCAAATTTCACCCTGATCCACTTTTTCCAACGCTAGGACACACCTGGCCAATGTGCTTTTCCCGCTCCCGCTCTCCCCAACAAGGCCCAAACATTCGTCCTTTTTTATGACGAAGGAGACCTGATCGACCGCTTTCTGTCCGGACGAATATTGCTTCGTAACATTTTTCGCTACTAGCACTTCTTGTTCAACTATCCTCATTTAATTTCCCCATTTTTCAAAATCATATTTTTTATATGGTTACTAGTCGGTTTTTAGTCGACCTCAAAGAAGGAATGGCCGCTATTAATGCTTTCGTATAGGCATGTTGCGGTTGTTGTAGGATCGACGTTTTTGATCCTGACTCGACAATCTCGCCCTTTAGCATGACGGCCATCTTATTGGCATATTTCCGCACATGCCGCAAATCATGGGTTATAAACAAAACCGCGCAGTTTGTTTGCTGTTGTAAATTAGAAATCAGCTGAAGAACATGGGTTGCTGTGATGCTGTCAAGAGCGGTTGTCGGTTCATCAGCAATGAGCAATTTCGGTTTCAACATCATCGCCATGGCAATGGCTGCACGCTGCAACTGCCCTCCGCTTAGCTGAAATGGATAGCTTTTATAGACTCTTTCTTCAGGCAGATTTACGTTTTTTAAAGTTTCCAAAGCCCTTTCTTTTCTTTGTTGTTTTGAATTATTGGTATGAGTTTTCAGCATTTCATCAAAGTGAGCTCCAATGGTCATAAATGGAGTGAAAGCTCCCTGATAATCTTGAAAAATATAGGAAATAACTTTCCCGCGATAGTTTTGCCATTCTTTTTCTTTTAAGTCTAATAGATTTGCTTCACCAAAATGGATCCTGCCAGATGAAATGATAAGCTCACGAGGCAGCAGCCCCCCGATGGAGGAAGCTGTTACGCTTTTTCCGCTTCCACTCTCACCGACAAGCGCTAGCCAATCTCCTTCATTGACGGAAAGTCTGATATTTTGCACCAAGGTTTCTTCCCTATGTTTTATGGTTAGACTCGAAATCGTTAAAACAGACATCATTTGCCTCCGTTCTGATTTTTCACATCATAATGATCTCTCAAGTAATCACCAACTAAATTAAAAATTAGAACAATCACCATGATCGATAAACCTGGAATCAGCATTAAATGAGGAGCATTATAAAAGAATGCCTTTGCTTCATTCAGCATCGCCCCCCACTCTGGGATCGGAGGCTGAGCCCCTAACCCGATATAGGAAAGAGAGGCGATCATTAAAATGATTTTTCCAGCATCCAAGGTCGCAAGTACCATTACATTTCCTAATACATGCGGGATCATATGTCTTCTCAATATATTCATAGGGCCAACGCCATTGACTTTAGCTATTAATATATAATCCCTTTGCTTTTCCGTCAGCACGGTACTCCTTGCTAATCTGGCATACCCGATCCACTTCACCATTACAATAGCAAAGACCAAATTGAATATCCCCGGCCCTAGCAAGCCGCTCAAAATAATCGCGACAATATAGTCGGGGAACGCCATAAAAGCATCGACAAACCTCATTAGAAAACGGTCTAATCTTCCTCCGACAAATCCAGAAACGAGACCAATTGGAACACCAATAAGCAGTGAAATGGCCAAGACCAGGAAACTCGTACCGACTGTCGTTTGGGCGCCTGCCAGTATCCGGGAAAAAACATCTCTCCCTAAATGGTCCGTCCCAAAGAAATGCTCCAAACTTATCGGTTTTAACCGATCCCCCATTTTGACATCTGTTGGGTCAAATGGGGCGATATAAGGAGCAATGATGATGGTAATAAAAAAAAGACCTATTAATAATAAAATTCCTGGCTTTGTTATACGGAATCCATTGATCATCGCCGGTCTCCACCCTTCAAACGGATTTCCGGATTGAGGTATCGATAAGAAAGGTCCACTAAAAGATTAATCATGACGACAAACAGCCCCATAAAAAGTATGTATCCCTGGATGATTGGGTAATCTCTCCTAACGATTGCTTCTACAACCAGCTTGCCAACACCAGGGTATGCAAAAAGGACTTCTATAATGACTGTTCCTCCAAGCAAGCTGCCCAGACTTACCCCAAAAATGGTAATAACCGGTGTGAGGCTGTGGCGAAAAGCGTGGAAAAGAAAAATTCTCCTCTGCGAAAGTCCCCGCGACTTCGCTGCCCTAATAAAATCCTGTCCCAGACTTTCCAGCAGACTGGACCGGAGCAGTCTTACATAGACAGCCGCCATCGCTATTCCCAATGTTAATGAAGGCATCAGCAAATGAAGAACGGTTCCCTTTCCCATAGCTGGCAGAATTCCCATTTTAACAGAAAAAAGCTGCATTAAAAGCAGGCCCAGCCAGAAGCTGGGGATTGAAGCACCTATTAAGGCAAAAATTCTGCTGAGGTGATCAATCCATTTATTCTTATACAAGGCGGCAAGAGTTCCAATTGGTGCTGCTATCATTATCATGACCGCCATAGATGAAAAGGTTAAGGCCATTGTGTCAGGAATTTTGCTCGCCAGTTCCTTCAAGACCGGCTGTTTCGTCATATAAGAATCCCCCAGATCGAACTGAAAGAATCGCATCAACCAATTCAAATACTGTATGTAAATGGGATCGTTAAAGCCTAACTCTTCTCTGAGCTCTTCAATCTGTTCATCGGTAATAGAAACGTCATCAATGTTCAGTATGTACCTTACCGGGTCACCCGGGGCAGCTTTCATGAAAACAAAGCTGATAAAAGATAATAAGAACAGGAACAACACAAGCTCCAAAAGTCTTTTACCTACCTGTTTCACTTTACCCTCACATCTAAATCCTTGGTTAATGTGTAATATTCACTTTTACTGGTCTGCCAATTTAGGACATAGTCCTTATACGCAACAAAATTATTGGGATGAACAAGAAATGAATGCAGGGCTTCCTGATCAATGATTTTGATTGTTTCCTTCGAAAGTTCATTCCGTTTTTTGTTATCTAACGTTTGGTTCAAATCTTCTATAAGCTTGGTAATCCTATCGTTTTGGATCTGCCCTGGATTAATAGCTCCCCCGGCCATATACGCGGAATTAAGGAAATAGCTCGCATCTCCTCGTGGAGCAGTAATTAAGCTGTAAGTGGCTATATCCCAGTCTGTTTTCTCCGCCAGATACTCGTCTATATTTTCAACCTGTTGAATTTCAATGGTAATCCCCAGTTCTTTTGCATTTGATTGCAGCAATTGGGAGATTAATGGCAATTCAGGTCGATAGGAATAGGTCATGAGGTTAAGAGTTAGCTGTTTGCCGTCTTTTACCATCTTTCCATCTTTTAGCTCATAACCTGCTTTTTCTAAATGCTTTTTTGCCTTTTCTACGCTAAATTGCTTCTTTTCATAATCCGGTGAGTATGGAGAATCCGCCAGAAAAGGCCCTTTGGCCACCGTCGCTTGCCCTGCCATAATATCGTCGGCAACCGATTGACGGTCGATCAGGGCATCAAATGCTTTTCTCACGTTGATATCCTTAAATGTTTCTTTACCTGAGTTGTACATAAGAAGATGCGTCCGAAGACTGGCGACCACATCTGTTTTAATTGACTTGTCACTTTTCAGACTTTCAATGCTTTCAATAGCAGGGCGGTAAACAATATCTGCATCTCCGGATTGAAGGGCCGTTGTCCGCGCGTTGGCATCCTCGTTGAATGTCATGGTTGCCCGATCAAGCTTGACCTCTCCGTCCCAGTAACCTTCATACTTTTCCAGTTCCAGCTTGCTATTCGGTTCAAAAGAGACCACTTTAAACGGACCAGTTCCTATTGGTTTTTGTTCAATGTTTTCTGCCATACTATCCACTATTGCCGTGTTAGGATGGACAAGCTCGGAAGGAAAATGAGGCAATTTCCGCTCATTTGAAATGATCAAGGTTTGCCCGTCCGCTTCCATTGTTTTGATTTTTAATGCCGTTTTCATGGCTTCACTCACTTGTATGTTTCGTTCCAAAGAAGCCTTCACAGCTGCTGCATCTACTTTCTTCCCATTTTGAAATGTGATATTTTTTTTAATATGAAAGCTCCAAGTCTGCCCGCCATCACTTGTTTTCCAGCTTTCCGCAAGCCAAGGTTCAATCTCTTGATTCTGATTGACTTTTACTAGTGTTTCGGTAACTCCAGCCCTGACAGCGGTATAGTTTAGATGTGGATCAAGCGTTTCACTTGGAAAATTGGAAAGAAACGTTATCTCTTTCTTTTTTTCTTCTCCACCATTTCTTCCCGTAGATGAATTGGAGCTTTCTATAGAACAAGCTGTAAGAAACATCAAAAATACTACTAGTACTGAGGTAATGCGAAATTTCTTATTCAATGACCTTCCCCCTCGATAAAAAATCATTTTTAATCCCACTGCCCATCAGTGAGATGGTTATTTTCCATTTAGCAGATTACATAACTCCTCTATAACTGAAATACGCTGAATTGTGAAAGATTATTTTGTTTCCCTGTGTAATGTACGTCTTTTTAAACGCGGGGAATATTTCATTAGTTCAATACGATCTGGATTCTTTCGCTTATTTTTGGTGGTAATATAATTGCGGTCTCCTGTTTCAGTACATGCTAATGTAATTTTTACTCTCATTTTTATTTCCTCCAATTTGATTTTTTTTAAACAGAAACGGTAAAGGGTGGAAGTGGATCATCAAATAAATACCAGTCCATATTCATTTCTTCATCCGTCAACAAACATCGGTCTAAAGAAGCTTCGATTTCTTCGCGATTTATATCAATCCCGATTAAAACGAGGTCTGTCATCCGATCCCCAAAATCTTCATCCCAATTTTCCAAAAGCTCTGGTTCTTCCACTAGGATTTGAGTTCTTTCTTGTTCAGGATAAGCCGCAAGCCAATCACCTGCTCCCTGAAGCATAATCGAAGGTCCAGCTTGTGACAGCAAACCTGTAGTATCATTTCTTGTTGGCAGCCAAAAGAAGCCTTTTGCTCTAACGACTTCCACTGGCCATTCCTCCAGCCATTTCATCCATCTTTCGGGGTGAAATGGTCTTTTCCTGCGATAGACAAAGGATGAAATACCATATTCTTCTGTTTCTGGAGTATGTTCTTCCGTTAATTCCTTGATCCAGCCTGCCCCTTGACTAGCCTCTTCAAAATCAAATAAATGGGTATCTAAAATTTCATTTAATGCCACTTGTGAATGGGCACTTTCAATCACTTTGGCATCTGGATTTAACTTTTGAAGGACCGCTTTTAGTTCAGTTAAACTACTTTGATCCACTAAATCAATTTTATTTAAGACCAATACATTCGCAAATTCAATTTGGTCGATTAACAAGTCAACCACTTCACGTGTATCCGCCTCATCTGTTCCTTGCTTTCGATCAAGAAGACTTTCACCTGATGAAAAATCATGCCAAAATCGATTGGCATCTACTACTGTTACCATTGTGTCAAGCCTGCAATAATCAGATAAGTTGATTCCTAGATTTTCATCAACATATGTAAAGGTTTGGGCCACTGGTACAGGCTCCGAAATTCCCGATGATTCAATTAAGATATAGTCAATATCCCCGGTATGAACCAGCCTTTCAACTTCGATCATTAAATCCTCCCTTAATGTACAGCAAATACAGCCGTTTTGAAGCTCAACCAATTTCTCATCAGTTCGAGAAAACCCTCCTTGTTTAATCAATGCAGCATCAATATTCACCTCACTCATATCATTCACGATGACAGCAATCTTTTTATTCTCATGATGGTTTAATACATGATTTAATAAAGTTGTTTTCCCTGAACCTAAATACCCGCTAAGCACAGTAACTGGTATTTTCTTAGCCATTTTCTTCACCTCATTTTATAAATCAAAACCATTACGATTTAAAGGATATAGTTTAACTATACTTCTGCATACTCTATAGCCCCTGGATGGAAAGAACCTTATGTGTATTAAATCCACGCCTTTTATCAAATCGTAATCGTTACGATTAAAATCGTAATAAATCTCTTTCTAAAATGCAAGTGTTTTTCAAAAAATAATTAAAAAGTCCTTTTTCACCTGTTTTGGGAGCATTTCAATTTTCACATTTACAAAAATAAAAAATTCAAAATTTTATTTATAAATTCTAAGGTTATTTTAAAATGTAAACGTAATAATTACGATTAAATGAGAAAATTGGAGCGGGGTTAAAAAAATGAGAATCAATCAGTTCACCCCCTCCCTTCCTCAGGCAATAGATTTCATCCCTGTATTGGCATTTTCCTTCGTTTGATTAACTAGCGTTTGCAGTTCATTGTTTTGATTAACTAGCGTTTGCAGTTCATTGTTTTGATTAAATAGAATTTTATAAACTGTTCTAGCTTGTTCGGAATCTTGATTGTTGTAAAATATCAAGCGCTCTACTAAAATCTAAAAATAGCCGTTAAATCTGCGTTATCATTCTTCATGGTGGCCAGATAAGATTAATAGACACAATTGGCAGGTGTAACAAATGAAATATTTTTTATTTTTCGTCCTCTTAGCCGCTTTTATGGACACTTTTTCACAACTTCCGATTATGTCTCCGTTAGCTCAAGAGCTCGGAGCGAGTTCACTTATGACAGGCCTTATCGTTGGGACATATTCTTTTACTAATATGGGCGGGAATATTATTGCCGGTATCCTGATAGATAAAATTGGCCCAAGGAAAGTCCTGCTTTACGGTTTTGGTGCGACTGGCCTCATTTTGCTTCTATATATATTGGTCCAAACACCGCTCCAATTGTTAACTGTGCGTTTCATCCATGGAGCTACTGGCGGATTTCTGGTTCCTGCTGCTTTTACTTATTTGGGTAATGCTGCCGAACAAGAGAATGGAAAAGGAGAATCGATGTCCAAATCTGGAGCTGCGATTGGGTTGGCAGCTATTATCGGTCCTGCTTTTGGCGGTATTGTTTCATCGAAAATGGGAGTGGGCTATGTATTTACCATCTTATCTATCCTGCTTATTCTGACCGGGATTTTGACAGGACTTCTACTCCCTGAAAACCGTGCTTCCTTTACAGATAAAAAGGATAATGCTACCGGATTGGGACAGCTCGTACCGTTATTTACAGACAAAAACCTGAATATGGCTTTTATCGCTTCGTTTTCTTTACTTTTTGCGATGGGAACGCTCGCATACCTGCTCCCCTTCAGGGTGGCCGAACTTAATTACCCGCAAAGCTTTGCCGGGATTTTATTAAGTTTTTTTGGATGTGTGGCAATCATCTTATTTATTTTGCCGACACATCGGTTGGTTGCGAAAATCTCTGCCAGTGCAACTATGATCTTCGGAATGGGGATAATTGGTTTATCCCTTTGCCTATTAAGCCAGGTTGAAGCGTTAGCGAATATGTTTGTAACGATGGGGATTTATGGAATTGGTTTTGCCCTTCTATTCCCTAGCATGAGTGCTGCTGTTCTGGAAAATACAGCCAAAGAGAACCGAGGAAAGGCTTTTGGAATCCTTTATGCTTTTTTCTCGCTTGGCGTTGTCGCAGGCTCGGCTCTCCTTGGTGCACTGGACACCACTATTCGAAATGGATTTATTACAGGAGGTATTCTCATCTTTTTGTTTGCAGGAATTATGATGTATCTCTCCTTATCAAAGAAAAATGCATCTTTTTAAAAAAAAGCCCCGGGCTGGAGCTTCTACATGTTTACAACACACATATTATTTGCCGCTTGCTTGATATTCCTTTTCTTTGTTATCGCTGTATTGAATTTCAAGCTTTATATCTTTATAATCATCTTTCAGTCCAAGGGCTTTCACCACTTCTGAAATCACTTCTTCATCCGGAGTTTCAGAGTTAATGTCTAATTTATTTAAAGTGGTATTTAATTTACGCATCGCTTCATCGCCCTCTAGTTTCTTATTTTCAAGGCCGTCATCGATGGTTGCTTCTGTTTTACTACCCAATGTATCAAATTCGACTTCATAACTTCCCTTCTCATATTCTGCTTCCAGGTCAAAAACTTTGAAGGTAAAGCCCGCTTCTTTGTTATCCTGTGTTTCTTCATCAGCGCTCGTGTTTTGAGTACTTTCACTTTTTCCGACAGGGGGCGCCGAATTTACTTCATCTTTTTCATTACAGCCAGTTAAAAATATCATGGCAGCGAACGGAACGAAAACGATTGTACTTATCTTCTTCAATTAATTTCCCTCCCAAAGAAGTCTTATCCTCTATATTTCCAAAATCTGAATAATTAAACTTTCTGCCTTCTTTTTCTCTTTTTAACAAAAAGGCTCTGTTAAAGCTCAATGTTGTTTTTTATTGCCTAATTGTTGTTTTTTTGAATCTCCTACACTTACCCTAATAATATTTGGACTTGGATAAATCTATCATTTTCTTACATTAGTCCAAACATATTTTTTGTTCTTTTCATAGAAAGGAGTAAAGACAAATTATGAGGTGATTTTATGGGTTGTTCCAAAAAGAAAAAACGGCATTCCAAAAAGAAAAACCGTTGTAGTAGTTGTAGTAGTTGCTGTTGTCCACCTGTAACCAAACATAAAGAACCATCTGTATGTGAGCAACGACGGGCAGATTTCGCAGCTGCTTCGCCTGTCGAATTGGGCAATAATTTTCGACTTTATTTTGAAAATACATTAGTAACGAGTACTGTTGCACAGGCCCCCTCTCACTGTGATAACTTAACTGGCGACCCAGAATTTGACCTTGCCACAGAAGCGGATTTAAATAATCCCTTTGTTCGGCAAGAACTGAAAGCTCGTTTAACTGCAAATGGAGTCGTATGTTCAATGGTTATTCATGTTGTGGATGCCGACGGTAATCCAGCTCTGGCAAAAATAAAGCCAGGAAGTAAACGCTTTTATAAAATACTTCCAGTAAAGCCCGTGTCCTGTCTTGCTACCTGTCTTGCTTTTACACTTTGTGTTGATAACACACCGTAACACCTCACTTTCTCAGCGTTTTTAAAACAGTGGAAATCATACACTTTGCCGCCTTTTCTTAGGCGGTTTTTTTTATTGTCAAGAATCAACAACAATGTTTAACAGAGCCAACAAAAAAGACGTATATAATTTGACAGACGAAGCCTATCATGAGTATCTGTGATTTAAAACTTCAAATAGCAAGAATATTTACTATTGTGGTTCGTGTTTTCGTTTACTCTTTAGCTCCAATTTACATAAAAAAGCATTACCTCAAAAGAAGTAATGCATAAGCTTTTTAATGAATTAATTTATTGCTTTTCCGTTTGCGGTCTCTTTCCCTTTTAAAATCAATTGATCCAGTGCGTAAGTCTTTGAGCCAGTGATGGCAATTGATAATGCCATAGCCAATAATACTAAATCCAATTCATATCCTGCGGACTGGCCATTTCCTAAAAAGCCTGCAGCTAATTTGACTTTTACAATCGCTCCGGCCATCAGCAATACGAACAATCCTGAAACCACTCTGCTAAATAATCCAATCACTAATGCAATTCCGCCAACCACTTCTATTAAAGCCACACCATAAGCCATAAATTCGGGTAATCCTATGCTTCCAAACCACCCGGCAGTATTTTCAATTCCGCCTTGGAATTTTACTAATCCGTGAATAAAGAATGTTATTCCTAATACAACCCTTAAAATCAAATTGCTTATTTCAAACTTTTTTTCCATTTTCCCTGCCTCCAATTATTTTAATTGTGATGAATTATTTTTTCTGCTACCTTGACTCTCCAAATTGCCACACACTGTGGCTTAGATTTCCGTAGCGGTAGCTGCGATGTAATAATTTTGCACTTCTTTCCTGTTCGGCTGAACCCATTGCATAAAAAAGTGGAATAAAGTGTTCATTCCCATATGGCGGGACCGCAAATTCAGCCGCCGGAGCCAGAGTGCTGTATTTAAACAGGGCTTCCAGATCCCAAGTATTTATACGTCGTTCCAGCCACTCATCAAAACCAATCGCCCACTGATCGACAGTTCCATCACTAGCCATTGTTATAGCCCCAAGATTATGAACGGTTCCTCCGCTCCCAATAATTAAAATGTCATCTTCTCTTAATTGGGATAAAGTCTTTCCTATTTTGTACTGATTCTCTGGTTTGAGATTAGGATTCACCGACATTGAGATGACTGGAATATCGGCATCCGGATAAAGCATCTTAAGAACCACCCATGCCCCATGATCCAATCCTCGTGCTGTATCAACTTGAAAAGGAATGCCTTGACTGTCAAACAGGTCTGAAATCACTTTTGTCACTGTCTCATTACCTTTTGCCGGGTACTTAATACGATATAAAGATTCCGGAAATCCGCCAAAATCATAGATCGTCTCGAATTCATCTACATTGCTCACTTTTTGGATTGATGACTCCCAGTGTGCTGAAAACAGTACAATTGCCTTCGGCTTTGGCAAAGAAGGCCCTAATAACTGCAAAAACCGAGTATATTCATTATTCTCAATCGCAAGCAGCGGTGCTCCGTGAGCAACAAACAAAGATGGCATCATACTGTACTTTTCCTCCCCTACCATTCTTATTTTTCTAAATCTTGAAGCAGCCATTTTGTAAAATCGAGCTGATTTTTTAATGAAATAGTATGGCCTTCCGGATAGGATTGAAAGGTTACATTTGACCCTAACCTTCTGAAAAATTCACTGCTTTCTAATCCCCATTCAAAAGGCAGAATGTTGTCCATTTCCCCGTGAGAAATGAACAAAGAAAGCTGGTTAATAGATTTTACGTCATTATTGTCCTTAACAAATCCTGGAATATATCCGCTAAGAGCGATAATACCTCTGATTCGTCTTGCTATTGTTAATCCAATTGTCATGGATACAATGGCTCCTTGGCTAAAGCCTAGTAAATACAGCTTGCCTTGATCTAATGGATATTGTTCGGTTGCATAATCAATAAAGCTAATAAGCCGTCGTATTCCTTCATCAAATACTTCTTTATGAGGTTTTCCATAGCCCTGAATCGTAAAAAAGGCAAAGCCTGGCGGCTGTGATAAATGACCGCGGATACTAAATATAAAGAATTTTTCCTCCAACCCATCTACAATTGAGAGCATATTTTTTTCCTTACTGCCCATTCCGTGCATAACAAAAAGAGCAGGATAAGTTTTATTAGGCTCAAATTGAGAAGGTCTTTGCAGTTCGTAAATCATCGGTGAACTCAACCTAAATCACCCCCTCTTTCTCGCTTATTATCTTATAAGAATAAAATATTCTTATTTGTAAACAAAATAACAAAAAAAATATAGGGAAACTAAGTTGTTTCTCAATATGAATATTTGTTATTCATAAGATAACAATATCCTTTGTGGATTGTCAACCATAATTTTGCTAATATATAAATATGTTTTTTATTAGGAAACTTTGAGGTGATGATAATGGATATTGGTACCAAGATCCGCGCGCTCCGAAATAGAAAAAAAATTACCATTGCCCAAATGTGCGAGGGAACAGGTTTATCAAAAGGATTTATTAGCAATGTCGAAAACAATAACACATCACCTTCCATTAGTACATTAAGTACAATTGCAGGATTTCTTGGCGTTCCTTTACCCTACCTTCTGCTGGAAAAGAAACAGCACATGCGTGTAGTTCGAAAAGATGCTAGAACAAATTCTTCATTCAACAACTTAAAGATCGAGCATTTAAGTTCAAAGGGCGGAATCAGAATGATGATAGTTGAATTCCCCCCAGGAGCCTCGATTGGAGAGCCCCATTCACATGAGGGAGAAGAATGCCATTTAGTGATGGAAGGAAAAGTTCTGGCGGAACAAGGAGAAGAGTCCTTCATTGTTGAAGAAGGTGACTCCTTCAGCTGGAATGCAAGTGTCCCGCATTACGTGAAAAACATTGGAGATTCAAAAGCTGTAGTTTTAATCTCGATTTATTCAGACACTGAATTGAATGATGTATTATAAAAATCGAGCATGGTTACAAAGTAAGGGGATTCACCGGAATGCCAGTGATATTGCTGGCTTTTTGGGTAATTATATGACCATAATCTTTACTGGAGTACACAGGATAACCAGTACTCTTAGGTGTTTGTGCATACTTGTCGTCAAACTCCGCAGATAAATTATCTGGATAAACCACGTCATAAATCTCGATGTCTGCCCTATTTATCCTTCTAATTCTTTGCTTTTCATATTTCCGTATAGACGAGTTACATTTTTATCGATCTAAAAATAGGTTAATAAAAGGCGGATTAAAAGAGCATCTAACACTCATTTTTTAGCATCGGAGGTATAAGTATGATCAATTTTAATTCATTTCGCGGAACGGTCACGACGATTAGTGACTTTATGATAAGTGCAGATGATGAAAACGGAGGATGCTATAAGTTATTTACTGTAGAAAATGGATCAGGAGGAATGGTAAATTTCGTAGTGGCCCCATCTACTTATTTTGTTGACAATGCGATGATATCGGTGGGTGACAGGGTAACAGGATATTATGATGCCAATGCACCTGTTCCTCTAATTTACCCGCCACAATATCGGGCACTGGTAATGGTCAAAGATAACCCATATCAAAATGTAAAAGTTGATTATTTTAACAATCAGCTAGTTAGCAGTGATGGCATGCTGAAATTAAACCTATCTTCTAATACGCTAATCGTATTGCCAAACGGGCAAGCCTTTTCAAGAATTCCTGCCAACCGAAATCTAATTGTTATCTATGGTCCATCCACAAAAAGTATCCCAGCCCAAACAACGCCATATAAAATAATTGTTATGTGTTAAGGATGAATTTGGCTCACATAATCGGTAACTCAACTGCCATTCACAGAATTAATCACCGGTATTCAGCTTTATGTCACTTTTGAGCAACAGCCTTTAGCGAAAGCCAGGCAGAGTCATTAATTTGCCTGGCCTTGTTAATCAGTTATAAAAAGTATATACAGTTTTTTGATTTTTTGGGTAAAAGCTATTGTTATTTTACTACTTTGGATATTTGTCTAGTTATCTTTAAAACATAATGGAAAAGTGAGGCATCATTATGTATAAAACGTATTGCAGACTGTATCAGGGTGCGTTCAGAGTCATTACTCGCTTTCTCGCATGGCGGGAACCACAGCTATTAGAGGGAGAAAATAGCTTAATTAAACTGCCGGCTCTCATTAAAAACAACAAAATTGAAAACGTTTTGATTGTAACTGATAAAGGCATTACATCGCTCGGACTAATGGACGGATTGCTTAAAGGGTTAGACGCCGAGGGAATCAGCTATTTTATATATGACAAAACTGTACCTAATCCCACCATTGAAAACATTGAAGAAGCACTAAGTATTTACAAGGCAAACAATTGCCAGGGTATTATTGCTTTTGGCGGCGGTTCTCCTATGGACTGTGCAAAAGGTGTTGGAGCCCGAGTTGCAAGGCCCAACAAGAGCATCCCGCAGATGAAGGGTGAATTAAAAATTTTAAAGAAAATCCCTCCATTATTTGCGATTCCAACAACCTCCGGGACCGGAAGTGAAGCTACTCTTGCGGCGGTTGTATCAAATAGTCAGACACATGAGAAGTATGCTGTAAATGATACCGTTTTGATCCCTCATGTTGCTGTACTTGACCCGCTGCTTACAGTAAAACTTCCCCCGCATATTACTTCATCAACAGGAATGGATGCTTTGACACATGCTGTTGAGGCCTACATTGGCCAAAGTAACACATCAGAAACATATCAGTACAGCAAAGACGCAGTAAAGCTCATTTTCGAAAATCTCTATGAAGCATATTCAAACGGAACGAATAGTGAGGCCCGCAGAAATATGCAGAGGGCTTCCTACCTGGCCGGATTGGCTTTCACCCGTGCTTATGTTGGCTATGTGCATGCTATCGCCCATACTCTCGGAGGGTTTTACTCTTTCCCGCATGGCTTAGCAAACGCTATTATCCTGCCATATGTCCTGGAATACTACGGAGACTCAGCACACAAACCACTGGCCGAGCTTGCTGAATTGGTGGGACTCGGTACACCAAATCATACCGAGGCACAAAAAGCAGCCATGTTTATAGAAGCAATAAAAAATCTAAATGAAAATATGAACATTCCTAAAAAGGTCAACGGAATAATGGATAACGACATCCCCATTATGGTAAAAAGAGCTTTGAAAGAAGCCAACCCGCTTTATCCAGTGCCTAAAATTCTATTTGAAGGAGATATGCTAAATCTTTACGAGATGATTAGAGAATAGTAATGATAAGTCACAAACAGAGATGGATTACTTAAAAGAGTATATTATAGAGGCTGGGAGGTTGAATCTATGGAGAACTATTTATCACTGGTAGATAAACAAAAAAAGTTTTTTCGAACCGGTAAAACAAAAAATTTAGCATACCGGGAAAAGGCACTGCAAACGCTGAGAGAGACCATTCGGACACATGAAAAACAGTTCATTGAAGCCTTAAAAGCAGATTTAAATAAATCTGAATTTGAAGCTTACTCCACTGAAATAGGAGTTGTATTAGAGGAAATTCGCTTCATGCTCAAGAATTTCCGTTCTTGGGCTAAGCCGCAGAAAGTTAAAACTCCGCTTACCCATTTCGGTTCCAAAGGATATATTTATCCTGAACCATATGGTGTGGCTCTTGTCATTGCTCCATGGAACTATCCATTTCAATTGGCTGTTGCCCCATTGATAGGTGCAATTGCTGCCGGAAATTGCGCGATATTAAAACCATCTGAATTAACACCGAAAACATCTAAAGTACTAGCAAGAATTATTTCGGATATTTTCCCTGAAGAGTACATTGCAGTTATTGAAGGCGGAGTCGAAACAACCCAGGCACTGCTGAATGGAAAGCTTGATTATATATTTTTTACCGGCAGTGTGCCAGTCGGAAAAATTATTATGGAGGCTGCTTCAAAAAATTTGACTCCAGTAACACTGGAATTAGGCGGAAAGAGTCCCTGCATAGTTCATGAAGACGCTAATATTAAGCTTGCTGCGAAGCGGATTGCCTGGGGTAAATTTATGAACGCTGGGCAAACATGTGTAGCACCTGATTACCTATATCTTCACCAAAACATCCGGGATAGTTTTATGCAGAACTTAATTCAGGCTATTAAGGAATTGTATGGAGATCAGCCGTTACATAACCCCAACTATACGCGGATTGTCAGTAAAAGGCACTTTGATCGCCTCCAATCTTTCCTTACTGATGGTGAAAGAACCTTTGGCGGAGAATCAATTGGAGAAAAATTATTGATTGAGCCAACCGTGCTTACGAAAATCACATGGGAACATACGGTGATGCAGGATGAGATTTTTGGACCTATCCTCCCTGTACTGGAATACAATGATCTATCGGAAGTGATCGAAGGTATACATAACCATCCGAATCCGCTTGCACTGTACCTTTTCTCAGAATGTAAAAACGTTCAGCAAGAAGTATTAAACAGTATTTCCTTTGGTGGAGGCTGTATTAATGATACTGTTTACCATTTAGCTTCCCCTTATTTGCCTTTTGGCGGAGTTGGAAGCAGCGGAACCGGGGCTTATCACGGAAAAGGAAGTTTCGACACTTTTACTCATCACAAAAGCATCTTAAAGCAAACAACTCGATTTGATCTTCCAGTAAGATATCCGAATGTAAAAAATGGTTTAAAAATGATAAAGTACTTCTTAAAATGATGGTTCGATAATATCAGAGGTATTCATATTCAATTATTACGCGGTTCACTTGATAAGGGTAAAAATAAATCTTATTGCCTAAAATTGATGAAGGGACGGATTTTTTTAAAAAATTATTTATAAAGACATGGTTTCATTTATGTAAACGCGGGGTTACAAAGAATGTCGCAATAAAATAGAAAATACCGAGATTCAAAAAATTCCACATTGGTAAATCCGTAGGAAGCACTGAAAAACTTTTGGAGGAACAGTAATTTCCTGTATTAGCTACTTTGGGGAAAGATTTGCTTTCCCGACGTGACGATGGAAACTTCATCCCAATCTATATTTAGTGGTTTTGCTAAGTATAGGCAGAGTAGACTGCTAAATAGAGCAGGTCTTGCTCCATATTCCCTTAATGAGAAGAAGAAGCCTATACCAAGCGGTACAGGCTTGTTTCTTTCATTTTTTTAGTCACCATACTAAACGAATCGCTTGTCCACCACTTAAATTATGAACATTTTTATAAGATCATTTTTTGTAAAATTCATTGAAGGAACGATTTTACTTTTATCGTAGCCACTTCTTACTATCATAAAGTGTAGTACAGGTTCAGTTTTAGATAGAAATGTCTTTTAAAGAAACACTGTATCATTCTAACGAAGGAATTCATGTGTAAACCAGGAATGATTGAAATTGCTCCTCAATCACCCTTTATCGTATCCCTTCCTCCAAACATGTTAATGCTGCATTCTCTATCTAGGGACTCTTGAAAATGTACTCATATTACTATTTCAATAGTGATTCTATTGTTTTTCACTTGCAATAACATGATTTACTCCATTTTCACCGACATACAAGCAATCTCCTGTTCTGTTTTGAACATGTCCATTCCCAAAATGTCCTTCTCGAAATCAGGAGCAGGAAGAGGCGGGCTGAAATAAAAACCTTGTAATTTAGTATTTATACAGGAGGAAATATATTTAAGTTGTTCTTTATTCTCTATTCCTTCAACGATCACATCTAAATGCAGCCCTTTCGTAATTTCAAAAATCCCATTAAGCAAGATTTGGTCTAAAGGCTTCGCTGTTATATTCTTAATAAAATTCTGATCTATTTTGACCACATCAATTGGCAGCTCCTTTAAGGATAACAAAGAAGAAGCCTCTGCTCCAAAATCATCTAAAGCTATTTTTATATTTCTTTTTTTGATTTCATTTATAAATTCTCTAACCTCTTTTAAATCAAAACCAATGTCACTTTCCCTAATCTCAAGTTGGAGCATTGCAGGAGAAAGCAGATGGTTGCTTAATACGTTATCTAAAACTTCTATAAAGCTATGATCTTTCATTTGCGACATTGATATATTAACAGACAGAATCAACTTGTTAAAACCTTTTTGTTTCCATTCAAATCCTTGTTTTATAGCTTCCTCTAGGACCCAATATCCGATGACTGGCATTAACCCGCTCTCTTCAGCGATAGGAATAAATTTATTAGGAAAAATAATTCCCTTTGCAGGATGGTTCCACCGTAAGAGTACCTCCACCCCGACAATCTCTTCGTCCTTGCTGCAGACTATAGGCTGATAATATAATTCTAATTCCCTGTTTTGCACCACATTTTTTAAGTCTTTCTCCAGTTCCATTAATAATTTATATTCATTATTTCCCGTGAGCTCAGAAAAGAAGCAATATTGGTTTTTCCCCTTTCTTTTTGCTTCATACATAGCAATATCAGCACTTTTTAAAACTTCTTCAAGTGTACATCCGTCATGCGGAAAAACACCGATACCCACACTCCCAGTGACAAAAGTTTTAAAATTAGATATCCGATATTCTTTTTGTATTTCCATTAAAATGTTTTGAATTATCATTTCAAGAACATGTCTCTCCTTATAATTCAGCAGAACCAGGAACTCGTCACCGCCATATCTAGCTATCATGCCGCCATAGCCTTCAACAATAGGAAGAATTCTGTTAGAAACCTCTTTTAATAATGTATCCCCTAATTCATGCCCCAGAGAGTCATTTACTCGTTTAAAACCATCGAGGTCGAGAAACAAAATTATAATTTCTCCGTTGTTATTTTGAATTCTTTTGGTAAACTCTTGAAAAAACATATATCGATTTGGAAGGAAAGTAAGCTGATCATAGTAAGCCAGATTTCTGACTTCATTATGTTTATCCTCTAATGATGCAAGAGTTTCATTTATGGAATTTTCAAGAATGGTGAGTTCATCTTTATTGTTTTTACTTCCACTAATCCTTGCTCTAATATCTTTTTGAGTCTGGATTTGTTTTAATTCCATAGATAGATTGCTTACTCGGGTCAGTAAAAAACGATTGAGAAGGAAAATAATAAGAAGCATAGAAAACAAACTTACAGTAATTAAATAGAAAGTTATGTGATTGACTGAATTCTTTTTTTGTATATAAAAACTTCTTGCTTTAACAAAACTTATTTCATAAGCATTTTTTTTAGCATAATCAATTAGTAATAGTGAGCCTTTGAGTTTAGTCTCATTAAGGTTTTCAACCATTAATAGTTCCTTATTATTAATATTTTCATTAGGTTTAAAAGTAAGATCTATGGAAAGTTCTTTCTCCACTTCTTTTATAACGTTTTCTCCAAATAATCTTCCCATTACTAGCGTCCCAGTGGGCGGACCCTGACCATTGCTGCGATAAATGGATTCTAAAGAAAACATTGCTAATCCATGTTTTGTCGAGACTAGATTTTTTTCGCTAAAACTATCCTTGTTATGTAAAATGGGCAAGAACACATTATAAAAATCTGTTTGTAATTGCAGCGGTTGATGGTTTTCTAAGTCATACCCTTTTTGGTATACCAATTTATTTTGATTATTGATAAAGCAAATGAAGTTAAGCTGAATATTTTCAAAGGTTGTATTTTCAAGACTACTATCTATATACACTTGATTTCTATCAACGATAAAACTATATGTTTCATCCCAAATAGCCCAGTCGCGATTTATCATGCGAAGTTCATCCATATTCGAATGGATATTATTATTTACTCTCTCTAGCTCTTGTACTGTTTGATCTTTGTCAAGATTTGCAGCTTCTTGAAGTAACATAGGGGATAACAATGACAAGAGGATGATGATGAGAAGCGTCATTGTTATCCCTACAACAAAAATCGTTTTAAATTTTAGCTTCAATACGTTTCCCTCACTTTATATACAACATGGCGGCTTTCGAATTAGCTCCTTAATCTCAGTGCTTAATTAACTGCAAAGAAGTCTTTAACATCAGTTTTTCAGCACAAGAGTATTCAATAGATGATCTCCAATACTTGTTAGAATTAATTCCCCATTTATTGATTATTCAATTAATTAATAGTAAACGCTTTCCAATGCAATTTATTGGATTGCTAAATAACCGTTTACAAAAAAAACGCCCTAAATAGGACGTTGAAATCTAATTAAAGATTGCAACTGGCTGGCGTGTCAAAAGATTTAGCCCCTATAGTTTTGCGTCCTGCCTTTTCAGGCAGTTTGCCATATTTAGGAATTAATTACTACTGCCATTATAGTACTAAATAACCATATTGTAAAACTATATCCTAACAAAATAAAAGACTTTTCAGAAAAGATCACGTACATTCTCGGGTAATTAACATCTCCAAGCATTTTGCGTGCCAGGAAGAGGAAAATTTCTGAGTTTTGTCTTTCAGTGATTTTATTAACTCAGCCACCTCATTACACTCTCCAAAAGAAATTCATGGTATATTGGCTTATTCTTCTCAGTGAGAAGAATTGCATTTTATTGAAAACTTATTATTTTTCATATAAATAAAGAATAGATCTCTGTATTCTTGTGTATTTATTGACCATTCTGGGTAAAAGGAAAAAGAGCATTGATGAATGGGGTGAACTAAGTTTATATGAAAATCATTTTGATTGTGGCTATTATTATAGTTGCCTATTTGGCATATAAGAAATTTGTTAAACGCCGATAGAATCAGGGGCTCTTCAGAGTCCTTTTTTCTATCAGCGTATGAGTTTTCTATAACTTGTTTAGCGTCTCATGGGAAGTAGAATATATTCACTGAAAATGTGAACATCTCACACTTCCAACTTAAGGCCGAGGTTTCCCATCTTGATTTACCGTTGAGCAATAACTACCTTCGCTGAAAAAATCTTTACATACTTCGTTAATGGATTGCAATGTCCTAAAAAACTCCAATACATCATAGGTTGAAATGTATCTTTGAGTTCTCTCCTTTCACCTGTTTTGGAATGCAAATGGACTACCATGCACCATCCCAACGGACATCAATGTCAAACATTCTATCCACACTTTCCAGCTCAACCGCAGTTGTGTTTCCGTCCACACCTTTTTGTTCAGTCTTAATAATCCACACTTTCAGAACCCTCCATCCGAATACATTTGAATTAAGGTTAACCACATATGTCTTGCTTTTATTATTAATATAAAAAGGTTTTTCTGACAAAGAAGCATTTGTTCCATTCCTAATCTTTCAAAGCAATAAAATTAAATTTTTTTAAAATTTTTTCTAGTTATTAAATTAAGAATTGAAAAGTTCTGACTTATCAAGTAAACTTTTGATAATCCAGTACGTAATCACCAAATTATAGTCATGAGTAGTTTGTTGTGATAATTTATTTTTTTGCAATTGCATCTTTAAAATTCTTATGTCGGCTTGGAGGGAAAAATTATGAGAAACATAGGGAAAGTAATAATGCGCAGACGTAAAGAACTCCATTTGACACAAGAAGACTTAGGCAAAAAATTGGGTGTTTCCAAAAGTTATATTTGTCAACTTGAAAGTGGATTTAGACAGCTCAGCATTGATAAATTGGAATCCGTAGGTAAAGTGTTAGACATAGATATTTTTGAATATGTCCAGTTAGAAAATGATTTGCTTAATAAATGGAAAGATGTAATTAACACATTTGAGGCGCATGATATTACTCCGGAAGAAGTAAAGACATTGATTGGCATCATGACCCACCTAAAGACTGGATGATCGGATTCAAACACTCTCATAGTAAATTCTAATTCTTACAAGTATAGATTAGAACGAAGATTAATAATGAGTATACGGTGGATGTTTCATTTTTCCATGAACATGATTATAGTAAACCGTTAAAAAATCACCAATTGATTTAGGAAATACATAGAAAAATCTGTGCTTTCAAGTTTAACAACTGATACCAAAAGAATTTGATTCAGGTGAATTATGTATTAATTTAGCAAGTCATGCGCTCACCCATGCACGAACTTATAGAAGTGCTGGGTTACTTATGGGTGGGGAGTTTATGAAAGACTCCCCCTCTTATGTGTACCAATTTAAATAATTTTTTCTGCAAAGAATTGTATTGAGCATTAAATTGTACAATGCCGGGTTTATTAAAAAAGGTTTTGCTATTATTGCCGGAAATAGAGATATAATTTGCAGAAAAAAAAGTCCGGTTCCAAATTTGGGACTGCACCCATCATTGGTATGAGCAACTATAATAGCAGCATAAGACATTCCAAAACCAAAATTAAATCAAATTGAATGCGCCCAAGTTGTTCCGTCTTCCCCTATCAATGTCTCTCCAATCTTTGGTATTCCAGCCCGCTTGCTTCCATCTGGGTTCTAATCAAAACCTGGTTCAATTGTCCCCGTTGTCATTAGTGCTTGTTCAACACCATCTGAGCCCACATTTTTTGCAATTTTTTTTCGATTATCTTGTGTAATAATTATCCCTCCTATATTTACAGTTCCTGTATTGTCTACGGGTTTACACTTTTCCTATACATAGATAGATAGACAGTAAATGTTTCGCAATAGTCAATTCTTAAAATTACAAAATCCCTCGATTTTATCTATATATCTCCCCGAATGTAACTAATTCGCATATTTTGTCGAAATTATTTCATTGTTTAACGTTACGAACGAACGTTCTTTATGTTACTTTAAAACCATAACATAATTACTGCTTAATATAATTTCCTACAATCTCTGCCGCAGGTTGTTGTATCGCTAAGCAGAAAAAGTGGTTGAATTAGCGAGCCTGGCTGGCAATCTGGTAATTTTTAAAAAAATATCTAATCCTACAGATACTTTTTTACCACATAATTTTTGTGGATGAAAAGTTCATGTTCCCAAAAAAGGTGTCCCGCACTTTGGGGACACCCTCTTACTGATATCTGTTTTAACTCGGATAGATCAATTGATTCTATTCATCATCTGTTCTTTTTACACCCTTGCTTTTGTATGGTTTGGCGCTTTTCGCTCTGTTTGAGCTCGCCTGCCATCTGTTCCAGCCTTTTTTGCCTGTTCCTCTGCCTGTTCCGCTTTTACCTTTTGCTTTGCTCATATGTTCACTCCGTTAACTGTTTTCGGACCGGCCTGGACCAAAAAACTTAATTTAGCAGCACAATTCATTATTTAATTGCTTTGCTTACCTTCAGCTTCTTGCCCTTAATTGTTGTATTCTCCATTGCCTGCAGCACAAGTGACCCTTTTCCATTTAGAATATCCACATAGGACATATTGTCATGAATGGTAATAATTCCGATATCATCGGCTGTTACTCCAGGAATATTCGCTATCGTTCCCACAAAATCTACAGCCCGGATTTTCTTCTTTTTTCCGCCGCTGAAATGTAGTTTTATGATGTCTTGGTTAATTCTAGCTGTTTTATTGTTTCTGATGACTCGTCGGCCGCTGATTTTTTCTTCGAACGCTGCTTTTCCTCTTGCAACTTCCGCTGCGGCAGGGGCTTCCATTTTCGGTATTGCAAAGCCAATATATCTTTCAATTGCCTTTAAGAATTTGCTTTCATGCGGTGTAGCAAACGTGATTGCTGTCCCTTTATTTCCAGCACGCCCGGTTCTGCCTGTTCGGTGGACATACCCTTCTTTTTCCATTGGGACATCAAAGTTGATGACAAGAGAAACATTGTCCACATCAATCCCTCTTGCTGCGACATCGGTGGCTATTAGATATCGGAAATTCCCCATTTTAAAACCATCCATCACCGCAAACCGATCTTCCTGCTCCAAACCGCCATGAAGTTTTTCACACGAGTAATTGGCCTCTTCCATTTCTGTAAAAACTGTATCGACGTTCTCTTTCGTTCTGCAAAAAATGATGCAGCTATCCGGGTTTTCTACGACCGTAACATCCTTAAGGAGTGAGATCTTTTCTTCTTCTTTCACCTCTATTAAAAAATGTTCAATGTTGCTAGTCGTAATCCCGGCAGATTCAATCTCAATGTGAACCGGTTCTTTCATATATTGATGACAAAGATTTTCAACATCCTTTGGCAAGGTGGCGGAAAATACCATTGTTACTCTGTTAGAAGGAATTTCTTTTATAATAGCTTCTACTGATTCAATAAAACCCATATTCAGCATTTCATCCGCTTCGTCTAATATGAGATATTTAACCTGGTCTAATGACAGCGTGCCTCTTTCTATATGGTCCATCATCCGGCCGGGTGTGCCAACGACAACATGGTTTTTTTGCTTTAACTCTTCTTTTTGTTTTGAAAATGGTTCTTTCCCATAGACCGCCATAGCTTTTATCCGTTTGAACCTGCCGATATTGGTTATATCCTCACGGACCTGAACTGCCAGCTCCCGGGTTGGTGTAAGAATTAATGCCTGCGGGCTCTTTTCCTCCCATTCGGCCATTTCGCAAAGCGGTATTGCGTAGGCTGCCGTTTTGCCGCTGCCTGTTTGGGATTTTACAACAAGGTCTTTCTTTTCCAGCGCTGCGGGTATTACTTCACTCTGCACCTCAGTGGGTGTATTATACTTTAACACATCAAGTGCCCTTCTAATTTCCTCACTTATTTGAAAATCCTCAAATCTTCTTTCACTCATGAATGTTACCTCGATTTTCTAAATTAATCTGACTTTTCTATAGGATTCTCTGGAAGAAATATCTTATGCAAAATCTGACTACTGTACATTATACTCGAAAAGTCCTAATGAAAAGGGTTTTATTATGAATGTCATTAAAACCTTCATATAATTTTGTACGAAAAACTCCAGAATCATAAAAATCACTGGATTTCTGAGCTTTGTTGATGAGGAGATAAGTGGATTGTTTTCCCATGACTGGTCATTCTGCCGGGACATGAAAGCTATGCTTGCAGTAATAATTAACTTACCAAAAAAATAACCCGATGTTGGATATTATTCCTTCAACGGGTCTTCTTATTGTTTTTCCTATGCTATAGCCTCTGGAACAGCTTGGGATTGTTTCACAACTTTATAATTTTTATGATTTACCACTGTTCTGTCACTTAGAAATTCTACATCTTCAGGATTGCTGGTAATCACAACAATCACAGAGTTTTCATTTACCTTTTCAACAATGCCTTTAACTGTATTCTTAAATACTATTTCATCACCGATATTAGCCATTGTCATCATTCCCTATGTTCCTCCCCAGAACGAGTTATAGTATGTATATTGATAACTATATTCCCCGTTTAATAGGTATTAAAACATAAAGGTTGTGATTGTGTTTTGTTATTGGGCTCACTGATAAGATTAAGAATGACCATTTTCAATTTGCTTTTATTTAAATGTGGAGTTATCCAAGCTGTTTTTAGCTGTTTTATCGTCAGTACACCTAAATCATTAATATCTCCCTTATATCCTCTTCAGTCAGCGAGGTTGGAGCTTTGTCTTCTGAATGGATGATTTCATCTATCAGCTGTCTCTTTTTCTCCTGGAGTTCGTTCATTTTGTCCTCGATGGTTCCGCGGGCAACAAGCTTGATAACCTGCACAGCATTAGTCTGGCCCATCCGGTGGGCACGGTCAGCTGCTTGTTCCTCAACAGCAGGATTCCACCAAAGGTCATATAGGATAACAGTATCTGCACCCGTGAGGTTTAGGCCTGCTCCTCCAGCTTTCAATGAAATAAGGAACAAATCCCGTTCGCCTTCGTTAAATCGATTGCAGATTTGCACTCTTTCTTCTGAAGTTGTTTGTCCATCAAGGTAGAAAAAAGGGAGGCCTTGAACCGTTAATTCCCTGCCTATTAGTTCAAGCATCTTTGTAAATTGCGAGAAAATCAATATCCTTCTTCCAGACAGCCTTGATTCCTCTACAATCCTCTTTAGCTGTTCGAATTTGGCGGAGCTTCCCTTATAACCCTCAACAAACAGTGCTGGATGGCAGCAAATCTGCCTTAACCTGGTTAATCCAGCCAGAATTTTAATCTTATTTTTCCGCAGTGTATCCTTGTCCAAATGCTTTAAGGTGTCATGCCGCAGCTTCGCCAAGTATGCAGCATACAGCTTCTTTTGATCAGAAAGAAGTTCCGCTGATTCTATCACTTCAATTTTCGCCGGAAGCTCTCCAAGTACATCTTCTTTAAGCCTTCTAAGCATAAATGGGCGGGTTCTGCGGGCAATTGACTCTTTGGAAAGGAAGCTATATTCCTTTAATCCTTGGAATAGCTCGGGAAAGACTACATGGAAAATAGACCACAATTCTTCTATGGAATTTTCTACGGGGGTTCCAGTGAGCGCATACCGGTGATCTGCCCGGATTTTCTTCACAGCACGTGCTGTTTGTGTGACTGGATTTTTAAAAGCCTGTGCCTCATCAAAAAATACCGAATGGAAGCCTTGCTTTTCATACCACTTGATATCCTTCCGCAATAAAGGATACGAGGCTATAAGAACATCCATATCATCTGCTTCGCTCTGGAGCTTAGTTCTCTCGAATTTGTCCCCATCGATGACAACGGCTTGAATATCCGGGGCGAATTTCATGATTTCACTCAGCCAGTTATATGTCAGGGATGAAGGACAAACAATTAGGACAGGATCCTTCTTTTTTCGGATATTAGGGAGTTCCGAAAATATAAATGCGATGCTTTGGAGTGTTTTCCCTAGCCCCATATCATCTGCGAGAATTCCGCCAAAGCCGTAGCTGGCAAGTGACTTCATCCATTTGTAACCATGTTTTTGATAATCCCGCAAGATCGGTTCAAGGCTTTCTGGCACTTTAAATTGCAATGTCTCAGGATTTCGAATGTCTTCAAGAAACTTCCGGAATGAATCCTCTAATGTGATAACATTGCTATTTTCTATAGACTCTAGCATATGAAGGCCGCTAACAATTGGTACATTCAAGCCGCTCTCCAGATCTTCCTTTTGAACAGGAACTGTATTCAAAAATCGCTGAATTTCTTCAAATTCCTTTGTTTCCAGCGAGAGCAGTGAACCATTGCGCAGACGATAATACTTCCGTTTCTCCTCCAGGGCGTCTAATATCTCGCGTATTTGATTATCCGGGATTCCGTCCATTTCAAATTTGAATTCCAGCCAATTGGTCCGTTCTCTTTTAACCTTTACTCTTATTTGAGGCTTGGTATTTTCTCTGAAAATGCGGTTTCTAACCGCTGTAGTGGCATAAATTTGTACTAGCTTTTGCAGCTTCGGAACAATGTAAGCTAAAAACTCATACTCCAGCTCTTCATTTCGCAATACATATCCGCCGTCTGTTTTGGCAAACAACCCTTCGTCCATAATTTCCAGGATTGTATCCTCTTTGGCCACATCTCTTATGAGCATAGATTCTGCCACCGGTTCACGGCCTTCCAATGGATTCATAACAATTTGTTCATAATGAAACTCCAGCCCCGCAAGCAGCCTGTCTTTTACCCGGTCCAGGTACAGCTTTGCAACAAGTGGTGTTTTTAAGTATTGCTCTGTTATCGCTCTTGATATTTGTACAGTACCAAGCTTTTTTAAACCCGGAACTACTTTTACCATGAAAAAATCTAATTGATCATGAAGAATGAGAATTTGGTTTGTTCCTGAAGAATCAAGCATTATCTTTAATTCAGCAAGACGTTTGAAGTCTTCTCTTTTCAACTGAACTACCTTTCCTCCGGATAGAACAATACCATATGAATTCAATATAATCATATGATTTAAGCCTTTAATATTCAGTTTATAGCCGTTGCCAACAGCTTCTGAAAAGTCAAATTGTAATGGAAGTGGTTGGTCGGATAGAAGAAGGCCCGCAAACGACTGTCCGTTATATTCCAGCTTAACTAATGGCATTCTTGATAAAAAAGGTAAAAGCTGTTCCAAGGAAGAAGGTGGAATCAGTATCAGGTGATTGCTCATAAAATCGTCTGACGTTTCCTGCCATTTATCAGTATAGAGCTTTTCATCAGAAAACACCTGGACCAGCTGCTGAATGACCAAGTCTGATTCAATATCAAAGCAATGCAGACTCGAATCATATGTAAAGGCAGCGGACAGCATACAAGACTTGCCGTCCTTTATATCCTTCAGAAAACCTCGGATGTTTTGGACATGTGTTGCTCCAATCTTTAACTCGATTCCAAACATGTACTCACCGTTACCTGTCAGTACTGGTTTACAGACAAACTCTGCATCCAGCACTTTTCTGTTTTCAAAGTGCAGCTGATGGGCACTTGAGCGTTTCGGCTGATCTGTGAAAAGGGTCAATAACTCTTCCGAAAGTACCTCTTTTGAGGAGGAAGGAATCATCTCTAAAGGTATGGTTCCCCTGCGCTGATGCTCGTATATAGCCAACAGCACAGCAGCAATATGCTGGCAATCACTTCGTATCGAAGCAAGCTTTGGGCAGCTGCATTGAGTCAGCAAGACGCCTTTTTTATCCTTTTCAATTATCACAT
The DNA here is from genome assembly GCF_003429095.1 of Peribacillus saganii. GTDB lineage: Bacteria > Bacillota > Bacilli > Bacillales > DSM-1321 > Peribacillus > Peribacillus saganii. Next base: position 39,299 of record NZ_QVTE01000025.1, read on the forward strand.
CGAAATCTTCCGCAGCTGAAACCATTGCCTCACAACGGTCACTATTATAATGTTTGAATGTTACTTTCTTTTCACGATAAAAAGCATCTCCCCTTTTGAAGGAGACTGTACCGCATATTTCTTTAATGATTTTATGTGTTAATCTTATATTCAAATGCCTTGCTCCTTCGGATATGATTTTGCTTCTGTTTTAAAGGCTATTTAAATGATTTTCCTGTACATTGATTACCATACTATAAATCCAATAAGCAGGATTGTAAATAAGGGTTTCCCTGCGAGTTGTACCCCACTTCTGACTGCATAGTAAAAAAGCTTGTCTCAAAAGTCTTGGCATCAAAATCTTTTGGGACAGCCTTGTCGGAGTATGAAAATTATCAATTTGAAGGATCACTGGTCAATTACACGAAATGTTTTTATGCCCGCAAAAAAAAGGCGCCCAAAAATAACTTATTGGACAGCCTCTCCTATCACACTATTTCAGCAAACCTGCCTGCTTTAATATTTCAGAAAGCTGCTGTTTTTTATCTTCACTTAGTAGCCTGGCTGGTGGTAGCACAGCTGCAGAAATATCCACCCCCGTTAACCGTATTGCTTCTTTTACAACGTTTACAAACGGTGAATCCAGTTTATACAACAGCGGTAAATATGATAACCGGCGGTGAAGTTCCATAGCCGTATCAAAATCCTTTTCCTGGAAGGCTTTATAGATCCCTACCGTTAATTCGGGTGCGAAGTTGCCGCTTGCGGAAATGGCCCCATCGCCGCCCAATGCAAGGGTGTTAAGCAAATGATCATCAAACCCTGCAAGCACTGAAAAATGAGGGTATTTCCCTTTAACCTTTAAGATCATTTCCCTGATATGTCCCGCTGTATCTACAGTTTCTTTAATACCTACGATATTCGGGTGTTTTTCTACAAGCTGCAGTACGATTTCCGGGCTAAGGTCCTGTCCAGTTAAATTCGGAAAATTATAAAGCAGAATCGGCAGTTCAGTATTCTCTGCAATTTCCCCATAATGTTCAAGCAGGTTGGCTTCTGTAATATTCCAATAATAAGGATTTATAATCACTACAGCATCTGCGCCCGTTTCGTTAGCATGATGGTTTAAGGCAATGATTTCTCTTGTGTTGGTTCCGCCTGTACCGATTAAAACAGGAACTCTTTTGTTTACATATCCAACTGCAAATTCGGCGACTTCTTTTCGTTCGTTAACAGACATTTGGCTGAATTCGCCGCCCGTACCCAAGAAAAATAATCCGTCAACACCTGATTCAATTAAAGAATCAATAAGTTTTCCCATCCCATTACGGTCTAATTGCAAGGAATCATCAAATATTGTAGAGACAGGAGGTATAATGCCAGAAAATATTGCTCTCACAGCCCTTCCTCCTATTCTTTTTCCTTTAGATTTACTTTAGCTTTCACATCACGATTAACCAGATATGATGGATAATAACCTGACAGCACATCTGCAACGTTTTGAGCTGATTTACTCTGCAGCTCTACCTCAGATTGTTCAGAATACCATGCGATATGAGGGGTGATGATCACATTGTCCATAGAAAGCAGCGCACTATCAGCTGATAGTGGTTCCTCTTCAACGACATCAAGTCCTGCTCCTGCAATTTTCCCAGCCTGAAGTGCACGGATCAGTGCCTGCTCATCGATTACTGGACCTCGGGCTGTATTAATAATAAAGGCTTCTTTCTTCATTGAATTGAACTGCTCGTCACTGATCATGCCACGGGTACTCTCCATTAAAGGTGCATGAACGGAAACGAAATCTGACTGGCTGCATACTTCATTCAATTCTAATAGCTCTACATTGAGCTCTTTCGCTGCTTCGGCAGGCATAAATGGATCAAACGCAACTACCCTCAATCCAAAGGCTTGTGCCTTTTTTGCTAAGGCCTGTGGAATTCTTCCCAGACCAACCAATCCTAATGTCCGACCGCGCAAACGAAATACAGGTTTGCCTAAATTGAAGTCCCATACTCCGCCCTTCACTTCATTATTTAATTTGACTACTTTACGTGCCAGCGCCAAAAGCAGCGCAAACGCATGGTCTGATACTTCATCAATTGAATAGTCCGTTACATTTCCAACGATAATCCCCTTTTCTGTTGCCGCTTCTAAATCAACTGTGTTCACTCCGACACCATAACGGGCAATCACTTTGCAATTTTGGAGATTTTCAATTACCTTGCGTGAAATGGGAGCATATTGATTAAGAATACCGTCTGCATCCTTGCATGCTTCGATGACTTCTTCTTCCGTTCTGCACTGTGCCGGTACAAACTCTACATCCAGATGTGATAAAGCGTCTTTCTCAGGCTGAAGGGATTTATATTCATAATCTGTAACTACAACTTTAAACTTTTTCATAATTGCACTCCTTTGTGTCCTTTTCTAAGAGAAACCTTCATTATCCTAATAAATATATAAGCGGAGTAATCGTCGCTACGCTTACTAATGTTGTTATAAGAGTTATACTCGAAACCAGCTCAGGCTCCGAATTGAATTGCAGCGCATACATGGCAGTTGTGGCTGCTGATGGCATCGCTGAAGAAACAATTAGCACCTTCTCAAGCAAAGCATCCATCGGAATCAAGTATATGATGCCGACAGCGAGAATAGGTGAAATGAACCATTCTCACCGTTACACCGAAGGCAATTTTATCCCATTTAAAATGTTTTAATTCAATTTCGGCCAGCTGCATTCCCAGAACCAGCATGACCACAGGGATGCATGCATCTGCTACGAGATCAATCGCAGAGACAATGTTTTCGGACAGCTCGATATGTAAACCCTGGCATAAAAGGGCAGCTATTACTGCATATGTAGGAGGCATTTCAAGCACAGACTTGACTGCAGCTTTGATCCCCGCTTGGCCTCGAGCAGCGTAGTATACCCCAAAAAAATTCATGATGATTGCCTGAAGCACCAGCATGGATACAGCATAATTAAATCCTGCAGTTCCATAAGCAAACAAAATAATCGGTGCTCCGTAATTTCCTGAATTCATAAAAGCTGTAGAAAGGATAAGCCCGCTTTCTATTGAACGAGGGGTTTTCCTTACATAGGAATAAATTTTGTTAATCATTATCAGCAGGAACAATAGAATAAAGGAAAAAGCAACCATGTTCATGTATTGAAGATTTAATTCCGTTTCATAAAAAGTGCGGAAAACAAGCCCGGGAGTCAGCACATATAAAGCAAAGGTTGAAATAATACGGATATCGAGCTTTTTCCATTTTTGCAGCCCGTACCCTGCTAGAAAAATCAGCAGTACGGGCAGCACAACCTCAATAAAGATTTTCATTTTTCATTACCATTCTGCTACAGAGCCGTCCGCATGTCTCCAAACGGGATTCTTCCAGTTGTGGCCTGCTTCCGCCATTTTCCGAACATATTCTTCATTCACGTCAATGCCCAGACCAGGATTCTTCGGCATCTTTACAAAGCCATTTTGATATTCAAAAACAGAACGATCGGTAATATAATCCAGAAGGTCATTCCCTTTATTGTAGTGAATACCGAGGCTTTGCTCCTGAATAAACGCATTATGTGAAACAGCGTCAACCTGAAGGCAAGCTGCCAGTGCAATCGGACCCAATGGACAATGCGGTGCCATTGCAATATCATATGCTTCAGCCATTGCCGCGATTTTTCTAACCTCAGTGATTCCACCTGCATGTGAAAGGTCAGGCTGGATAATATCAACATATCCGTCCGCAAGAATCTTTTTGTATTCCCAACGTGAGAACATCCGCTCACCGGTAGCAATAGGAATATTTGTAGCATGGGCAATATCTCTTAGCGCTTCATTGTTTTCAGCTAAAACAGGTTCTTCTATGAACATTGGCCTGAATTGCTCTAGCTCTTTTGCGAGGATTTTTGCCATAGGTTTATGAACCCGTCCATGAAAGTCGATGCCAATTCCAAAATCCTTTCCGCCAATCTCCCGAACCGCAGCGATCCTGGCTACTGCCTCATCAATTTTTTCATAGGAATCAATGTATTGTAATTCTTCGGTTGCATTCATTTTTACTGCTGTAAATCCGGTTTCCTTCGCTGCTTTTGCGGCTTCCGCCACATCATTTGGGCGGTCACCGCCAATCCAGCTGTATACGCGGATAGATTCCCTGACCGGTCCACCGAGCAAATCATAAACCGGTGCGTTATGGTATTTTCCTTTAATGTCCCATAAAGCCTGGTCTATTCCTGCGATTGCACTCATTGTAATCGCCCCGCCCCGATAAAAACCGGCCCGATAAAGAACTTGCCAATGGTCTTCAATCTTTAGCGGATCCTTTCCAATGATATATTCACTTAACTCTTCCACTGCTGCTTTAACAGATGCAGCTCGTCCTTCAACAACCGGTTCTCCCCATCCGGTTATTCCCTCATCTGTCTCAATCTTTAGAAAGAGCCATCTCGGAGGAACAATGAAAGTTTCAATGTTTGTTATTTTCATATTACTTCGACTCCTCGCGAGTCTTCTTAATAATTGATACAAAATTACGGGCGATATCGGTTAACACTTCATAACGTTCCTCTGCAATCGCTTCTTTATTTAGCAGCGTTCCGCCTGCACCGACTGCGACTGCCCCATTTTTAATAAACTCACTGACATTATCGAGAGAAACACCTCCAGTTGGCATTAGCGGAATGTGTCCAAGAGGTCCTCTTAATTCTCTTAAGTAGTTAGGCCCTAATGAGCTAGCAGGGAAAACTTTAAGAATATCTGCACCTGCCTGATATGCTCTTACTACTTCAGTAGGAGTCATTACTCCAGGTATCGAAATTTTGCCATAGCGGATGGTTGTTTCAATTGTCTTTTCATCCACGATAGGAGAGAAAATGAAGTCTGAACCTGCTTCAATTGCTGTCTTTGCTGTTTCTGCATCAAGGACCGTGCCCGCACCAACAAGCACTTGCTGGCCGAATTCCTGCTTTATTTTTTCAATCATCCGGAAAACTCCGGGTGTGTCTACCGTAATTTCAAGCGCTCCAACACCGCCCTTTACAAGAGCCTCCGCGATAGAGCTAATCTGCTCCATCTTGGGACGGCGGATTACTGCCACTAGTCCAGAATCTGTTAATCTGCCAATGTTTTTCAACTTTTCCATAATAAACACTCCTTATCTTAGAACATCCTGGGCATCATGAGCGCCCTTTATCAATTGCTCGACTTCTTCATTAGTTGGAAGACCTTCGACATCTCCATTTACACCTACTACAATGGCGCCTACCGCATTTCCTCGCCTTACAGCTTGAGAGACATGCTCATTACGCAGCAATCCGCTTATAACGCCAGCTGCAAAACCATCACCCGCACCAACAGGATCAGCAATTTGGGCTACCTTGAACCCATCCACATACCCCTGTTCAGTACTCGTATGATAATAGGCACCTTTTTCACCAAGCTTGATAACGATCGTCTTTTCCTGGCCAAAGCTCAGATACTCAGCAATCTCTTCCGGTGTCTTTCTTCCGGTCATTAGTTCCCCTTCATCCAGCCCTGGAAGTATGATATCTGCTTCTTTTGCGATTTCAGACATGACTTCTCTTGCCTCTTCATGGCTCCACAGCTTTACACGCATATTTGGATCAAAGACAATTTTTACGTCATGTTTTTTTGCGATTTCAATTGCTTTAAAGACAGCATCACGGCTAGCCTGACTCAATGCAGGCGTTATTCCTGTTACATGCAGAAACTTTGCACCAGCTATATATTCCTCGTCTAAATCATCCGGAGAAAGCAAACTGGCGGCAGAATCTTTCCGGTAATAAAAGACTCGTATATTAGTAGACGATCTTTTCTCCTTAAAGAATAGCCCAGTAGGTGCTTCATCAGTGTAAAGACACCGAGAAGTTTCAACACCTTCACCACGGACGAATTTATGTATGTATCTTCCAAATGGATCATCCCCGAGTTTACTGAACCAGCCTGCCTGATGGCCAAGACGCTGCAGGCCAATGGCAACGTTTGATTCCGCTCCGCCAATTTGTTTTAAAAATTTATGGTTATATTCGAGCGGAACCATTTGTTCAGGTGTAAACAAAACCATTGTTTCACCAAATGTTACTACATCTAACTGTTTCACATTGTTTTCCCCCAAGCTAAAGTCGACGTTGACAGTTTTAAAAGAGAAAACCTATTCATCCGAATAGGTTTGGAATTACTAGTGAAATCCAAGGAACAAAAAGCATAATAAGCAGACCAAAGGTAAGAATCAATACAAACGGGAAAATCGCTTTCGCTACACGTTCAATGGACAGCCCTGATATACCTGATGCTACGAAAAGGTTAACACCAAGAGGAGGTGTCATCATCCCGATCTCAGCTCCTACTACTAGCAAAATTCCAAAATGCACTGGGTTTACGCCTAATTGCTCCAGCACAGGCAAGAATAATGGTGCTAGAATGATAATGATAGACAAAGTCTCCATAAAAGTTCCTACAAATAGAACCAATGCAGTGATCAATAGAAGAACAACATATTTATTATCGGAAACTCCTAAAATCAAGTCTGCCAGCTGATTCGGGACCTGGTACATTGTTACAAGCTTACCGAATCCAGTAGCTGTACCAAGGATAATCATTACAGAACCAGTAATCATTGCAGAAGAGATTAGAATCTTAGGGATATCTTTCCATTTCAATTCTTTATAAACAAATATACCGATGATTAATCCATACATAACCGCAATTACTGCAGATTCAGTGGGTGTAAACACACCGCTGTAAATACCGCCAAGAATGATTACAGGAGCCATTAATGCCCAGAACGCATCCTTTGAAGCCTTAGCAAATCTGGCAAAGCTGAACTTTTGTCCAGTTCCAACGTATCCTCTTTTTTTCGAAATGAAGTAGATTAAGATAATCATTAAAAGTGCTAAGAAGATCCCTGGAACAAATCCAGCCAAGAACATATCACCAATTGAAACTCCAGTAACAACACCATAAATAATCATTGGAATGGATGGAGGGATAACAATCCCCAATCCGCCGCCAGAACCTGCTACTGCTGCTGCAAAGTCTTTGCTATAGCCTCTGGCGATCATAGCTGGAATCATAATCGATCCAATCGCCGCTACTGTTGCCGGGCTGGATCCTGAGATTGCAGCAAAGATTGCACTCGCGAGAATCGTAACAATACCAAATCCGCCTGTAATATTACCCATTGCTTCTTGGGCTACATTGATAATTCTCTTTGATAACCCGCCGGTTTCCATTAAAGCTCCAGCTAAAATAAAGAACGGGACAGCCATAAGCGGAAAGGAATCAACTGCCGTAAACGACTGCTGGGCAATAAAGGATGCCGGCACCCCTCCTACCAATAAAGCTGATACAGTAGCGATACCGATGGAAAATGCGATCGGCACGCCGATAAGTAAACAAAGTATTAATACTATCCCTAATACTAATGGTGCTGACATAATTTCACCCCTCTATTGCCCGCTGTAATTTTTCTTCATCTGTCATTTCGTCATCTCCACGGAAGCGTCCAATAATGCCTTGCAGCACTCGGAATGCAATTAGACCGAAGCCTACAGGTATAACTGAATATACAAACCCCATTGGCAGCTGTACAGCTGGGGATAATTGTCCATGTTCAAAAACCATCGTTACCATTTCATAGCCATTAAAGGCTACAAAAACGGCGAAAGCAATCCATAGCAAATCTGAAAGGACTCCAAACCATTTTGATATAGACCTTGGAAGAAGTGTGTCAATCACTTCAACTCGGATATGGCGGCGGTGTTTTGCAGCCATTGCCGCTGATATATACACCAGCCATACAAAGATAAAACGGGAAATCTCTTCTGACCATCCAAGGGAAAGATTAAAAACAAAGCGTGAAAGAACTTGTGCAAACGTTAGAAGTACCATTGTTGCAAACAACACAACAACTATTGACTCTTCAAAATAACGGTCAATTTTCTTTAGTACTGACATCTTGTTTCCTCCTTACAAGGAATCTTTATGTATTTACTACTAGCTGTGTAAAATACGGGGACTGGAAGGATGGCTTCCTGTCCCCGCTGTGTTTCTTATTACTGTGCGTCTTCTACTGCTTTTTTCACTTTTTCAATTGTTTCTTTTCCAATTTTATCTGCGAATTTTTCAACAGCAGGATCTGTAATGGCTTTCATTTCTTCACGTGCTTCAGGTGTAACTTCTGTAACAGTCATTCCTGCTTTTTTCAAGTCTTCAAGGTTTTGTACGTTTGCTTCACGGATTAGTTTACGCTCATATTCCCCAGCTTCCTGAGCTGCTTTTGTCATGATATCTTGCTCTTCTTTTGAAGATTCATCCCAGAATACTTTGCTTAATAACACAACGAATGGGCTGTATACATGGTGTGTTAAAGAAAGATGCTTTTGGACTTCGTTATATTTTTGCAAATAAATCGTTGCAATAGGGTTTTCCTGGCCGTCAATTGTACCTTGCTGCATAGCTGTAAATACTTCAGCAAACGCCATAGGAGTCGGGTTAGCTCCTAAGGCTTTAAATGCTGCGATGTGCAGCTGGTTTTCCATCGTACGGATTTTCAGGTTTTTGAAATCCTTTGCAGTTGCTACTGATACTTTATCGTTTGTTAAATCACGGAATCCATTTTCCCAGTATGCTAAACCTACCATTCCTTGAGCTGGTAACTTATCTAATAGTTCTTTAGCAACATCACTTTCTAATAAAACTTTATCGGCCACTTCTTCGCTTGGGAAAATAAATGGAATATCATATACAGAGAATTCAGGAACAAAGTTTGCAATTGGCGCTGTAGAAGGAATTGTCATCTGCTGAGTTCCAAGCTGAAGCGCTTCCATCATGGCGCGGTCATCACCTAATTGACTGCTGTGATATGTTTCTACTTTAATTGAACCATTTGATTCTTTTTCAACAATTTCCTTGAACTTTAATAGAGCCAAGTATTGAGGATGCTTGTCGTTAAGACCGATACCTGCACGAATTACTCTGGCCTTCCCGGACTTTTTCTCTTCTCCGCCGCTTGCCTTTTCGCTGCTTCCGCAACCCGCGAGAACTGCGGTGAAAAGAGCTACAACCATAAATACTGATAGAAACTTCTTTAACATTTTGCTGCCCCCTATGTGATTAGTTTAATTTCGTGAGAGAATACGCTTACAAAAGAGCAAGATTTTCTCCCAAGTTAAAGCACTTTTGAAAATTATATTTTACTAGTAAATGACTAGAAAAATAGCATATTATCGTTCTTTGGCATTTTTCCTGCCAGTAAAGTCGGCTGGAACCGATGGATCTGCGGCTCTATTACTAAGTCGCTGTGTTCAATCCTCTTTAACAGCAATTCTGCTGCTTTATTTCCCATTTCGAAAGCAGGCTGGGCAAAGACTGACAAAGATGGTTCAAAAACGGTAGCGAAAGGAACATTATCAATTCCTACAACTGCTAATTGGCTGGGAATTTGGATTCCGCTTTCTTTTGCAAACTTCACTACTTCATAAAGTGAAAGATCATTTGATGCGATCAGCGCTGTGGGCGGTACCGGCAATGAGAACATTTCTTTAAGCCCAACATGAAGCTTGTCCACATCCATACTTTTGATGTAACCGGTTTCTAAAGGGAGCCCAAATTTGTTCAACGCCAGTTTAAAGCCGTTAATCCTTTCAATTCTGGGTGTAATCTTTCTTTCAAGTGAGGGAGTCACTATCCCTATGCGAGAGTGGCCGTGTTCTGCCAGGTGTTTAACCGCTAAATATGAAGCGTTTTCATTGTCCAGTAAAAAAACGTCAATATTTACTCCCTCGATGATCCGGTCTACAAAGACTACAGAGTAATTTCTTTGGACCATAGAATGATAGAGATTCAGGTTGCCGCCTGTGGGAAAAATAATCATTCCATCCACTTGCTTTGCCAGGAGCATCTGTATGTATTTCTCTTCCGTAACAGGATCGTCATCGGCATTGCAGACAATCACATGAAAATCATTATCCCTGCATGTGTCTTCGATAGCCCGTATGACTTGGGTAGAGAATGAATGAAGGATATTAGCAACAATGACGCCAATTGTCGAAGTGCGCTTTTGTTTCAAGCTTCTGGCCACAATGTTCGGCTGGTATCCCAGCTTTTCAATGGCTTGCTCAATCCGGAGTTTGGTCTCCTCACCCATGTAGTCAAACCTTTTATTTAAATACTGTGACACCGTGCTTTTAGAGACACCTGCACTCTTGGCAACATCCACCATTGTTACTCTTTTCATTATTGTCTCCGCCTCTTTTTCTACTAAACCGATTTACTAAACCGGTTTATGAAGTTAGTATAATTTATCATGAAACCCTTTTCAATAGTTTTTTTATTTTATTTTTTCGAAATTCTTCTTATTTCGACATTTATTAAGAATATTACAACAAAAATGGATAGCCTCGATTGGCTATCCTATAGGTTTGCTCTATTTTAGTTTACGAGATACTGTTATCCCGTCTTCTTTGAAACTCGGCAATTATTTTAAATTCTTCTTCTAGGTTTTTATATACTCTCTCATACACTCCGAACAGTTCACGGTAAATAGCCGCATTTTCAGAAATAGCGTTTTGGACTGCAGAAACATGTACCATTTCTTTTACTTTTTCTAATGAGTCAATGTGTCCTAAAGCATATAAAGTTAAAACAGCGGCACCGAGTCCTGAACTCTCATGACTTTCAGGGACTACTACACTTTCGTCAAAAACATCGGCAACAATTTGTCTCCATATGTCGGATCTGGCGAAACCTCCTGATACCCGTATTACTTTACTGCTCCCTGCCAGGCTGTTTAATACCTTACCGACACTATAGACAGCATATGCTACCCCTTCCATTACAGAGCGAACAAAGTGCTCCTTTTGATGAGCAAGACTGATTCCAAAAAATACTCCACGCGCGTCAGCATTCCAATGGGGAGCCCTTTCCCCTGTTAAATAAGGCAGAAACAGTAATCCTTGTGCACCTGCCGGAATATCGCTGGCCGAGTCAATTAAAGCTTCAAATGAATCTTTTTCAGTTGGAATCGCATTTTCATATGAGACAAATTGGTCCTTGAACCACCGGAGTGCTATCCCTCCATTATTTACCGGTCCGCCGATTACCCATTTGTCTTCAGATAATGCGTAACAAAATGTCCTGCCTTCAGGATCTGTAAGCGGCTGACTGACGACAGTTCTTATTGCTCCGCTTGTTCCGATGGTGACGGCTAATTCTCCTTCTTCGATTGCACCGACTCCTAGATTAGCAAGAACTCCGTCGCTTGCCCCTGCTACAATTGGTATATCAGCGGGTATGCCCATAAAATCTGCAGCATCTCGATCCATTCCTTGATAAACAGCAGTTGTTGGTACAGGCTGCGATAATTTTTCTTTATCGATGCCGAGGAGTGTAAGCACATCTTGGTCCCATTCTAATTCATTCAAATTAAATAACCCAGTCGTAGAAGCAATTGAATAGTCCACAAAGTATGTATGAAACCATTTCCATGTTATATATTCTTTGATGGAGATCCATTTTGCAGCCTTTGCAAATATATCCGGACGTTCACCCTTCATCCACAATAACTTGCTTAGAGGAGACATTGGGTGAATCGGAGTCCCAGTTCGCATATAAATTTGATGTCCGTTAAGGTCTTCTTTCAATTTCCTCACATAATCGATGCTGCGATTATCGGCCCAAATAATACTATTAGTAAGCAGCTCTCCTTCTTGGTCAACTGCAATTAAACTATGCATAGCTGAACTTATGCCAATACCAATTAACTGCGTACCATGGATATCTGCTTTAATAATCGCACTTCGAATTGAATTTAATACAGCCAGGTAGATCACAGACGGATCCTGCTCAGCCCAATCAGGTTTCGGGTGGATAATTGGATATTCAATTGAATGGGAAGAAACAAAGCGGCCGCTCTCTGTAAAAATTGTAGCCTTCGTGCTAGTAGTGCCAATATCCAAGCCGGCTATGTATTTGCTGGTACTATCCAATTGACTTTCCTCCTAATATGTATCAATAACATTCCAATTGATTATAACAGAAGCTAATGTGTTTAAAAGATGGCAGCGAAAAAAATAAACGAATGATTGCTATATCAATAGTTCCTCAGGCTGCCGCCAATTATCTTCATGATTGATTACCATACTATCCAATTAGCAGTTTTGTAAATAAAGGTGGAGCAGAAAAATGGTCCCCACCTCAGGGACCATTCCCAATTAATTTTTCATCTAATCCGTTGAATAAACTTTTTTCCAACGAATTTGCGTTAGTTTTTGTGACCTTTTGTCTCATGCTGGCATGGTCAGCAGGACGGACAGATGGCAATGAATCCATTGTCGCAAAAAACGGAATTTAGAAGGTTTGAACTCTTTTATTGGTGTGTGAACCGCATGCCCTTTCTTTCCAGGCTGGGATGGTTATATGCCGCTTCTTTTTTAATTACCTGCAGCTACGGCTTCTTTTTTCTAAATGGAAGAAGGACTGACTCCGCCCAATCTATGAACATTTCTGAAACTTTTTCTTCACTCTCAGCTGTAAAAATTACAACACCAAAATCCTCGTCTCTTTCTGCTGAGAAATCAAAAAGCCCTGCGTCCAAAAAATCCTCATAGTAGACAGTCCAAGTCCCATCCTTGTTTTTGAATGCTATCCCCTCAATGCATTCGCCGTTCTCATAATAACCTGGGTGAAAATGCCTTCCAGCAAGATGAACATCGATAATATTCCGATATTCGTTTAATGAGATTTGTACTTTTATTAACTTTTGGTTATTGGTAAGAGGAAGTTCCTTTTGAGATGGCTGTGGTATCTCTTTTTTATCATCCAGCATATATCCTATATGTATTGCGAGAACTTCCTTAGCATGTTCTATCGTTTCTTTCTTACTTCCTGCATAAGAAATTTCTAATCCGTCCGATTCATCAGCAGCAAAGTCAGGAAATGTAACAATATAAAAACCATCCTCATCTTTTTCGATTATAGCTGGATAGATATATAAATCTTGATCCGAAATCACGATGCAGCCTCCTACCTTTAACTTGAGATAAAATATTTTACCACACCACAACTTGGACTAATTCTCACAGGTTTTTACTGCTACAATTACTGTTATTCGTTTTTTTTAAATCTGAGGGTAATTTATATATTCTGACGAGGTTTACAGTTTAATAAATCCATCCAAAATTGGGCTGTACTAATCTATAATGAACTCCAATTAAACTTTTTTCACTGATTGCGATCTGAGGGGGTAAAGTATATTCTTCCGAGGTTTACTTATAAATATTCCGAAGAATTCAGCTATCTAAAAAACCTATCAGATTGACTGATAGGCTCTTGGATCAGCAGTTCTTCTATCTACTGATGGTCAGCCAGGAAATCATTTCGTGCTTACTGCTTTACAAACCTTCTGTCATTTCATCGTTTGCATTAGCCGTCCTCATATTCCGAAGAAATGTTTATTTGGATTTTATCCAATTGTGGTTGACTGCCTATAACTCCTTCGATGATAAGGGTAAAAAAAGTTTTATTCCGCGTTTATTGAATGGCAAGAATCGCATATCAGCGGCTAAATGGCTGATATATCCCGCCATGCAGGCAGCAAACACCCCCTCAATTCCTAGAGCTTCCTGAAATTGAGAAGAAATGACGCCAAAAAAAATGACTCCTAATATGGAATGTGTATAGCTTCTATGAGGAACAAATGAAGCGATTATTATAAAACCTGCTAAAAGTATTAACCAGCTTTCATCCAGCGATATTCCGCCGGCCAATACACCTATTCCAGTGACAGTTAACATACGTCTTTGAGTAATATACATGGATATCGCGATAATGCCTATGCCGACTCCGATTCCTAACCATTTTTCGGTCTCAGCACCAAGAAAAAAGCTATAAATCATCATTAGAAAGCCAATAACCTGAGCAATCGAGCGAATGATCTTATGAGAGAATGTTATCTTATTGCTTAATTTGCCATCAATATCTATGTCTGGCATAAGGCCTGCAACTGCCCCTATCGCTATTAATAATCCTGTCGCAGCAGGTTCTGTTTGTACAATATTAGCGACAATGTATCCTGCCCCTGCCCCTATTGCTAAATGTGCTGTTCCTTTCAACTTCCTATCCCTACTTCCATTATTAAAATATAGATTTTGTAAAAATAATTCCTCTTCATGAAAAAAAGCATCCCTGATAGTGATTTATTCATTTTGATCTCAAATTTAACAATATAATATATTTCGATATTTTCGTCAATTTTTCAATAAAAAAATGAAATAGATAGCAAATGAACTACAAACTTAATAAACCTCTTCCAAAAAGGAAATAATGAAAATATCATTAAGATTTGGAGGATATAAAAAGATGAGCGCCAATGAGACTTTATCCATTTTCGCCTTGGGCGGCATTAATGAAATCGGTAAAAACATGTATGTGCTCCAATATGCGGACGATATCTTTATCATCGACTGCGGCGGCAAATTTCCAGATGAAAGTTTGTTAGGTATAGATTTAATTATTCCTGATATTAGATACCTCGCAGAGAATAGAGAAAAAATCCGGGCATTAATTGTGACTCACGGTCACGAAGACCATATAGGCGGTGTTCCCTATCTTTTAAGAGAGCTAAATGTGCCAATTTATGCGACCAATTTTACGCTTGGTTTAATTGAATTAAAGTTAGATGAGCACCGGCTAAGAGCGGAAACTAAACTCCATCCGATTGACTCTGATACCGAGCTTGAATTTGGAGAGGTCAAGCTTTCCTTTTTCAAAGTCAGCCATAGCATACCCGATTGCCTAGGGATTGTTTTTGAGACGCCTGAAGGAAAAGTTGTCCATACAGGTGACTTTAAATTTGATTTAACACCGGCAAATGACCAGGCTGCCGATATTCACAAAATGGCTCAAATCGGCAGCGATAGTGTATTAATGCTGATTTCGGAAAGTACTAATGCTGAACGGACTGGGCTTACCCCGTCGGAGCAAATGGTTGGCGGCCACATGGAAGAGGCTTTCATGAAAGCCGAAGGAAAAATTTTTGTTTCTACCTTTGCATCGAACGTGAACAGGGTACAGCAAGTGGTGCAAGCTGCCATTAAGACAAATCGAAGGCTTTTATTACTTGGACGGAGTATGGTTAATGTTGTGAATGTTGCGATCGAACGGGGTTACTTACATGTGCCAGAAGGTATGCTGATTGATCCTCGCACAGCTGATAGGCTAGCACCTGAAAAAGTCGCCATTTTATGTACCGGAAGCCAGGGAGAACCAATGGCAGCCCTTGCCCGCCTTGCCAGCGGAAACTACCGGGATATTTCAATCTACCCAGGTGACACAGTCATTCTCGCAGCCTCACCTATTCCGGGCAATGAACGGGATGTTTCACGAATTATTGATAACCTGTTCCTGCTCGGAGCCAAAGTGATTTATGGTTCCGGCAGCACTACTGGAATGCATGTTTCCGGACATGGCTATCAGGAAGACTTAAAGCTTATGCTTACATTAATGAAACCAAAGTATTTTATCCCGATTCACGGAGAATACAGAATGCTGCACCATCACCGTTTGCTGGCAGAGTCCGTCGGCGTTGAAAAAGGACGCACATTTATCATTAAAAATGGTGATGTAGTTGATATTGAAAAAGGGATTGCCCGCCAGACCAGAACGGTTCCCTCAGGGGTTACATATGTTGATGGCATGGGCGTCGGCGATGTCGGTGATGTGGTGCTGCGTGACAGAAAACAGCTTTCAGAGGACGGCATGCTAGTAGTCGTCGTCACGATCAGCAAATCAGAACGAAAGATTATTTCAGGGCCAGATACTATCTCAAGAGGATTCGTCTATGCAAGGGATTCCGAAGATCTCTTTACGGAGGTTAATCGTCTCGTCAAAAAAAGAGTCGATGAACTGCAGGAAGCAAATATAAGCCAGTGGAATGTTATGAAACAAAACATTAGGAAAACAGTGGGACAATATTTATTTTCACAAACGAAAAAAAGGCCAATGATTCTGCCTGTAATTATTGAGATTTAACTGGGTAAACACGCTGGCTAGTCCGGATTGCCATATTCAATGAATGATTTTGGAATCTAACGTTAAAGATGAGGCTGCCCTGGCAGCCTCATCTACTTATAAGGGGTATATACTGGTTAGACTTTTATCCTCCGGGAATTTCCGGATGTTTTCGAAGTAAAAACTGGCAGTTTTTCCTCTTTTTTTATCCGTAAACTAAGCAAGATTATAGTCTGCCCCGTACAGCTAAGGAATTTCACTGATATTTAGTATAAATATGCAGATTTAAGGTCAAATACCCCTACCCTGTATAAGTACATCAAATAAATATCGGCAACTTTTCGAGTTTATCATCGACTTCGAAGATTTATCAGCAACTTTCGAATTATATCGGTGAGTTCAGAGATATATCGGCAACTTTTGCAATATGCCGATTTTTCGACCAAAATTGGCAACCCAACTGCCTCACTATTAACTCCATAAACATTCCGGAAAGTTACAAGGACCAATACATGCTGATTCTATCGCATATGTTGGTCCTTGTTTATATGTATTCTTTTAAATGCTACTACATTAATCTAACGCTCTTGCTGCTGCACATCCGTTGGCTCAATGTTCTCCGCTTCCTCTTTTGAGACTGTCTCGTACCCATAGCCAGTTGAACTAATGACTAAGACATCTTCTTTTGATGTAAGATCGTTTTTCTTTTCTTTATTCAATATCGACACTCCATTCGGCTTTTTCCTAGTGTTACTCGCTTTTCCTTTTTTATGTGCGGCAATTATTCAGATCGCAAGCAATAGAACAGTATAAAGAATAACCCCGCAGGCAAAGGCAATAAAATTGCTTTCTCTTTCTTCAGGAAGCTCCTCTTTTAGGACATTTAACACGATCCCTCCAGCTAGAAAGGCAAATAGCATACTAATTACTTTTTCGTTTATTTCGAAGGCTACACTGGTACCCCAGCCAACCATGATAGAAAAAGCGAGGAGCCAGCGGCCATATTTGTCATAAGACTGTTTGTGAAGCTGCCGTAGACTATGATCATTCGACATAAAGTGGAAAGAAAGCGCCAGAAAATAAAGAAACATGGTTGTTGTATCTTTGCTGTTCTCCCCTCTCAACAGGAGATAGGCAATGATGAAATTATATACTGAAAATGACAGGATATGGATCCAGAAAATTTCCGTTTTCTCCTTATTTCCTGACTTTTCAAGCCTTCGCTTTGAAGTCTTTACCATTTTTTCCAACCCATAAAACACTGTAAGTCCAATCATTGCACTAAGATAAACATTGTTTTCCGCTAAACCAAAAGCCTCTGAGGGAAAACCTGTGTGATCTAATTTTTCCTGGTGAGAATTTAATTCCGGCAGCAAATGCATAAAAACATAAGCTACAGAAATTCCGCCTGCAACTGAAAGCAGCTTGCTTCTCGGATTGATATGTAAAAACTTCATATATTTTGAAAACACATGAATCAAAGTAAATCCTAAAGCAAAAAGTAAACTTTTCACTATTAACAATCTCATATCCCCTTTCTTTACCTTACTATTCCCGTTCAATTTTTCGAAAAACGATCGAAAAAAAGTTTTTTCTTTGTGAACGGAAAGATCGAGAATCAAAAAAGACACCCCCAGTTTAACTTCGATGTAAGTTATACGGATGGCGTCCTATGAATTGATGGTGAGTTTCATTGCTAAAGGAAAACTTATATAATTTTTTATATGCGGTAAATAGAATTCATCCCTCGAATAATCCTTCTTTATCTCGAAAAGTAATATCAGCAATAACTCATTATTCTTTTTGTCTCTCAAAAACTTTAGGTGTGTCCGGAATCCTAATGATTACCGATTGTCATATTCCTTAGCCAAACTAGAATATGGGCACATATTCACCGTGCCCACTATCCAAAAGAGTTAAAAAGTATGTGCCATATCCTGAGCACGGGCAATACCGTTCTCTTTTATTTCCTGTGCTCTGTCAGGCATTGCCGCATGCCCCTCGATGAAGATTCCTTCAAATGAAGGTACTCCAAAGAATTGCATTATGATATTAAGGTAACGGTGGCCCATTTCCATTTCGGCTGCTGGCCCTTCTGAATAAATTCCTCCGCGAGCTTGAATATGCAGTGCTTTTTTATCAGTCAAAAGACCTACAGGCCCCTGCTCTGTGTATTTAAATGTTTTGCCGGCAACCGCAATAGCGTCAATATATGTTTTCATAACTGGGGGGAATGAAAAATTCCATAACGGAGTTACAAACACATATTTATCTGCTGCAATAAATTGCTCACACAGTTCAGACAGTCGGCCAACTTTCGCCTTCTCTTCAGCAGAGAGCTCCTCAAAGCTTTGTCCTGAACGAAGTTTCCCCCAGCCGCTGAATACATCCACATCGATTGCAGGAATATTCTCTTTATAAAGGTCCATATTTACTACTTCGTGGTCCGGATTTTTTTCCCTATACGTGTCAATAAATGCCTTTCCTGCTGCCATACTAAAAGATTGCGTATCATCATGTGGATGCGCAGTAATGTATAATAATTTGGTCATGTAGAATCCATTCCTTTCCATTTTACTAATTGGTAGTCATTTTAGTTTGTGCAACAAATCAAAATTCATTATGTGTTTTACCGAGAAAATCAAAAGTTAAAAAAAAAGGATTTGCCTCATTAAAGACAACCCCTTTTTGTTAAAACACTATTCAATATTTTCCATAACGTAAGGATTTCCACCTATGCTTTTTCTCATTTCATCTGTTAATACAAAAGGTTCTTTTCCTGTTGTTTCACTTGTCGAGGCTTGGTAGTTTTGAGCACTTCCATCATAATGAATCGGTTTACCCTCCATTTGATTCTTCACCTCCATAAATATAATATATACCAAATTAAACTATTTATTAAGGCTTTTTAGGTATATTTTCCTATAATTCCGAATTATTTTTCAGGTATTTTGCCCATAAAAAAAAAACGCCCTAAAGGCGGTTTTCATGCAATTTGTAAAATCCATCAATGGCTTTCATTACTTGAAAACCTCCTGAAGATATATCTGCCACTATCGTGATTTTTCAGCTCCAACTCAGGATAGCTTCGTTTCCATTTCTGTACCTTTCGTTTCTAAGCCAAAATAAATCTTAACTTCATCGTCTCTGTTTATCACTGCAGCCCAGTCGGGATGATAATTTCCTATGGGTGTTTCAATTTTAAACCAGCCAGGGAGCGTGGGATAAACTTTTATATTTTCTTCAGTTTCAAAGCGCTGAGCAAATTCGGCTTTAATGTCTGACTCATAAAGAATATGGTGATACGGCGATTTTTGACTTTGGACTGCATTACCATTCAAATATGCAAACAGCTCTTCATATTGAAACAACTCTGCTGTGTGATAGGAATCATTTCCGATTTTATGGTATTTCACGCCATCTCGGAGCAGAAGCTTCAATTCTCTCATAATAACTTTTGCTGCTGCTTCGATGAATTTTTGCGGGTTATTTTTAAAATCTTCAAGACGGTTGCTTCCTGTTAGTATTTCGACAATTGTTCTGCGGGTTAAGTTCAAACGGTTTTGCAGTTCTGTAATAATATCAGGGAGCGCATGAGAAATGCCGGCAGTATCCTCAACCTTTCCACTGAAGGTTGCACTCTGCACGCCGGCTATCCGGTCAATACCAGAAATTGCTTTTTTACGGCTAATCATACGGGGTGGTGCAATAGCGGGCATTTCTTGAATGCCAGCGATTGAATTGCGGATCAATTCTCTGCTATCAAAACCGATGAAGAATACTGTCCTGTGTTGTATCTTCTCCCAAAGCTCCCGGATTTCTTGACCATTAATCACAGCCTCATTTAATTGCACTCTTTTCTTTTTGCTAGCATCCTTTATCGGAAGACAGCTTGTAAAATGCCTCAATTCCCGGATAATAACCGCCTTCCAAGGGGCAAATTGTGAAGGCATTGAGAGTTCATTATTCTCCAGTGCCTTCTTTAAAACAGCCGTTGCTTTGTCTTTTTTATCAATAAAGCTCTTTGCCTTTAATAATTCATATAATTTCTTAGATAATGCATATCCTAATGCAGTCGGCTCTTCTGTTACCTTATCAAAATAAGCCAATTTTGCAAAAATGTGTTTTTCGATTATACCAAAAGTAATGCCCGTTTGCTCTTCCATTTCCTTTTGCAGGTTAGAGACAAACTCTTCATAAGATTCATTTGCTATTACCGTCAATATGTTTACATTGTGGTCGGAAATGCGTTCACCATTTTGGTTTACCGCCAGACGCAGGCCTCGTCCGATTTCCTGTCTCCGACTGGTATATGTCCCTCCTGAGTCCTTCAGGGTACATATTTGAAACACATTCGGATTGTCCCAGCCCTCACGCAGCGCGGAGTGTGAGAAAATGAACCGGAGCGGCTCCTCCCTGCTTAACAGTCTCTCTTTGTCCTTCATAATCAGACTGTACACATCGTTATCGGAAAGTGTATTCCCCTTTGTATCCTTCATCTTCCCTTTTTTATCCCGGGCAAAATAACCGTCGTGAAGCTTTTCGACTTCGATTTCTGCATCATTACCGAAATTCGGTAACAGCAGGTGGTACTTCGGTTCTTGAATCAGCTTTTTATACTGTTCTTCAAACATCTTCGCATATTTGCCTTCAACAGGATTGCCTTCCTTATCATAATCGCGGTAATGAGTGACTTTATCAATAAAAAACAAACTTAATACTTTAATATCCAGTCCACGCTGAAGGAATCTCAGTTCTTTATCAAGGTGCTCCTCAATCGTTTTCGTGATCTGAAAACATCTGATTTCATCTTCATCAATTTCCCCGATTGCTTGGCCCGGCATAAATTCATAGCCATTTATTTCAACCGATTCATTGCCTTCTGTCCAGTCTATTTGCTGAACAATAAAGTCCCGATACAGGTCTCGCCCGCCGGACAGATCAAAAAGGTCGTCACCCCACTTAACCGTCCTCCTTAAGCGTTTCACTTTTCCGTTCCATTCAACATCAAGTTCTATTTTCGCTTTATTTTCTTTTACCTCAATCAATCTGATATATGGAATATTATACGACTTTTCGGAACGGACTGACATCACTTCAATCTTTTTAACAAGCCTTTCATTATACGCATCGACCGCATCCAGGCGGTAAAGCATTTGGTGCTTTTCTGCATGGGTGGCAGAGTAGCGCAGTGTGCACAATGGGTTCAGTGAGGAGATCGCTTCTTTTGCTTTTGCTGTTGTATCGACGCTCTGCGGTTCATCTATGATGACAATGGGATTCGTCTGCTGGATAAATTCAATCGGACGGAAGCCATTAAGCCGGTCCTGTGCGCGATGGATAACATTCGCTTTATCCTCTTTTTCCGGATCATCGAAGCTCTTGCGGAAAGCGTCAATATTAATGATCATTACTTGAATCGTTGTTGATGCCGCAAAATGGCGGACCTGATCCAGTTTATCGGAATCGTAGATAAAAAACTCCAATGGCGTCCGGTCATATATGTCACTGAAATGCTGTTTTGTTATTTGCAGTGATTTGTGAACCCCTTCCCGAATAGCAACTGACGGAACTACAACTATAAACTTTGAAAAACCATATTGTTTATTTAGTTCATAAATTGTCCGCAAATAAACATAGGTTTTCCCGGTACCCGTTTCCATCTCAACTGAAAAATTCATGCTATCTATTGCTTCGCTTCTAGGCAGTCCGTTTCTGGTCTGGATCTCCTGTACGTTTTCCAACAGCTGAACAGCGGATAATTCTTGGTGATTGCTGATCCCTAAATCTGTCTGGATCATCCCTGCATCTTCCCCATATGTAACCGAGAAACTGGATTGTTTTAGCTTTTGGCCTCTAAAAATGCCGACAACCGAATGTATCGCCTGATGCTGGTATGACAAGTCTGAATTAAATTTCAACTTCATTTATTAAACGCTCCTAACATCTACGATTCCATTCTTTTTCAGCGATTGAATCGCATTGGTCTTTACAGAATCGCTCAAAAAACCGGTTTCTTTAAAGATGACTTTTGTCGGCAGCGTTTCAGACTTATGCTTGATGAGTATATCCACCGTTGGCATGTCAATTTCCTTGTCAAGGCATACTAGAACCGAACCTGCGCTCACCTTAAAAATAGTCCCGGCTTTAGAGTGGATTTGTTCTATCTCAGCAGTCAATGGAATTCCAATCTTAAGCAAAATCTCATATAATAAATCCTCTTTTGAACGGTCACTTTTGATATTATCCTGCAGATCGAACAGGGTTTGTTCAAGATTTCCACGGACGGGATCCCATGTTTTTACATTGGAAGAATCAAGCTTAAACACCTTGAACCCGATATCCAGCTGTGTGGTGACTGTATCCTCAATGATTTTGTTTCCTGCGCGGAGGATCCGTTCTTTGCCGATTTCACAAATGGTTTTATAGCCTGCCTTAAAAGCTTCCGATCTCTCATCTGTCATTTCAGGCAATTGAACAAGGATAAATTTCCTGCTTCCGCCATCTGTGGCATTCAACTTCATCACAGCATGGGCAGTCGTTGCCGAGCCTGAAAAAAAGTCTAGGACGATTGAATCTTCATCCGTAACAAAGTTAATCAGCCTGGCGAGGATCGTGTCTGATTTTGGATTTTGAAAAACTCCGCGTCCCAGCAGGCTTTCAAATGTCTTCGTCGAAGCACGGCCATCCTCATAAATGATTGACCTGAGTATATCCTTCGCGTTCTCAATCCTCTTCTTTGGCTTGATTAAAGTTGTTTCATCTTTTCCAAACATAATGTCCCCGGCAGCTATCAGTTTATCCATCGTCTCTTTTGGGAACCTGAAGCCTTTTTCAGGTACTTTACACGGTTTTTTAGTCACGGGATGAATTACATCGTAAACATAGCCGCTATATTTTGTGTTCGCTATATCACCGTCATGGAACACGCCTTTTTTATCAACGTTATCATAGTGGGTTACCTTTGGGAGCAACTCCTGATTAGCCCTAATCCAGCTCCTTAATTGATTCTGGATTTTTCCGGTATTTTGAGTATACCTAGCTTTTAATTCTTCATATTTTTCCATAATCAGCTGGGCTGCTTCACTTTTTGACGTCCAATTATGCTGAGCCAGCCTGCTTTTGGCAAAGCAAAGCATATACTCATGCTCTATATTAATTTGCGTTGCATTGTTGTCAGTAGCCGTCTGGATAATTAAATTTCCGATAAAATTGTCTTCACCAAAAATTTCATTACACACCTTTATCATGTTCGCAAGCTCATTATCATCAATTGAAATAAAAATGACTCCGTCTTCTGTTAACAGGTTTCGTGCAAGTTTCACCCTCGGATAAATCATATTAAGCCATTCTGTATGATATCTTCCGCTTGTTTCTGGATTCGCTTTGGCAGCTTGTTCTGTAATTTCTTTATAGTTCCTGATGTTATCACGGAAATTATCTTTATAGACAAAATCTTTTCCGGTGTTATACGGAGGGTCGATAAAAATCATCTTCACCTTGCCAAAATATGATTTTTGCAGCAGCTTTAACACCTCGAGATTATCGCCTTCAATATAGACATTCTCCGTCTTATCCCAATTCTTGCTTGAAGCTCTATCAGGCCGCAGCGTTCCTGTCGAAGGCGTTTGAGACAGCTTTAAAGAATGTTTTTTTCCATGCCAGGTAAATTCGTATCTCTCTTTAACCGGTGCCACTTCTTCTCCCAGAATTGCCTTTAACTTCTCAAAATCTATTTTTCCTTCTGATTCAACTTCAGGAAAAAGCTTTTTTAGCGCTTTAATATTCTCTTCCGTAATTTGTAATGATGTTTTATCCAATAACATCCTTAACCTCTCTGGTTTTGCAAGATTTGCCTAATATGATCCCTATGAAAATCTATGAGTATACCAATTAGTAAGCATTATTTTGTATAAACACAAACATAATTTATTTTATCATATCCTCGAATAGATTCGCTTTTCCTTCTATTCGTTATGATTTTTCTAACTAATTATTTAACATGTATATTTTAGTTGCATTATTTTTAATTTTTTAGGCAACTCCAAATCACCTCATAACACCTTCCAATGAATCGGAAATTTCCGGAAAAAGTGTGTAAATGATTTTTCGCATAAGCCAAAAAACCTTCCTTTATTTCTAAGACTCGGAAGGTTTTGTTTAGTTTGTATTACTTGCTTCATCTTTCACTCTTATGTAACTATTCTTTTTACTTAAAGTTTTTTAGAATATCCATTTCCCAGGGTGAACAAGGCTACTTTTGATTTTGAATGTTTTTAACTGCCTGATGAAGGCTTGCGAAGGTAGAAATACCTTCGAGCTTCAGGCCCAGGTTGACCATCGTTTGAGCAATTTCAGGCCGTATTCCTGTTAAAATCACTTTAATGCCAACCAATTTTAGAGCGTCAATCACTTTGAAAATGTGATTAGCTACCATCGTGTCAATAATAGGGACTCCAGATAATTCAATTACTATATGGCTTAACTGTAGGTTTGTCCCATAATTCAGAGCTTTGTCCATCAGTTCCTGTGATCTTTTCGTATCAAGGTCTCCAACCAGAGGGAGAATTCCTATTTCTTCCGTTATCCTTACTATTGGGATGGAAAGCTCCAATGCAGTTGCTTCCGCCGCATAAATCCTAGAAGAAAAAGTGCTGGAATAAGATAAACTTAACCAATGTACAGCACGGTCAACAATGGAATCAAACCGGGATATGATATTATAGAATTCCTCAAGGGAAAAATTGTATTCTATCGATTCATCTTTAATAATGTTGCCAATCGTATTCCGGTAAAAACGAACTTCTTCTATTGCTAGATCTAAAGGTAAACCCATTTCAACTAATAAATTTACCCCATCTGCTCCCCATTTTTTTAGCTTCTCATATGTGTAGTCCAGATCTTCGATTATGGATTGAGCAAAAATACTTATTAGATTTTCCCGCCATTTTTGCAGCGATACATCCACTTTACTTGAATAACTATTATGATCAGCAAGAAATCTCTCGTGGGCCAGTTTTTCTTTTTGGCTGATTACTTTACTGGATATTTCTCTAAGAGGAATATTAATCGATGTATTCAAGCTTCTTCCCTCCTAAAAAATCAACTATTAATTTATTATAACAGCAGAAAGATTAAATTGAAATGTTAGGATTGACTGAAAATTCAAAAAACTCGTAGTGTAAAATTATTCGGAGATGTTCTCTTTGGAGAAGGTGAAAAATTACCTGATGTCTAAATAATGCTGTAGAACTTTAGGGGGAAAATGATGTAATGGCAGAGGTCTTAACGAAATAACAATATCTTCCGACATGAAAGATTCTTGTTGTGCTTCTTTTAAGCGGTTATACATCTTTTTACCGCCGACGGAATTAGCAGAGTGTATGGTTATGCGATTAGCAAACAATTTTTCTCTTATCATTATTTGTACAAGCAAAGAACCATTCCTGTTTTTATCTACTAAATCATGGTCTAAAGAAAGATGTTCTATTTCAAAATTATTCAATAAATAAATACAATCATCTATTGTTAATGCTAGAACATAACCTTCGGGGGGGGACCGAAAATCATCCAGAAAAACGCTAATTCTATCCATCCATTCGCCTCCTTCTGAGGAAAAGCAGATATTCCCCAGATATTGTAATTAATCCTCAGTCTAACACACAAAGACAGAATAAAATACGATAAATTTTAGAACTACTTAAAATTTTTTACTTATGAGAGGTTTATGATTCCAAAGTCATGGGTAAATTCAATTTGGTTTATAAACGCTTTAATCGGCTGTTACCTTTTAAAAAATTCCGAATGAAGCAGGTTTCTTGCTTTACAGCGTCTATTTATCACCGTCTGTAAAACTATCTAAATATATTTTAGTGTTTTAGAAGGTATTTACATAAAAGCATTGAATTAGCTAAAGAGAGGCTATAAATGAATACTTGAAAGCATATTAATTCATGAAAGTTTTTTTTATCATATTTTTCCCTATAGTTTTTAGTTACAAAAACTGCTACAACTTTTGTAAATCATGACTATTAATCAGTTAACAGGAGTGAATAATGTTGAGTCTTGTCTTGGATCAAAATTATAAGGAATACTTTAAAAATAATAGGAAAAATTTTCAAGAGGAACTTCTGAAAGAAGCTGTAAATGTTCGTGAAAAAATTAAAGATATCCTTATGATAGGGAACATCAACCTACTTGAAAACGCACATAAGCTGGTGATGTATACACTTGGTGAAGAAAAGGAACAACTGGAGGATTTTGCAAGAGTAGAAGGAATTTCCTGGGCATCTCATAACTTAACATTGGCATTCAAGCTAGAATGGGTTCAGGCAATTCGCAGAACGCTGTGGCAATTTTTACAGGAGTATGATATAGAAAACCAAAACCAGTTTGAAATTATTGATTTTTTTTATCAGCTTGAAAGAAAAGTAAACGATGGCATAGACCAGTTTCTTAATGTGTTTTTCCTGAGTTATTCCGAGTATAAAGATAAATTAATTGAAGCACAGCGAGTATTGGTTGAAAATCTTTCTGTTCCGATTATACCGATTACCCAAAAGGTTTGTGTTCTTCCATTAATAGGGCAAATTGACAGTACACGAGTCCACATCATTGAAGAGAAAGCCTTAATGGAGATCGGAAGGCTTCGTATTCACTCCCTAATAATGGATCTTTCTGGCATAGCCCAAATGGAGACGGAAGTCATTGACCATTTGATAAAGATTATCGACGGCGCAAATATGATGGGCTGTCATTGTGTTATCACGGGACTCCGTCCTGAATTGGTACGTAAGATCACCCGACTGGGATTGTCGTTTGAAAATAAAGCTGAGACAAAAGTCAGCCTGCAGCAGGCGCTGGAGGATTACCTCGCTACTAAATAAATTCATTTGATACGTCAAAAAACCGTATACCAAAAGGTATGCGGTTTTCATTATTCTATGCTGCCTCTTCCAAGTGCCAGTGTTGCAAGTACGATCCCTTGATCATCCCTCTCCAGGGTTACACTGAACGTACCGGCTTCGTCGTCCCTGAAACTGTATTCACTTGCTTCTTCCTTTAGCAAGTCACTCTCATATTCGATAATTTCCTGAATTGAATCCTTTTCCTCCTTGTATCTGTCCACTTCCAGTGCATCTTTCGGAATCCGTTCCTTTATATCAGAAAGAACTTCCTCTTCGCTCGGTCGTTCATCACCTTTAGCCTCATACTGAAGCTGAACATTAACAGCCCGATGATCCTCAAATGTTACAATTAAGAAATCATCTTGAAAACGCGCAATTTCTACATCACCCTTATTTTCTCCGTATATCTTTTCCAATGTTTTTCTAGTATCACCCAACCCCCCTTTTTCGGTAAGCTGCTTGTTATTCTTCGGTTCCTCTTCAGATTTTGCTTTTATTTTCTCGACTGAGGGGTTGTTTTTATCTCCTTCGTTTACCATTTTTTCTTTATCCGGAGAACATGCTGCCATTCCCAGCAAAATCATAAATGCTGCAGCAGTTATTTTCAATTTCCCCATTAAGCTATGCCATCTCCTTTTTAATATGATGATTATTTTTCTGGATATCCAAATTATACCCATCTAAAATGGGACTAATCAGCAAATTGGAAGAAATGGGATAAAGATAGTGAAACTTTGTATATTCTTTGAATATTCTCAGTCTGGATGAACCAAAAATGCAGGAGTTATTTTTCAGCCTTTAAAGTCACCGGATAAAATGTTTGGTTACCGCGTCCGAAAATAGTGTGAATTGCTTTTCATACTCCCACAATATAACAGTCTTTGTGTTTCCAAAATAATACTAAACCACCCTTCAACTAAGATCTACCTGCTATTATTCTCATAGTTCTTTTTTCGCCGCCTCTAGCTTCTATTGAATAAAAAAAGCCCAAATGGATGATAAAATACCCAACCTATATACTCTAAAGCATTCATTACTACAAATTTCCTGCTGCTTTTTATGTATATTTTTTCTATTTTAGGTTTGAAAGCGCCATCAACTGTCTATAAGTATACTATATTCAACAGTTTTGCCTTATTTCTCTAAAAAGCAATATACCAAAAGCAAAATCATCTATCACAGGGTGTCTATTATTCTTATAAGACACCCGTTTTTTAAATTAATTTTTAAGGAGGTATTAGTATGGGGGAAGCAGCATTCCCAATTCAAGTATTAAAGGAACAGCCAAATGTGTCTATTCGTCCTTCACATTCCATTACAGATATATATGGAAAAGATATTGCTTACACTCCAAAGTTGTACGCAGAGGATTATCAGCATTTTTCCAGTGATCTGTTAAGCCTGGAAGCATTGACTGGAAGGGAACTAAGCGCTGTAGGCAACGTTCCTGTTATATGCCATGAAGGAACCGCCACAGAACCCGCATTAGCCTTGCTAAGAAAAGCCGGACTCCACGTACCTCCAATTCGTTATACTTATCGAAATGACATAGAATATATCGAGGTACTAAAGGATCTGGCCGAACAAAGTAAAAAGCTTATATTCCAATATCCGCATCCTGCTGAAAAGGTATCCCCTGATGTATCGTGGGTTGATCCTCAGCTTCTCGCGTATTTATGCGATAAAAGAAGTATTCCTGAGCTTGTGCCGCACGACCATGTTCCGCCGAGAAGAATGATGAGTCTGAAACAAATACTCGAGGAAAAACCGGCACTCCCGATTGTATTAAAAACCGGTGATGGACGGCCTACTTCCGGCGGTTGCGGCGTATTGCTCGTTGAAGATGAAAGGCAGTTGCATGAAATTGATGAATCATTTGGTGATTTATCAAAAATCATTGTAGAAGAATTTATCCATTATGACCAAAATATCTCCGTTCATTTCGCGGTCAACGAACAGGGTGTTATCAGTTTTCTGGGCAAATCAATACAGCTTGTCAATAAAGATGGCTGTTTCCGCGGCAGCTGGATCACTGTTGATATTGATGATACAATTGCTGATATTGTTGACACCGGCTATGAAGTAATGCGAAATATAGCCGCGAAAGGTTACGTCGGGATTGCCGGATTTGATGTGCTTATTCGCGGAGATCAGTATTATTTTATTGATTTAAATGTAAGATTTAACGGTTCAACATGCGGGCTTTTACTATACAAAGACATTCGAAAAAATTACGGCAAAGAAATTGTACGGCTCTGCAATCTTGAGTGGAATCACCATTTCGACAGCCTTATTCCTATTGTGGAAAAATACATGGAAAAAGAACAGTTTATCCCATTAAGTCTATTGGACGCATCCTACTTCCCTGCGGAAAAACAAGTCTCAAAAGTAATCGGTCTTGTGATCGGGCATTCCGCACCTGAGGTAGAGAGTGTATTGATGGAAATAACAAAAGATGGCCTGTTACTAAGGGAGTAAGGATAACTGAACATCAAAGGCCAGTCAGGTTCGCATGACTGGCCTTTTTTGTATGCTCTGCCCTTCATTTACGTGGTATGAAGTATCAATATAACAATCGAACCCAGGTAAAGCTTATTGTTTTTCCCCATCTTTTATGTTATTATTTTATATGTCATTAATATAATTTGCGCGGTTGTGGCGGAATGGCAGACGCGCTAGATTCAGGTTCTAGTGGGGGCAACCCCGTGGAGGTTCAAGTCCTCTCAGCCGCATCAAAACTAGTAAAAAGCAATCTGCACAAGCAGGTTGCTTTTTTGCTGTACTTTTTACACTGAAATTGCGCTAAATGAGGGGTATTTCAGCATTAGGTGAAAGATTAGGATCTGCCTTGCCTTCGATGAAAACCGGTGGCTCATTAACTTCTTTAACCCCCTCTGGCAGAAGACTATCCTCAGTTGCCTTCGCCTCGCTTATTTTCCTTATTTTTTTTATTCCATTTCGTTTTGTTATTCTTCATAACCTCCTGCTTGCTTTGCGGTTGTTTAATGTGGTTTATGACAGTATTATCTGTAAAATTGCTTGTTCTTACTCCGTGGTCCTCAATCCAAATTTTTTTACTGTGCTTAACATTATTATTTAAATAGTGATACCGACGAGTGCGTTCACGAAATGCAAACTAATCACGGAAAACACTCCGTTTCAGATTCCCTTCCACAAATTAGCCAATCACAGAATTAATAAAGTTTTCACGGTATTGCTCCCTATTTTCAAGTAATTATTCTTTTCATCACGGAATAGATTTTATTTACGGGACTACTGCTAGTTTTTTTCACGGAAACCTATTCATTTTTCATTAAAGGCCAAATAGTTTTTTTAACAATATAAAGAATTTCTAATAAAATTCCAGGAAATCCAACCGATAAATTACAGTAAAAATATAAATAAAAAACATTGTTAGGGTGAATGAAAAAATGATGTGCATTTGTGAAGAACTGGACCAGAAAAAGTATAAATTGACAGGCAAAATAGTAATTGTAGAGGATAAGAAAACAATATTGAAGCATACAGGGCTTATGAGCGAGGATTGGATGAGTTTTTGGGAAATTGACAGCCGTTTACTCACCGGCTGCTTTCATTCCCTAAACCCTGATTTTGATAGAATAATTGTAGTTTATGATTATGAGGCTTTCTGTTCCGATCCGGACGTTAGAGAAGCTATTCTTTTCCATGAGCTTGGTCATATCACCTATCCGGTAGGCCAGGGGGAAAATAATATTGAAGCAGAAATAAGCTGTGATCAGCACGCTATTAATAACGGATTTAAATGCGGTTTGGAAAAAGTGCTCGATTTGCTCTTGGAAATGTCCCAATCATTGAAGAATGCCGTACTGGCAGATATGACCAAACATAGGCTGAAAATGATACATGCTGGGTAATAAAGCTGACTGCCTGGCTTTTTATGAATATCCTTTAATCTGTTCCACCCATTCATTACCGGGTGGTTTTTTACTGTTCCTCAATTAACTCTCCAGCCGTGATTAACCTGCACACCTTTTATAAGTTGAGCTTTTTGTCATTTGCCATTGAAAGCCTGTTAATTCCATGCATTATAACTGTTATTGTCCTTTTTATAGTTTTACGGCATTTTTTCAGCTACTGCTGTAATGTCTCTAAAAATGTCCGAAAATTGTTTTAATACAAAAAGAAAGAGCCGCCATAAGGCGGGCCCGAAAAAGAACATCTCTTACAAACCTTTAACTTAACAGTATACACTGGCCTTGCTCATTGTTATCTTGAATTCACCTGTTTCGAGAATGAAAGTACGGTAAGCAGCAGCAAAATGGCCAGACAAACTAAGGTTCCAATCAGATTATCTGTTCTAAACAAAAAGGAGATGAAAATAATTGATAAGGAAACTACTGCAATGATTGTAGTGAATGGGAACCATTTTACTTCAAAAGATGGTTTTTTATTATATTGAGGACGAAGCTTTAATTGAGCCAAACAGATACTTGTCCAAATGATAAGAATGGTAAATCCGGGAATGGTCATTAAATAGCTGATGACTTGCTCCGGAGTCATATAAGCTAGGAAAAGCCCTATCACAATACATGCAGCCGTGATGATAATAGCGTTTAATGGTATTCCTTGCCGTGAAACTTTCATAAGCCTTATAGGCGCTTCCCCGCTTTGCGCCATCGAATATAAAGTCCTTGAGGTCGCATATATTCCTGAGTTTGCAGCTGATAAAACGGCAGTTAAAAGGACAAAGTTCATAATATGCGCCGCACCTGGCAAACCTGTGATACCAAATACTTGTACAAATGGACTTTCTTCTCCTGAAACCTTATTCCATGGCATGATTCCACAGATTAACAGAATCGGGATAACATAAAAAGTAATGACTCTCCAAACCGTATTTTTAATGATTTTAGGCAAAACTTTATGAGAGTCCTTTGTTTCCGTGACAGCAACACCAATCAGTTCTGCTCCCCCATAGGAAAACATTACAATTAGCAAGGCACTCATCATTCCGCTTATGCCATTAGGAAAAAATCCACCATGGGCCGTATAGTTTGAAAAAGAGGCTGCAGAACTGGGAATAATGCCACATAAAATGGCTATCCCTAATACGATAAATGCTATTAGTGTGATAATTTTAATACCTGCAAACCAAAATTCAATCTCACCATAATATTTTACTTGAAATAAGTTCATTCCCACAATTAAAGCAGCACAAAAAAAGGCAAGGAGCCAAAGTGGCTGGGAAGGAAACCAATATTTCAGAAAGCTTCCCGCTGCTAAAATTTCAACTATTGTAACCAGGATCCAATTTATCCAATAGAGCCACCCAATAATGAATGATATCCTATTCCCGAAAGCCTTATGGACAAGATGCTGTACATTTAGGTTTGGATAGGCGATGGCCATTTCTGCCAGTGCCGTCATAACAATTAATAGTAATAGTCCGCCTAATAAATAGGCTAATGCCACACTGGGCCCAGCAATATTCAGTGTGTCCGAGCTTCCTTTAAAAATGCCTGTCCCAATCATGCCCGCTAAAGCAATGAATTGGACGTGTCTTGGCAGCAAACCTTTCTGTAAATCCTGATGGCTTTTTTCCAAAATAACTCCAACCTTTCCATTAGCACTACAAAAAATATATTATCCAGGAAAAATTTTTTACTAAAGTTTTTCCGATAATTTTGTAGTGTCTTTTAAAAGACTACATTCTTTCTTTTTTGCTGTAACGCTTTTATGCAGTTAAGTAACATTTTTATAGTATAATATTTTTTGTGTTTACAGTCAATTCCGGGTATGTACTTGTTTGTCTTGATTTTTTTGCCTCCGCCCACTTATAGAAGTGAGACGAAGGCCACTATTTAAAGTAAAAAATGACAAGAGGCCTTTTAAAAGGCATTATTTCTTCCGGCATTTTTTGCATACTTGGATTAGCTTATTATCGTCTAACCGATGCGGATACAAGAGTTTTATCCTTGTTGTACCGCACAGAGGACATTCCCCCCGCCCTCTGGCAGGCATGCTGTTCAATGTTTTTCCACGATATCTTTTCGCCATTCCCATCCATCCTTACTCATCATTGATTCTATCCCTTTTATATAATGTTTAAATGGGGTAAAAATTGATGGGTATTCGCCTATTTTATTTGTTTATGCCGAAATAATATAAAAAATTTTTCTTTACGAAAAATTACTCATACAGCTGTAAGGGAATCATTCTGAACATAAAAAAAGCCTTTACGCTTGGTAGAGGCATTTTCCTCATATATCAGGCAAAGATCTGCCCTATTTAGCGGCGATCACTGCGAGTTCTGCAGCACCGCTAAATATCATCATTGACAAAGAAATTCTTTGTCGATAAAGCAGATCTGCCTGCCACAGTAGTCAATACAAACGTTTTATGCCTGTTCACCATTGGCTGGCTACGGCATTCCCATTTGCGTCGCTACAATAAAAATATACCCGGAAGCATTAATGGTAAACTTAAATGAATGAATCTTCCGAAAAATAAAACTCCTATGTTACCTATTTTTCATTCTATAAGCGATTACAAAAATCACAATGGGCAGAAGAATCGGCAGCTTAAACCAGCCCTCTGCACCGCCAAAATAAAGTGCGAGGGCTGGCAAGAGCAAGGCATAACCGCTTATCATAAAAGCTTTCCACGAGTTTTTCCATAAACCCCATACTAACCATAAGCCTGAGACAGCAACCAAGGACCAATAAATGATACCAACCAAGAATAAAGCCATTGCTTTCTCACCCTTTATCAAGTCGAGATATAACACATTATATGTTTTGACGGTGTTCTGGGTCCCTTCCAATTGGAGTCATTTTAATCAAGAAAAAAACCAAAACGCTGTAGCTGAATGGCGTTTTGGTTATATCTTAAGTACTGTTGTTTATTGTCTTTCTGGCTCTGGATAGTCATATCCCTTTGTATCTACTTCAACCGTTTTTATCTTTTGGTCGTGGACCGGTTTATCTGAACCGTCGTGTTCAGCAGCAACGATTTCGTCTACAACATCCATACCCTCCAGCACTTTTCCGAAGGCTGCATAAGCACCATCAAGGGATGGGGCATCTGCTACCATAATGAAAAATTGAGAACCCGCTGAGTTTGGCTCTTGGGTCCGTGCCATTGATAGTATACCTCGTGTGTGCTTTAGATTATTTTCAAAATCGTTTGCACTAAATTCACCTGCAATGGAATAATCAGGGCCGCCTGTCCCATTTCCTTCAGGGTCACCTCCCTGTATCATAAAACCAGGTATGACACGATGAAAAATTACCCCATTATAAAAGTCCTTTTCAATTAGTGAAATAAAGTTTGCCACTGTATTGGGGGCAACGTCAGGATATAATTCCAGCGTGATCTTGCCTCCGTCTTCCATCGAAATTGTCACAACTGGCTTGCTTTTCACATCGTCTGGATAATTTGATTGCTCCTCAGTTTTATCATCTGATGCCGGTTTCTTTTCATCTGTTCCTTGTTCAGAGTCAGATCCGCAGCCGGTTAACAAGAAAAAGACAGCTGCCAAAATAGCGAGGATCAGATTATGTTTTGCTAAAAAGTATTTCATTATAAACCTCCCAATTGCTTATGTATCTAAATATTTATTATAGCATGAATAACAATCCCGATTTTACTAAATCGTGTATTTATGCCTATTGTAACAGCTTTATGCTACTACCTTTGTCCCTTTTTTACTTTTTCGAATATTACGTCTTTTCAAATTGTGTGATTACATGTAAAATAAAACAGAACTCTCCTTTTTGTTTACCTTTAATAGACAAAAAGTGAAGTTCTGGCCCGCACGAATAGGGTCACAAAGACGTTTGCCACTGGAAACGGGAAATTTATGCAGTAGCTCATCGCACATATGGACGCAAGTTGAAACAGGTGTAAATTACATTTCTGTCACTTTTAGTCTTTGCTCTGCTGAATGCGGGCGGAAAATCTTTCACGATTCCTATCCGCAAGAAAATCAAGTACCCAACCGAGGAGGCATGCAAGATGAAAATTATGAGTAATGAATTATTGGTGGTTTCCTATCGGGATGCAGTGTCGAAAGTGGATAAGGATTTGATTAAAATTTTTAAACAGGAAATGCGAAAACGCGGATTAGCCACAAAATGACAACAAACCCACCGTTCATAATGACGGTGGGATTTTTGTTTTTCCAAATTAACCTACTATATGGCTCTATAATATTTGTTGGGGTTCCCAAACAATACGGTTTGC
>NZ_QVTE01000026.1 GCF_003429095.1 Peribacillus saganii
AAGCAATGCGCCGTTAAATTATAAGAGTACGATTACGGTAGAACAGGGCGGCAAGAAAACGTATGTGACAGTGACCGTGGGATCGAATCCAGCAGATACACTGGCAAGTATTGCACCTGACCTGACGGCAATGACCTTGTCTCCGGGCAGAACTCATCAATTGGCCATCACGGCGACCATTGGGGATGGAAGCACGAAGGACGTAACACTGGGAAGTACAGGTACGAAGTATACAAGCAGTGCGACAAATGTAGCGACGGTAGGGACAGATGGAGTGATTACGGTTCCAAGCAATGCGCCGTTAAACTATAAAAGTACGATTACGGTAGAACAGGGCGGCAAGAAAACGTATGTGACCGTGACCGTTGGATCAAATCCAGCAGATACACTGGCAAGTATTGCACCTGACCAGACTGCAGTGACCCTGTCTCCGGGCAGAACTCATCAATTGGCCATCACGGCGACGATGGGGGATGGAAGCACGAAGGACGTAACTCTGGGAAGTACAGGTACAACGTATGCAAGCAGTTATTCGAACGTGGCAACGGTAAATGCCAATGGTTTGATTAGTACTCCAGCGAATGCTCCAAAGAATTATAAAACAACCATTGCAGTGAAAAATGGTGGAAAAACAGCATATGTGACAGTAACAATAATTTAGATTTATTGTCAGTGTGTTGGGAGAAAAGGTACAAAGGTACGATTCTCGCATGTCACAACAGCTTAGTTATATTTCTTAAAGGGGACCTTAGGAAACTGAGGTCCCTTTTTATAGATTTCGAAGTAACGCACGTCTTGGTAACAGAGAGGAGGATGCGAAGTGAGGATTAATCACAATATTAGTGCTTTAAACACTCACCGCCAATTATCTACAAATAGTTTAAAAACTAATGATTCAATGGGGAAATTATCATCAGGATTACGCATTAACCGAGCGGGTGATGATGCAGCGGGTCTTGCCATTTCTGAAAAAATGCGTGCTCAGATTAGAGGATTGGGACAAGAACAAAGAAATATGCAAGATAGTATTTCAATGCTTCAAACCGCAGAAGGCGGCATGGAGGAAATTCATGCCTTGCTGCAAAGAGGCAGGGAGATATCGGTTCAAGCGAAAAATGACACGCTGACAGACAATGACCGCAAATCCATACAGGGAGAAGTTGATCAAATTGTTAGAGAAGTGGACCGTATTGCGAACAGCACTGAATTTAATACTATTAAAGTATTAAACGTTACATCTTCTGCGGATAATGCAGAACAACAGAAGGCTGTCGAAGCATTACAGAAGCACTGGCTGAAAAACAGCGAAGATTTGGTGCTCGCCCATTACGGCCTGCAGGCAACGACTGACGATGCCCCCCTAGACATCCAGTTCATCCAGAACTCAGGCGACGGAAGAGTAGCATGGGTACAGGGTTCTTACTATACGACAGGCACGGATGGAAGATATATCAATCAAAAATTAGTGTTAGATATGAGCGATTTCTCTCCTGTTTCTATGCCTAATGGTGGTGGATCATGGATTTCAAATGATCGGATAATTGCCCATGAAATGACACATGCCATCATGGGCAGGACGACTAATATGCGAGACCTTCCTACATGGTTCATAGAAGGAACGGCTGAGTTCATTGCAGGTGCTGACGAACGTCTAGCAGGAGACTCTAATAACGGAGCAATTTTTGCTGCACTAAAGAACGAAATTGATTCTTGGGACAGTACAAGTGCAGATTATTCAGCCGCTTATGCCGCAGTAAAATACTTAAATGCAAAGTTAGCGGGAGGAATTAAATCATTATTTGATGAAATTAAAGTAGGTGGAGCGGCAAAGACTCTCGATCAGGCGTTAAATGATCTATTGGGAACAACTGGCGGAGCGACGGCTTTCCTCGCCGACTTTAAGGCTAATGCGACTCTAGCCAACTCCAATATTACTTTGGGTGATACTGATACAGGAGCAATTGGCGGTGGTGATGACAACACCACGGTTCCTGATACCATCAATACAGATTTACTAAATCCGTTAACAGCGTTTGTGGAGAAGTGGCCAACCTTTAGCACGGGACCCACAGCCATGCGAGCTGGACCAGGGATTAACATTGAACTGGTCAATGTAACGAGCAAGTCTTTAGGTATCGATAATATTAACATCTTAAATAAAACAGATGATAACATATCCATCTTTGATGGAGCGATTGCCTATGTATCTTCTGAACGTTCCCGCCTAGGAGCTTATCAAAACCGTTTGGAAAAAGCCATGGCTGTTTCGGCTATTTCTGAAGAAAACCTTACTCAAGCTGAATCTCGTATCCGTGATGTTGACATGGCGAAAGAGATGATGGATCAAACTAAGAAATCTATTCTTTCTCAAGCTGCTCTAGCTATACTGGCTCAAGCAGATCAACAGCCACAAGGCATGCTTCAATTACTTCGTTAATGTCTTAGACTAAATGAAAGGACTCTAGCATTGCTAGGGTTCCTTTTTTTAACCCCTATATAAATAAATATGTAATTACACATAAAATAGCGTTCTATCTCGGGTTAATATTCCTGAGCAGGGAATTATTTCACGGTAAGGGTATTTAGACCTATTTAAAATAGTAATTAAGACACATTATAATAGACTTAAATCATGAAAAAACCAAGTGAAAAAGGCAAACTATGGGAAACCATGGGACGCAAAGCCAAGGGCCTGAACCGTGTAATCTTAAGCATGGATGGCAGCCGGTTACCACAAGGGACCATAGTCTCCTAATCTATGAACCTTGTTGTTTAAGGTTCATTTTCATTTGGGCTTTTTTAAGGAAAGGTGAGCCAATAGTATGAACAAAGTAATAATTAGTAAAACTTCCTATCTGGCGCTGCTCCTTCTTGTGCTTCAATTATTTATTCCTATAGCAAGCACAATGGCAGCAACTAACAGCAGTATTTTACCTCCAAGTAATTTGGCTGCTCAGCAGGTAACACCAGATGACGTAAAACTGACGTGGAGCTCAGTTTATGGAGCAACTGGTTACAATGTATATGAAATTAAGGAGGGTCAACTCCTCCTCCTTGGTAAGGCTACAACGACCAGTTATAATCTGAATAACCTTGCAGAAGGGTCTTATCGGTATGTTGTGTCTACATTAAGTGTGGAAGGTGAATCGGGTCCTTGTGCACCGATTACAGTAGATATTGTTTATCCAGACATGGCCGCTCCAGCTACTTTGACGTATACTATGCAAAATGGCAATGACATTGTTTTGAACTGGGGAGCCTCCCAGTATGCTCAAAGCTACAAAATTTATGAAATCTCAGCAGGCGGCGAGAAGACAGTCCTTACTTCGGTAACATCACGTACATATACGGTGAGCAACGCTTCTGAAGGGAAGCATACATACTCCATTTCGGCGGTAAACTCCACGTATGGTGAATCTTCGCTCTCGACTCCTGTAGAAGTCGAGGTCATTTATCCAATGATGATAGCCCCAGCCAACTTTACTTATACTGTGGCGAATGGTAATGATGTCACGTTAAAATGGGATACTGTGCCTTATACTACTAATTATAAAATCTATCAAATTATTGACGGACAACCAGTCTTGAAAAACACGATAACTGGTAACACAGTAAAATTTACGAACTTGCCAGCCGGTGATTATGTTTATGAAATTCGATCTAATAGTGATCGTTACGGTGAGTCGGTAGAGGCTGCAAAACTCAATGTCACTGTGAGTAGTATAACAATGGCAACCCCAAGCAATTTTGCATATAAAATCCAAAATACTAATGATATTGTCTTGACCTGGGGAAGCGTACCATATGCAACAAGCTACAAAATTTATCAAATCGCTGATGGTGAAAAAGTATTAAAGAGTACGGTTACGGGAACAAGCGTTACGTACACAAAAGTTCCGGCCGGTAATCACATTTACGAGGTATATTCCTATAGCGATCGTTTTGGTGAGTCAGCTGAGGGCGGAAAAGTCTCTGTGAATATAGAAGGTGTAGCAATGGATGCACCGGCTAATTTTACGTACACTATTCAAAACCTCAATGATACAGCTCTTAGCTGGGGTAGTGTATCAAACGCCACCAGTTATAAAGTGTATCAAATTATTGATGGCCAAAAAGTATTGAAGAGTACGGTGACAGGAACAAGTGTAACGTACACAAACATGCCGGCCGGCGACTATGTTTACGAAGTATTCTCTTTTAGTGACCGTTTTGGCGAATCGTCAGAGGGAAGCAAAGTGTCTATTACAATCGAAGCTATAACGATGACAGCACCGAGCAACTTCGCTTATAAAATTCAAAACGGCAATGACATCGTCTTAAGTTGGGAAAGTGCAGAAAATGCAACCAACTATAAAGTGTATCAAATCGTCAATGGCCAAAAAGTATTGAAAAGCACGGTCGCAGGAACAATTGTTACATATGCTAATATGCCAGCGGGTGAGTACAAGTATGAAGTCTATTCCTTCTCTTCCCGCTTTGGTGAATCTAAAGAAGGAAATCAAGTTTCCTTCTCGCTCGCTCATCCAACTATGAAGCCTCCGACCAATTTAGTCCAGAAGGTTAACAGTGATACTGAGTTTGTTTTGAATTGGGAAACCTCTTCCTACGCAACGAATTATCGGATTTATCAGGTTATTGAAGGCAAAAAAACCTTGAAAAGCACGGTGACTGGTACAACTGTTACGTACACTAACATGGCTTCGGGTGAATATAGCTACGTTGTCCATTCGTACTCCTCCCGATTTGGAGAATCAGTCGAGGGAGCTCAACTGACATTTACTTTAAGCGGAAAAACGATGGAATCACCGACCGATCTGTCGTATACCGTGAAAAATGGAAATGATATTACCTTAACATGGTCAGCTGCCCAGTACGGTACAGGTTATAAAATCTATCAAGTTATCGATGACCAAAAGGTTCTGAAAAACACGGTAACGGGTACGACCATCACCTTTAGCAACTTACCTGCCGGAAATTACAAGTACGTTGTCCATTCGGTCTCATCGCTTTACGGTGAGTCAGCGGAAGGAGCAGAAGTGGCAATTGCGTTAGTAGTTCCTACTTTGCAGC
Source organism: Peribacillus saganii (assembly GCF_003429095.1). Lineage (GTDB taxonomy): Bacteria > Bacillota > Bacilli > Bacillales > DSM-1321 > Peribacillus > Peribacillus saganii. The sequence goes on from NZ_QVTE01000026.1 coordinate 5,071, forward strand.
CACCAGGAAATTTCGCATACAAGGTACAAAATGGCAATGATGTGGTATTGACCTGGGGAGTAGCAGAGTTCGCCAACAGCTACAAAGTATATGAGCTTGTTAATGGCGAAAAAGTATTGAAGACTACGGTATCTTCTTTGTCTACAACAATTACGAAAGTGCCAGCAGGTGAACATAACTATGTTGTTCATTCTGTAAGTACCAGATTTGGTGAATCACCTGATGGCAGTAAGATTTCTTTTAATGTGGTCTTTCCGGTTTTACAAGCACCTGGAAATCTAACATATAAAATTCAAAACGGCAATGATGTAGTGTTGAACTGGGAAGCAGTAGAATATGCAAACAGCTACAATGTGTATGAGCTTATTGATGGTGAAAAAGTGTTGAAAACAACAGTAACGGGTTTGTCTGCAACACTTATCAATGTACTGGCTGGTGAGCGAACTTATGTTGTTCATGCAGTCAGCTCCCGTTTCGGTGAAGCAGCTGACGGAAGCAAAGTTTCCTTTACAATGAACGAATATAATATACAGGCTCCAGACAACTTAACTTATAAAATCCAAAATGGCAATGATGTGGTATTTACTTGGGGAGCGGTACAGTATGCAAACAGCTACAAAGTATATGAACTTATTGAACAAGAAAAAGTGCTGAAGACTACGGTAACGGGTTTGTCTGCAACTTTAACTAACGTATCGGCTGATGATCACACTTATGTTGTTCATGCAGTCAGCACCCGCTACGGTGAATCACCTGAGGGAAGTCAGGTTTCCTTTAAGATGGTTTTTCCAATGATGCAAGCACCGGCTAATTCGACGTATAGCATCACAAACGGAAATGACCTAACGTTAAAATGGGACACTGCCTTATATGCAACAGCATACAAATTGTATCAGATTATAAATGGGCAACTTGTACTGCAGAAAACATTGACTGGCACATCTGTATCCTTTACGAATATTCCTGAGGGGGATTATAAATACGAGGTGCACGCTGTTAGCAGCCGCTTTGGCGAATCACAGGATGGAAGCCAAATTAACCTTTCCATGGTGTTTCCGACCATGCAAGCACCGGCCAATCCAACATATAGCATCACAAACGGAAATGACTTTACGTTGAGATGGAATTCTGCCACGTATGCAACAGCATACAAAGTTTACCAAATCATTGATGGTCAGCGGGTCTTACAAAAAACATTAAGTGGTACAGCCGTCACGTTCACTAATATGCCAGAAAGGGATTATAAATACGAGATTCAATCTTTTAGTAACCGCTTCGGTGAGTCAACGAACGGAAGTGCGCTGGACTTTACATTGGTTTGGCCGGTTATAGAACCACCAGCGCTAACAGGGACTGTTTTTAACGCTAACAACATAACTCTATCTTGGAAAACAGTACCTTGGGCAAATGAGTACCGGGTCTATAAAATAACAAATGGGAACAGACAGCAAATTTATAAGGGAACTGCATTAAGCCAGAAGATCTACAATTTAACGGAGGATACACATTCTTTCGAGGTAACAGCATACAATACTCGTTTTGGAGAATCGAAGCCGTCAAATCCAGTAACCGAGAAAATTGTTTACCCGGTAATGCAGCCACCGGTAGCAGTCTTGAAGCTGTTAAGTGATACAAGTGCCAGCATTTATTGGGACTTTGTTACCTACGCAAATGGCTACAATGTATATGAAATTATTGATGGCAAGCAGATTCTATTGGCGGAAAAGGTAAATAACCTATCTTATACAGTTTCGAACCTATCATATGCGAATCACGAATATGTTGTAACTTCATATAGTAATTCGTTTGGAGAATCAGAACCATCCAACACTGTTCTCGCGAAACTGATCGTTGACACGGAAGCACCAGTTACAACAACAAACGTTTCAACAGACTGGATGAACCAAAACCCGCTTGTTACATTAACGGCGACTGATAATGAGACCGGAGTGGCACACACATACTACTCTCTGAACGATAGTGATTTTGTGGAAGGAACATCCTTTACAGCTGAAGGAGAAGGCGTGCACAAAGTATCCTTCTATTCAGCAGATAAAGTAGGGAACAAGGAATCAATCAAAACGATCAATATTAAGGTGGATCAAACGGCACCAGTGACCGAAACAAGTGAGATTCCGTCTGTATTCACTCAACCAGTTATATTGAAACTGAATTCAAAGGATGCTCATAGTGGGGTTTCTAAGACCTTCTATTCTATTAACGGTTCACAATTTGTTGAAGGCACAACCCTTACAGTAGACAAAGAAGGAGCCAACCAGGTTTCTTACTATTCGGTTGACCAAGCGGGCAACGTTGAACAAGCACAAACGATTGAAGTGAAAATCGATAAAACGGCCCCAGTCACCGCCTCTGATATCTCTGAAAGGTGGAGCAAAGAAAATGTAAATGTGACATTGTCAGCAACTGATAAAGAAAGTGGAGTTGCCAAAACCTACTACTCTATGAATGGTTCGGAATATGTGGAAGGCACATCCTTTACAGTAGACAAAGAAGGGGTCAACCAGGTTTCTTACTATTCGGTTGACCAAGCGGGCAACGTTGAACAAGAACAAACAATTGAAGTGAAAATCGATAAGACGGCCCCTATCACTACTTCTGATGTCTCGGAAAGGTGGAGCAACGAAAACGTGATGGTGAAGTTCTCACCAACTGATAAAGAAAGTGGAGTCGCAAAAACCTACTATTCTATTAATGGTTCAAGTTATATGGAAGGAACATCCTTCACATTAGATAAAGAAGGACTAAATGAAGTGTCGTTCTATTCGATTGATGAGGCAGGAAACATTGAGCAAGCACAAACAATGAAAGTGAAAATTGACAAAACGGTTCCAGTTACAATCTCTGATGCCCCTAACACATGGAGCAAAGATAATGTAACGGTAAAGTTGACGGCAGCTGATGAGCATAGCGGGGTTCATAAAACCCTCTATTCTATAAATGGTTCAGCTTATGTGGAAGGTTCAGTTTTCTCTGTGGAAAATGAAGGAGTCAACGAGGTGTCGTTCTATTCAGTTGACAAGGCAGGCAATACTGAAAGAGCACAAACAGTCGAAGTAAAAATCGACAAGACAGCTCCGGTTGTCAGTATGAATTCGAACGAGGAATACAAACTAGGATCGAGCTTGTCGTTGCTTTATTCGGCTAACGATGATTTGTCGGGTGTCGTCTCTGAACAAATGATCGTTACCGGTCCAAACGAAACCGCTGGAAAAGTAGTAGCCAATGGCACTTCTCTTTCACTGGATAAGCCGGGCGTTTATAATGTTACTATCATTGCCACAAATGGTGCAGGCCTAACAACCACTATTGAAAAGCAATTTGTAGTATACATCCCGGCAACAATCGAAGTAACACCAAAGGTTATTAAAGGCAATAATGGTGTATTTACCGTTCGTGTGGATATTCCAAATGGCTACAATACCCAAGGCTTTGATCTAAACACAGCTAAACTAAACGGAGTAAACGCCCTAATGAGCAACCATGGATATTATAATCAAGCGAAGAACGGGCAGTTCAAATTTGAACGATCCGATTTTACCTGGACACCATCTGAGGTGACGGTTGAGTTCCGCGGCTATCTTGACGGTTATTTAGTAGTCGGTCAAACGACTGTTAAAGTGCAAAAGTGATAATTTCCTTAACCCTCTTTGCAAATAGCAGAGAGGGTTAACTATTAGGTAAATGGTGAAGATAGTTGTTTTTTTAAGCTGTTTTGAGGACTGGCCACAGAGATGCTCTTCTTGTCAGGTGGGTTAAAAAGAAACAGTAGCAGTGTAAGTTCACAAAACTGTCTCTGTGGTTTTTTCTTTTCTCCTTACTTAAAACTCTTTAAAATAAGTTCTCTTCTCCGATATAAGTAATGACATAATTTTTTTCAGGGGGAACCATAGATGATTGATCGCGTGTCGACAAGCGTAATTTCCTCTCACCCGAGACTTGCTAGCAATGATGGATTGGAACGCAGCAATAAACTCGAAAAAGAAACCGATTTTTCAAATGTTCAAGGAAACGTGAAAGAACTAGCTGAAGAACAGAATACAAAACAACGAGTAGCAGAAGTTATTGAAAGCATGAATAGATTCCTGCAGCCTACACACACTTCATTGAAATTTCAGCTTCATGAGAAATTGAATGAATATTACGTATCGGTTGTAGATGATGCAACCCAAGAGATTGTTCGTGAAATACCTTCAAAAAAGTTGTTGGACTTTTATGCGGCAATGACTGATTTTGTTGGAATCATGGTGGATAAAAAAATATAAAGTTGGTGTGAAATAAATGGTTCGTATTGGCGGATTGGCCAGCGGAATGGACATCGATAGCCTTGTTGGAGACTTAATGAAGGCCGAGAGGATCCCGCTGGACAAAATGAAGCAAAAGAAGCAAATCCTTGAATGGAAGCGCGATGACTATCGTTCAATAAATACATTGCTGTTTAACTTTCGTTCTGAACTTACTCAGATGAAATTAAGTACAAATTATCGAGCAAAGACAACTACTTCTACTGATGAAACAAAGGTTTCCTCAACTGCTACCAGCGCTGCTGCTCAATCTTCTTATAATATTTCAAGTGTAGAAAGATTAGCGTCTACATCTTCCAAAATTAACCAGGGTACAGTTTCGCTGTCAACTACTGATAAAATTGATCCTAAAGCAGGTCTTTTCGAAAATGCAGCAAAATTTGCTGCAAACAATTTTAATTGGAAAACTGGGAGTGTCGAAACCCAGACTGTTGCTGTCACGGGAGATGGTTCACCACTAAAACTGAAATTGGATGGAGGGGCTCAAGTTGTTACTGGGGAGCGTATAAATGTTAGAGTGAATGGTGAATTATATGAAGTTATACCTGTTCTATCTAACAATGATCCAGTTCCCGCACTGGACCCTCTTAAAAACCAAGTAGCGATCAAGCCGGATGGGACACTCACATTTAGTAAATCAATTGCGAAAGACTCTACAATCAAGGTGGATTTCACCGCTGATAAAAAGGTAGAGAGTATTACTCTAGGTGCAGCATCGTCAACTACCCAGCTGTCAAAACAATCAATTAATAGTGTATCTTCACTTAAGTTAAATGGAACAACCTTAAATATATCCGCTACGGCTCCTGACCCTAGCAAGCCTTCCGTAAGAGATATAAGTAACGCAAGCGGAAAAATTGGTACAATAGATTTCACTACAGGAAAAATAAGCTGGGTGTCTCCGTTGCCGCAGAATTCTAAAATCGACATTGAATATACACAGAATTATTTCAATTTTGACTTGCAGACATCTACCTCAAAGGGAACGATTAAAGAGAACTTCTTAATTCAAGGTAACGAGTCTTTCAACTCTGTCATGAACAAAGTAACTAACTCGTCAGTCGGAGTATCTATGATGTATGATTCGTTTTCGGACAAGGTTACCTTGACGCGGAAAGAGACTGGGAACTTCAATACAGCTGGAGAGGAAATTATCACGCAAGGGGAATTTATAAATAATGTTTTAAAATTCCAGGATGCTGTTGAAACGGGCGGAGAGAATTCCCGATTTACGATTAATGGGTTAACCACTGAAAGAAGTTCTAATACATTTGAAATGAATGGGGTTTCTTTCACATTAAAGAAGACTTTTTCTGACGCTGCTGTGACGGTTGCTATTAACAATGACAATAATAAAGTCTTTGAAAATATCAAAAATTTTGTTACTAAATACAATGAATTAATTGATAACATTAAAAAGAAAACTAGCGAAGAACGTTATCGTAGCTATACTCCACTTACGGATGAACAGCGTGAGCAACTATCAGATAAACAGCAGGAGCAATGGGAAGAAAAAGCAAAGAGCGGTTTGCTCCGGAATGATTCTAATTTATCAAGCGTTCTTTTAAAAATGCGATCGGACTTTTATACCCCGGTAATTAATGATGAGGTCAGCTCGGCTTTCAAACAGTTAACCAATATCGGAATTAAAACAACTTCAAACTATCAGGATGGCGGGAAACTGGAGATTAATGAGGCTGAATTGAAAAAGGCGATTGAAACCGATCCGCTTTCAGTCGAGAAACTGTTTAATGCTTCAGAGGGAACAAGCAGCCAGAAGGGAATCGTTCAGAGGTTATATGACACGGTTACAGACAGTATCGACACGTTAAAGAAAACGGCAGGAAACACTTTGTCGACAAACAAGCAGTTCTCACTGGGCCTTGAACTTGATAATGTTGATTCCAGTATTAACAGATTTGAGGACAGGCTGAAGCAGGTTGAAGACCGCTATTGGAGGCAATTTACCGCAATGGAAAAGGCGATCCAACGTTCTAATGAACAGATGAATTATCTAACGCAGCAATTCAGCGGAGCATAATAAAAAGGAAGTGTTTCAAATATGGCTGTAGGCAATCCATATCAAACCTATAAACAAAATTCAGTGAATACCGCATCTCCCGGAGAATTGACACTCATGCTTTATAATGGATGTTTAAAATTTATCTTTCAGGCTAAAAAGGCTATTCAGGAAGGGTCCATTGAAGAAAGGAATACTAATATACAAAAGGCGCAGAAAATTGTCCAGGAATTGATGGTTACCCTTAATATGGATCTCGAAGTTTCTAAAAATATGATGTCGCTTTATGACTACTGCAATCGCCAGTTAATGGAAGCAAATATTAAAAATGATCCGGCCATTCTTACCGAGGTAGAAGAGTTTATAACGGATTTTAGGAATACATGGAAACAGGTTATCCAGTTAAACCGACAGAAGAAATATTCTGAGGGTGGCTCTGTATAATGAGCAGTTTGGAGGATTACTACAGGCTGACCAGAAAGTTGGTTCAGTTGGCTGAGACCTGGGAAAAATCAAAAGATCAGGATCAATCTATTGTTCAAATTGAAGCAATCCTGGAGGATAGGCAGTTATTATTGAAGCATATAATTGCGCCTAATTCAGAAGAAGAGAAACAACTGAGTAAAAAATTGCTAGAAGAAGAAAAAAACCTTAATGAAAAGCTGACGACCATTAGACACCAAATCGGTGAAGAATTACAGGCAATCAGAAAAAAGAAAACATATAACAACAAATACATGAATTCTTACAATAATATTTCTACTGATGGATTTTTTTATGATAAAAAAAAATAAGGAATAAATTTCAACCGCTTTATTGTTATTAATAAAAAGGGCCGATTCAATTGTGCACAAAATGTGTTGAATTGATGTCGGTCCTTTTTGTGTCTTTGTAAAACAGTCACCACTTCTAATTAAAATTAGTAAATTCAAACCGATACTATAATTAGGTTGATTAAACGGGGCGTGAAAAAAATGCAAATAATCAATAATGGTTTAATAAAACAAATTCAGACTACCGAAGATAAGTTGAAGCCCACAGTGGGTGACATTATTTCTATAACTATAAAAGAAAGAATCAACAATGGAGAAGCAGTTGCAAATTTAAGGGGTGTAGAAGCAACCGTTCGCTTTGAAGGAAGCGTTCCGTCCAGTGACAAAGTACTAGTGGAAATCACTCAACAACCAAAGGAAGGGCCTGTTTATGTAAAACAAGTTGCGACCGGTGTGGTTTCGAACTCAGCAGGAGATACAGTTTCAAAACCAAACATAGATTCGTTGAATAATGAATTGAAGCAAGGTGTTGCCCCTTTTGTCTCCAGAGATATTCCTCTATCAAAAGAAGCCATAAATACAATACAAAATTATATTAAAACAGGATCAGGCTCTGTGGAACAAAAGATTGAAACATTAAAAATCATTGCTCAAAAAAATATTGAAGTAACAAGTACGAATATAAAAGCTGTCCATGAGGCTTTAAACGGAGAGCCATTGTCTAGTTCCTTAAAAAAAATTGCAAAGGGATTGGATGTAACAGTTGAGTCACTTAACAAAGAAAGCTCAACAGCGAAAAATACAATAAACACCATGAAAGTGGTGGAAGATTTTCGTGTGTTAAAAGAAAAAGCAGTCCAAGAACCGAACCTGTCGAAAGCAATTATTCAAGTGAAAGAAGCAACCAAAATACCTGACCTGCCGCAACGAGCAGTAGAGAAAATAGAGCGTGCAATCCGAGAAGCGGTCCAGCTTCAACAGGTAGGCCGAACACCCCAAGCAAGAACTAAGCTGACTGAAGCGTTGACCCAAGTCGAACAAGACTTGCAGGCAGAAGAACCACTTCCTGCTGCAAGACCATCAGAAGCCATCCGTGCAGTGAAGGAAAAAGTAAGCCAGGAACCAATCCTGTCAAAGGCAATTGATCAGGTAAAAGAAACGGTCAACACACAAAACCTGCCGCAAAAAACAGTGGAAAAAGTGGAACGGGCAATCCGAGAAGCAGTCCAGCTTCAGCAGGTAGGCCGGACAGCCCAAGCAAGAACGCAGCTCACTGAAGCGTTGACCCAAGTCGAACAAGACGTGCAGGGAGAAGAACCGCTTCCAGCTGCAAGACCATCAGAAGCCATCCGTGCAGTGAAGGAAAAAGTAAGCCAGGAACCTATCCTGTCAAAGGCAATTGATCAGGTAAAAGAAACGGTTAAAGCATTAGACCTGCCACAAAAAGCGGTGGAAAAGGTGGAACAGGCAATCCGAGAAGCGGTCCAATTACAACAGGTAGGCCGGACAGCCCAAGCGAGAACGCAGCTGACTGAAGTGTTGACCCAAGTCGAACAAGACGTGCAGGCAGAAGAACCGCTTCCAGCTGCAAGACCATCAGAAGACATCCGTTCAGTGAAGGAAAAAGTAAGCCAGGAACCTATCCTGTCAAAGGCCATTGATCAGGTAAAAGAAATGGTCAACACACAAAACCTGCCACAAAAAGCGGTGGAAAAGGTGGAACGGGCAAATCGAGAAACGGTCCAATTACAACAGGTAGGCCGGACAGCCCAAGCGAGAACGCAGCTGACTGAAGCGTTGACCCAAGTCGAACAAGACTTGCAGTCAGAAGAACTCCCAACTGCAAGACCATCAGAAGCCATCCGGGCAGCCAAGGAAAAAGTAAGCCAGGAACCAATCCTGTCAAAGGCCATTGATCAGGTAAATGAACTATTGAAATCTTCAGACCTGACTCCAAAAGCAGTGGAGAAGGTAGAGCGTGCAAACCGAGAAGCGGTCCAGCTACAGCAAATCAGCCAAACAGCCCAGGCGAGAACTCATCTCACAGATGTATTAAATCAAGTTGAGCCGGGTAACCAAGCTGAAGATTCACGATTTGCTTCTATTAAACCAATGCAAACAGAAGGACAATCAACCCAGGCTTCGGAGAATATGGGCCTTCATAAACAGAACGATGAATCAGGTTTTAGTCATTTAGTGAAAGACTTATTAAAAGATGTTCAGAAAGAACCATCCTTTAATAAAGTTCTTGAGAAGATGAATGAATTGATATCAAAGAATCCACTAAATCAGCATATAGACGAACTTAAAAATGCTCACGATAAAGCTGGTCAATTAAACCAACAGGGAAGAGAACTAGCTGCTAGAAGGGAAGTATCAAATGCTATTTCGAAAATTGATGATGTTACTCCTAATCAGCAGTCAAACACAGCAGAAACTAAAGTTTCAGAACTAGAACAGTACCTGATCAATGAGGCGCTGCAAGGTCTTAACCTGAACTCTAAAGATGTGATAGTGACAGAAATCACTAAAAAACTATCACAAATGGCCATTGATTTTAAAAAGATTAAACAAGACATTACCAAAAACCTAGATAACGTCTCAAGGATGATTGAGAATCAAAAAAATATTCCTCCGGCTAATATCAAGCAAGTACTTGACTCGACGATTCATAAGCTTCAAACAGCGATTTTAAAAAGTGACTTTCTTCTTTATACAGATATGGTAACTGAGAAGAAATTGCTTACAGCAAGCTCTCAGCTTACTGAGGCAAGAAAACTTCTGGAAAAAGGTAATGTAACAGAAGCGAACCAGCTGGTGAAAGATGTAAAGGCGAATTTGGAAAAAATCATTTTTAAGCCTTCTGATGTGAAAGTGAAGCACTTTATTTCAGACCAAAGTTTTTTGGAGCCCTTTAGTCCTAAGCAAATTTCTAATCTGCTCGATCAGACCGTACGCCCGTTTCCTGATCAAGAGCCTTCAGCGAGACATATGTATGAGATGGTCCGTAAATTGGGCTTAACCCATGAAAATGATTCAGCACATGCTTTTATTTCAAAGCAGGGAAATTTCGATGATTTTCAGGAGCAAGAAAACCTGAAGTCTGTTCTACTTAAAATGATGAAAAATGAAGAACTGAAGCCAGCCGTCCATCAGCAAGTTGAACAGGCAGTCAATAATATTACAGGACAGCAGCTGCTTAATAAACAAGATCCTGCAGGAATGCAAAATTTATTTTTCCAACTTCCTTATTTGATTGATAAACAAATAGAAAACGTAAAAATCTTTGTGAATTCAAGAAAAGAAGGAGAAAAAGTAGATTGGGAGAACTGCAGTTTATATTTTGTGCTTGAAACAAAAAAGATGGGGGATATAGGTGTTCTCTTAAACTCCACAGATAGAAATCTAAGCATCACGTTTAAGAGCAATAAAACCGAGCTTGATAAAAAGGTCGATTCATTCACCGAGATAACAAAAGAGAGATTTCAAGAGATTGGATATCACTTAACTTCGCTTGGTGTAAAGAAATTGGCAGGAGAAAAAGAAAGTAATTTAAACGATAAGACCGAGAGTAATGGTGGAAGCAGATTGACACCAGCTTTTAGCGAGAAAGGTTATGATTTTACGATATGATGAATTCTGCTTACTTCAATCAAAACAAACGAAGACAGCTTAACGGTCCGACTGCAGCTGTTATTAAATATGATGAGAAACCAGGTGCTGTTCCTAAAGTCGTTGCCCATGGCAGCGGTCAAGTTGCGCAAAAAATCATGGAACTGGCAAAACAAAACAATATTCAAATGCAAGAGGATGAGTCATTAGTAAACCATCTACTAGACATAGATTTAGGTGATTCCATTCCTCCGCAGCTTTACGCTGCTATTGCAGAAATTTTAATTTTACTGGAAGAATTAGAAAGAAGCTATTAAAACGCAGCAACTGATTCCGATATTAATAATGAAAACGTTACATGATAATGGAGGTGCCGATTTGGAGGTACTTACGAAAGATGTCATTTATAACAAATCGCCCCAGGAATTAACTTCCTTTCTTTATGAAGGAGTTATGGATCATCTTGAGGCTGCGATTGTTTTAATAGATGAGAAAAACTTTTTAGAAGCTAATTATAAAATTCAAAAGGCAAATGACATCTTCCATAGGTTAGGTGTCGGCCTGAAATATGAAGCTGGTCCCATAGCGGAGCAATTAGATACATTGTATAACTTTATGGCAAATGAATTAGTAGTTGCTAACGTAAAAAAAGACTCGACGAAAATAAGAAGGATTCTTAACTTAGTACAGCAAATTTCCGGTGCTTGGAATACTGTTTTAAAACAGAACCCTGCAACAGTACAGCCTAAAATAAATAAAAAAGTGGCAGCTTATGAATCTGCCATAATGAGAACAACCTATTAATCTTAATTAGAGGAGATTGACAATGAGAATTAACCATAATATATCTGCATTAAATGCATATCGAAATCTTTCCGTGAATAACTCAAATACTTCAAAAAGTCTTGAAAAGCTTTCATCCGGATTGCGCATCAACCGTGCAGCTGATGATGCAGCAGGTCTTGCTATTTCTGAAAAGATGCGATCTCAAATCCGAGGCCTGGATATGGCAGAAAGAAACGTGCTGGATGGTATCTCGTTCGTCCAAACAGCAGAAGGTGCACTTTCTTCTACTCACGCTATCTTACAGCGGATCCGCGAACTTGCTGTTCAAGCTGCTAATGATTCCAACACAGATGTAGATCGTGAAGCAATCCAAAAAGAGGTTAATCAGCTCACGAATGAAATTAACCGGATTGGTAATACCACTGAGTTTAATAAGAAAAAATTATTGAATGGTGATTTACAGGTTATTGGCGGTCCTGCTCAGATTAAGGCTGGGTCCACAAGTGGATCATTAGGTAATCAAGTATCGTTAGGCGCTAATGGAGTAGCCGGAAAGTACAGCGTGGAAATTACCGATGCGACTGTACCAGGTACAAATATTCAAAATTTGGCAAGTCAAACGGATACTACAACAAATGCTACACTCGCCCAAACAACAGATGGTTCAGATATTGGTTTAGCTCAGGGTTCATACACAGCTGTTGTAGCAAGCAGCTCTGCAAAGAACACAGCAAATGTCGGAAATACTTTAAGCGGACAGTCATTAGCAGGAACAAGTGTATTCCAGACAGCTGCTTCCAATAAGCCAATTACGGTTGATGCCGGATCCACTTTGAATGGTACCGGTTACTATGTACAAGTTGATAAGGTAACTAATGAAACAATAGCTTCTCCTTCACCGGCAATCGGTGGAATCAGTAATTTGAGTGCAGGAACGGCACCAGAAGGAGCATATACAATCACAACCGGTGCAACTGTATCTATGGCTGATGCTGCTGGGAATACACTAGTAGCCGATAGAGTTATTACAGGTGTTCGTATTACAAATAACTCTAATTTGCAAGATAGTGGAAATTATCAAATTACTTTGACTCAGGGTACACCCGCAGCTGATAGCACAGACAAATGGACATTTACCCTGGACACATTACCAGGTTCCACTCCGATTGCCACTAGCGTGGATATTACGACCGACTCTGGAGCTACAACCATTCAATTGGGTGATATTAGTTTTGATGTAGATTTAGCGCAACTAAGATCAAGTAACTTTGACGATGCTACATTAAATTCAGTTCACCACAATAATGTTTTGGAATTAACTATTGGCAACCAGGTAACTGTTGAACAAACCGCTACAGGTGCAAAGGTAACCCAACCTCTTGCTCCAGGTGCAACAACCACTCCTCTAGCATTTGATTTTAGTACTGATGGAGGCAGCGGACAGCTTACTCTGGATGCAGAAGATACTGTCGGCAATCCATTTGCTCGTGGAATAGCACCAACAACTACTAATATTGTATTTAATGATGTATATACTATCGGATTGTATGATTCAGCTAACAATCCTATCGGATCTTCAAAAACATTGTTAGAATCAAATTTAGCTACACCATTAAACTTAACAAATATCCAGCTTGGTTTGGCTTCAGATGGAGTATTCGTAGATTTAGCTGCGGCAGGTCTCAATTCTATGGCTGATAACGAGACAGTATCAATGGATTTTAATGTAACAAATAATGTGGAACGTACGGTTCAGGTTAAGGATAGTTCCAATAATTCGGTTACTGGAATGTTTGTTTTAGATAATACAGGCAGTACTGAAATTACTGGCACTGGGCTAAAATTAAACTTTGATCCATCAACCATTGCCAATGGAACAATTGGATTCAATGTAGATGATATCACTCCTAATGACTTTAAAATGACATTAAAGGAGGATACAGACGGAGATGGATTATTTGAATCAACCGTTGTTAATGCACAGTCATTTAATAAAGGAGACCTAGTCTCCCTGGGTGCTACCGGCATTAATGTACAGACTAGCAATTCAACTAGTGTATCAGATTCAGCTCTTTTTGAAATTGAAAACGTAGCTCAAGATAACTCTGCCACTATGCAAATCGGTGCTAATGCTGGCCAGACTGTGTCTCTTGAACTTAAGGATATGCGCGCTAAAGCACTGCAAATATCAACTGATCTCGCTGGCGGAGGAGAGCAAACATTAACACTATTGAACGGAAGTTCGCAAACAGTATGGTTCACTGAGATTGCTGGGGTTAATGATGGTGTCTCTAACAATTCTACTCAATATGCACTTGATATTTCTACTAACGAAAAAGCACAAGCTGCGATCATTGCAGCAGACGATGCCATTCAACGTGTATCCGAGGAGCGTTCACGTATGGGAGCTCTGCAAAACCGTCTGGAGTATACGGTTGATAACCTAAAATACATGAACGAAAACCTGACAGCGTCTGAGTCCCGTATCCGTGATTTAGACATGGCTGAGGAAATGACAAAATTTACTAAAAATAATATCTTGAACCAAGCTGCACAAGCCATGTTAGCCCAGGCAAACCAATTGCCACAAGGTGTACTACAATTATTAAAGTAATTATGCTATATATAAGGAGAGGGATATCCTCTCCTTTTATTTTGAAAAACAAACAGGTGGTAATTAAATGGAAGTTCAGCGAATATCCAAAACATCTATCTCAAAACTAAATTCCGCGGAAGAATTAGCCAAGAGTTCCATCCACTTTCAAGCTGTGATGGATAAGGGCCGTAATGACATCACATATGAACGCTTAACAAAGAAAATGAACGAGATTGAAGAACAAGGCAAAAAGCTGGTTGAGTCCAACACAGTGGAAAACCTTCGTAAATATAAAAAGATGGTTAAAGACTTTTTGGACGATGCCATTAAAAATGGTCTGAATCTTCAAGAGCGACGAGGATTTAACCAAAGGGGTTCCTCAAAAATATATAAATTAGTCAAGGAAGTAGACAAAAAGCTCATTGATTTAACGAATGAAGTACTTGCTAAAGAGAAGAAAGGACTCGATATCTTAGGTATAGTTGGAGAGATAAAGGGATTGCTCATTAATATATACACATAAATTTACGCAGATCATAGGATCTGTTTTTTTTTTTGGATAAAACTCACCGTTGTTACTACAGCAATATTCCCAGCGATTCGACAAGAATGACTAAAATAATCAACAACATTGACGATATAACACCTATAAACCAATTTTTAGGAACTTTTAATAAATGTGTGGCTGAATAAAGGAGGCGCTATAACCATTGAAATACCGCATATTTTCTTTTTTGTTCTTTTTGCTTATCGGGTTAGGCTTTTTCCATGCATATCCTGCTTCAGCAAATTCCGTCATGAAAGGCACATTCGTAGACGCAACATACGAGGAAGTTCGTATTGATGATGAAACGACGGAGAAAAGGTTAAAGTCGATTACGATTAAGAATTCCGAGGGGCGGACGACTACTTTGCCAATTGATGTGAATGCGAGCTTTACTGTCGATACGATTCCGACGACGATTGATGCGTTTAAGAGTGGAATGGAAGTTGAGGCAGTTGTGAATTTGCGTCGGGTGAAGGCGCTGAGCGGGTTGTCAGGCGAGTATCCAGGGGAGCTTTCGGATGGAGAGGAAGTTGTAACTGGGATAGTGACCGAGATGGATCCAAATGGCAGGTTTTTGACTGTCAAACAGGATAATGGAAAATCGGATACATATAGTATTGATGGTGGAACAGAGGTTTTTAAAGGGACTACTTTTGTAGATCTGAGTGTGTTATTTGAGGGAGACCGGGTTAAGCTTTCTTTTTCAGAATATGATACGAGCTATGTAAGCTCCATTGAGGTTATCGCGCAGGGTGTTAAGGTAGAAAATTTACATAGGGCAAAGATTTTCCGAATTGATCCCGTCCGGAACACGCTTATGGTGAAGAATGAAAAGGTGTTTCGGGACTGGAGATGGCAAAACAAAAGCAGCACCGCTTCGTATGCTTACTCAGCCAAAACACCGGTATATGTAGGGAATAAGCTGATTAGCCGGGACCGGATGCGTTTCTACGCTAACAATGAGGTTTATTTTGCGACCGTCAGCCAATACGGCAAGCAAGTGATTGAACGTATGATTGTTAAAACTAATTTTGAGCGTTCCTATTATGAACCGATGCGTTCTGTTAATTTGCAGTCAAGATTATTGGGTTTATGGAAAAGCGGTTCGATTCCATATCATAATGGAACGATTCTTATCCGAAACGGCAGACTGATAGACTCAAAGACTTTAGCAGCTTATGGCACTGCCTTCGTTGTAACGGGCGGAGTTCAGAAAAGCCAGTATGCCAATATTATTCATGTGACAAACGATGGGTTCCAAAGCCCGAACTTAACCAATCATACCATTTATTTTGGGCAAATTAGCCGGGCCAATGACTACCAGGTTACGGTAAAAAATTTGAAGAAGCTAACG
This sequence comes from Peribacillus saganii, assembly GCF_003429095.1. GTDB lineage: Bacteria > Bacillota > Bacilli > Bacillales > DSM-1321 > Peribacillus > Peribacillus saganii. The sequence continues at coordinate 21,081 of NZ_QVTE01000026.1, forward strand.
AATAAGAATTTTTGGCAGGATTCTGCAGCAGCCACATTTGCATTCAGTAATGATACTGTGGCTGTTAAGGATTTTAGAAGTTCTTATTTAACATTGGTTGCGAAAAATGAAATGGATAACCAGATTGGGGGCTATGGTTACTTCTATGTGACCAATAACAAAGTAGTAGGAGCCCATATCATCGGAACAAGCAGCACGCGGGCACAGCTTGTATCTGTCGGCCGGATTGATTCGGTGACCAAGGCTATTGAAAATGTGCATGTGATGAAAGTCCGGAATGTAAGCCAATGGAGCAATGGCACTTGGGTTGAAGCTCCGTATATCTCAAGAATGGATATTGAGCAGGCCACGATCATTCGTGAAGGGAAAGTTATTACTGCTGATGATCTGAAACCGGGTGAACGGGTATACATTCTTCATGAATCATTGGTAAAAGGCCGTGTTCTATTAGTTAATTAGATTTAATTTTGCTTTATAAATTTATGTAATTGCCAGTTTCCTGAACGATTTTAGGAAAAACACAAGACGAAAGGAAACGAAAATGACTAGACCTTTTTCATCCTTATCCAAAAAACTTTATTTACTTTTTATAGCTTTGCTTCTCACTCTTTTATGCAAGGTATCATCAGCTGGGGCGACACCTCCAGATTTAAACGGGGGAGTCAATAACGAATATACCTATGAAGAGCAGGTATTTCTGAGAGGAAAGCCAGAACGATTCAGCGGAAAAGTTACCAAGACGGAAAGTGAACAAAAAGACAAAAAGACAACAACATACCGTTTTACTTTGACAGGCCCAGGAGAAAAGGATAAACTTACCCGTTCTGTAAGCTATGTAACAGATGTGAAGGAACGGCTGGACAAAGGACAGACAACCACTCAAACGACAGTAAAAACGTATAGTGAAAAAATTAATTTTGATAAAGAGACTTTTACTTTAGTGGATTATCAGCTGTCACACGGTATAGTAAGTGACAACCGGCCAGCTTCAGACTATTATTCTGGCAATCTGGTTGGCAGAAAGATTTACAAAACAGATAATGATACGATTACAGTACATTTCAGCGGCCGGAATGTAGGCTATGAAAACTTTTGGGGAGCCACTGAAACCCAAATCATTGACTATGAGATGGTCTCAGACCGAGGAACAGCTTTAATCACAAGTACAGTTTCTGACAGCAAAACAAAAACAATGAAATACGAACCGCATGATCCTTCCTTATCCAGTTTTACCGGCGGCCATGCTGTCATTAGCCAGCGGAATATGATTGGGGAATATACCTATGATATTCCTTATGGAAGCGGAACTGGAAAAGCGAATGTTGGCCAGGAGATGGTTCCGAAAATTGAGCGTCTAATTGTACCGAAATTCCGTGACCTTGCTAAGCACTGGGCAAAGGACGATATTGAAAAGCTATATTCGTTAGGTGTTTTTGATGAAAAAAGTAATTTCTTTTCTCCTAATACACCGATGAACCGTTATCAGTTTACAGTGGGAGTTTTAAAGGGTGCTGATGTGCGGGTGCTGGAACCGCCGAAAAATACGCGTGCTCCGAGAAAACCGGTTTATTCAGATCTGGATGTTAAGGATCCTGACTATCTTTATATAGAAAGTGCTGTACAAAAAGGAATTACAAAAGGGGTTACTGCCACTAAGTTTATGCCTAAAGGTTATTTAACCAGGGCCCAGGCTGTTACCATTCTTATCCGGGCTTTAGGGCTGGAGCATCGGGCACCTACACCGGGATATAAAACGAGCTATACAGATAACAGCAGAATCCCAAATTGGGCAAAGGACAGCGTGTATGTCGGTACGGAGATTGGTTTAATTTACGGCGATACAAAAGGCCGTTTCAACCCCAACCAGACGATGTCAAGAGCCGAGGCATCTTTACTGATTATCCGTTACCTTAATTTCCTTGAAAAAGACCTACAGCAAAATTACCGTGATGATATGTTGTTTTTTGAATAAATGTAAGGCCCCCTTATCCGGGGCTTTCTTTATATGTAAAAGTTTAAACTGAGTTTTTCTAGAGTAGAGGATGATTAATATGACCGTTATTAAAAACAAAAAACTCGTATGGACTCTATTATTTCTAATACTGTTTTCCACTTTTACCAGCCAGGCCAGCGCCAATCAATTTAAGGATGTCAAGGCAGACCATTGGGCATATCCATCTATTGAATGGGCTGCCAATAAGGGGCTGGTGAATGGTTATAAAAATGGTACCTACGGACCTCAAAAGGTGTTAACCGAAGCAGAGTTTATTGCCATGCTTATCCGCTATGATTGCAGTCCTTATAAAGGGAGCTTATCTGCAAGGCCAGGTGAGCATTGGGCTTCCGGCAATTATCGTTACTTTTCAGAGAAAAACATTCCATTGCGAGGTTATTTCAATAATACTATTCGTGATAGTGCTATAAGCCGCGGCCAGGTTGCGCGGATTGTGGCTGCTATTGATGGTAAGGATTTAACCGAACCATATGCTGTGCAGTATATGTATATGGAAAATTTATCAAGTGGTATGACAGGAAAGAAAGATTATAAGGATTATGGTGTTACGAAGTATTTAACACGTGCTGAAGCAGCTGTGTTTTTAGACCGTCTGTCCAAGAGTATTTCCTGCAGCTTCAGCGGCCTAAGCGGACCCGCTGATGGAAGCGATAATGACTTGTACACTCCATTGCCATTACATTTTATGGGAGATGAAACAGTTTATTTCCCTGCACCGGAAAGTCCTCCGGTGGTACCTCAGCCGCAGTCTGCTATCGATTCCCGTCTGGCAGATCTGGATATTGAAAAAGAGACATTGATTGCCAATGGTGTTGACTCATCCTTTATCACACTAATGTTGAAAGACTGTTATGGGAATCCTATTTCGAATGATGAGTCTCTTTCTTTTCAAGTAACTTCGAAAGTGGGTGCGAGCATTGAAGGAGACTGGGAAGGCAAGGGCCCGAGTTCTTTTGAGGGAGCACAGGTACAGGCATTATCAACTTGGACGAATACAGATGGTCCCGAACTGACTGTAGCGGTAACCGCACCGAAATCAAGCAGAGCTCAAAAAGATACGCTTTCGTTTAAAGTAGATTCCTATAGTGAAAATAGAAATATGTCTTGCTACCGAAATCCTGTAACCGTTCCGTTGCAGTATGAACCAAAGGCGGAGCTTCGACTAGAGATAGAGACGGATACGGATAAGGAGACAAATAACACACTCTCTGCAGACGGTGTTGAGACTGCCAGAATTTCTGCCACTATCGTTCGGCCTGGCGGGCAGACCATCACAGGTTTTAATGGACGAGTACGCTTTCGTTCCGCTTATGGCGCGTCTTTAAGTTCCCAGGAAGTTCGCTTTTCTAATGGGGTGGCAAGTACAACCTTGACATCTATCCGATCTTCTCAGCCAATCACAGATCAGATTTTTGCGGAAATTGTTCAATCAGATTCCCGTTATAGAGATATTGTCGCACCGCTTCTAAATCAGAGCCATAGTACAGAAGTTATGTATGATCCTGGTCTGAATAATTCATGCCCAATTGGAGATACGGAAGTTGCATTCATCATTGATTCTTCTGGAAGTATGCTGCGTAATGATCCCGAGAGATTAAGGGTTATAAAGTCAAAGGAGTTAATTACCGAATTAAATGCAAATACAAATATTGCATCACATTTTAATGGAAACGGAATGTACCTTAGCGGACCGGATTCCATACCAGTGGTAAGGCAGTCATTAAACGATGTCTTCCAATCAGGAGGTACGAATATTGGGGATGGATTAGAGGAGGCATTTAGCCGATTTACATCCACTTCCACTCCAAAGGCTGCGATTCTGATTACGGACGGACGCTCAAGCGAGACAAAAATTAATCAAATGATTCAAGAGGCTGGAGAGAAAAATATTAGGATTTTTACAATTGGCCTCGGGGATAAAAAGCAGCTAAATGAAGAGTTATTGCAAAGAATGGCCTCCGAAACGGGCGGTAAATATTTTCATGCCCAGAAGAATACTGATATTGGAGCTGTTTATCAATTAATTCTAAATGAAATCACATGTGGTATATCGGGTCCTAGCTGCTCCCAATCAAGTCTGGTATTCTCTTCAGCGGCGATTGAAAAAACGAGTGGGGAATTCTTTATGCGTACATTCATTAATGACAATTGTGGCGAAATTACTAGAGTCGTTGTACGCTTTAAGGCACCTGATGGAGACGTTGATTATGATTTAATCCCCCGTGGACAGGATTTTTTCGCATTGGAAAAAGGAAACTATGAAATTGATAATCTTACTTTAGAAAAGGAAGGCACTTTTCTTGCCTATAAAGGCACAACATTAGTCGGACAAATCCGGGTTCCGGTTCAAACGATTCAATAATAATAAATACCTGCCTTCAGATGTAAATGTCTGAAGGTTTTTTCTATGTTTATTCTAAATGTGTATCGTCGCAATGTACGACAGTAATTCTTCATAATTTCCACATTTTCGACAAACATTATTAAGTGTTTATGAAGGAATTATAAAGGGAATGATAGAATATTATTAACATAGTCTTATCTAAAGGAGGACTCGTTTTATGAATTACAACATTCGTGGTGAGAATATTGAGGTAACTCCAGCTCTTCGTGATTATGTGGAGAAGAAAATTGGCAAGTTGGAAAGATATTTTGCTAATACACCGGATGCCAATGCACATGTAAATTTGAAGGTGTACAGCGATAAGACGTCCAAGGTGGAAGTGACTATCCCGATGTCCAATCTGGTTCTTCGCGCTGAAGAGAGAAAAGAAGATATGTATGCAGGAATTGATACCATTACTGATAAATTAGAGCGTCAAATTCGTAAACATAAGACGAAGGTCAACCGAAAATTCCGTACGAATGGCAGCACGGCAGATATGTTTGTCGCTGTTGCGGAGCCGGAAGCACCGCCTGTAGAAGAAGATGAAATGGAAGATTTGGAAGTTGTCCGTAATAAGCGCTTTGACCTAAAGCCTATGGACAGCGAAGAGGCCATCCTGCAAATGAACATGCTGGGCCATAATTTCTTTGTTTACACAAACGCTGATACCAATAGTACCAATGTCGTTTACCGCCGTAAAGACGGCCGTTACGGTCTAATCGAACCGAACTGAGCGGAGCGATAATTGGTAAAAATAGGTTAATAGCTTAAACAAACCCGCCACCTGTACAAGGTAGCGGGTTTTTTGCAGCTATACTGCTTTAACTATTGTAATATTAATCTCTTTTCGCAAATCCAGCTCGTGCGGTGATTTTAATTCATCTCCTTTAGGGTCTTTTATTACCCTTACTACAGGGCGGAGTGGCAGATCGGAGTAATTTTTGGCAACTACTGCTTCATATCCTGTATTTAAGACTACCCTTGAAGAAACTGGGAATATCGCAATATAGGCTAAAAAGTCTTTTATAATGGAGTGATCAAATAGAATATTTCCGGCTGCAGACAGAAATTCAGCTGCTTCTTGCGGAGAATGCCGTTTCCGGTAATTCCTTGAGGATGTCAGGGCAGCGTATACGTCCGCTATGGCTACAATCCGGGCGTATTCATGAATATTGGTCCCTTTAAGCTGTCTTGGATAGCCGCTGCCATCAAATCGTTCGTGATGCTGCAGGGCACAGTGTGCTGACAGCAAGGAGATATTCCGCTGCTTCCGTAAAAGTTCGAATCCCAATACTGTATGGCTATTCATGATATTTCGTTCTTCCTTGGTCATGAAGCCCTGTTTTTCCCATAGCCTGCTTGGCACCTGTGTCATCCCAATATCAAAAAGCAGTGCGCCAACTCCTAAGTCTAGCAGCTGTTCAGAGTTATATCCTTTGGCGATTCCAATAACTCCAGCCAGGGTGGCGACATTTACCGAATGGTGGAAAAAGTGACCCTGTGCAAGGACAAGGTCCGAAAGGTTAACCATTATGTTATCATTTGCCAGCAAGTGGTCCAGTATTTCCTTGAAAACCTTTTGGTATTCTTTGCCAAGGTCCTGTGAGGATGAGGTTTGAAGCAATGATTTCTTATCAAGGAATGATGTCATCGTTTCATATACCTTTTTGACGGCTTGCTGCCGGACAGTGGGACTTATCAGCGGTTTTGGATTAATGCCATGGGTGCTGCGGGTTTCTATAAAGATGTATTCAACACCCTTCTTTCGCAGCGACGATATATAAGGACCGGTCAATCTGGTTCCTTTAGCGAGCAGCACTTTTCCTGTATGTCCATATATATGCAAGCCTAATTTATTTCCCGTTTCTGCTTCTGTTATATGGATTCTTTTCATTAAAACACCTCGAGTAATTGTTTAATATATAAACACTACTAAAATTCCTTTTTTTATAGTCTAGTAATCATGCCTCATTAATATGTTTATTATGTGAAGATTTTTTTTGAGGACATAATAGAGTTTTGAAATATACCGGGAGCAATCTTAATTGTAAAAGGGTTGACTCTTTTCTATGTCCTTTAAAAATATCTGAAAATATAGTAAATTTACTATAATAAAGGAAAATCTGATTGAACGGAGTTGGCTTTAATGAAGTTTGATTTTCAGTTTCATCCTTATCCATCCGAACGAACAACTGTCATGGCAAGAAACGGTATGGTGGCGACGTCACAGCCGCTTGCTGCACAGGCGGGGCTTGATATGTTAAAAAAAGGCGGCAACGCCATTGATGCAGCGATTGCGACTGCTGCAGCTTTGACGGTTGTGGAGCCGACCTCAAACGGAATCGGCAGTGATGCCTTTGCTCTTGTGTGGACAAAAGGGAAGCTGCATGGATTGAATGCAAGCGGTCCGGCTCCAAAGTCTATATCCATTGATGCGGTAAAGGGCATGGGCTATTCCACGATGCCGGCTCTCGGGCTGATTCCTGTTACTGTTCCGGGTGCGCCTTCTGCATGGGTGGAGCTGTCAAAGCGGTTTGGAAAATTACCTTTAAAAGAAGTGCTGCAGCCGGCTATTGACTATGCTGAAAAGGGATATCCGCTAACACCGGTTTTGGGAAAAAACTGGGCTATTGCCTATAATCGATACAAGGAAATCCTGACTGATGAAGAGTTTCAGGGATGGTTTGAAACGTTTGCACCTGCTGGACGGGCACCGAAGATAGGCGAGGTCTGGCGTTCTGCGGGTCACGCTGCGACGCTGCAATCGATTGCTGAAACAGACGGGGAAAGTTTTTACAAAGGCGAGCTCGCTGATAAGATTGCTGCTTTCTTCAAAAAATATAATGGTTTTCTTTCTAAAGAGGATTTGGCTGCATATAAAGCAGAATGGGTGGACCCGATCAGAGTGAATTACCGCGGATATGACGTGTGGGAGATTCCGCCGAATGGACAAGGGCTGGTTGCGCTCATGGCGTTGCATATCGCCAAAGGTTTCACATTTCCAGCTAAAGATACAGTAGATACATATCATAAACAAATTGAAGCGATGAAGCTTGCATATACAGATGGAAAGGCATTTATCACGGAGCCAAGTGATATGACGGTTGCCGTAGAGCAATTATTGTCTGAGGAGTATGGGGAGTCACGCAGGGATGAAATATCCGAATATGCATTGGAGCCTGCCGCCTATCAGCCTCCTAAAGGCGGTACTGTTTATTTGGCCGCGGCAGATGGGGAAGGAAATATGGTGTCTTTTATTCAAAGCAACTATATGGGATTCGGCTCAGGGATCGTTGTTCCGGGAACAGGCATTTCCTTTCAGAACAGGGGCCATGATTTTTCATTGAATCCAGAGCATCCTAACGCTTTAAAACCTGGAAAAAAGACATACCATACGATTATTCCCGGCTTTTTGACAAAAGGAGATGTGCCGGTGGGCCCGTTTGGAGTAATGGGAGGTTATATGCAGCCGCAGGGGCATATGCAGGTTATAATGAATACAATTGATTTTCAATTAAATCCTCAGGCGGCACTGGATGCTCCCAGATGGCAGTGGATAGAAGGAAAAAAGGTACAAGTTGAGCCTGATTTTCCTAACCACATTGCCAAGGAGCTCAGCAGGAAAGGCCATCAGATTGAGGTCGCGCTTGATAGAGGATCATTCGGAAGAGGCCAGATTATTTGGCGTGATCCGGAAACAGGTGTACTGATGGGCGGAACAGAGCCGCGTACAGACGGCTCCATTGCCGCATGGTAAGGATGCGCATGTGACAAAAATACGGATGCATTCAGACTAGTAAGCTGGGAAAATCACAAACTCACTTGTTTAAAAAGGTGGAACGCGGATGAATGCAGGTAAAATGAAAAAGGTGAAGAACACATGAAGTTTCTGGATATTTTTATGGCCTTTTTTAGAGTGGGCATTCTCGGTTATGGAGGCGGGCCATCCTCTATTCCGCTTGTCCATAAAGAAGCTGTAGAAAAATATAAATGGATGGATTCTGAAGAATTCGGGGACATATTAGCCCTTGGGAATGCGCTGCCGGGACCAATTGCAACCAAAATGGCAGGATATATTGGCTACAGAGTGGGCGGGATCTTTGGAATGGTAAATGCCCTTATTGCGACGATGGTACCTACGATAATTATGATGATTCTATTATTGAAGTTCTTGAACGCCTATAAGGATCAGTCATGGGTAAAAGGGATGTCTGCCGCCGTGGTGCCTGTTGTAGCGGTGATGCTTGCTGTCATGACCTGGGATTTCATCAAAAAATCAACAGGTTCCCAGCTCGGCTGGGGCTGGACCTTATTGTTTGTGGCCGTCAGCCTGCTGCTGATGGAATTCCTACATATCCATCCGGCCGTTATTATTTTTGCGCTTTTATTGGCAGCTCTTTTGAAGAAAAATTCCGTGTCACAGGAGAAGGGGAAGGGAAGCTCATGATCTATTTTCAAATATTCTGGGCCTTCTTTCTGCCGGGTATCCTGGGTTATGGCGGCGGCCCGGCATCGATACCGCTTATCGAAAATGAAGTGGTTGATCGTTATGGCTGGCTGACTGTACATGAGTTCAGTGAGGTGCTTGCCCTGGGCAATACGCTGCCAGGGCCAATCGCCACGAAAATGGCCGGGTACATAGGATTTGAACAGGCTGGGATCCTTGGGGCGCTGGTCGCAACCTTTGCAACGGTCGCTCCTTCGCTTATCCTGATGATTGCTTTGCTGAGCCTGCTGATGAAATATAAGGAGTCACCGAGGGTAAAACGGATGACCACGTACGTTAGACCTGTGATTGCGGTGTTGCTTGGCATTATGACTTATGATTTTCTTTTTTCATCCTATAAAGAGATTGGCTGGCTGCAGACGCTTGTAATCGGGTTAATCAGCTTTGTTTTGATGGAAAAGGTGAAAGTGCATCCGGCTTATGTAATAGCGGGGGCGCTTGTGTATGGAGCAATATTTTTAGGTTAATGGGGAGTAGGGAAAATAACATTTAACACATTTAACATGATTAAATTATTACAAAGGCTCAACTTCTGATGACGCTGCGTTGTCTAAAGCTTTGTCAACGTATATCCATACCGAAAATTTTGAGGAGCGGGAGCAGAAGGACGGATTTATCGACCTTCGACCTTTAAGTCCTGGAGTTTATGAAAAATCAAAAATGAGAAGGAGGCTGCTGAGGAATCGGCAGCTTCTTTAGATTAACAACTTATTAACTTTTTCAAAAAGTACAGATGTCTAGCTCCAACGCCAGCAACTTTTTTTCCATAAGAAATAAGCCCCGATGCACGTTGTGCTAGTGCCGGCGTCGCCGCAGGACAAGGAATGCTTCGGCACCGATTCATCGCACGAAACAAAGCGGCAGCTTTGTGAGGACGTGACGGGCTTAGCCGTCCTTCCTTTCAACAGGGCGCTTCCGCTTTTCGTTGCTTTTGCTGTCAATAAATGCCTGGAACTGCTCCTTTGTAATGCCGGAATTGGTTGCTTCGCGGACTAGACACAGCCATTCGTCGTCAATGCTGCCACTGCTGCTCCTGCTGTCAGAAGCTTTATCGTGCAATAAACTATCGAGAGGGATTTCCAGCACATGGGATATTTTCTCAAGGATTTGAATGGAGGGGTTCTTTTGCAGGCTTCTTTCCAGGGAGCTTAAGTAAGATTTAACGATGCCGGTTTTGTTGGCAAGCTGGCTGATGGACATGTTCTTTTCCAGCCTTCGTTTTTTAATACGATCGCCTATCATGGGAATGCCACATCCTTACAAAGGAATCTTTGTTAAATTTTATCCGGCGGTAAAGGTTTGTAAACATGGTGTTAGATAATGGGGATTGATGCCCTGGGGGTAATGCTAAGTTGTACCCATACCATATAAGTGGTAAAATTAATATTGTGTAATTTTATATAAAAGTACTATGACTCTCTATGGATTTGTTAGAGAGTTTTTATTGATAGATAACATGATTCTTTTTAAAAAGAGGAGCGTTAGCAATGCTTAATATTTTAAATAAAGTGTTTGACCCAAATAAACGGGAGCTTAAGCGACTGCAGAAGCTTGCTGACCAGGTAGAAGCATTGGCGCCGCAAATGGAGAAGCTTTCGGATGAGGGCCTTCGCGAAAAGACAGACGAGTTCAGGAAAAGGTATCAAGGCGGGGAGTCGCTTGACAGCATGCTGCCTGAAGCGTTCGCGGTCGTACGTGAAGCTGCGAAACGCGCTCTTGGCATGTTTCCGTTTTATGTACAGCTAATGGGGGGTATTTCCCTTCATGATGGCAACATCTCCGAGATGAAAACAGGGGAAGGTAAAACGCTGACTTCGACTATGCCGGTTTATTTGAACGCCATAACTGGTAAGGGTGTCCATGTCATTACTGTAAACGAATACCTGGCGAGCCGTGACGCAGCGGAAATGGGCAAGCTGTTTGAATTCCTTGGCTTGACTGTCGGCTTGAACTTGAATGGCCTGACTAAGGAAGAAAAACAGGAAGCCTATAATGCTGATATCACATATGGCACCAACAACGAGTTCGGATTTGACTATTTGCGGGACAACATGGTGCTGTATAAGGAACAAATGGTTCAGCGCCCGCTTCATTATGCGGTTATCGATGAAGTTGACTCCATTTTGATTGATGAGGCGCGTACACCGCTGATCATTTCCGGTTCTGCCCAAAAATCAACTCAGCTTTATATCCAGGCAAATGCATTTGTCCGGACGTTAAGGAAAGACGATGACTATACGTATGATGAAAAAACAAAGGGCGTTCAGCTGACTGAAGAAGGGATGAATAAAGCGGAACGGGCTTTTGGCATTGATAACCTGTTCGATATCACCCATGTAGCTCTGAACCACCATATTAATCAGGCACTGAAGGCGCATGTTACGATGCATCTTGATGTGGACTATGTTGTCCAGGATGGCGAGATTGTAATCGTTGACCAATTTACTGGCCGCCTGATGAAAGGGCGCCGCTACAGCGATGGCCTTCACCAGGCGATTGAGGCTAAAGAAGGCGTTGAAATCCAGAATGAAAGCATGACGCTTGCAACGATTACATTCCAGAACTACTTCCGGATGTATGAAAAGCTGTCCGGAATGACCGGTACAGCGAAAACGGAAGAAGAGGAATTCCGCAACATTTACAATATGAATGTTATTGCGATTCCTACAAACCGGGAAATTGCCCGTGACGACAGACCGGATTTAATTTATGCAAGCATGAACGGAAAATTCCAGGCTGTTGCAGAAGATATTGCTGAAAGACATGCCAAGGGCCAGCCTATTCTTGTAGGTACAGTGGCGATTGAAACATCTGAATTGATTTCCCAGCTGCTTACAAGAAAGGGAATCCGCCATAATGTGCTGAATGCAAAACAGCATGCCAGTGAGGCTGAAATTATCGCGGATGCCGGTAAACCGGGTGCCGTAACGATTGCAACAAACATGGCCGGCCGCGGTACCGACATTAAGCTTGGCGACGGAGTTAAGGACCTTGGCGGTCTAGCTGTTATTGGTACAGAGCGCCATGAAAGCCGACGGATTGATAACCAGCTTCGCGGACGTTCCGGACGTCAGGGAGATCCAGGGGTAACCCAATTTTATCTTTCCATGGAAGATGAATTGATGCGCCGTTTTGGCTCGGATAATATGAAAAATATGATGACTCGCCTTGGTATGGATGATTCCCAGCCAATTCAGAGCAAAATTGTAACAAGAGCTGTAGAGTCTGCGCAAAAACGTGTTGAAGGGAATAACTTTGATGCCCGTAAACAGCTGCTTCAGTATGATGATGTTTTACGCCAGCAGCGTGAAATCATTTATAAACAGCGTTTTGAAGTTCTGGATAGTGAAAACCTTCGTGACATCGTTGAAAGAATGATCGCTTCAACGGTTGAACGAAATGTAGCAGCATTTGCTCCGCTTCATGAGGAGAGGGACAGCTGGAACCTGAATGGACTTGTCGATTTCATAAACGGCAATCTGCTTAATGAAGGCGATATTACGGAAGCAGACCTTTCCGGAAAAGATCCAGAAGAAATGTCGGAACTGATTCTTGCAAAGGTGAAGGCGCGCTATGATGAAAAAGAAGAGCAGCTTTCTCCGGAACAAATGCGTGAGTTTGAAAAGGTTATTGTTCTTCGCGCTGTTGACAGCAAGTGGATGGACCATATCGATGCCATGGACCAGCTCCGTCAGGGAATCCACCTTCGGGCATATGGCCAGATCGATCCGCTTCGTGAATATCAGCAGGAAGGCTTCGCAATGTTTGAAGATATGATTTTGAGTATCGAAGAAGAAGTTGCGAAGTATATCATGAAAGCCGAAATCCGCAACAATCTGGAACGTCAGGAAGTAGCGCAGGGCCAAGCTGTGAATCCAAAGGAAGATGGAGAAACAGTGAAGAAAAAGCCTGCACGCAAAAAAGAAACGGCTGGGCGGAATGCTCCATGCCCATGCGGAAGCGGCAAGAAATATAAAAACTGCCATGGTGCGTTAGAATAGAAAAGCGGCGGTTTTCGAGTATCAATTGACTAATTTACCCTAGGATAGGGCGGTTATTTAAGATATTTCTACTGAGTTTTAATTGATGGCAGTTTCGTGATTGGGTAAAAGCTGATATTTTGTTCCGTATTATATCTTAAAAGGCAGAGTGTAAGTTCCCTGGCACAGATATTTCGCCGATAGTTTCACCGTTTTGGAATTAATTTGGCCGAAGGAAATTTTTACTTTTAAAAGAGTATGATGATGTAAAAGAGGTCCGGCTAGTATGCCGCCTCTTTTCCTGTTTAGCAAGGTTGGGCAGTGAAATAAAGTATGGAGTGATGATAGATGGAATTAGCAGAAATCAGAAATGAGCTTGAGAAAACCGCCAAGACGTTGGCGAATTTTAGGGGGTCTCTTTGACTTAGAAGAGAAGGAAGCCCGGATTGCGGAATTTGATGAAATTATGACTGAACCTGATTTTTGGAATGACCAGCAGAAGGCGCAGACAATCATCAATGAAGCGAATGCAATAAAGGATCAGGTAAATCAGTTTAAAGAGATGAATGATTCCTTTGAAAATCTTGAAGTCACTTATGAACTTGTAAAAGAGGAAAGTGACGCTGAGCTGCAGGCTGAATTGGAAGAGGAGCTGGCGAACCTTACGAAGCAGCTTGCTGATTTTGAGCTTCAAATGCTGCTAAGCGGCGAATATGACAGCAATAATGCGATTCTTGAATTGCACCCGGGTGCTGGCGGAACCGAATCCCAGGACTGGGGATCGATGCTGCTCCGTATGTACACAAGATGGGGAGAGAAAAAAGGCTTCAAGGTTGAAACGCTTGATTACCTTCCTGGCGATGAGGCTGGAATTAAAAGTGTGACCCTGCTATTTAAGGGTCATAACGCCTACGGTTACTTGAAGGCTGAAAAAGGGGTACACCGCCTTGTCCGTATTTCTCCATTCGATTCTTCAGGCCGCCGCCATACGTCCTTTGTGTCGTGTGAGGTTATGCCGGAATTTAACGATGATATTGAAATTGAAATCAGAACAGAGGATTTAAAAATTGATACGTATCGGGCAAGCGGAGCCGGTGGACAGCATATTAACACAACTGACTCAGCGGTCCGGATTACCCACATTCCGACAGGTGTTGTGGTAACCTGCCAATCCGAACGTTCGCAAATTAAAAACCGCGCCCAGGCAATGACAATGCTTAAAGCGAAGCTTTATCAGCGTGAAATTGACGAGCAGCAGGCCCAGCTTGATGAAATCCGCGGTGAGCAGAAGGAAATCGGCTGGGGCAGTCAAATCCGCTCTTATGTATTCCATCCATATTCAATGGTTAAAGATCACAGAACTGCAACGGAATCAGGGAATGTGCAGGCCGTCATGGACGGGGAAATCGACCAGTTTATTGATGCCTATTTGCGTTCAAGACTGCAATAATTTTATTAAAATATTCAAGGCGATGGGATTAATCCTGTCGCTTTTTTATGGTAAAGCACAACGATCGCTATTGCTGGTTAAGTTGTTAGAAGGTACTTCTTTGTCAGGAGTATAAACAATTATTTTAAATAGCCAGCCTTTTTAGACATTAACTTTATTACTACTATACAGTCGTGCTTAAAAACGAATCTTATTCCAAAACAAAAAACCAGCTCTAAAACAGCTGGTTAAAAAGCTATTACTATTTTTTTATTTCCATTGATTCAGTCAATTCCTCCATTGTCCAAATTTTTCTAACCAACGTTTTATGTAATCCCACAAATGTGTCCACCATCGTCTATCTTGCTCTCCACTGTCTTCGCCAGGTTCCGGATCTAGCTCTGTGTCAGGGTCTGGCTCTGTATCAGGTGTCTCTGTATTAGGGTCCGGTTCTGCTTCAGGGATATCGGTATTAGGGTCTAGTTCCGTTCCGTGGTCTCCACAACTCCCTATAATTCGAGTCTCTTTCCCATTATCAGCGCTGATTTCTTCTTTTGTAGCGCATGCAAAAGTTATAGTTGCATTTCCTGCCGGAACATCAGAAGTTATCAATGCATAGTTTGCAGAATCGGTTAAAACAGTGTAAACGCCCAATTTGACATTTTCTATATAAGAAGACAAGTCATCTGAAGATATGGTGTTTGAAGCGGTTTCAGTCGCTGCACTATAAAGACGTGCGGCTAATAGCGTTTGTAATGCATCGGCTTTAACAGCATCTTCCTTGGATTTCTGGATAATGCTGCCGATACTCGGTACTGCAATTCCAGCAATTATGCCCAAAATGACAATGACAGCCAAAAGTTCAATCAAAGTTAAACCCAATTGGTTATTTATTCGTTTTTTCAAATTATTCATAGTCTTTGGAGTTCCTTTTTTAGTAACCGCTTTTTTCCTTATTTTATCATTTGTCTTTAACCACAATCTATCATTTAGTTACATTGATCTATAAAACTGTGTTTAGATTATGTGAAAAAAATACTACTAGTAAGTGCCGTTTGCTGAATATGACAAAATAATCGGCTATGAGGTGTGGTGGAAAAAAGTTTCAAGCATTGCCACTCTACCTATCAGCATTCAAGTGCCAAAAGTAGAAGTCCTCAATTAATAAAGGGATCTACAAACAACATCTAGAATACATTTGTGGAAAGATAAGTGTTAGGGCGAGGATACTGATTAAAATTGGGGGAAGGAGAGAGCAAATGGCAACAAAGCTTATTCAAGAAAAAACAATAGAACAATGGAAGAGTGATTATCCTGTCCTTCAGGAGGTCGCTGATATAAATGAGGTATTTTGGGCAAATCCGCATTACGGGGAAAAGGCAAACCCAATTCTATTGAAAGCTGAGAATATAACGGAGGCCGCTGAACGGCTTGTTCGTTTTGCGCCGTATATTGCAGAGGTTTTTCCTGAAACGGCTGAAACAAACGGTATCATAGAATCTCCCTTGATTAAAATACCCTCGATGCAGAGACATTTAGAGAAGAAGTATGAGGTGGAAATAAAGGGCAGCCTTCTATTGAAATGTGACAGTCACCTTCCGATCTCGGGCTCGATAAAAGCCAGGGGAGGAATTTACGAGGTGTTAAAGCATGCAGAGGAACTGGCTATTCAAGCTGGAATGTTAGCTTATACCGATGACTATACCATTCTGGATAGTGATACATTCAAATCGTTTTTCTCGCAATATTCTATTGCCGTTGGTTCGACCGGAAATTTAGGCTTGAGCATTGGAATCATGAGCGCCCAGCTTGGATTCAAGGCTACAGTTCATATGTCTGCTGATGCGAAGACATGGAAAAAGGAACTGCTTCGGGAAAAAGGAGTCACGGTCATTGAATATGAGTCTGATTACAGTAAGGCTGTCGAAGAAGGACGAAAACAGGCGGGCGAATATCCGAATTGCCATTTTATTGATGATGAAAACTCAAAGGATCTTTTTTTAGGCTATGCTGTGGCAGGCTCACGACTGAAACAGCAGCTGGATGAAATGGGAATAATCGTTGATGCGGAGCATCCGCTATTTGTCTATCTTCCCTGCGGTGTTGGCGGAGGACCGGGCGGCATCACTTTTGGCCTTAAAAAGGAATTTGGGGAGAATGTTCATTGCTTCTTTGCTGAGCCGACGCATTCACCGTGCTTTCTGATTGGGCAGGCTACGGGCTTGCAAGATCAGATTTCGGTCCAGGACCTTGGGCTCGACAACCGGACAGATGCCGATGGACTTGCCGTCGGAAGGGCATCAGGCTTTGTAGGTAAAACAATCGGGCATATGCTCAGCGGCTGCTATACCATTGAAGACGAGCGGCTCTATTCACTGCTGCGGGATGCAGCAGATAACGGAAATATTTTTCTTGAACCATCAGCTGTTGCAGGTTTCTATGGCCCGGTCCAATTATTTAGACAGCCTGCAGGACAAGACTACCTGCAAAAAAACAAACTGCAGCATGTGGCGGAAAATGGATACCATATTGTTTGGGCAACCGGCGGCAGCATGGTTCCAAAAGATATAATGGAGGCTTACTATCAAAAAGGGTAAACCACCAAGACGTGCAAACAATAAAATAACATAAAAACGCAAGGAGATTCACAAGAAATCTCCATTGCGTTTTTTTATGCCTTGAAATGTCTTAATGAGGACCAACACATTACCCATCTAACTTTATATATTTATTCTTGGTATGAAATGTTGTGAAATAACGCTTTACTGCGTTATCTTACTGGCGTTTACAGCGCTGTATCCGGATGCTATACTACATTTCGGTCAAACAGGATAGATATTGATAATAGTGAAATGCTAATAAAAAAATTGATAGATAGTTTTAAAGAAATCGTGGAGGTTGTGAGATGAAAAAGAGATACCGGGAGCTTAAACATCCGATTTTGGATAAGGTGATAGAGTATGGATCTGTGCTGGTCGGATCTGGTATTGTGGCTATTGCGTTTAACGTGTTCCTGCTTCCGAACAGGATAGCTTCCGGCGGGGTAAGCGGAATTAGTACGATTCTCGATGCAGTATTTAACCTCGAGCCAGCGTATGTACAGTGGGCTTTTAACATTCCGTTATTTATAATGGGCTTAATTTTACTTGGAATGCAGTTCGGGGCCAAGACGCTTGTAGGGACAATATTTCTCCCCTTTGTGGTATTTTTGACAAATGAATGGGACGCATGGACAAATGATGCTTTGTTAGGAGCGATATGCGGAGGCATCGGCGTGGGGCTTGGACTGGGAATTGTGTTTAGAGGGAAGGCTTCCACAGGAGGAACGGACCTCGGTGCCCAGGTTATCCACAAATATACCAATCTGTCTCTCGGAACTTGTGTCGTATTAATCGACGGACTGATTGTCTTAAGTGCAGCCATCGTTTTTGATATCGAACGTGGACTGTATGCCTTGATCGGGCTTTACGTTACCAGTAAAACAATTGATCTTGTACAGGTTGGGTTTGGGCGCTCAAAAATGGCGATGATCATCACAAATGATGTGCTCGACGTCAAACAGGCTATTTTAACCGAAATTGATCGTGGTGTAACACGGCTGTCCGGCCATGGCGGCTATACTGATGACGAAAGACCTATTTTAATGTGCGTAGTAGACCAGACTGAATTCACAAAATTGAAACAAGTAGTGAAAAGTATTGATCCAAAAGCTTTTGTTGTTGTAATGGATGCATCAGAGGTTCTTGGGGAGGGTTTTAAACGGCCTTAACAATGGTATAATATTGATGTATTTGTTAATTTTGCTATAGGGGGATAACAAAGTGAAAAAGAAGCTACTAGCTTTATTAATGGGAACTTCACTAGTGCTTGCAGCTTGCGGCGGGGATGACAGTGCCGATAAAGAGCCTGCAGAAGACAATGGTAGTGAAACAACTACTGAAACTGCCGATGCTGGGGATGGCAATGAGGCAAAAATCTATGAAAACAAATGTGCCAGCTGCCATGGTATGAACCTGGAAGGCGGAGTTGGACCGAAATTAGCGGATGCGGGAAGTCGTCTTGCTAAGGAAGATATCGAAAAAATCATTGCTGAAGGTAAAGGGGCAATGCCTCCTGGATTGATTGAAGGCGAAGAAGCTTCAGCTGTAGCTGAATGGTTAGCTGCGAAGAAATAATATTATAAACTACGCCGACTTAAGGTTGGCTAGGGTGAAAACAGGAAAAACCTTGTCGCTGTGAACTGCAGGCAAGGTTTTTTGGTTTTCCCGAGTTAGAAAGTTATATTCCCCCTCGGCTTCCTTCAAGGTGGAAAAGGGGCTTTTTTGTACCTTTTTATTATGCTAGGCTGAATAAAGATAGAATGAAGAAAGGGGGCTTTTCAATGGAGCGCTGTGGATGGGTTAATCAGGATCCGCTTTACATTTCTTATCATGACGAGGAGTGGGGAAGGCCTGTATATGATGACCGGCTGCTTTTTGAATATCTCAATCTTGAGGGTGCACAAGCCGGGCTCAGCTGGTATACGATTCTGAAAAAAAGGGAGAATTACCGTGAAGCTTTTGATCGATTTGATCCTGAAAAAATAATGTCATACGATCAAAAGAAGATAGAGGAATTGATGCAAAATACAGGGATTGTAAGAAACAGGCTTAAGATTAATGCGGTGATTTCAAACGCTCAGGCCTATTTCAGAGTAGCGGAGGAATTTGGGGGTTTTAGTACATATATATGGTCATTTGTAGATGGCCAACCAATTCATAACCAATTTAGGACACCTGACGAAGTACCTGCCACTACAGCCATTAGTGACAGGATGAGTAAGGATTTGAAAAAACGCGGCTTTAAGTTTGTCGGCTCCACGATTTGTTATGCCTTTATGCAGGCAACAGGCATGGTAAATGATCATTTAGTATCTTGTCGCTGCTATAGCGGTGAAATGGAGAAGAATGAGAGGGTTGTATTATGATAGTTGATTTCAGAAGTGATACAGTAACAAAACCGACAGAAGAAATGCGAAAAGCAATGTACACTGCAAAAGCACCTGGCAGCAAGAAAGATCTTGCTGCCAGCTTTTTTTGAAAAGAGAATACTATATAACTTCCTTAACACGTACAGATGTCTAGCTCCGGCGCCCAGCAACTTTTTTTCCGTAGGAAAATAAAGCCCCGACACACAGGATAAGGAACGCTACGGCAGCGATACAACGCACGTAACAAAGCGTTTAGCTTTGTGAGGACGTGCCAGACCTTAGTTAACGTTCCTTTTTTCAAGGGCGCTTACGCTTTTATCGGTACATCGTCCACATTCCAATGTCCTGAAAGCCAAGCCGCTTATAAATACGTCCCGCTCCGGGGTTGTCATAAAACAGGCAAAGGGTTTTCCCTTCTTTAAGTACATCACTGACAAGCTTTTGTGTAACGGCTGTTGCAAGCCCTTTTTTACGGTATTCTGCCCGGGAGCAGACGCCGACGATCATGGCTGATATTGAATTTTCCGCTGTGGTCGAAGCGATTGCAATCATTTCTCCATTTTCTTCTATGTAATATGTCCTGCCCGTGTTGGTTTCCATGGCTTTTAAAAGCATATCACGTGAATCCGGCCGGGCTGGGAATTCTTCAATTGTTTCTCGAATGGCAATAATTCTGTCGATGTCGCTTATGTCCGCTTTTTTGACCTCTAAATCATCGTTTCCAAGATGCTCTGCTGTCCGGCACTCTGCAAAGAATGTTATCTGCTTTTTCCCAAGGTTCAGACCTTCAAGTCCTTCAAACTTTTCTACTAGCTCTTCTTTTCCTGACAGGGCAGCTGAATCCCCGAATGAGCGGATGATATCTGCAAATCCATCTACATCAAAATCGTTTTTTGCATATGGAATAAAAGAGTTATAGAAATTTAACAGTACCGCGAGGATTTCACCATTATCATCGAATTGTGCCCAAAGCTGCTGAAATCCGGCTTCGTAGCCAAATGCTTCAATATCTCCGATGATAAAAAGATTAATAGAAGGTTCCTCACCAAGAAAAGCCATAACCTTTTCATTATCTTCCATCTTAAGTTTCCGAATCATTCGATTACGCCCCTTATACAAACTTTTAGATTATACTAAGGGATACTGCCAAATATTTCAATAATATATTGGTAGTCTTCTAACCGCTTCATCAGCCTCTTGCTTTGTTTCTCTTCAGTAACGTGCTGTAGTTCGACAAAATCCTAAAAATACTTAAATTTGTCATAATTAGATGGAATTATAAATAAGGATTGTTATATAATAGACCCATCCTCCTCATATTTATGCCCTAATTCCTATTAATCCCCGAAATTCTAGTAAGAAATCCCACTTTAGTCCCTTGAAGGTTCAGAATATTCCATAGTAATTGAAATGAAACTGTAATATAATTTATCCGATTTTGACAAATTTTGATGTTATAATGGGTCTGTGATGAAAACAGGGCTATCCTGTTATTTTTTCGCGCTTTTTGTCAAAAAACAGCTTGGGTACAGGCTCATCAAGTTGATAGCCTCATAGATTGTACATTCTTTAACAAAGCTGATTTAGGTGGTTTTATATGATTGAAATGTCTGAAGTATCCAAAACCTACCCAAATGGGGTAGTGGCGGTTAGTAATATAAACGTCAAGATTAAGCAAGGCGAATTTGTATATGTTGTTGGGCCTAGTGGAGCGGGTAAGTCAACATTCATAAAAATGATGTACCGGGAAGAGAAGCCAACTAAGGGTAACATCCTGGTTAATGGAATCAGCCTCCCGAAGCTTCGAAACTCTAAAGTACCGATTTTTCGCAGGAATATGGGAGTTGTGTTTCAGGATTTTAAACTTCTTCCAAATTTGACCGTGTTCGAAAACGTAGCATTTGCAATGGAAGTGATTGAAACACATCCAAAGGAAATTAAGCGCAGGGTGATGGAAGTTCTCGAACTTGTAGGACTTAAGCATAAAGCAAGGATGCTTCCTACTGAATTGTCGGGAGGCGAACAGCAGCGGGTGTCGATTGCCAGGTCCATTGTGAATTCGCCGAAAGTTGTGATTGCAGATGAACCGACAGGAAATCTTGATCCTGAAACATCTTGGGAAATTATGAACATTTTCGAAGAAATCCATAACCGCGGCACTACAGTGGTTATGGCCACTCATAATAAAGATATTGTTAATAACTTGACACATCGTGTTATTGCCATTGAAAATGGAAAAATTGTCCGCGATGAACAGCGGGGTGATTACGGCTATGAATATTAGAACGCTCGGCCGTCATTTTCGTGAAAGCGGAAAAAACCTGAGCCGAAATGGCTGGATGACTTTTGCATCCATAAGTGCGGTAACCGTTACGCTCTTGCTTGTTGGGGTTTTCTTCGTGATTATGATGAATTTGAACAACTTCGCCAGTAATATTGAGAAGGATGTCGAAATACGGGCACATCTTGATCCGGCAGCAAGCCAGCAGGATATAGAGTTGATGGAAACCGAAATTAAGCAGATGCCTGAGGTTGATACGGTAGTTTTTTCTCCAAAGGAAAAGGAACTTACCAATTTAATAAAAGACCTTGGTGAGGATGGACAGGCGTTTAGGCCATTTGAACAGGACAATCCGCTGAACGATGTTTATATCATTAAAACAAAGACGCCAAAGGACGTTATTAAGACAGCAAAAAAAATAGAAACATTCAATTATATCCAGCAGGTTAAATATGGCCAAGGCTATGTAGAGAAACTGTTTGATGTTGTTGAAACAGCAAGAAATATAGGTGTTGTGCTGATATTAGGCCTTCTTTTTACAGCTATGTTCCTGATTTCCAACACCATTAAAATAACGATTATGGCAAGGCGTAATGAAATTGAGATTATGAGGCTGGTAGGGGCAACCAATTCCTTTATCCGCTGGCCATTTTTCCTTGAAGGCATGTGGCTGGGGGTACTGGGTGCTGTTCTCCCGATTATCTTGATTGGAGTTTCCTACCACTATTTCTATAGATTAGCAGCACCTAAGATTGATATTAAATTTGTTGAGCTCCTTCCATTTACACCATTCATTTATCAAATATCCAGCATTATGCTTCTGCTGGGTGCGCTAATAGGGGTCTGGGGAAGCTTAATGTCTGTCAGAAAATTTTTGAAGATATAAGCCAAGCGGGCTTTGCACCAATTCTTTTAATTTCGATTGCAGAAAAATATGATTACTGTCCATCGGTTATTTCGTCTGACGGGAAGAGAAAGAAAGGGGAAAGTGTTTTGAAAAGAAAAGTACTAGCTTTAAATGCAACAATTATGATAGGAGTGGGAAGTTTATTCTCTGCTCCGGCGGCAAGTGCAGCAACTATACATGATATGGAAACAAAGAAACAACACATACAGGAAAAGCGCTCTAATGTTCAATCCGGAATCAATAAAGCTGACCAGCAAATTAACAGGCTACAGGCGCAGCAGGCAAGATTGGATGAGCAAATCAAGGCTCTTGACTTAGCTATCGGGGAAACCAATCAAAAGATTCGTGAAAAGCAGGCACAAATCGAGGATACGGAAGCAGAAATCGATGTCCTGGAACAAGAGATTTCAGTATTAAAGGAACGAATTGCAAAACGCAATGAAGTGTTAAAGGAACGGGCTCGTTCTTTCCAGCAAAGCGGCGGGGATGTGAACTATCTTGAGGTAATCCTGGGATCATCCAGCTTCAGCAATTTTGTCGACAGGGTAAATGCAGTAGCAACCATTGTGGAAGCCGACCAGGATATTTTAAGGCAGCATGAAGAGGATAAAAAGAGCCTTGAAGAAAAGCAGGCTGCTGTTGAACAAAAGCTTCTATCTCTGGAAAGCATGCTTGTTGAGTTTACTGAGATGAAAACGAAGCTGACTGGCCAGAAGCGTGAAAAAGATAAGCTCATGGCACAGCTGAAATTGAAGGAAGAAGAAACAGAACATTTAAAATTCAGCTTGCAGGAAGAAGCAGAAATCCTTGCAGGCCAGCAGGCAGCAATTCAGAAGGCTATCGAATTAGAGAAAAACCGTCTTGCTGAGCTGGAAGCTGCCAGAAAGCTTGCAGCTGAAGAAGCAGCAAAAGCGAGAGCTGCTAGAGAAAGAAGAGCGGCTTCCAATAATGGCGGAGGATCATCCTCATCAGATGATTACAGCCCGGCTCCTGCGGTTTCTTCGGGCACTTTTACTAGGCCGTCAGCTGGTGTCGTTACTTCCCGCATGGGCAAACGCTGGAATAAATTCCATGCCGGGATCGATATAGCAAAACCGGGAACTGTTCCTGTTGTATCGGTGGCAGACGGTGTTGTTATGCGCTCCTATTATTCTTCCAGCTACGGGAACTGTGTAATGATTTCCCATTCCATCGGAGGGCAGCTATATACAAGCGTATATGCCCACCTGGAATCCAAGAGTGTCGGCAATGGGCAGGTAGTCGCAAAAGGCCAGCAAATCGGGTACATGGGTAACACAGGCCGTTCGTTTGGCCAGCACTTGCATTTTGAATTGCATAAAGGAGCTTGGAATCCTTCAAAATCCAATGCAGTAAATCCATTAAACTATTTCAATTAAGCTATATCAATTTCTAATAGTCTAACAGTACTATACTTTTAACCTTTTCTTCTCTCTTTGAAACATGTAACATGTGGCAGGAATATTCTGTACAAGCTATTCATATAGTGAAAGTAGACAAAAGACATCGCACAGATTGTGTGGTGTCTTTTTTTAAAATCACAGTTTAAGAGGGGATTTCCAATGAGAAGGAAATGGGTGCTTCCAGCAGTGGCGGCCGTGACGCTGACAGCAGGGGTTACAGGCGGCATGTATCTTGGCAGCAGTGAGGATGGACCATTAAAAAAGTGGATAGGAAAAATGGAGACGGATGGAGAGGTGGACAAGCAAGAAAAAGCGGCAGTGAACGATAAAGAATTGGGGAAGGTTGAACAGGCTTACGACCTAATTTTAAGCAGCTACGTAGAAGAAGTCGAAAGTGACCAGCTAGTGGAAGGGGCTATCCAAGGTATGCTTACCACGCTGGATGATCCATATTCCGTTTATATGGATAAGGAAACCGCCAAACAGTTTGAAGAAACACTGGATTCTTCCTTTGAGGGAATTGGGACAGAGATTGGAATAGATGAGGGTAAGATCATCATCATTTCCCCATACAAAAACTCACCGGCTGAGAAAGCTGGCTTAAAGCCCAAGGACCAAATTCTTAAAGTAAATGGTGAAAGTGTGGAAGGAAAAAATCTGTACGAAACACGGCTGAAAATACGCGGCAAAAAAGGAACATCAGTGACATTGGAAATTAAGCGGGATGGTGTCGCAAATCCAATTATAGTAAAAATGGTTCGAGCGGAAATTCCATTAGAATCTGTGTTTTCTGCGGTGAAAGAGGAAAAAGGAAAAAAGATGGGCTACATAGAGCTGACTACTTTCTCTGTCAATACAGCGGCAGATTTCAAAAACCATTTGCAGAAGCTGGAGGAGCAGAATATACAGGGCCTCATTATTGATGTGAGGGGAAATCCGGGAGGCCTTTTATCCAGTGTTGAGGAGATTGTAGGAAATCTTGTCACCAATAAGAAACCTTATTTGCAAATAGAAGAAAGAAATGGCGATACCAGGGCTTATTTTACAAATTTAAAAGAGAAGAAGGAATATCCAATTGCCGTTTTGATGGACAAGGGGAGCGCCTCGGCCTCGGAAATTTTGGCAAGTGCGCTCCAGGAAGCAGGCGGATACCCATTGATAGGTGATAGATCATTTGGAAAGGGGACAGTCCAGCAGCCGGTACCTATGGGCGACGGCAGCAATATTAAGCTTACCCTTTTTAAATGGCTGTCCCCTGATGGGAACTGGATTCATAAAAAAGGAATAGAGCCAACGATAGAGGTGCATCAGCCAGATTACTTCAATCTTCAGCCATTAGCAATCGACAAGACATTAAAACGGGATGACAATAGCGAACAGATCAAGCATGCCCAGGAAATGCTCAGCGGTCTTGGCTTTGAAAGCAGCCGGGACGATGGCTACTTTGATCAGCGAACGGAAGTAGCAGTTAAAGCCTTTCAGCAGCAAAATGGCATAGAAGTAACAGGAAAACTGGACCAAAAAACGGCGGGGGCTATTGAAACAGCGCTTATTGAAAAAATAAAAGATGAACAGAATGATATTCAGCTTAAAATAGCATTAAAATATTTAGCAAAGTAAAATAATTTAGGAGTATGCGAATAATCTGCGCATACTTTTTTATTTTCGCTTATACGGTGAACGGTCATAGGCAGGAAAGTCCGGTTTTGATACAATAGAAGCAAGTATACATATATTAGTAGATAGCCTTGGTAGTAAAGGATGTGGAAAAGTGGCACAACAATGGCTGTTTCATGGTTTAGTTGGATTAGGAAAGTTCTTTGTCCATCCGATATTTTATTATTCTATATTTCTCTGCCTGGTTATGGGGTATCTCCGAGTAAAACGCGAAAGACAGGATTTTCATATCCGTACTTATGATGGATATCAGGAATTGAGATTTCTGCTCCCAGGTGGATTATTTATTGGACTTGTTTTGTCTCTCCTCATTCTTGGGGCAGGACTGGTTATTCCTTTTGCTGCATTGCTGGCAAGTGCAGCAATTACCGTTTTATTATCACTGACTCTAAAAGTGCGGCTTTTATCGCCTGCTTATGTTATTGGAGGAACCTTTTTTCTGCTGACGTTCCTGGAAGGAAGAGACATCAGTATTCCGTTTTTCCAGGGGGCACTGGACGAGCTTGACCAGGCGATCTATCCCTCTGTGGCAATCCTCCTCGGTCTTCTTTTAATAACGGAAGGCCTGTTAATCAGCCGGAATGGATATGTCCGCACATCACCTGCTTTGATGAGGTCTAAACGAGGCCTTACCGTTGGTGCGCATATTTCAAAAAGGCTTTGGCTGGTACCGGCTTTTATTCTTGTTCCAGGCGGTCATTTGCCTGCTCCAGCTGAGTGGTGGCCAGTGTTTACCTTGGGGGAAATGCATGTAACCCCGCTTATGGTTCCTTTTCTAATCGGTTTTTCACAGCGAGTCCATGGACAGCTTCCAAAGGAATCGATTCAGTTAAATGGCCGAAGGGTGTTATGGCTGGGCTTGTTGATCACTGCCTGTGCAATCATTGGCCATTGGTATCCAATCGCCTCTATTGCAGCTGTTTCAGCTGCCCTAATCGGCCGGGAAGTTCTCCATTATTATCAAAAGCTTTCAGAAGATAGACTGCCGTTCTATTTTTCCCGCCGCCAGCATGGGGTCATGATTTTAGGGATCATCCCTAAATCTCCAGCCTATAAAATGGCACTGCAGATTGGTGAAATCATCACAAAAGTGAACGGAGTCTATATTCGTGACGAAAAGGAACTTTATGAAGCCCTTCAAAAAAACGCTGCCCACTGCAAGCTGGAGGTGCTCGACACAAATGGTCAAATCAGATTTGTGCAACGGGCCTTGTTTGAAGGCGAGCACCATGAGCTAGGGGTTTTGCTTATCCAGGATCCGAGGAGATGGGATGTTGAGGCGGGCTAGTGGATATCTTTATATTTCTTCAAAAACCTCCGGAATGATTTGTCAAAAGATTATAATCGACATATCATAGACAAAAGAAGTAGTATAAGTGAGTAAACATATTCAAATGAAAGGGGCAGGGAAATGAATATCACAGATCAAGCTCGTGATACATTAAAGCAAATGTTTCAAGAACAGAATGCCAACAACATTCGTATATTTTTTGCTGGCTATGGCTGAGGGCAGCCACAAGTAGGACTGGCTCTGGATGAGCCGGAAAATAATGATAAAATTGTGACCATAAATGAAATAGAAGTAGCAATTGATCCGATGATTGAAGCAGCTACGGAAGGCCTTACGTTAGATCTTAGTGGAGACGGAAAAGGGATTGTGTTATTAGGCAATACAGGACATTGCTGCTAGAGACGGTATAAGACAAAAGCCTATGGCTTTCTTGTCTTATACCTTTTTTTCTCTTGAAATTTCCGTAAACTATTGTCTTTTTGTCATAGTTTCTTCATCCATTTGTCCAATTGTATTTTACTGCAGAATTACTCTTTAATCGTATAGTTAACATGTAAAATACCATTAGCAAACTATTGTGTTTAGTTTGAACCTAACCAGTAATTTATACCGATCTGCCTGGCTAGATAATTCCTTATAAAAATAAAAACAAGAACCCCACCGTATTTCACTAGTGAGGTTAATTTCATCCATTATTGTGTCAAACCATCATCGGTAGCTATGGGCTGGATCTCATTGGTACTGCCTTTTTTGTTTTTCTCATTGGTCTCTTGCTCTAGCTGATTAAGCTGTTCACGTACCGCATTAGAGTTGATCATATGGTCCTTATTTTCGTTTTGCACCTGTCATTTCCTCCTTGTAGTTAAAAATAGTTCTTGATTATCTTGAGGAAATGGCTGCAAATTTATACAAAATTTGATTCAAAGACTAATAAAAAGGTAACTGCCTCTACAGATTCTTTGCTTTAAAGGTATCTCCCTCATCAAGGCTGCCTGATTGCAGGCCTTTATAAAACCAGCGCTTCCGCTGCTCGGATGTTCCATGTGTAAAGCTTTCGGGGACAACATGCCCTTGAGCCCGTTTTTGAATGGTATCATCACCAACAGCGCTTGCTGCAGTCAGGGCTTCATCAACATCCCCTTCTTCCAGCAAGTTCATTCCCTGAGCGTGGTGTGCCCAAACACCGGCCAAATAGTCAGCCTGCAATTCAAAACGGACCTGATATTTATTATATTCCTCCTGACTCAGCTTTTGGCGGAGAGGTCCAAGTTTCTCAGTCGTTCCTAATAGGGTTTGGACATGGTGCCCAACTTCATGTGCGACCACATATGCCATTGCAAAGTCGCCTGGGGCCTTGAAATCACGCTGAAGCTCTTCATAAAAGCTTAGGTCGATGTAAAGCTTTTGATCGCCCGGACAATAAAATGGCCCTACTGATGATGACGCTCCTCCACAGGCGGTTTGCACGCTATCCGTGTACAAGACCAAAGTCGGTTCTTTATAAACCATGCCCTCCTCCTTGAAGATCTGGGACCATACTTCTTCAGTATCGGCAAGGACTACAGAGACAAATTCAGAGAGCTCCTGTTCCTGCTCCGTTTCTTCATAGGGAGCGGCCGGATCCGAGCCAGTACCCGCCATGTTATTGAGCAAGTCTCCTGGATCGCCGCCAAGCAAGGTTACGATAAGAAGGATGACGATTCCGCCAATCCCGCCTCCAACAATCGTTTTACCTCCCATTCCTCTTCTGTCTTCCACATTTGAGCTTGCTCTTCTTCCTCTCCATTTCATGAAATTTCCTCCTATATAAGTTGAATTAAAGAATTACATTCTAAGACAAAGCCTGTTTATTACTGTATCTGGGTTCCTGCCGATATCCACTACAAACTTCCTGACATTTAGCAGGATGTCCTGGACCTTTGCATAGAAAACGTTATTGATCACGGTTTCCTTCATCCATTTCCAGAAACCCTCTACCAGATTAAGCTCCGGACTGTATGGTGGTAAGAAAACAAGTTGAAGACGTGCCTTGTTTTCTTCCAGAAATGGCTGTATTAATTTTGCGTGATGAATCCTTGCGTTATCTAGTATCATGACAATCTTACCATCCGGATACTTGAGCAGGACAAGTTTAAGAAATTCCAAGAAGACTTTTGCATCATAGCGGTGGGCTTCGGCAACAAAGACCTCACCAGTCTCATAATTGAGCGTGCCAAGGAGCTTCGCTCCCCTGTGTTGGCCGTAGGTAGGGATGAGCCTCTGTTTTCCTTTCAGAAACCAGGAACATTGAATTGCCTGATAATCCCTAATCATGGATTCATCCTCGAAGAGGATATGGTCAATGTCCCCATTCAAAAGCTTTTTTTTAAAGCAGGAAATGTTTCATTCTTGAATTCAGTTTGCTTTATCAGGTCAGCCTTTTTAAGGATATAAGTAGGTCTTGTGTAACTTAACCCAAGGTCCTCAAGGAGCCTTGAAACACCGCGCAAAGTATAGGTTTGTTTCCATTCACGCTGAATGAAATCGGAAATGATAGAAAGTGTCCAGTTATAGTGGTTTTCAAAACCAGCCTCATGCGGCGTCTTATAAGCGACAATCTGAACGAGTTCATGTTCCTGATTTTCAGTAAGTTTTCGTGGCGCACCAGGAGACTTGCCCATATCCAGGCCTTTCAGGCCGTTCTCCCGATAGGACTTAATATAGGAAGATACAGTCTTGTTGGAACGCGCTACAATTGAGCAAATATCTTTTTGGTTGTACCCCATCAATTGTAAATGGATTACCTGATACCGTTCAAACATGCGTCGGTCATCAGTTGCCTTCAAGGCGTCTAGGACTTTCATGGCTTCTTCAGATTGAGTCATAAATCTCATCCTCTCCAGCAGGGTTTTCTAACTTATACCCTCGACAGAAAGAGAGGAACCTTTTAAATTCAACATATATAGTTGAAAATTTAAGTCTTTAATTAACAGATAAATACATAATTAATAGTGTTATACCCGACTTTAGTGATATAATGCTTCTTATCATTTTTTGAAAAATTTGGCTGCTTATAATGAAAGATTAATTATTGTGCGATATACACAATGAACGCAATTGTATGGGTAAAAAGGGAGAGTTCATCATGAAGCGAAATATAGTGATGGGAGTTTCAGCGGATGTGGGGAACCTGCTTTCAGCTGAAGCTCGGAGAAAGGCTCAATATTGATGATTAGATGCCTTTTATCAGCGGAAAAGGGTGTTATGGTAGTACTTTTAATTGTGGAAGCAAAGCGTTATCAGTAATTGGTTTACTGAGATGATAATCATGCAAATTGTAACATTTCTGTAACAATTTGCAGATAATTAGGGTATAATTACCTAAAATGACCTTGTAAAATTATAATTATTACAAGTGTCAGAAAGGGGTCTTTCAAATGTCAATCAAAATGCTGAATGACATAATTGAACTGCATAGAATTAAAATGATTGAAGCCGGGGTCACTTACGGTCTATCTGCACCAATTACTATCAAATTAAGCCAGGAGCTCGATGCTTTGCTCAATATGAAAGCCGGCTTACAGAACATGGCCAGCTAATAGGTAATACATTTACAAATTTGATTTTAAAAATTCTTGGTTTTAGTAGAAAATCATTATTGTCGCGATTCAACTCATTTTTGTATTTTCAATTTCCCCTTATCATCTTTATATTTCTTTCTCCAGCATACTCTCGCTTTATTATTTTACTAAAGGAGAGTGCTTTTCTCTGCTAATCCCCCTGTTCTTCAAGAAAAACTTTCCCAGTATACAATCTCTAAATCGATATCAAATCTATAAAATTAACTGAATATTATTGACAAATTGTCTTTCTTGTCCCAATTATTAAAGTATTCGTTATAGGGAGGAAGGCAGAAATGGGTCAAATGGAATATCAGCATAAATACCAAGAGAATAAAACTGGATTTATGACAAAAAGGAAGTTCAATAGGAGTAATCCTTTACGAGATATTACGGGAAAAAATCTTTCCTCCGGGCTGATTGCCAGCACTCTTATCCTGACTGGACCAGCGCTCATCGTTTTGGAGGCAGCAGCGTCGGGCCATTTTACAACAGAGCAAACGATTAATTGGATGTTTGCAGTATATTTTTTTGGCGGCCTCTTCGGTATTCTAATGGCGCTGTGGTTTAAGATCCCGATTACGGGCGGGCATTCTATTTCGGGTGTAGCATTTTTGGCAACCATGACGTCCCAGTTTTCATACTCCCAGCTTATTGGCGGGTATGTAATGTCAGGGATATTTATATTACTGGTTGGTTTGACAGGAGTATTTACTAAAATCATTAAATGGGTGCCTAAAGAGGTTATTGCTTCAATGCTAGCGGGTTTGGTTACCGGGTACGTGGTAAAGCTGGTCCCGGCCATTAAGGAAATGCCGTTAGTTGGGGGCTTGGCCCTGATCAGTTTTTTCCTGGTGACAAGATATAGTAAACGGATACCGGCTGTAATGGCAGCTGTAACAGTCGCTTTTCTCACTTTGCTATTTTCGCGGAACTTAGATATTTCATCTGGGGGAATACCTTTTATCTTCCCATCCTTGCAAATGCCTGAATTCACATGGATGGGGATGCTGACTTTGGGGATCCCGCTTGCTATGCTTGTCTTGAGTAACGATGTTGCTCCCGGGGTAGGCGCATTAGAAAGCTCTGATTTCAATCCTCCCATTCGTAAGATTGTCTCGATCAGCGGAGTTTTTTCAGTTACCACCAGTTTCTTTGGAGGGCAATGCGCCAATATTGCCGGAATGATGACCGCTATTTGTGCTGGACAGGATTCGGGCCCAAGGGAAAAGCGGTATATGGGATCCTTCGTGTCTGGGGTGGTATTATTAATATTTGGCGTATTTGCCTGGAAGGTTGTCCCGTTCATCCAATCACTGCCGCAGGCATTCGTTTCCCTGTTAGGGGGCTTTGCCTTGATTAGCGTTCTGCATTCCAGCCTGCAGAAGGGATTTTCGGGAAATCAGTACCCTTTAAGTGCGCTTACGGCCTTTATCGTATCCATATCAAATGTATCTTTTTTTCATATCAGTGCTCCTGTATGGGCCTTGGTATTCGGTGCTATTGTTGCGCGAACTGTCGAGAAATAAAACAACTCTTTTGGAATCTTATGGAGGACAAAGATGCTATTAAAAGATGCTTAAGTCTCTAAAAAAACGGACCGTACCACTATTCATAGCGGTACGGACTGTCTGTTTTTGTATAATGCGGGTTATGGTTTTAATACAACCTTAATGCATTCATCTTCATGATCATTAAATGTTTTGTATGCTTCACTTGCCTGTTCCAATGGTACTCGGTGCGTAATGATTTCGGTCGGGTCGAATTCACCCTTTGTAATTTTATCAAATAGCATCGGCATATAGTGGATGACCGGCGCCTGCCCCATTTTCAGGGATACATTACGTTCAAAGATATTCCCGAGCGGAAACATGTTGTACATTGATCCATATACTCCGGTCAACTGAATAGTCCCGAATTTCCTTACAGCATTTAACGCGATTTCGATTGCACTCAATGTTCCGCCTTGAAGCTTCAGTTTCTGTTCAACAGCCTCAACCACAGATTTTTTTCCGTCCATACCGACGCAGTCAATGACAACATCGGCACCGCCTTGTGTCAAATGTTTAATATATTCGCCCGCATTATCATAGTCCTCAAAGTTTACCGTTTCCACATTATTCATTTTCTTTGCATGATTCAGCCTGTATGGCAGATTATCAACGGCAATAACCCGTTTGGCACCTTTCATCCAGGCAAACTTTTGTGTCATTAAACCTACAGGGCCGCAGCCAAGAACTACTACAGTATCCCCCGTTTTTACGCCTGAGTTGTCTACACTCCAGTAGGCGGTCGGTAAGACATCCGACATAAAGAGAAGAGCTTCGTCCTCAAGTTCACATGTTTCAGGAATCACAAATGGCATAAAGTTACCGTACGGTACATGCAAGAATTCTGCTTGACCTCCCGGATGGTTCCCGTATCGTTCGGTAAATCCAAAATATCCGCCAGTATCTGCAATTTCTTTATTAGGATTGGAATTATCACATTGGCTTTCCATTTCATGCTGACAGTAAAAACATTGGCCGCAAGAAATATTGAATGGCAGAACTACTCTGTCTCCTTTTTTAACCTTTGTAACTTCAGGTCCAACTTCCTCTACGATTCCCATTGGTTCGTGCCCTATAACGTAATCTTTGTGGGTAGGGAGAGCGCCCTGATAAATGTGAAGGTCGGAACCGCAAATGGCTGTTGAAGTGATGCGTACAATAATATCTTCATTATGTTTGATTGTTGGATCTTCCACCTGTTTTACCTGTATATCCTTTGAGCCTTGAAATGTTACAGCCTTCATAATCAGCCTCCTAAATGTAGAATCACTTGAACTATACCCATAATTTCTGCATTTATCCCTAGAATTGAATATAGTGCCAAAAATGAAGGTAAACATTTCCGTGCCCCCGCAAAGAAAGACCACCCGCTTTTTTATGGGTGGTCTTAATAAGTGTTTCTGGGCATAATCCTATTCAGCTGCCTGACATAACCCCGCCATTGGGATGCAAGATCTGACCGGATATGTAGCTGGAGTCATCTGAAGCCAGGAAAACATAGCTGGTGGCAACTTCAAACGGCTGACCGGCACGATTCATCGGAACAGCAGGAGTGAACGTTCCAAACGTTTTTATGTTGCTAGCCGAGAAGGAGGAAGGAATTAAAGGGGTCCAAATAGGTCCTGGAGCTACACCGTTTACCCTGATTCCTTTAGTGATGAGTGAAAGGGAGAGTGAACGGGTGAAGGTTAAGATGGCACCCTTCGTTGCTGAATAGTCGATCAGTTCTTTATTTCCTTCATATGCAGTAACGGATGTTGTATTAATGATCGAACTGCCTCTTTTTAAATAGGGTAGGGCAGCTTTTGTCATATAGAAGAATGCATAGATATTGGTGCGGAATGTTATATCCAGCTGTTCAGCGGTAATATCAAGGATGCTTTTTTGAACGTACTGCACGGCATGGTTATTGACAAGGATATCGATTTTGCCAAAGTGCTGGATTGTTTGTTTTATAGCCTCGTATGACATTGCTTCATTTTGAAGATCGCCGGGAATCAGCAGGCATCGCCGTCCTAATTGTTCAACCCTATGCTTTGTTTCGTTAGCATCTTCGTGTTCATTAAGATAGACAATGGCAACATCAGCGCCCTCCTTCGCGAATGCATAAGCGACTGCACGTCCGATTCCACTGTCACCCCCCGTTACGATGGCAGTCTTATCTATAAGTTTGCCGCTTCCCCTATAATCTGGATTTTCAGAAATGGGCCGCGGTACCATTAAATATTCAAGTCCTGGATGCCGGTCTTGATGCTGTGGCGGAAAAGCAACGGGTATAGCCTTACACTTTTTTTCTTTTCCGTAGTATTCATATACAGGATACATGGAGCATCGCCTTCTTTGCTGATTTTTTAAGAATAGTAATAGCTATCATCTATTTATATTCCGGGGCAGATGGATACATTCCTTAATAATGTATTAAAACTATTAAAAAGGTTTTTTCATCTGCGTTAGAGAAATAAAACGCAAGGGACATAATTAATAGGAGGTTCTGTCGTGAAACAATGGAGGAAAGAGATTGAAATAAACGCTCCAATTGAACAGGTGTGGAAATTGTTTAATAGTGAAGAAAATATGCAAAAAATCATGCCGAACATAGTGGAACATAAACCAATTAAAGTGACTGAGGAGAAAGTTGGCAGCATTTATCGGCAGAAATATAAAGAAGGAAAGCGAATAGAGGAGTACGATGTAGAGACATTGGAATATCTGGATTCACCAGATCAGAAAAAATTAAAGATTGGTTTTACACTTGCAAAAATGTTTGAGATCACTGCCTATTATGAATTAGCGCGCATTGGTGATGATCGGACCCTTTTTACATATACAGCTACAAACAAAGCTTTAAAGTGGTTTGTAAAAGTGTTTTTATTGCTGGCAAATGATAAAGTAGTCGTTACTTTTGTTGAACAAGTTAAAAAAGTTGCGGAAGCTGATTATAATAGCATAAAAAAATAGAAAGCCGCAGCGGCTTTCTATTTTTGGGTAAGATAAGAATTTTAACTTTGTTGAAAATTACAGATGTCTAACTCCAGCGCCCCTCGATACACAGGACGTGGTGATGTAAGCCGTTTTTCCTTTTAACAGGGCGCTTCCAGTTTTCTTATTATATACGCTTTGCACCGATATATTTTGGTTTCCAATAGGTATTGCTAGTGCTGGCGATAGAAACACCTTTAGAAGAAGCTGCATGAATCATTTTTCCGCTTCCCATATAAATAGAAACGTGGGTTGGCCTTGCTGCCTTGTTTGGTGCGAAAAACATTAAATCTCCAGGTGACAAATTGCTTACGCGTGTGCCTTTTTTATACATTTCTGCTGCTGTGCGAGGCAGAGTTTTTCCTGCTTTGCTATATGAGTATTTTACAAGACCTGAACAATCGAATCCTTTAGAAGTCATGCCACCCCATCTATACGGAACTCCAAGTTGAGTTTTAGCGGCTGAAATTGCTTTTGTTTGTGGTGACGCAGCTGCCTCACCCATTGTTGGTGCAACAGTGCTGAAAATGGCTGCAATTGATAGAGCTGCGATAATTTTCTTTAACATAGTTGTTTACCCCCCAGGTGCGTTTTGCTAAACCTAATATAATAGAAAAGCATAACAATTCCATCACAGTAAGATTACAGTTGTGTTACAAGATAAAGGAAATGACCCCATGTTCTTGAATTCGACATATTTTGTTTCAATAAATAGAAAAAACATCAAAATATTCCATATATTACCTAACTCTAATCTATCAAATTTATTATTATTAATACGATACTAATAGAATAGAAGAGAAAATTAGTTTGTCAGGAGATATGAAAACTTTTAGAAAGAAGGATTGCGTCAAG
The DNA here is from genome assembly GCF_003429095.1 of Peribacillus saganii. Taxonomy (GTDB): domain Bacteria; phylum Bacillota; class Bacilli; order Bacillales; family DSM-1321; genus Peribacillus; species Peribacillus saganii. Next base: position 56,926 of record NZ_QVTE01000026.1, read on the forward strand.
ATGCATTTTACAACTAAAGGAAGTAAGTTCCTTGTTGCCGCTCTATCCCTTAGTCTAGGAATGTTTAATGTTACTCCGCCTGTGAATGCTGAAAGCCAAAAGGAAACAGAAGTTATTGTTGTATACAAGAATCAGGAGGGAAAAGGAGATGCGCTTGATCTCAGCAATCAGGTTGACCATCAATTTAAATCCGTCCCAGCGCTTGCTGTAACGATAGAAAATAAGGATATAGATCAACTGGAGGATAATCCGGATATTGCATATGTTGAAGAAAATATTACGTTTTCAGCTCTGGAGGATTCAATCCGTCTATTATCTGAAGAGCAGGTGAAGTCAAAAGCAGCCTCTTATGGGGTTCCAAGGGAAGAGTCTCAATGGAATTTGCAGGCTGTTAAAGCTTCTTCCGCCTGGAGCCGCGGCTATACAGGCAGAGGTGTGAAGGTTGCCGTAATAGATTCCGGTATTGCCCCTCACGCTGAATTAAAGATTGCTGGAGGAATCTCCACCGTAAATTATACCAACTCCTATTTTGATGATAATGGCCATGGAACACATGTGGCTGGCATCATAGCATCTAAGAAAAATGGGGCAGGTTTGGTCGGTGTTGCTCCAAATACAGAGATATATGCTGTCAAGGCGATGGATTCTAAGGGAAATGGAAATCTCCAGGATTTACTGGAGGCCATTGATTGGGCAATCGTCAATAAAATCGACATTCTTAATATGAGTCTGTCACTCACCGAAGATTCAAGGCTGTTGCGGGCTATGATCGATAAGGCTAATAATAGTGGTATGCTTGTGGTCGCAGCTGGAGGGAATAGCGGCACACCGGATGGAAGCGGGAATACAGTAGAATATCCAGCGAAATATAGCAGTGCCATTGCGGTTTCAGCAGTGGACAGCCAATTGGAAAGAGGATCATTCTCAGCTGCTGGAGAGGAAATCCAGTTTGCAGCTCCAGGTGTTGATGTCATTAGTACGTACCTGAACGGAGGGTATGCCCAGGCAAACGGGACCTCAATGGCTGCCCCGCATATTGCCGGGTTATTGGCTTTATTAAAAGAAAAATATCCGGCCAAGACAAATGCGGAGCTTAAAGAGCATTTAAAATTGCATACTGTCGATCTTGGATCAGCCGGCAGGGATCCCCTGTATGGCTTCGGTTTTGCTTCCTTTACAACTGAAGTAGAAGATGCAGCTCAGCAGCTTGCAAATGTGGAGAGAGCAATTGCTCTGGCTGAGGCATCGCTCTCACGTACTGATATTGCAGCTGCACAATCGCAGATTGATAGATTAGCAGAGAGTCCTGAAAAAAACCGTTTTAATCAGCGGATCAATACAGTTAGGGAACTTGCCGCACAAAATGAACTGCAGCAGCAAAGAACCGCTTTTGCCAGAAATGCTGTGGAAGCAGCAGAAAAATACCGGACTCAACAATATTTAAACAATGCGGGGGATGCGGTTAAAGCCTTACCGATTGGAAACGAAAGAGCGGCACTGGAAAGCAGACTTGATGCACTGCGGACGGAAGTGGCGAATAAAGCTGTTTATAATGAAGCTGAGGAGAAAGTAGCAGCTGCAGAAAAAAGTCTGAAAAAGGCTGATGTGATCGCTGCGCAGCAAACGATAAGCCAAATCCCTTCAGGAGTCGAGGTCCATACATTGCTAAAGCGACTGGATGCTGTTAAAATCGCCATCCTGAATAATGCCAACGCAAAAGTGGCGGCAGCTGAGAAAGATAAAAACAAGAAGCTGGCGGACGCGGCTCAGACTGCGATCAATGAGGTTATATATTCATCGGATAAAAATAGTCTTCAGAAACGCCTTGATCTAGTCCGGGCGTGGATCATGTCCAACGCGAAAAGTAAGGTAGCTAGCGCAGAAAAATATAAGACAAAAAGCTATCTTACTGCAGCCCAGGCTGCGGTAAATGAATTACTGGCAGGGGGATCAAAGACATACTTGCAGCAAAAACTTGATGCTGTCAGCCGTTTTATTCAGCAGGATGCGATAAATAAAGTAACGGCCGCTGAAAAAAAACTGAGACAGGATTACGTGGATAAAGCCCAGTATGCAGTGAATGAACTTGAAAATGGAAGTTTAAAAACGTCATTGCAACAGCGTCTGGATATTGCCAAAAAGAAAATTACTGAGTTATATAAGAAGCAATTTTCTGCTGCCGATGCAAAGGTAAGAATGGCCGAAAGATATAAAACCAAAAAATATAAATCATCGGCTCAAATTGCAGTTAATTCGCTAAAAACTTCCTACCAAAAAACAGTATTGCAAAAACGGCTCAATGCTGTAAGGGCCAGATAAATAATACGTAAGGACGGACTTGCCGCTTCTGATAGCGGTAAGGGCCGTTCTTTTTTACTAGATAAGAAAGTATATCTTTTTAACAAGTACAGATGCCTAGCTCCAGCGCCCGCCCCTCTAAATCTATAAATAATGACCCTTTCAGCAGCAGTTTTTACGGTCTTGATCCTAAAAATAGATTATGTACTAAGGATTGGTGGTAGATAATAACAAAAGGCAAGAGGAGGTTCACTATGGAACAGGAAAAAAGGGTATTTTACGTGGATATTGAAAATGCCGTGGTATTGGAGAATCCCGTTGAATCGGAAACTCAGTTTAAGATATTTGGAACCGATGATGAAGTCGCGCGGTTAAGAACCTTATTTGAGGATAATGGTGACGCTGATTTTAAGACATACGAGACGGCGCATATTCCCTTTCTTGAATACAGCAAACATGAGGGGAATTTGGAATATGATCAAACTATGATTGAAATATATGCGCTCATCTATCAATTGGGAGATGCGGAAGCGAAGAGGCATATTGAAAGCATGGGAATCCTTCAGGGCCCCATCGGAAATAATGCACCATAAGAAAGCGGGCTGATTTTGGAATCAGCCCGCTTTCTTGCGAGAATCTTATAAAGAAAAATACTTTGCCAGTCCCTGATAGACCCCTTGCGCTACTTTCTGCTGATACTCTTCACTTTTCACTAGCTTTGCTTCATCCGGATTGGAGAGGAAACCTAATTCCAGGAGAAGGGCTGGTTTTTTGTTATCACGGATTACTTGGAAATTCCCTGGTTTAACACCGCGGTTCTTCATTTGTGTGGATTTGATCAATTCTTCGTGAACATATGAAGCTAGCTTTTGTTCATTTACATGAGTCGGATAGAAGAACGTATCAATACCAGTGCTCTTATTTCCCGGAGCATTGTAATGGACACTTATAAAAACATCCGCATTCTGAGAATGGCTGACATTCACGCGCTGTAAGAGTGTGAGATATTCATCGGTTGTTCTGGTAAGAATCACGGTTGCCCCTGCAGCCTGCAGCGTTTTGGCCATTGCATTGACGGTCTGCAGGTTTACAGTTTTCTCTAAGGTAGCCTTTTCTTCTAATGATCCTGGGAGAGCCCCTGTAGCCTTGCCGCTAGTTCCCGGATCCTTTCCGCCATGCCCAGGATCTAAGACGATAACTTTGCCGGCTAGCGCTTGGCCGCCAGAAGGTTTATCGGTATTGTCCTTATAAGGGGCGATATACGAGCTGTGAACCCAGCCTATCACACCTGCGGCAGTTTTTACCTCCATCCAGTCTGCTTTTACAGACATTTTTTCAAGCCGGGTTCCAGCTGCTTCGATTTTGATAACTTCATAGTCAGTTCCTGGACCTTTAAGCAGATCGTTATCCGATGTAAGGGTAATATACTTGCCGTCTGTCGGAATTTTTACTGGTTCAACAGGAGTCTTAGCTGAAAGGTAGGTAAGTGAAACCCAGCCTGTTTTACCATTGGCAATTTTCACTTTACCCCATCCAGTCTTTTTCTCTGTTAACTGGACAGCAGTTCCCTTGTTAAGTGACTGAATAACCTTAGAACTTGTAGTTGGCAGTTCACGCAGATTTAGAGAATTTACTGTGACATAAAAGGTAGCAGCGGGAACAGGTGCAGCAGGTACTGCCGGCTTAGCAGCAGGAATAGGTGAAAATGCAATATAATTTTTTGCAATCCAGCCAGTCCATTTTTTGCTTGGAACAGTAACCTTTAGCCAGCTGCCGTTCTGGGAATAGACGGTGACCGGAGTACCCTTTGAAATTTTTCCTAGTGACTTGCTGGTCCCGGAAGCCCCCTGGCGCACATTCAATGAGTTTACTGTGGCATAGCCAGTCTTGGTTTTAGCTGCAGGCTTAGCTTTTTCAAGTGTCAGATATGTAGAATCAACCCAGCCAGACTGTGCTTTTCCGTAAGAAATCTTTGCCCACTCTTTTTGCTGTCCCTGGATTGTAACAGCCGCTCCCTGTGGGAGCTTGCCTACCGTTTTTGAGGCAGTTGTCGGTTTTTCCCGAATGTTGAGTGTAGTAGCTTTCACTTTAGCCTTGGTGGCTGCGAATGCTTGATTGCTAGAAAAAGGAAGACACAGTAGTGCCAGGAAAATCAAAATGATCATCCGTACGCAGGTCCCTTTCATCAAGCGTAACCCCCTCCTTTTTATTATTTACCTATTATACCAATTTTAACCAAAACACGACAATGGTAGAAGCGACAAAAGTCACGTAAACTAGTAAATTAGTCTAAGGAAACGACAAATGATATTTATTACTAGATTAGAAAGTATAGCTTTTTTAAAAAGTACAGATGTCTAGCTCCAGCGCCCAGCCCTTTTTTTCGCAGAAAATAAAGCCCCTCGAATGTTGTGACCAAAGGCCGTCACAACCCTGGTCATAAGCCAATCACTTCGGAAGGCAAAAAGCGCCTTCTGTCAGCGCTTGTCTTATGCTTGTCTGAGGCCCACAGGACGTGGGTCAGAACGGCGTTGCCACAGGACAAGGAATGCTTCGGCAGCGATTCATCGCACGAAACAAAGCGGTAGCTTTGTGAGGTCGTGGCGGGTTTAGCTGTTCTTCCTTTCAACAGGGCGCTTCTGCTTTTCTATGAAGTCTAGCTGCAGCGCCCAGCAACTTTTTTCAGCAGGAAAATAAAGCCCCGGCGCCCAGGACAAGGAACGCTTCAGCAGCGACACATAGCGCCAGCTTTGTGAGGATGTGCTGGCATCGACGTTTGGTACAGGACGTGCCAGACTTTAGTTGAGGTTCTTTCTGTCAGGGCGTTTGCGCTTTTCTTATAATATATCGTCAGATTTTGCTGAAATTCAATGTGATTGTAAGGATGATATTTACAAGGACTTTATGCAAGAAAAATTATGATCATCAAGAGTATAATGGTATTAATAGACCGAACTGATTTACCGAGGAAAAAAGGAGCTATTTTATGATAAAAATTTTGTCGGCGCTTGTATTGCCTGCATTGCTCGTTATGCTTTTTGCGAGAGTCACCTTTAATCAATTTGTGGGCTTGGCTTTGACTGTGGCCTTAATTGCTGCATCTGTTTATAAGGGCTATACAGACAGCTGGCTATTAATCATTCTTGATGCATTTTCGCTTACGTTAGGGTTTTGGCTTTCAGCTAAGATTTTGAATAGAACGTAATAATAACGTGCAATTTGTTTGATGGATCACAGATATATCCATCTCTTCTTTTTTCTGGCTTTATGTTGGCCCTATGCATCTATTTGTCTTAGGCGTTTTTATAAAAAAATCCTCGAATGAATGTTCGCGTATTATTGGTTTCTTACATTGGGTATATGGTAGAATGAGTATATAGTCTCTGGTTACAGGGCTATAAATAAACTACGGCTCTGCTTTTCCGACTATGCGCCGGAATTCGCCGAGTTTTTTTCTTGTAAGGATATTTATTGCGGGCGTGTGCAGATTCGCCTGATTATATATATATTGAATTGATGATTATAGGCAATGGCTGCGGATCATTATTCAGATTGGTTTAAAATCTATTTGCTTAGGAGGCTTGCCCGTTGAAAAATGAATTTGAATTGGTTTCAAAGTATTCCCCCTCTGGGGATCAACCGGAAGCTATTCGTAAAATAGTAGAAGGAATAAGAGAAGGGAAGCGGCACCAAACATTGCTGGGGGCAACAGGTACCGGAAAAACCTTCACGATGTCCAATGTAATTAAGGAAATTAACAAGCCAACGCTTGTAATTGCCCACAATAAAACCCTGGCTGGGCAGCTTTACAGCGAGTTTAAAGAGTTCTTCCCGAATAATGCTGTAGAGTATTTTGTCAGCTATTATGATTATTTTCAGCCGGAGGCATATGTTCCTTCTACCGATACATTTATCGAAAAGGATTCTAGCGTCAATGACGAAATTGATAAGCTGCGCCACTCTGCAACATCTTCTCTATTTGAACGGAAAGATGTCATCGTCATTGCAAGCGTTTCGTGTATTTATGGTCTCGGTTCTCCGGAAGAATATCGGGAAATGGTTGTGTCGCTAAGAACCGGAATGGAAATCGAACGGAACGCGCTTCTTCATAAGCTGGTTGATATTCAGTATGAACGGAATGACATTGATTTTCAGCGAGGAACCTTCCGCGTCCGCGGCGATGTAGTGGAGATTTTCCCTGCCTCCCGCGATGAACGCTGTCTCCGGGTCGAATTCTTTGGTGATGAAATCGATCGTATCCGGGAAGTAGATGCCCTGACTGGCGAGATTATGGGTGAGCGTGATCATGTCGCCATTTTCCCGGCATCCCACTTCGTAACCCGTGAAGAAAAAATGCGCAAGGCGATTGAAAATATTGAAAAGGAACTGGAGGAGCGATTAGCTGAGCTCAGGGAAGATGAGAAACTGCTGGAAGCCCAGCGTCTTGAACAGAGAACCCGCTATGATCTCGAAATGATGAGAGAAATGGGCTTTTGCTCTGGGATTGAAAATTATTCCCGCCACCTGACGCTCAGGCCTCCAGGTTCCACTCCGTACACCTTAATAGATTATTTTCCAGAAGACTTTTTACTGGTTGTAGACGAGTCCCATGTTTCACTTCCGCAAATCCGCGGAATGTATAATGGCGACCAGGCAAGAAAGCAGGTTCTGGTTGATCATGGTTTCCGTCTGCCATCTGCACTGGATAACAGGCCGCTCCGTTTTGGAGAATTTGAAGAAAAAGTCAAGCAGGCTGTATATGTTTCCGCGACTCCTGGCCCTTATGAACTGGAACATACTCCAGTTATGGTCGAGCAGATTATCCGTCCTACGGGATTGCTTGATCCGAATATAGAAATTCGCCCCATTCAGGGCCAAATTGATGACCTTATTGGAGAGATCCAGGAACGCATCAAGAAAAACGAACGTGTATTAATCACAACCCTTACGAAAAAAATGTCTGAGGATTTGACTGATTATCTGAAGGATATCGGAATTAAGGTTCAATACCTGCACTCTGAGGTAAAGACACTAGAAAGAATCGAAATTATCCGCGAATTGCGGATGGGGAAATATGATGTTCTCGTAGGGATTAACCTTCTGAGGGAAGGTCTTGATATACCAGAAGTATCGCTAGTGGCAATACTGGATGCAGATAAAGAAGGATTCCTCCGTTCTGAGAGGTCACTTATTCAAACCATTGGGCGAGCTGCCCGTAATGCAAATGGGCATGTAATCATGTACGCCGATAAGATAACAAACTCCATGGAGATTGCCATCAATGAAACCAAGCGCCGCCGGGAAACCCAAGAGGCGTACAATCTTGAGCATGAAATTGTTCCGCAGACGATTCAAAAGGAAATCCGCGAGGCCATCCGGGCTACTCATGCTGCAGAAGAAACTGAGGAGTACACAGCAGCTCCAAAGTTTGCTGCGATGACGAAGAAAGAGCGCGAAAAAGTAATCGCAGACATGGAGAAAGAAATGAAGGAAGCGGCCAAGGCGCTAAATTTCGAACGCGCTGCAGAGCTTCGTGATTTATTGCTGGAGTTAAAAGCGGAAGGATGACGAAACCATGGCAATGGATAAAATAGTTGTTAAAGGAGCCAGAGCCCATAATTTAAAAAATATTGACGTCACGATTCCAAGAGATCAGCTTGTCGTATTAACTGGCTTGTCCGGTTCGGGCAAGTCTTCACTTGCTTTCGATACGATTTATGCAGAAGGACAGCGGCGGTACGTGGAGTCCTTATCTGCCTATGCACGCCAATTTTTAGGCCAGATGGACAAACCGGATGTTGATGCAATTGAAGGGCTCTCTCCTGCCATTTCGATAGACCAAAAAACAACGAGCCGAAACCCGCGTTCAACAGTCGGGACTGTGACGGAGATTTATGATTACCTTAGGCTATTATTTGCGCGTATAGGAAGGCCGACGTGTCCGATACACAATATTGAAATTACATCACAGACAATCGAACAGATGGTGGACCGGATCATGCAATACTCTGAACGCACAAAGCTTCAGGTATTAGCGCCAATCGTATCCGGACGCAAAGGAACGCACGCTAAAGTCCTTGAGGATATTAAGAAGCAGGGCTATGTTCGTGTCCGTATTAACGGCGAACCCCATGACCTGAGCGAGGAAATTACGCTTGAAAAGAATAAAAAGCATTCAATTGAAGTAATCGTCGACCGGATTGTTATTAAGGAAGGCGTGACAGCTCGGCTTGCCGACTCAATGGAAGCCGCTTTAAAGCTCGGAGAAGGCAAGGTTATCATTGATGTAATTGGGGAAGAAGAACTTTTATTCAGCGAGCATCATGCCTGCCCGCATTGCGGATTCTCTGTAGGAGACTTAGAGCCAAGGATGTTCTCTTTCAATAGCCCATTTGGTGCCTGTCCGGATTGTGACGGCCTTGGTTCCAAGCTGGAAGTTGATAAGGACCTCGTCATTCCAAATCGCGATCTATCGCTCCGGCAGCATGCTGTAGCACCATGGGAACCAACAAGCTCGCAGTATTATCCTCAGCTGCTGGAAGCGGTGGCGAACCATTACGGGATTGACATGGATATGCCAGTGAAAGACTTCACTCCCGCCCAATTAGAAAAAATTCTATATGGTTCAAAGAGTGACAAAATTTATTTCCGCTATGAAAATGATTTTGGACAAATTCGAGAAAACTATATTCAATTTGAAGGCGTTCTGAAAAACGTCGAAAGGCGATATAAGGAAACCAGCTCTGACTGGATTCGGGAGCAGATGGAAAAATATATGGGCCAGCATGCCTGTCCAACCTGTAATGGATTCCGATTGAAGAAGGAGACCCTGGCAGTTTTAATTCAAGGGCAGCATATCGGTGAAACGACTGCACTTTCCATCGAGGAAGCCGTCCAATTTTTTCAGCTGCTAGAACTGACGGAAAAGGAAAAGAAGATTGCTAATCTGATTATGCGCGAAATCCAGGAACGACTTGGCTTCCTATCGAATGTCGGTCTTGAATATTTAACGCTGAGCCGTGCGGCTGGAACTCTGTCAGGGGGAGAAGCGCAGCGCATCAGGCTGGCCACCCAAATCGGTTCCCGGCTGACGGGGGTTCTCTATATCCTGGATGAGCCTTCTATCGGGCTTCACCAGCGGGACAATGACAGATTGATTGACACTCTTAAAAATATGCGCGAAATCGGAAACACGTTAATTGTTGTAGAGCATGACGAAGATACAATGCTTGCCGCAGATTATTTAATTGATGTCGGTCCGGGAGCAGGAGTCCATGGAGGGGTCATCGTTTCTGCAGGTACTCCTGAGGAGGTTATGAATGATCCTAAATCGCTCACAGGGCAATATCTTGCCGGGAAGAAGTTCATTCCGCTTCCTGGGGAACGGAGAAAGAGTGATGGCCGATATATTGAAATTAAAGGGGCTAAAGAAAATAACCTAAAGAATGTGAATGTAAAATTCCCATTGGGAACATTCATTTCTGTAACAGGAGTGTCAGGATCCGGCAAGAGTACACTGATTAATGAAATCCTTCATAAAGCACTTGCCCAAAAGCTTAATAAAGCTAAAGCCAAGCCGGGGAATCACCGGGAAATCAAAGGTATTGAGCATCTGGAAAAGGTTATAGACATCGACCAGTCCCCTATCGGCAGAACACCGCGGTCTAATCCGGCTACCTATACAGGAGTGTTTGATGATGTTCGTGATGTGTTTGCTGCTACAAATGAATCAAAGATTCGCGGATATAAAAAGGGCCGTTTTAGCTTCAATATAAAGGGGGGCCGCTGTGAGGCCTGCCGCGGAGACGGAATTATTAAAATTGAGATGCATTTCCTGCCGGATGTATACGTTCCTTGTGAGGTATGCCATGGAAAACGATATAACAGGGAAACTCTTGAAGTGAAATATAAGGGTAAAAATATTTCTGATATCCTGGATATGACTGTGGAAGATGCACTCGAGTTTTTTGAAAACCATCCAAAGATCAGCAGAAAGCTGCAGACCATTTTCGATGTTGGCTTAGGATATATAACCTTGGGCCAGCCAGCTACTACATTGTCAGGCGGAGAGGCCCAGCGGGTAAAGCTTGCTTCCGAGCTTCATAGGCGTTCAAATGGGCGTTCATTATATATTCTGGATGAACCAACAACAGGCCTTCATGTAGATGATATATCGCGCTTGCTTATCGTATTGCAGCGCCTCGTTGATAACGGCGATACAGTATTGGTGATTGAACACAACCTTGATGTGATTAAAACCGCCGACTATATTGTAGACATGGGACCTGAAGGCGGGGATAAAGGTGGTACCGTTATTGCATCAGGTACACCGGAACAAATCATGGAAGTGAGTAAATCCTACACTGGCAAGTATTTAAGGCCAGTTATCATTAGGGATCAGGCCAGGATGGAAAAACTTATCGAAGAAAAAGAACGTGAGCACGTGTAGGGAATCCTAAATGAATGAGGAAACCTTGCCGAAATGGCAAGGTTTTTTCGTGTTTAAACACCATCATTTAAAGTCATTTATTTTATTTATAAAGAAAAGACAGTAAATTATACTGAAAAGGTTCCGAAGCAGTTTCGAATTAGATGGCTCTATTTCTTAATAATTCAGAACTTATCCACACTTTATTCAGAACTTATTCCTAACCTATTCGGAACCAGAATATTAATATGATTCTTTAAGCAAAAGGAATGAAACGAAAAATAATCGGGTGAGTTAAGCATAAACCCATTCATTTAATGGAAATTCTGAGCATTTATGCAGAAATAATTGAATGTAGCGAAAGGTTAGCTCAGTAAGCTTACTCGCAATGGAAATGCGAAATTTTTTCCTTGATATCCAAATGTAAAGGGAAAACAAATCTTATTCACCCGATACCTTGAAACTAATTTTACCTTCAGTATAAGGATAGGTTTTTTCTCGTCTGAGAAGGAATCAGATATTTTAATGTCGAATCCTGAGGGACTTTTAAACTGAATCTCCTATTCAATCGTTTAATTAAAAAGCAAAAAATTCTCGGTATTTCCGGGGAAATTAGTATTTTTGTCCCTGCGGATTTTGTCTGCAGATAATGTCGTAATGGATTTGAGGAAAAGAAGGAATTAGGCTAAAAATAGTCGTGAATGAATAAGATTAAATGAAACCTTTTTATGTTCCACTTCGTAAGAAAGGCAACAGGAGAGTGAAAAGAATGGATACAAGAAAAGTAATGGCGGGTCTTAGTTACCTAAGTGTTCTGTTTGCGCCGTTTGTTGTTCCTATTATTATTTTTTTCGTAGCACAGGAGGAATTTGTAAAGGCGCATGCTAAAAAGGCTTTTTTGTCACATCTAATCCCTCTAGTGGCATTTCCGATTATTGGGTTGTCCATTTTTGCGGATATTGCCAGTGTGAACAGTGGCGGGGAAGTTCCAATCTTTTTAATCATCGCTATGATTGTTTCCGGGTTGATTGGTTTTGCAGTGACAATCTGGAATCTCGTAAAAGGAATAAAGATACTTATTTCTAAATAAAAACGATACAAACCGGAGGCCAGGCCATGAATGAAGAAAAAAAGAAAATTCTCCAGATGGTACAGGATGGAAAGCTGACTGCAGACGAAGCCATGAAGGTTCTTGAGGAATTGGAGCAATCAGAAATTCACAGCACCAAAAAGAAGGAAGAAATGGTTACAGAGCTTTCAACCTTTGTGAACTCAGATGAGAGTAAATCAAATACGCAAAGCTATAAAAAAATTCCATCAACAAAGGAAAAGATTTTTGGGTTTGTGGATGAAGCGGTAAGAAAATTAAAGGAATTTGATTTGGATTTTCATTTTGGGCATTCGGCCGTTGTATCTCATATTTTTCAGCATAGCGACGCTGAAATGAGGGACATCGATATTGATATCGTGAATGGCAGCATTAAAGTTTTCCCATGGGACCAAAAGGATGTCAGGGTGGAATGCGCGGGAAAGGTTTATCGGCTGAAAGAGCATGAAAATGTGAAAGACGCCTTTTTAAAGGAAGTTCAATTCTCCATAAACGATGAAAAGCTTAGATTTGCGGTTCATCAAAAGTGGATCAAGGTCGATGCTAGGATCTTTATTCCTGCTTCTGAATATAGGCGAATGAGGCTTCGTCTATTTAATGGAAACATCGATGGAGAAAATTTAGCTGTAAAGGACTTTGAGGCGAAAACGGCTAATGGCATCGTCGAGATAAACGGACTTACCGGAATGCAAGCTGAGGTGGAAACAGCAAACGGAACCATAGCTGTTAACAATGCTGTTCTCGGAAAGATGGAATCGGAGACAATCAATGGGTCAATCTCCTTGTCAGGCATCTTTCGGAAAATTGATGCCCAGGCACTTAATGGCAGTATAACATGCAATATTAGGAATAAGGATTGTGACTATATCCATGTAAAAGGAGTAACTGGGGGCATTGAACTGACTGTCCCAGAAGGTGCAGCAGCTGAAGGAGAACTGAAGTCTAATATAGGAAGCTTTAACGTTATTCTTGACGACATTCACATAACAGAAGAAAAGAATGAGGTAATCCAAAAGCTGCTTAAATTTAAGCCAGGTGGATTGCCGGAACATACACTTCATATATTTGCTGAATCGAAAACAGGCGGTATATCGATAAGCAGAGAATAGACATAGAAAAGCGGAAGCGCCCTGGTCAGCCCCGACAAGCATAAGACAAGCGCTGACAGAAGGCGCTTTTTGCCTTCCGAAGTGATTGGCTTA
>NZ_QVTE01000027.1 GCF_003429095.1 Peribacillus saganii
CGTCGGGCTCATAACCCGAAGGTCGCAGGTTCAAATCCTGTCCCCGTAATCAGCAAAGGTGGAATGAGTTCCGCTTTTTTTGTGTTCTTTCGGTTCGGTTCTCTATAAACCGAAGAGTTCTATCTTTTGGTATAGTTTGTTTATCATCCGGAAAAAGAGTAAACTACATATATGGAAATTTTCCTTAGGATTGGCTTTTTTCCTAGGGCTTTTTAATAAAAAATTGTTTTTTGGGTGATACAATGAATGACTTTGAGATTATTTGTCATGGCGAAGAAGAAACAAGGGAGTTTGCAGTCAAGCTTGCTAATAAGTTAGCATCTGGTGATGTAATTGCCTTGGAGGGAGACCTTGGAGCAGGCAAAACGACATTTACAAAAGGGCTGGCAAGCGGATTAGGCATAAAGCGAAATGTAAACAGTCCAACCTTTACAATAATAAAAGAATACCAAGGTAGGATGCCGCTTTACCACATGGATGTTTACCGGTTGGCTGATGAGGAAGAGGATCTTGGGTTTGATGAATACTTTGAAGGTGAAGGAGTAACAGTTATCGAATGGGCTCATCTTATCGCTGAACAGTTGCCTGAAAGCCTTTTGACTATTTTCATTTATCGGCATGACTCTGATTCCAGAAAGATTGTTTTAAAGCCGGCAGGGGAAAGATATGTGAAGCTATGTAAGGAGTTTTTTAAATGAAAGCATTAGCTATTGATACTTCAACTTATACGCTTGGGATTGCCGTTGTTGATGGGGAAAAGGTCCTTGGTGAATTGATGACCAATCTTACAAAAAACCATTCAGTTCGGGTAATGCCAGCGGTAGAAACTCTTATGAAAGAATGTGGAGTAAAGGCTTCCCAGCTTGAAAAAATTATAGTCGCTAGTGGCCCAGGATCATATACCGGAGTCCGTATCGGTGTCACTATCGCGAAGACACTTGCGTGGACTTTGAATATTCCATTGACTGGCGTATCGAGTTTAGAGGTGCTCGCAGCGAATGGACGTTACTTTGATGGATTGGTTTCACCCCTTTTCGATGCCAGAAGGGGGCAAGTGTATACTGGGTTATACTCGTTTCAAAATGGCTATCCCGTAGCAGAACTGGACGATATCAATATTTTGTCAACTGATTGGGCAAGTAAGCTAAAAGAATTTGATCGTTCCATCTTATTCTGTGGAAATGACGTAAACATTCATAGGGAAACATTGATCAATATTTTAGGTGACCAGGCTTTCTTCTTGCCTGAGCATCTTGGAAATCCAAGGCCGAGTGAATTAGCTTTTATTGGACTGAAAAAAGAGCCTGTTGATACACATTCATTTGTCCCAAATTATATTCGCCTGGCTGAAGCTGAATCAAAGTGGCTTGAACAGCAGGGAAGCTAATGTTAGAAAATATGAGGAAAGAGAAAGAAACTATGGGAAAAACATTATCGTTTCGCTTCATGACTGAGGAGGATATTGATCAAATCCTTGTGGTAGAAAGAAAGTCGTTTACCCTTCCATGGAGCAGGGAGGCCTTTTATAATGAACTGCACCATAACCAGTATGCTGTATATATTGTGCTTGAAGAAGAAGGCATGATCATCGGTTATTGCGGTGCCTGGATTGTCATTGATGAGGCGCACATAACCAATATAGCAGTCCTGCCGGAATATAGGGGGCGAAAACTAGGGGAAGCATTGCTTAGAAAAATGATGGAGTTGGCTAAAGGTATGAATGTAATAACCATGACACTTGAAGTCAGGGTTTCAAATCTGGTGGCTCAATCCCTTTATGAAAAGCTGGGATTTCAAAGGGGAGGCATCAGGAAGAATTATTATACTGATAACCATGAAGATGCAATGGTAATGTGGGTGAATATATAGTGAAAACAGACCAAATAATTTTAGGAATTGAAACGAGCTGTGATGAGACCGCAGCAGCAATAATAAAAAATGGGCGTGAAATAGTCAGCAATGTAGTGGCATCCCAAATAGAAAGCCATAAACGTTTTGGGGGAGTAGTTCCTGAAATTGCTTCCCGGCATCACGTTGAACAAATGACCCTTGTTATTGAGGAAGCGCTGAATCAGGCAAATATACAATATGATGATATTGATGCAATTGCTGTAACCGAAGGACCAGGACTAGTAGGTGCCCTTCTGATAGGAGTTAATGCAGCAAAAGCAATTGCTTTTGCTCATGGTATTCCGTTAGTTGGTGTTCATCATATTGCTGGCCATATTTACGCCAACCGGCTGATTAAAGAAATGAAATTTCCACTGCTTTCCCTTGTTGTCTCAGGGGGGCATACGGAGCTTGTATTAATGGAAAAGCATGGGTCATTTAAGGTTATCGGAGAAACAAGAGATGATGCTGCAGGTGAGGCTTATGATAAGGTGGCACGAACGTTAAATCTTCCATATCCGGGAGGGCCGCATATCGACCGGCTAGCCCAAGAAGGCCAGCCCTCTATTAAACTGCCGAGGGCCTGGCTAGAGGAAGGTTCCTATGATTTTAGCTTTAGCGGTTTAAAATCAGCAGTAATCAATACTCTCCATAATGCGGAACAGCGAGGAGAAAAGATTGCACCAGAAGATTTGGCTGCCAGCTTTCAAAATAGTGTAATAGAAGTTTTAACAGTAAAAACTGTTCAGGCTGCCCAACAATATCAGGTAAAACAAGTATTATTGGCTGGGGGAGTTGCAGCCAATAAAGGACTCCGCCAAGCTTTGTCTGAGCAATTTGACGGGATGGAAGATGTCGAACTTATTATCCCGCCACTAAGCCTATGTACTGACAATGCTGCGATGATCGCTGCTGCAGGCAGTGTACTTTTTGAAAAAGGAAAAAGGGCCGGACTGGATTTAAACGGGAACCCGGGTTTGGCTCTAGAGAGCCAATAGATTGCTAAAAATTAAATCAGAAGCCTTCCATTGCAAAATGGAGGGTTTTTTTTAATCCCTTAATACAAGTATAGATGTCTAGTTACAGCGCCCAGCAACTTTTTTTCTTAGGAAAAAATAGCCCCGGCTCACAGGACGTGCTATTACCGGTGCCGCCATATGACGTGGGGTGATCTTAGCCGGCCTCGAGGTGACAAGCCTTCTTTCAGGGCTTTTCTAATGCTTATCGGATTTGCACAGGACAAAGAAAGCTTTGCCAGTGAGACATCGCATAAAACAAAACAGCAGATTTTGAGTAGGTACCTGGCGTCAAAGGACGTGCCAGAAATTAGTTCGACGTTCCTTTAACCAGGGCATGGGCGCTTTTCTTAAAGTGACAGAAAATTTTGTGGATAACTTCTCGTTTTTAGCTGTAGAGTTATGTGCAAATGTACACTTAATGTTGATAAGTAATGTTTTTCTTGTGGATAATGTGGAAAAGTCTGTTGGAAGTTAATAATTCAAGATAAGTTATGTGGATAAAAAAGTGGATAAGAGTGAATTTCTTGTGAATAATCTATCATAAAAAAACTGGCTATCAGTATAGCCAGTTTCAATTTACATATATCTATCTTATTCTGTAGCCAATTCTTCTAGTTCAGCCCATTCTTCCATAAGCTGGTCCAGCTGTTGCTGAGATTTTTCCAAATCTGTGTTAATTTCAAGAACTCTTTCGTGGTTTTGAAAGATTTCAGGTTTACAAAGAAGGTCGTTGCATTCTTTTATGATGACCTCCAGATTCTCCATCTCAGTCTCAATCTCCTCTAATCTCCGCTTCCGCTGGCGTTCTTTCTTTTTTGCTTCTTTATCAATCTTGAAAGAGTTCTTATCTTCAACATGCTGTACAGCTGAAGGATTAAGCTGTTTTTCAAGCTCCAGCAGTTCAGCCTGTTCCTGTTTTTTCATTAGGTAATAATCATAATCCCCCAGGAACTCTTCAGCACCATTCCCGGAAAGCTCAAACACTTTTGTGGCAATGCGATTGATAAAATAACGGTCATGCGATACAAACAGAATGGTACCCGGATAATCAATTAGGGCATTTTCCAGGACAATTTTGCTGTCTAAATCCAAATGGTTCGTTGGCTCATCCAGAATTAATAGATTTCCCTTTTCCAGCATCATTTTTGCAAGAGCGAGCCTAGCCTTTTCCCCACCGCTTAAGGAGGAAACAGTCTTTAACACATCATCACCTGAAAACAGGAAATTACCAAGCACTGTCCGAATCTCTTTCTCTGGCTTTAAAGGATGCTCGTCCCATAATTCATTTAGAACCTTCTTATTAGACTCTAGCTTTGCCTGCTCCTGGTCATAATAGCTTACCATTACATTGGTCCCGAATTGGTAGCTGCCCCCTAAGGAAGGCAAAAAGTTCATAAGTGTTTTTAAAAGAGTTGATTTGCCGACACCATTTGGCCCAACAAGGGCAATACTATCACCCTTTGTAATTCTCATTGAAATACCCCGTGAGACAGGCTGGCTGTTATATCCGATTGTTAGATCATGAATATTGATTACTTCATTACCGCTTTGCTTTTCTATTTCAAATGAAAAGGAAGCGGACTTCTCATCGCCCTGGGGCCTGTCCATTACTTGGATTTTATCCAATTGCTTCTGCCTGCTCTGGGCCCTTTTAGTAGTTGAGGCCCGAGCGATATTTTTTTGAACAAAATCCCGAAGCTTTTCGATTTCTTCCTGCTGTTTTTCAAATTGCTTCATGTCCCGCTCATAATCCTCGGCTTTCCTCTCCAGATAACGGCTATAGTTTCCTGGAAACTTCTTAATATTATTCCGGGAAAGCTCATAAACCTGATTGACTACTTTATCAAGGAAATAACGGTCATGGGAGACAATTAATACGCCTCCATGGTAACCTTGCAGATATTGTTCGAGCCATGAAAGAGTTTCAATATCCAGGTGGTTCGTAGGTTCATCCAAAATCAGAATATCAGGCTTGGTCAGTAATAGCTTACCAAGGGCAAGCCTAGTCTTTTGGCCGCCGCTTAAGGAGGAGATCAAGGTAGATGGAGGGTATTCAGCAAACTGCAGTCCGTGTAGAACCGAGCGGATATCTGCTTCATATTGATAACCGCCATTCTCCTTGAAGCTTACCTGAAGCTCGTCGTATTCCTTGAGGATTCTGTTGTAGCGCTCCTCGTTTTCAAAAACTGCAGAATCCGCCATCGACTCTTCCAGACGTCTTAACTCCTTTTCCTGGGAGATAAGGC
Source organism: Peribacillus saganii (assembly GCF_003429095.1). GTDB lineage: Bacteria > Bacillota > Bacilli > Bacillales > DSM-1321 > Peribacillus > Peribacillus saganii. The sequence continues at coordinate 5,156 of NZ_QVTE01000027.1, forward strand.
CCGAAAAAACAGTAAGCATTTCCTCCCAAATGGATAGTTTGGATTCAAGGCCTGTATTTTGGGCAAGATAGCCAATTGAAACCCCTTTTGGCTTCATGATTTCGCCGCCATCATGGGAAAGCTGGCCGGCAATAATCTTTAAAAGGGTGGATTTTCCGGCTCCATTGCGGCCCACCAATGCAACCCTGTCCCTATTTTGTACTTCCAGTTTGATATTGGATAAAATAAGCTCAGCGCCATAGTATTTTGATATAGAATTTATTTGTAAAAGAATCATTATTTTCACCTCAGGTCACGATAATTATAGTGTAACATGGATTTCATTCATTATCAGCATAGACAGCCCATATGTGAAAAACGATGCAAACTTACACACAAACAGGGAAAAATAGTGTATTATCAGAGGAAGAGGTGTTTAAGATGGCAGAATTTACACATTTTAATGAGCAAGGAAGGGCAAAGATGGTGGACGTAAGCCACAAACCCGAGACCGTCCGGACAGCCAGTGCACGATCAAGCATTTTGCTTACCGGGGAAATATATGAAAAAATTACAAACCAAACCATGAAAAAAGGCGATGTTCTTGCCGTTGCCCAGGTTGCGGGAATCATGGCCTGCAAAAATACTTCCTCTATCATTCCAATGTGCCACCCGATACCGATTCAAGGCATAAATATTTCGTTTAATTGGCAGCAAGAGGACAATAGGTACAGGCTGATTATAACCGCTTCAGCAAAAACCAAAGGAAGTACGGGTATTGAAATGGAAGCGCTAACAGCTGCATCTGCTGCCGCATTAACTGTTTATGATATGTGTAAGGCCGTAGATAAAGGAATGATTATCGGCCCAACTTATTTGCTAGAAAAAACAGGTGGGATTTCAAGCCCTGATTATAAACGACAAGTTGCAGAGAACGAACAAATAGAATGAAAAAATATAAAGATAATGGAATAGTAAGGGGAGAAATATGAGCCAGGAACAAATAAAAATACCTCAGGCTACGGCCAAGAGGCTTCCATTATATTATCGTTTCCTGAAAAATCTTCATTCGTCAGGGAAACAAAGGGTGTCATCTGCTGAACTAAGTGAAGCGGTGAAGGTAGACTCGGCGACTATCAGAAGGGACTTCTCTTATTTTGGAGCATTAGGGAAAAAGGGGTACGGATATAACGTAAACTATTTGCTCTCCTTTTTCAGAAAAACACTGGACCAGGATGAATTAACAAAAGTTGCCCTGATCGGTGTTGGAAATTTAGGTACGGCATTTTTGAATTATAATTTCCTGAAAAACAACAATACAAAAATTGAGATAGCTTTTGATGTAGATGAGCACAAGGTTGGAAATGTGATAGGCGATGTACCTGTTTATCATATGGATCAAATTGAGGAAAGATTGCATGAAGCCAATATTTCTGTAGCTATCTTGACTGTTCCTGCTACTGTAGCGCAGCCAATCACAGACCGGCTAGTCCAGTCGAAGATAAAGGGTATCCTTAACTTCACACCCGCACGACTAAATGTGCCTCAGAAGATCCGGATTCATCATATTGACCTTGCGGTAGAACTTCAGTCACTGGTTTACTTTTTAAAGCATTACCCGATTACCGAAGAAGAAGAGGATATATTAGCGGAAAATGAATTTTCACGTTAATAAGAAAAGCACAATGACCCCTCATTCAGAGGAAGAAGTACTGCCAATGCCAAGACCTAGTACTTTGAGGGAGCAAAAGTTTTCTTTATTTTATTACGTTATGCGTTGTGTAACATGTGAAAACAAACAGGGCCCGCTTAAAAAGCATGGGCCTGTTTATGCTTGGTTATTCATTATTTATTTTTCTTATTAATTGAGGTAATTTTCCTATGGAGCAGGATCATCCGAATGCCTGAACCAAAATCCAGGGTAGCGAGCAGGACCAAGAAATAAGAGAAAAAGCCCCATCCTGTCCTATTTACATTCTGGATGGCAAGCAAAACAAATAATGTCCCCAGTATTAAGTACATAATTCCTGATGTTAGGGGTGTACGTTTCATAAAAACCCTCCAATAAAGCTTTGTACCTTCTCCATGTCATTCATCATTTTTTCAATATCATCCTTAAAGGTTAGCTGAATGAGAACGACAACTGTATTCATTGTTACGTGGGCAAAGATAGGCACTAAAATTCGTTTTGTTTTTACATAAAGATAAGCAAAGGTGAAACCCATGGCAGAATATAAGATAATATGGACGAGCTCTAAATGGGCAATTCCGAAAATGATCGAACTGAGCAAGGCAGAAATAAAAAAGTTAAACCGTTTATAAAGCTCCCCAAAGATAATTTTTCTGAAAATGATTTCTTCAAGTATTGGTCCGACAATCGAAGTGACGACCATAACGAGCGGGACCTGTTCGATAAGGGAGACGATCTGCTGAGTATTTTCAGAACCAGGTTTGATTCCTAGCGCTAATTCTATGGCTCCAGCAGCATACTGGGAGAAGAAAGCGAGAAATACACCCCCGATGGCCCAAAGGACGGCTGATGATGCCGCAACCCCATCACGGGAATGAAGGCTTTCTTTCATTTCGCGGCGAAGCAGCAGCAGGACAATGGTTATCGTGATAAAGAAGCTGATAATAATCCAGTACGCCCCGGATTTAACCTGCAGTTCTTTAGCCGGGATATCTGTAATGAATCCAATTAGCATAAACAGCGGATAAGCTATTAAGCTGGACAAGTGCATACCAAGATACGCAATAATGATAAGCCAGTACTCTCTCTTCAAAGATGGAGTCTCCTTTTTCTAAATAATGAACGCCAACTATGGGAAATGTGTGAATTGAAAAAGCGGGATAAAGATTGAAAATTAATCCCATACTTGTAAAGGTTATCAAATGTCAGCATGAAACTCCATTCCTATATACTGAATCTCCGATAATTTATAAAAAATGCTTACCTTGTAAGTATTCCCTAACGTTTTCGGAAAAAGAGAGAAAATTTTTTATCAAGATACTTGCAAAACTTGGATGGATTATTTAATATAATAATTGGTGTTAGCACTCGTCGGTGGTGAGTGCTAATAAATGAAAAACTTACACACATATGAGGAGGTCGTTTCACTTGTTAAAACCATTAGGTGATCGCGTTATTATTCAACTAGTTGAATCCGAAGAAAAGACTGCAAGCGGTATCGTATTGCCGGACACTGCAAAAGAAAAGCCGCAAGAAGGCAAGATTGTAGCTGTTGGTACAGGACGTGTACTTGACAATGGTGAGCGTGTGGCTTTAGAGGTTTCAGAAGGCGATACTATTATCTTCTCAAAATATGCTGGTACTGAAGTGAAATATGAAGGTACTGAATACTTAATTTTACGTGAAAGCGACATTTTAGCCATTATCGGCTAAGCTTTCAATTCAAACATACTTAAAAGACGCTAAAAAACTAAAAAGAATTCAGGGAGGTTGCACATACAATGGCAAAAGATATTAAGTTTAGTGAAGAAGCACGCCGCTCCATGCTTCGCGGTGTAGATGCCCTTGCAAATGCAGTAAAAGTAACTCTTGGACCAAAAGGACGCAATGTAGTTCTTGAGAAGAAATTTGGTTCTCCGTTAATCACAAACGACGGCGTAACAATCGCCAAGGAAATCGAATTAGAAGACGCATTCGAAAACATGGGTGCAAAGCTTGTTGCTGAAGTAGCAAGCAAAACAAACGATGTAGCAGGTGACGGTACTACTACAGCTACAGTTCTTGCACAGGCAATGATCCGTGAAGGACTTAAGAACGTAACTGCTGGCGCAAACCCAATGGGTATCCGTAAAGGTATTGAAAAAGCTGTTACTGTAAGCTTGGAAGAATTGAAAGCTATTTCCAAGCCAATCGAAGGAAAAGCTTCTATCGCACAAGTTGCTGCTATCTCTGCAGCTGACGAAGAAGTTGGCCAATTGATTGCTGAAGCTATGGAACGTGTTGGAAACGACGGCGTTATCACAATTGAAGAATCAAAAGGCTTCACAACTGAATTGGACGTAGTAGAAGGTATGCAGTTCGACCGCGGATATGCATCTCCATATATGGTAACTGATTCAGACAAGATGGAAGCTGTTCTTGACAATCCATACATTTTGATCACTGACAAGAAAATCTCCAGCATCCAGGAAATCCTTCCTGTGCTTGAGCAAGTTGTCCAGCAAGGCAAGCCGCTATTATTGATTGCGGAAGATGTTGAAGGGGAAGCTCTTGCAACACTAGTGGTAAACAAACTTCGCGGAACATTCAATGCAGTTGCTGTTAAAGCTCCTGGCTTCGGTGACCGCCGTAAAGCAATGCTTGAAGATATCGCCGCATTAACAGGCGGAGAAGTGATTACAGAGGAAGTAGGTCTTGACCTTAAATCCGCTACAATCAGCTCTCTTGGCCGCGCTTCTAAGATTGTTGTTTCCAAAGAAAATACTACAATCGTTGAAGGTGCAGGAGAAGCGGACAAAATCGCTGCCCGTGTTAACCAAATCCGTGTTCAAATGGAAGAAACAACTTCTGAATTTGACCGTGAAAAATTACAAGAGCGCCTAGCTAAATTAGCTGGCGGTGTAGCAGTAATCAAAGTTGGTGCTGCAACTGAAACTGAACTTAAAGAGCGCAAGCTTCGCATTGAAGATGCTCTTAACTCAACTCGTGCAGCTGTTGAAGAAGGTATCGTAGCCGGTGGTGGTACTGCCCTTCTAAACATCTACAATAAAGTTGCTGAAATCCAAGCTGAAGGCGACGAAGCAACAGGTGTAAACATTGTTCTTCGCGCTATCGAAGAGCCAGTTCGCCAAATCGCACACAACGCTGGCCTTGAAGGGTCTGTAATCGTTGAGCGCTTAAAGCGTGAAGAAGTTGGCACAGGCTTCAACGCTGCTACTGGCGAATGGGTAAACATGATTGAATCAGGTATCGTGGATCCTACTAAGGTTACTCGTTCTGCACTTCAAAACGCAGCTTCTGTAGCGGCTATGTTCCTAACAACTGAAGCAGTTGTTGCTGACAAGCCAGAACCAGCTGGTGCAGGCGGCGGAATGCCTGACATGGGCGGCATGGGTGGAATGGGCGGCATGATGTAATAGTTGTTCAAACCCTTGATATAAAAGGATTTTTGAGTGAAAGTACTAACATAATGTAAAAAGTAAAGAGGCTTTTCATTAGTTGACTAAACTATGAAAAGCCTCTTTATTTCTGACTAAAATAATAAACATTAAAAATTTCACTAAATTGTGAGAAATTTGAATTTATATTGACAATAAAATCTGCAAACTTTATCATTGATAATAGTTATCATTTTCAACTGAAAAGGGGAGCAAGTTTTTATGTCAAACCGTAAAAATAAAAACCGATATTTACTTATTTCAGTTATGATTCTCATTTTTTCTATAACTTTAATTGGTTGTTCTAGTGAATCAGTAGAAAACTCAGATTCTGCCAGTGAAAGTAGCAATATGATTACTTTTGCTTGGCCTAGAGATATAGGCGAGATGAATCCGCATATCTACAATCCATCTCAATTATTTGCTCAATCTATGATATATGAACCTTTAGTTAGCTACCAAGATGGAGGCGAGCTCAAGCCACATTTAGCAGAGTCTTGGAAGATTTCTGAAGATGGGAAAGAATATGTATTTAACCTACGCCAAGATGTTAAATTTTCTGATGGCACAAAATTTAATGCTGACATTGTGAAAAAAAACTTTGATGCAATACTAAATAATGCAGACATGCATGGTTGGTTAGGATTTATAACGAAGATTGATCAAACAGAGGTCATTAATGAATTTACATTTAAGTTAACATTAAAAGAGCCATATTATCCTACTATTCAGGAGTTAGCTGTCGTTCGCCCAGTCCGTTTCTTAGGAGAAGCAGGTTTTCCTAAAGATGATGACACATCAAAAGGTGTAGAAAAACCAGTCGGTACAGGTCCATGGGTATTGGATGAGTATAAAGTAGATGAATTTGCTGTTTTTCAACGTAACGAAGATTATTGGGGAGAACTACCAAGTGTTGAGAAAATTAAAGTTAAAGTCATTCCTGATGCTGAAACACGTATCCTTGCTTTCGAAAAAGGCGACTTAGACCTTGTTTATGGTGAAGGTGTTATAAGTATAGATACATTTAAACAACTAGAATCCGATGGTTCCTATGAAACTAGTATCTCTGAACCAGTTGCTACTAGACAACTAGTTATGAATACGAATAAAGAACAGCTTTCGGATATCCGTGTTCGTCAAGCATTACATTATGGATTTAATAAACAGGCAATGGTGGATGGCGTGACATCTGGTTTGGAAGAGAAGGCTGACTTTATCTTACCAACAAACTTGCCTTACACTTCAAATGTTGATGCGACCAAGGTTGAGTACAATGTTAATAAAGCGAAACAATTATTAGATGAGGCAGGCTGGAAGTTGCCAAAAGGTAAAACTGTACGTGAAAAAGACGGGAAACCACTTGAAATTGAGTTAATGTACAACTCTGCTGAAATAATCCAAAAAACAATGGCTGAAACATTGCAGTCAGAGTGGTTGGGCTTAGGTGTAAAACTAAATATTGCAGGAGTGGAGCTTACCACTCAAGTGGAAAGATTCAAAGCTAATGAATTCGATATGAATTTCTATAGCAACTTTGGTGCTCCATATGACCCGCATACTTTCGTAAACATGATGGTCACAGAAGGATTTGGATTTAGAGAAGTGATTTCATCCTATCCTAACAAAGAAGAGTTTATGAACCAAATAGTTGAAGTTCAACAAACAACGGATGAAAACGAGCGTCAACAACTTTACACGGTAATTTTAGGCTCTTTACAAGAGCAAAGTTCGATTGTACCTATTTCGTATATTAAGAAAATAGCAATCTATCAGAAAAATGTTTCCAATTTTACATTCCCTGCAAACCGAGATGAACATCCATTTACGGGAATCAGCGTAAAGTAGTAAGCGACAGGAGAGAGTTTTTCATGGGTACTTATGTCTTGAAACGAATAATGACCATCATTCCAATTTTTCTTATTGCCACTCTGCTGACATTTGGAATGATAAACCTTTCGCCGGTGGATCCAGCTGAGGCTTACTTTACTGCTGCACATATCCAAGCTACAGATGAGATGTTGGAACAAAAAAGACATGAGTTCGGCTTAGATCAGCCTCTCCTAATTCAATATGTGAATGCCCTTATTAAGATATGCCAATTTGATTTTGGCATATCTTATGTTACGAATAAACCTGTATGGGAAGAGATTACATCTCGAATGCCTGCAACTATTCAGCTGACTATAGGCAGTCTTTTGATTGCAATATTGGTAAGTATCCCCATTGGGTTTTTAGCAGGTATGAAGAAGAACACTGGAATTGATCATTTTAGTCGATTTCTTTCTTTTATAGGGGCATCCATCCCATCATTTTGGCTTGGATATTTATTCATTTTTTTCTTTTCTGTAAAACTAGACCTTTTCCCAGTTGAAGGTACGGGAACTTGGAAGCATTTAATTTTACCTTCACTCACGTTGGCTTTCCCTTTAATTGCTTTATATACTCGCCTGTTACGTGCAAGTGTTCTTGAAAATTTACAAGAGTCTTATGTGCTTTTTGCTCGGACGAGGGGAATTCATGAAAAAGTTATTATGGGGAAGCATGTATTAAGAATCGCTATTTCTCCTATGATTACTGGGCTTGGAATGAATTTAGGAAACTTGATGACTGGAGCTATCATTGTAGAGGCGGTCTTTTCATGGCCAGGGTTTGGAAGGTATTTTATTGACGCTATTTTTAACCGTGATGTTCCTGTCATTCAAGGCTATGTGCTGTTGGCAGCGGGATTATTTCTAATAAGCAACTTGATAGTCGACCTTATCCAAATGTATATTGACCCGCGGATATCCAGAAAAGGAAGGCAGTACCAATGAAGGCGAAGTTTCGAGATATGTTAAAAAGTCAAAAAGTGATTGTGATTTGTTCTCTAATACTGTTCTTGTTATTTTTGATCACAATCTTTGCTCCTTGGATTGCACCGAATGATCCTATAGCTGTAAATTTAGCTCATAAACTTCAACCACCTTCATTGGAGTACCCACTAGGAACAGATCACTTAGGTCGATGTACGTTTTCACGTATCCTATATGGGGCAAGAATCTCGCTAGGATTTGCTTTCCTAATTTTTATTTCAGCTTTAAGTATGGGTTTAATAATTGGTATCATATCTGGGTATGTAGGTGGTTGGGTAGATCAATTGTTAATGAGATTCGGTGATGGTTTGATGGCGATCCCAAGCCTTTTGTTTGTTCTAGGTTTTGTTGGTATTTGGGGAGCTGGACTTAAACAAGTTGTTTTAGGATTAATTCTTGTCCAATGGGTTTATTACGCAAGGGTAATTCGAGGAATGGTACTAAGCCTGAAAGAACAGAACTATATTACTGCAGCTAAAATAAGTGGTTCTTCCACATGGATCATCATGAAGAAACATATTATTCCTAATGTTCTTCCATCACTAGCGGTAATGGGAACTTTAGAAATGGGTTGGGCAATTATGAATTTATCATCTATGTCCTTCTTAGGTTTAGGTGTGCAACCCCCTACACCAGAGTGGGGGGCGATGATTCATGAAGGTAAGTCATATATCAGAACGAACCCAGCATTAATGATTTATCCGGGTTTAATGATCATGCTAGTTGTTATTACATTTAATTTATTGGGTGAATCACTATCAGAAAGATTTGGGGTTAAACGCCGCTAACAAAAAAGGGGCTGTTGAATAATGAAATCAAATGAGCAAAATATATTAAATGTAAGAGACTTACATGTACAAGTAAGAACCCCGGAAGGTTTGTCAACACTTGTTCAGAATATCAACTTTGAAATGGAAAAAGGGAAGATTCTAGGTCTTGTTGGGGAAAGCGGTAGTGGGAAAACCATTACAAGTATGTCTATCTTGCAGCTGCTCGATAAGAAACGTATGAATATTGAAGGAAGCATTACACTACATGGTAGAGAATTGAATGGCTTAGAAAACAAAGAAATGCGGAAAATTCGAGGGAAGGATATTGCTTTTATTATGCAAAATCCGATGAATGCTTTTACTCCAGTTTTTACGATTGGTCATCAATTTGTGGAAACGATTAGAACTCATTCCTCATTAAATAAAAAGCAAGCAAAGGAGCTTGCCATTGATACTATGCAAAGTGTAAATTTGCCCAATCCTGATAAATTATTAAAAAGCTATCCATTTCAATTGAGTGGAGGTATGCTTCAACGAGTGATGATTGCAATGGCTGCTTGCTTAAACCCTTCCGTTATAATCGCGGATGAACCCACTACAGCACTCGATCTTCATAACCAATTATTAGTACTCCGTCTATTAGATAAAGTTCGTTCTAGATATGGGACATCTATTTTACTCATTTCCCATGACCTTGGGGTCATTTCAGAAATGGCAGATGATGTCATAGTAATGCAGTATGGCAGAATTGTCGAAAGTGCAAATGTGTTTGATTTATTTGACCATCCAGAACATGAGTACACAAAGAAGTTGCTAAGGACAAGGCCGACCTTGTATTCTCAGAAACAACCCTATACCTATATGTTATGATAAACCCATTGAATCTTCCAAGGGGTGGAAACCATTGAGCTTGCTACAGGTAAAACAAGTAAGTCTTAGCTTTAATTCTAAGAAGCTTTTTAAAGGGAAGGATCTATCAAAAAAAGTTCTTAATGATATTTCCTTTGCTATTGAAGAGGGAACCTGTTTAGGTTTAATCGGAACAAGCGGAGCCGGTAAAAGTACCTTAGGAAAAGTAATTCTCGGGATTCAACGTCCACAGCAAGGTCAGGTGCTGTTTCAAGGATATGACATTTATAATGCGGATAAAGCAACCCAGCAAAAAATACGAAGGGATCTGCAAGTTGTATTTCAGGATTCGTATTCAGCTGTTAACCCCAGGATGACAGCTGAGCGTATTATCAGCGAGCCATTAGAGAACTATGAAAAACTAACCATAACAGAACAAAGAAAAAGGATTATTGAGCTATTAGAAAGAGTAGGATTAAGCGAAAAGGATTTAAAGAAATATCCGCATCAATTTAGCGGTGGACAATTACAAAGGATAAACATTGCTAGAGCAGTTGCTCTTAAACCTAAGTTAATCGTCCTTGACGAATCAGTCAGTAGTTTAGACATGGTTACACAAAGCTTAATTTTAGAATTATTAAACGAATTAAAGGATGACTTCGGCTTATCTTATCTTTTTATTACACATGATATTAAAGCAGCCTTTTTAATTTCTGATACTTTGGGTGTGCTTGAAAAAGGAGAATTAATTGAGCTTTACGATTCAAAAGACCAGTTTTTTTCCTCGAAACACCCTATAGTTAAACGATTAAGAGATTCCATCCTTGCTGAACACCCACGTTTTCGTACACTTACAACGAAGGCAAACTGGGTTAACACAAATAGATTATCCAAGCAATTGTAAAGTCAGATAAAATAAATCATTATTTGATGCTAAGACTGCTCCAAAAACATCCAAAACGAAAAATTCCGTCACTATAACCTCAGAGCAAAAAGCAGATGTATTCCACGCGATGAAGATCTTCTTTAAGATGGAAGATAGTAAGATGTATGGGGTAAGGACAGGGAAACCTGTCTTTTTCTACATAATGGAAGATATTATCCTTAAAGCTATTAGGTTTTTAATCATCTCACTACTTTTTGTGATTAGGATTTATAGGTGTTCTTTTAAGCGGAATGTTTTTTTATGGGATAGAAAACCTTCAGATATTATAGTGCGCCCCCCCAATAGCCAGATACAATAATTGTTCACCTTTCGAATGATTAAAATGTGCTCAGGTTGCAGGAACATTGTGAACAGCCCAAATTCAATAGCTTCAATCGATTAAGTATGCATAAAGTAGGAGGACTTATGAAATTGGCAACAACAGATTCAATGGTCTTAAATAAAACTATATCCTATAGCCATAGGGAGTATTTAGTATTGGCCATTCCACTCATTATATCAGGCATTTCAACACCTATTTTAGGGGCTGTCGATACTGCTGTGGTTGGAAGGATTCCCGATCCGGCTTCAATAGGTGGAGTTGCTATTGGGGCCGTTATCTTTAATACGATGTATTGGCTGCTTGGATTCCTGCGAGTGAGTACAAGTGGATTTACTGCTCAGGCAGAAGGAGCGAATAATCAAAATGAAATGGTATTATCCTTTCTCAGGCCAATGATTTTAGCTATCTTGTTTGGCTTGTTTTTTATCTTTTTAAAGGGTCCCATTTTAACCATTGCCTTATCATTAATTGGAGGAAGTGAAGCGGTATCCATCTTTGCTTCCACCTATTTTTCTGTTCGAATTTGGGGAGCACCGTTTATTCTGCTTAGCTACGTGATTATTGGTTGGCTTATTGGAAGGGGAAAGGTTCACTTAGCTTTGGCTACTCAAATATGGATGAATGCCTTAAACATTATATTAGACCTTGTTTTTGTTTTAGGGTTAGGAATGGGAGTTAAGGGTGTTGCTTATGCCACTCTTATAGCTGAGGTTAGTGCTGTTGTGTTAGGGGCATGGCTTCTTTATTTGACCAATAAAGAGAAACTAGCCCATATAAGGTTATCAATGTTGCTAGAAACTGAACCAATTCTAAAAATGATGAAAATAAACAGAGATTTATTCCTGAGGACTGTATGTTTGCTCACGATGACCGTAATTTTTACATCTATTGGTGCAAGTATGGGCGAAGTTACGTTAGCAGCCAATGCTATCTTATTGCAGATTCACTATATAATAGCTTATTTATTTGGAGGTTTCGCGAATGCCTCTAGTATATTGGTCGGTAGAGCTATAGGTGGGGGAAACTTGTTCCTTTATAAGCGTGCGTATACTCTTTCCGCTCAATGGGGATTAGGATCGGCCATTCTTTTGAGTTTAAGCGTACTTATTTTCGGAGAAAGTATAATCGCCTCATTTACGACAATTACAGAAGTAAAAGCAATGTCAGAAGACTTCCTAGTATGGATGCTTGTGTTTCCCATCTTTGGTTTCTGGGGTTTGCAGTTAGAAGGGATTTTTTCTGGTGCTACTGAAGCAAAATCTATCCGGGATTCCATTGGTTTAGCATTGATTGTCTTTTTAATTGCACTTTGGTTGTTTGTACCTCGATATCAAAATCATGGATTATGGATCGCGTTTGTCGTATTTAGTTTATCTCGGTCTTTCTTTTTATCATTATTTATTCCCAGATTAACTCGCGAAAAATTTACTAACAAAAACTAAACTCTAGAATTCGATTATCTTAGTAAATAATAATACTTATAAATTTTGCTAACGCAATCCAGTGAAAAATAGTAATATATCTTTTAAGACGCTTTGATTTCTCCCTTCAGTAAACGTTGTACTTTATGATTCACTTCAGGAGAAAGGTGATTCAGTATTTACTAATATTTCTTTATATGACCATTATATAGACCCGCCTGGAACTGCCTTAGGCTCCTTTGCCTTGAACGGAAGCGGTGGTGTCCTATTTGAAGTAAAAGGCCAAACTCAAAACTATGGTCAAAAGATGAAGGGGCAGCTGGTTAGAACTGTAAAAACAGGTGTAATGGGAATTTATAATAGTGTGGCAGATAGAAGTGTATATGAATCGAATCCGAGAATTACAATGAAATTCCAAACAGGGAGTATTTTCGATAATCAAGATAAAGAAGCTGATGCATTTGGGGGGAATCAGCTTCTTCCCTACTGTCATCTTTGGGTGCTTCCTCAGCAACTTCTGTAAAGATATCCTCGTTATTTTCAGGAAAGCATATGGATGGAGAAGCCTTTGGTTCTAGAGTTGTAGTTTCTTAATTCTAAAGGATGCGTTAGTTTATAAGAATACAGGCCATACTTATTCCATTAAAGGGTGCTTTAGTTAAATAAGAACGACTAATTTTTAACAAAGAAAACTCGCCATTTTGGGACGAGTTTTGCTTTTTAATATGCCAGTTATGTTGTCAAAAGGACTGCCATTTCAGTGGATTTTTTTAGAAAATCACCACAAAACGGAACCCTTTACACTAAGGAGAAGGGCTTTTTTGTCCGCGAGTTTGTCCTCGTCTTAATAATGTCCCATTTGAAATTATTGTATCGGACCCTTGCAAAATATTGATATATAGCATTTTTTTTATCCTATTTTTTAATGTTTTATTTAAAGATGAATGGGCGGCATGATGTAAGGCTTTTTGAGCCGAACAACCGAGAAATAGTTAATGCTATTTTTCACCCGATTTCACTTAAGTTGTGAAGTAGTCATGTGAAAAACTTATATCGATAGCAATAACCACTTCCTATAAAAAATTAGGGAGTGGTTTTTTATGTTGTTAAAATTTGCGTATCAAGACTTTTTGGATGACAGACGATTTAAGAACAACACAGAGAGAAACATTAGAAATTATAAAACCCTTTTTGGTGAATTTGTAAGTTATTGCATTGAGAATGAGGTTGTAAGTGTTGAAGACCTAACATACAGTCTGTACGTCAATATATCTTTTAGAATGCCAAGGGCGGGTAATAAGGCGGGCACAATCAATACCAAAATCATGTGGATACGAGCATTTTTTAATTACATGGTTGAATGTGAAGTGATTACACATAATCCTGCAGCAAAGGTTAAAAGACAAAAGGAACATGTTAAGATTGATGTTTTTAGTGATGACCAAATACGCCAAATGCTGAACTTCTACAGACGTATTAAACAAAGAGAGAAGAGTTAGGTTTTGGGTGTTAGCAGCCTGGTATTTTTCGATATGATTTGTAGGGTTATATAAAGTTTTAGTTACCCGATTTTAGTACCTTGCTAGACATGATGGAGGCTTTGAAAAGCCAAGATCATAAATAAGCACTAAGCACCCATTATGGAGTGCTTTTTATTTTGCAAAAGAAAGGTGAAGGGAATGAAAATAAGTAATCACCTAAAATCATCATGTTGGTTGTTAAAGGTTAAGGTTTTTAGTCGATATTTACAAAGTAAATTATGAATGTATTGTTTTTTCGTGGAGGTAGGAAATGAAAAAAGTATTAATGCTTGTCTTAATTGTTTTTTTATTGCAAACAGGTATGAATGTAAAAGCTGCAACTCATTATGCAAATATTAAAGTAAATGGAGTAGCAATGACAGCTCCAGTAAATCAGCCATTTAACAGTGGAGGAATTACGTATGTCCCTCTAAACGTCATTGTCCAAAAAATGGGCGATAAAGTTACATGGTTGAACGCCGAGAAGAAGTCTGTAATTCAACTTAAGAACAAGCAGGTTATTAATGTGAAAGATGGCGCAACATACGTTGGCCTAAATGGAAAGACCACACCTCTTGTAACTAAAATTGTAAAGGGTAAAACAGTAGATGCAAAATTAAAACCGATTTTCAAGAACAATACACTATATGTTCCAGTACAATTTCTTTCAAGTAAGATTATGGGGTATAGTGTAAAAATTGTTACGGAAAAAGGTAAGCGAGCAATACATGTAAATAAGCTAAAGCCACAACCAAAATCAAAGCCGGCACCAAAATCAGATCCTTATAAGGAATTGCCTAAAAACGAGCAAATCCCAGTTACAGGAGATATGTCTAAAGCTCCAATTTCAGATGGTAAAACTGCCCCTGTATCAAAAGAATTTGCAAATCAATAATTTTATACGATCTGAAACAACCCTTATCTTCTTTGAGATAGGGGTTGTTTGCTTTATTGGAGAAATGCTAAATCCTTAAAAAAATGAGGTGAAGGGAATGAAAATAAGTGATCACTTAACAGATGAACAGCGTAAGCAGCTTCAGGTTACCGAGCAGGCTGTGAAGAAGAAGCTTGGAGAGAAGTTAAGCAGCCAGGGAATGGGAAGAAGTAATGGGGACCAGGCGCGATACTTATAAGCGTGTGGGTGGGGCGATGAGGAGAAAATGATTTATAAATGTGTGTAATACAATTGAATAACTAACGCATGTCTCTTAACGGGGAAGGTTCAATTTTTTATTATTGATTTTATGGTTTATTTACCGCAGTGTGATTTCCTAAATGGAGTCCACTGCTTTTATTTTGGTCAGATACTTTTTTCATAGCACATTCATGTGACTCATTGGAATCACCTGTATGTTTTTATTTAACTAAAAATCATATCTAATCATCTGTTTAATTTTATTGATTCCTGGAGTATGTAAAAAAGGACAAATGACTTGCTCTTTGTCCTCGTGTTATTTTGATTCAGTTTATAAATATTTGTTTACCATTGTATTAAAAAGCAACAGATATCGATTTTTTAACTAGTTTCTTCATAATTATATATTCAGATGAGTGGGCGGCATGATATAATAACGCCCCTCAACCCTTGATATCACTGGGTTTTTGAGTAAGATGAGAGTGGTTTGCCAGCATTTTACTAACATTGAGGATTTTAACGGAAGCTTCTCAAGAGTTGACCAAACTTTTGGGAAGCTTCTTTTTTCATTTCTTGCGTTCGGTTTTCGTGGAAATAGAAACTTGTGTAAGAACATAATATAGGACATTGCCGTTAAAAAAGGTATAAGACAAGAGCCTGTCCTCTTGTCTTATACCTTTTTTCGGCTCTGAAACTTTACTGCATTTATTGTGCATCATTAACTAATTTTGTCATAGTTTCTTCATCCATTGGTCCCACTACTTTTTTTGTGATAACTCCGTCTTTATTGATAATGTAACTGGTAGGAATAGTTATGGCTTGGTACATTTGTCCAACCTCTCCGTTTTCATCGAGGGGGATAGGGAAAGTGAGTCTGTAATCTTTCACAAAATTTTCTATTACTTTTTCCCCTTTGTCCTGATTTGTTAGATTAACAGCAAGGATTGTCACATCTCTATTTATATTTTTTTTATAAAAATTCTGC
The DNA here is from genome assembly GCF_003429095.1 of Peribacillus saganii. Taxonomy (GTDB): domain Bacteria; phylum Bacillota; class Bacilli; order Bacillales; family DSM-1321; genus Peribacillus; species Peribacillus saganii. The sequence continues at coordinate 21,062 of NZ_QVTE01000027.1, forward strand.
ATATGCGGCATTTCGGCTTTACATGGGGGACACCATGTTGCCCAAAAATTTAATATGACCGTTTTCCCCTTATAATCGGAAAGTTTCACTGTTTCACCATCTAATAATGTTAACTCGAAGTCAGGAGCTGGAACTCCCTGATCCACCGAGGATGTGGTAATTTGTGTTTCCTTGTTCGTTAAACGACTGTGATCATTTTCCCTGACTGTTATTTTTGGTTTCGAGAGATTTACTAAAATAATTGCAACTGCAATTACTAGGACAGCAATCGTTACTATATTTTTTTTCATTTCCGTAAGTCCTCCTTTATAAGAAAGAATTAGTAAACATGCCGCAAGTGATATAAATGTAAAGGATTCTACAGAAGTTGCTTGTTTGAAAATACTACTAATTAATATTTGGAGCAACAGCACCAAAAGGAAAAACTGATTTGAATATAGTTGATTTGTTCGAACCTGCAACTGAAGGGAAATGAAAAAGCCCATTAAAAACAGCGATTGGATAACTAAGTGAGCAGTTTGAGTTCCAAAGTAACTCATTATCGTTTGATATATTAACAAAAACAAACTAACTAAAGTAAATGATTCATTATAAAATTGACGATTTCCCCTTTTTCCAATAACTGATATATAGATAATCACAGCGCAAATACCTATGATATGGCCTTTTGTGCCTCCGTTAAAAAATAAGATAGACAGGGGATTGCTAAAAAAAGTATTTACGTTGAATAAAATATAGGTAAGTTTCCATATAAGGAAGTAAACAAAAAAAGAGTTCCAATACCAGTCACATATTTTGTTTCGAACGATGATCTTATAAAGAAGAGCTGATGTGACAAAAGCCAGCAAAACTGAAAACCATTCAGCTTGGATCGTAAGGTTGCCAATATTAATATAGGACAAAGCTCTCACCTGATTTCTCTATGTAATGGAAAAAGGGAGACAGACCCCCAGGTTTACGTTAACTAACCATTTCAATCCTTTCAAATTCAGTTATGACTATACGAGTTTGGTAAAGATTAATTTTAAACTTGTAGGAACTTAATCCAAAAATATTAGCAAAACCAAATTAAACTGTCTGGCTTCTTCAAAGAATTCCTTCCCCTTTGTTTTTCCATCAGAATCTCCTGTTTTAGTGGATTGGAATCCTGAATATGAATAAAAATAAGAATACGTTTACAGGCATCGTGCCATGGGTAATGTAAAATACCCCGGTGAGTATATTATAGATGAACAAAACTAAAATTGATATTTAAAACTATTGGAAGGGAAGAATGGATATGGATTTTCATTATACTGTTACGAGTGAGAAACCTGTGAATGAAGCGATAGAGGCTCTGGAAAAAAATCTTAAAGATGAACAATTCGGAGTATTATGGACCTTTAACATTAAAGATAAGCTAGATGAAAAGGGTTTCCAATTGGAGGAAGAGTTTATAGTACTGGAAGTATGCAATCCAAAAGAGGCTGAACGTGTTTTGAAAGAAAACAAATTGGCGGGGTATTTCCTGCCTTGTAAGATCGTTGTCTATAAAGATTCAGGCTTAACGAAAATCGGTTTACCAAAACCAACCGCTCTAATCCGGATGGTGGAACAAAACGAGTTACAGGAGATGGCTGCAGATATTGAACAACAATTAATTGCTTGTATTGATAAAAGTGTATAGGTAAATAAAATTTAACAAATATTAAAATTATTCCATTGTGTTATGGGAGGTTAAAATCAATGTTTATTGCAAATAATAGTTAGTTTCCTATTAATTAAAGATGAACAGTACCTTTTAGCAGGTGATATCTAGTTCATTGATTCTCTAGGCCGTCCGGATCTCGCTGGTAAAGCAGATGACTGGGTAACTTATTTACCAAAAACACTTTTTTAAGCGCTACAAAGAACTTGCAGACGATTTAGTAATGCTGCCCGCTCACTATATGTCCATTAAAGAGATGAATAATGATGGAAGCGTCTCAGGAAAATTAGGAATATTATATGCTCAAAATAATGGTCTAAACATTGAAAGCGATGAAACCTTTAGGAGACTGGTGATGGAAAATCTTCCGCCACAACCAAACCCTTATGAACAAATAAGGCAAACCAATATGGGTAAAATGTCAGCAGAAATTGAGTCCAATGAGAAATGGAATTTGGGCCGAATCGATGCCTATCCGTTAATTTCGGCAATAATTCTAGTAGTAGCCTTTTTTCTTCGTCATTTGGTGTTAAAGCAACGCAAAAAAATAATACTATGGAATTTGGCAATGTCATTATAGGCTATCTATAAGAATCTAAGACTGTATTAAGCAGTCCTCTTCTGCCACTAGAAACACTTTGATCTCTTGCATTTTATGATGTTTTAGCGTTGACAATATACCCAGTTAGGTATAGTCTTACTAATGGAAAGTTACAAGATACTTTATTTTAGTTCTTTGAAAGAATAAAGATACTCATTTCGTTAAATAATTGGTTATTTGGATGTGTCTACTATTGAAAATCTCTACAAAAGGGCGTTACGGCTTAACCATTATGATTCAGTTAGCTAAGAATAGTGGCGGCAACCCTTTAACAATTAAATCTATTGCTGAAAAAGGTAATTTATCAGGACCCTATCTGGAACAAATAATCGCTCTCCTGCGAAACGCAGGACTTGTAAAGAGTATACGCGGAGCAAAAGGCGGCTATGTTCTTGTAAGAAATCCAAAGGAAATTACAGCTGCTGAAATTATTAGGGTGCTTGAAGGCCCTATCACTCCTGTTGAGGGAATTGACAATGAAGAGCCAGCTCAGCAAAGCCTTTGGATTCGCGTTAGGGATGCAGTTAAGAATGTATTAGATAGCACAACTTTAGAAGATTTAACAAATTCTGAAGATGTAGAGGAACAGGAATTATTTATGTACTATATTTAACAAGAGCGAATTTAAAGAGTTCAAATGAAATCTCTTGACATTATACCCCTATGGGTATATTATGTGAGTAAGAAAGCAAAAAGGTGGTAGGTATGATTTCTATAGTAATTTTCACATTGCTAGCTTTAGGAATGGGTTTATATAACCGATATGTCCCTGTGAAAAGTATTCCGTGTAATCATACGGGGGAGTTAGATCCTAACACGATAATACTAGATATACGGGATTATAATAACAAAGGGAATGATATAGATCCTAAATCAGTTAACATTCCTTATGCATATTTAAGACGTTTTAAAAGCGAGATTTCACCGGGTAACATTCATGTAGTCGCTTCTGATAGATTGGAATTGAATTTAGGACTTCGTTTTTTAATCAGAAAAGGTTTTAATGTAACCAGTTATGAAATATCTGAATGTCCTTGTAAAGGGAAAGGTGGATTAGAACATGGAGTATGATAAAAGTGTAATAAATCGTTTAAAACGCATTGAAGGGCAGCTAAAAGGCGTATTGGGAATGATGGAACAGGGAAAAGATTGCAGAGAGATTGTAACTCAACTTTCGGCAGCGCGTAATGCGATTGATCGTACAATGGGTGTTATAGTGAGCCAAAATCTTGAGCAATGTGTTCGAGAAAATGTAGAAAAAGGAGAAGCTACCGAACATCTTGTGAAACAAGCTGTTGAACTGCTAATTAAAAGCAGATAAAAAGTTAGGGGTTGACACGTGTTATTATTCATTTTACTATATACCCATAGGGGTACTCGTGACACCCTTTTATTTTTAACCTTTTATATACCTATAGGGGTAAAGGTATTATTTGATTGGAGGCAGAAAAAATGAAGGCTGATAAAGTATTAGATGCTAAAGGATTGGCATGTCCTATGCCAATCGTAAAAACAAAAAAAGCAATGAATGAAATAGAATCAGGTCAAGTACTAGAAATCCATGCTACAGATAAAGGAGCAAAAGCTGACTTATCAGCATGGGCCAAATCTACCGGGAATGAACTATTAAAACACGAAGAAGAAAGCAACGTTTTAAAGTTTTGGATTAAAAAAGGCTAATATTTTAAACAAAAAGTAAATAGGGGGAAGATTGAAATGACAGAACAAAAGAAAAAAACGACTATTATTTTATTCAGTGGAGATTATGATAAAGCAATGGCTGCATACATTATTGCAAATGGAGCTGCAGCATACGACCATGAAGTTACCATCTTTCATACATTCTGGGGTTTGAATGCGCTCCGCAAGGACGAACCATTAACGTTAAAGAAGGGATTCCTTGAAAAGATGTTTGCGAAAATGATGCCCCGCGGCGCCGACAAAATGGGATTGTCCAAAATGAACTTTGCTGGAATGGGTCCTAAGATGATTAAGGAGGTCATCAAAAAACACAATGCGATGACACTGCCTCAATTAATCGAGATGGCGCAAGAACAGGAAGTTAAGCTTATTGCATGCACGATGACAATGGATCTGTTAGGCCTTCAGCAAGAGGAATTATTAGACGGGATTGAATACGCAGGTGTAGCGGCATATCTGGCCGATGCTGAAAATGGAAATGTGAACCTATTTATCTAAAAAAATAACAAGAGGGGACTAAACAGTTCCCTACATAATAAAGGAGGCAGGTAAATGGAGTATTTAAATTATTTGCTCATTGGTCTAATAGTATATTTTCTCCTGCAGCGGTTGCTTCCCGCAAAGGGAGTAAATCAAATTACAACCTCTGAATTAAGAAGTGAACTCAAAAACAAAACTAAACAATTTATAGACGTTCGAACAGCCGCTGAATTCAGGGCGAATCACATCAATGGATTTAGAAACATTCCGCTACATGAACTAAACAGAAAAGCTAACGAAATACCGAAAGATAAAGAAGTGATCCTCATTTGTCAAAGTGGAATGAGAAGCAATAAAGCGAGCGAAGTGTTAAGGAAATTAGGTTATCATAACGTGACGAACGTAAAAGGCGGAATGAGTGCTTGGTCTTAACCACTTTACTAGGAGGGAAACGAAATGGAACAACTAACAGCAAAAGAAGTTGAAGCTTTATTAACTCAAGGAAAGACGCTTAATATCATTGATGTTCGTGAAGTCGAAGAAGTGGCAGAAGGAAAAATTCCAGGAGCCGTGAACATCCCATTAGGTCTAGTTGAATTTCGTATGCATAAACTGGATAAATCCAAAGAATACATTATGGTCTGCCGTTCAGGGGGCAGAAGTGGAAGGGCCTCTCAATTTCTGGAAAGTCAAGGTTTTAAGGTAATTAATATGACAGGTGGAATGTTAGCTTGGGAAGGGAAAAAAGAGTAAAATTTTTTGATCATTTCAATACCCGTAGCGGTATTTGTTAAAGGAGGAATTTTTTAATGGAAACCATTAAATCAAATGTTACACTGGACGCAAAAGGTTTAGCTTGTCCAATGCCTATTGTGAAAACGAAAAAGGCTATGACTCAGTTAGAGGGGGGCCAAGTACTGGAGGTTCAAGCTACTGATAAAGGTTCGAAAGCTGACATGAAAGCTTGGGCTGAGAGTACTGGACATCAATACTTAGGTACTATTGAAGAGGGAGAAGTCTTAAAGCATTATCTGAGAAAATCTTCGGCAGAAGAAACGGCGGAAAAAAAGCATCCTAACGTTATCAACAATGAAGAGCTTCAAGCAAAAATAGCATCCCATGACAGTATTGTAATCCTTGATGTAAGGGAAGAGGCGGAATATGCATTTAACCATATTCCAAATGCCATCTCCATTCCATTAGGAGAATTAGAAGGCAGACTTAATGAGTTAAACAAAGAGGATGAAATATTTATTGTATGCCGTACAGGCAGCCGCAGTGACTTAGCTGCACGAAAGTTATCGGCAAATGGATTTGCGAAAGTGGTCAATGTATTACCGGGTATGAGTAAGTGGACAGGAGATTCTGTTAGCCTTAATCTTTAGTCTGATTATAAAAATGGGAATTGGTTAATTCTCTGCTCCAATTCCCATGTTAAAACAAGGGAACAACAACTAACCATGCCGGTGTGCAAGGGACATTTTGCAGAAGGTTTTACTAATGACAATTTACCCTCGATCCCAGGACTGTTTGCAATGGAGAAAAAGATGGGAGTTAAAATTCCTCGTATTCCAAATGACAATGGATGTCATGGGGCTTAAAAAACAAGATTTTGTTGAAGGTACTAAAGTGGGCGCTGCAGTGACATTCCTTGAGTCTGCCAAAGACGCGGATGTTACGTTTGCATTTTAAACAGTAATATTTTTTTATCAAAAAATATACTATAGGGGGTATTGGTTATGTCAGTAATTATGATGACGGCTAAAGAGGTTACACAACGAGTTTTTGATAAGAAGGAATTGTTCATTCTGGATGTGCGAAATGAAGATGCTTTTCAAGATTGGAAAATTGAAGGACAAAATTTTGAATACCTGAACATTCCGTATTTTGACCTGCTTGACGGGGTAGAGGACATCCTTCATCAAATTCCAATCAATCAAGAGGTTTTAGTTGTGTGTGCAAAGGAAGGTTCATCCATCATGGTGGCAGAAATGCTATCAGATGCAGGGCGTGATGTTTCTTACCTGCAAGGCGGAATGAAAGCATGGAGTGAATATCTAGAACCCGTAAAAGTTGGAGATCTAAAAGATGGTGGAGCGATCTACCAGTTTGTCCGCATCGGAAAAGGATGTCTTTCCTACATGGTCGTTTCTAATGGCGAGGCAGCGATCATTGATTCGACCCGTATGGCAGATGTATACACTGCATTCGCCGATGGCATCGGAGCAAAAATCACAAATGTTTTTGATACACACCTTCACGCTGACCACATTTCAGGCGGAAGAACGATTGCAGCTAGAACAAATGCAACTTACTGGCTGCCTCCTAAAGATGCAACAGAAGTAATATTTGAGTATCAACCATTAGAGGACGGAAACAGTGTAACCATTGGGAATACAACGATCAATATTGAAGCCCTCTATTCTCCGGGTCACACCATCGGCTCCACGTCATTTGTCGTGGATGAAAAGTACTTACTTTCTGGAGATATCCTTTTCATCGATTCCATCGGAAGACCAGATTTGGCAGGACTTGCTGAGGACTGGGTGGGGGACTTGAGAGAGACGTTGTACAAACGTTATAGAGAACTTTCAGAAGAACTGATTGTGCTTCCGGCTCATTTCATGATCATTGAGGAATTGAACGATGACGGAAGCGTTGCGAAGAAACTCGGAACACTTTTCGCAGAAAATCATGGTTTAAACATTACGGATGAAGAAGAGTTCAGAAACATGGTTACCGGCAACCTGCCTCCACAGCCAAACGCATATCAAGAAATCCGTGAAACAAATATGGGCAAGATTACACCGGATGAAGAACAGCGGCGCGAGATGGAAATCGGACCTAACCGTTGTGCGGTGCGATAACTAACAATTAGAGATAATCAATATGAAATTAGGAGAGATGAATTATGAATTCAGATAAAGTATTAGACGCAAAAGGCCTTGCTTGCCCGATGCCAATTGTTAAGACGAAGAAAGCGATCAATGAACTGCAATCTGGAGAAGTGCTGGAAGTCCATGCGACAGATAAGGGTGCAAAGGCAGACTTAATTGCATGGTCAAAATCTGGTGGACATGAGTTATTGCAATCCACAGAAGAAAATGGTGTATTGCAATTCTGGATTAAAAAAGGTTAACACGTAAAAAAGGGAACCAAGTTTGGTTCCCTTTTCCGTAAAGGGGGTCTACAGATGGACATTGTATTTATCATCACCATTTTCTTAATCGGTTTTATAGGCTCATACATCTCAGGGATGCTTGGAATAGGCGGATCAATCATTAAATATCCGATGCTTTTATATATCCCGCCCTTATTCGGTCTAGCAGCATTTAGTTCGCATGAGGTTTCAGGCATTAGTGCTGTACAAGTTTTTTTCGCTACGATTGGCGGAATATGGGCATATAGAAAAGGGGGCTATCTCAATAAAACCCTGATTGGCTACATGGGAGCCAGTATTTTAGCAGGCAGTTTTATTGGAGGATATGGTTCCAAGTTAATGTCTGAAGATGGCATAAACATAGTATATGGGGTTCTCGCCTTAATCGCTGCCGTAATGATGTTTATACCTAAGAAGGGAATCGATGATATTCCTCTTGACCAAGTGAAGTTTAACAAGTGGCTGGCCGCTTCTTTATCTCTTATAGTTGGGGTCGGCAGTGGTATTGTCGGGGCGGCAGGAGCATTCCTTTTGGTGCCAATTATGCTGGTCGTTCTGAAGATACCAACCAGGATGACGATTGCTTCTTCGTTAGCCATAACCTTTATTTCATCCATTGGTGCAACAATTGGAAAAATTACAACCGGCCAAGTCAATTATTACCCTGCCTTAATCATGGTGATTGCCAGCATTATCGCATCTCCTCTTGGTGCAATGGCCGGGAAAAAGATGAATACAAAAATACTTCAAATTATATTAGCTTTTATCATAACAGCAACTGCAGTGAAAATTTGGTTAGACATTTTATAACTTCTGCAGGGGCCAGAACGGGGTGATAAATATGATAACAAAGATGCATTGTAGTCAAGGTTCTTGAGGCATCACTAAGGAAAGAACCGGAAAGAGATGGGTACCTCCAATATGTCCTGGGTTTTTCATTTGGCTTCTGGCAGGAGTCATTATATTAATTATAAAAGTAATATAAAAGCTTTGTTAATGTTTCATTATATAATTTGTGATTGTTGTTAAAATTCACAAAGGTGTATTTATAAAGCGGTGAACCGAGGCTGGGAATACTTGATAAGGAAAAGATGTCACTATCTTCTTAGCAATATAAAGAGCGGTTAACCTTTTTATAATGCTAAGTAGACCTATGTAATTTGAAATCCTTAAAGCAATATATATAACATAGAAAATACTAAGCTCTATGATTATAATTAACTTACTCACAATATCTTGAACAATAAAGAATTGTGATTAATCAATACTTCTTCCATAATTAAAAGCAGGAACAAAAATAGAAAGGATTGAAAACCTATGCAGACAACAATTAATTGGACAGGAGATATGGCTTTTTCAGGTACAACACCATCTGGTCATGAAATAAAGATGGATGCTGCTCCAGAGGTAGGAGGAAATAATAGCGGAGCACGACCAATGGAATTGCTTTTACATTCGCTAGCTGGCTGCACAGGAATTGATATCGTAATGATTTTGAAAAAAATGCGATTTGAGCCTAGTGCGTTTAAAATGGAAATAGAAGGATCACGGGCAGAAGAACAGCCAAGACGATTTACCGATATTCATATTCATTATTCACTAGAAGGAGAACTTCCTGAAGATAAGGTAGTACGTGCTATTAAGCTATCAAAAGATAAGTATTGTTCTGTATCTCATTCACTAAATGTAAATGTTGTAGCCAGCTATTCTATTAATGGTGTTAAGGGCAGTCAAAATATATAAGCTGTTTTTTCCTGAAATTGTTTGTACTATTCCTAAGTACTGAATAGAGTAAGGGACAGCACAGCACTATAACATAATGGATCAGCAAGCGGACACGATAATAAAATTGTGTCTACATACAGTCGTACTTATTAATTTTATCCACGATAAAAGAGATGTTTAGTCTGTAAAAGATTAAAGCATCTCTTTTGTTTTTTACTCGGCCGCATTAATAGAAAAATATACAACTTTCCTCTTTAATTCGGCACAACGGCCTTAAACGCATAGCAAGAATGACTCAAGGCAAATACACTCGAGGTTTTTTGATTGCATAAGGTGGTGCTTTATATATTAAAATGGATGGAAGTGTTTCAGCAAAATTTAAAGATACCATTGATATTTCTCTAAATATGTTTGCGAAAACAGTTAAAATTATCTGAAGAAAATGAAGGGATATAATATAAAACATTTGCTTGAACATTCTCAAGACTAGCAGGGGACTTGCAGGATTTAATGAAAACTTTTTACAGTATAGTAATGACCAATAAGAGGACATTACTTGCATTGCATGTTTTAACAGCGCTGATAAATTCTTATTAGAAAAGGCGTATAATAAAAGATAGGGTCACTTAAAGCAGAATTCCTTTAGTTTAAGGAGGTTAACAATGACCATTGGACTGATCATTACATTATTCATCATTGGACTTATAGGATCATTTATGTCCGGCATGCTTGGTATTGGCGGGGCAATCATTAATTACCCCATGCTTTTGTATTTACCAGCTTTACTAGGACTAGCATCATTTAGTTCGCATGAGGTATCAGGAATAAGCACTATACAAGCATTATTCGCATCTATTAGCGGTGTATGGGTGTATCGTAAAGAGCGTTACTTAAATAAATCTTTAATTAGCTATATGGGGATATGTGTTTTTGTCGGCAGCCTTCTTGGCAGCTATGGATCCAAGTTATTGAATGAGGATAAGGTTAATTTGGTCTATGGGGTGTTGGCACTCATTGCAGTAATTATGATGTTCATGCCAAAGAAGGGATTAGATGATAAAACTTTAGAGTCAGTATCTTTCAATATATGGTTAGCTTGTGTACTCTCATTGGTAGTGGGTATTTCAGCCGGAATTATTGGAGCAGGCGGTGCTTTTTTATTGGTGCCAATTATGCTTCTCGTATTAAAAATCCCTACTAGGGTGACAATAGCATCCTCGTTAGCGATAACATTCATATCTTCCGTTGGTTCGTCCGTGGGAAAAATAACGACAGGGCAGGTTCCGTTGATACCCGCAGTAATTGTTGTCATTTCAAGTTTAATTGCAGCTCCACTAGGGGCTATTACAGGAAAAAAAGTTAATATCAAAGTCTTACAAGTACTTTTGTCTGTTCTAATATTAGCCGCAACATTAAAAATTTGGATAGACATTTTGTAAGGAACAAACGCTATTTATTTATCTCTACGTATGTTTCAAGAGCAGGATGATATACCTTTTCAAAATGTTCATCTGGACAACTTTTAACTATAAGAGAAAGTATTTTATTTGACTTATTAGTATTCAGTCTTTTTTTACATTTAGGACAAATGTCTAAAAAAAGATATTTTAATATATTCAAAGAACACGCCTCCATTCCCATTCCTTTAATTCCTATTTGTATACTATGGATTATACTCTCATTTAAATTTTCGTCAAGTACTTTTAATTTGTTCTACAAAAAGGGGTCGCTAAACGCTTACGACCCCTGTTACATTATAGTTCCATACTTAAATACCGCTCGCCAGTATCTGGAGCGAATTGCAGCCGAGCATTCTGTGATAAATATGAATGAATTACCCTAATCCGTAAATACAGAAATTGTAGAATGTTGTTGACAAAAGTCCTACTATTAATCATTATATATGAAGAAAACAAATAGACCTACTTGGATTTAAAATTGAGGTGACCACATGTACTTGACGATAGATGGAATAGAGAAGAGTTTTATTAATGAGAGAAAAGAAAAAGTCAAAGTCCTGGATAACATTAACCTGAATGTTAAAAAGGGGAGTTTTGTATCGATCGTCGGTCCTTCAGGATGCGGCAAATCAACCTTGCTTTATCTAATAGCAGGCCTGGATAAAGCGGATCAGGGTGAAATTCGGGTAGCTGGGAATTTGGTTACAAAACCAGGTCCTGAACGAGTAGTGGTCTTTCAAGAGGCTGGATTGTTTCCGTGGCTGACCGTATTGGAAAATGTAACATACGGCTTGCTGCTGAAAAAAATGCCGAAGGAGCAGGCACAACAAAAAGCACTTGAAGTTTTAAAAATGGTCCATCTTAGCCGTTATGTCGATTCTTACCCTCACCAACTTTCAGGAGGGATGAAACAAAGGGTTTCCATAGCAAGAGCGTTAGTGATGGAACCTGATATTCTATTAATGGATGAGCCATTTTCTGCACTTGATGAACAGACAAGAATGGTTTTGCATAAAGAGTTGCTAGAAATCTGGAGAAAAACAAAAGTAACGATCTTTTTTGTGACCCACAATATTCGGGAAGCGGTATTACTTTCCGAACAGGTTGTCGTATTTGCAACCCGCCCAGGGAAGATCAAAGAAACCATCACAGTTCCTTCGATGAAAGATGGAGTGATGCCTGACGGTGTGACATTACAAACGGAACAAAAAATATTATCAATCTTACAGGAAGAAATCGAGAAGGTATTGAAGGAGGAGATGGGTGATGACTACAGCTTTAAGACGAATCATCTTCATCGCGGTGATAGCGGCGATATGGGAAGTCACATCTAGATTATCCGGCCTTCCGGAATTTATGTTTCCAAGTCTGACCCAGGTATTTGAAACGCTTGCGAACGGTTTAATGAGCGGGCAAATAACTGCAGCCATCGGTAAAAGCCTTGGCCGTATCCTGCTTGGATTTACGATTGCTATCATTGTTGGATTGATCTTGGGCTACTTTATCTGGCGTTTTAAGATCGTTGAAGATACGCTTGGATTTGTTGTTACCGCTCTTCAGTCGATTCCAAGTATCGTGTGGTTTCCGTTAGCGATTATTTGGTTTGGATTGAACGATATTTCCATCTTGTTCATTGTCACAATCGGTGCGACTTGGACAATGACCGTAAACGCAACAAGTGGATTTAAAAATGTTCCACAGCTGTACCAACGTGTTGCTAAGACATACGGATCAAGCGGTTTCCATTTTCTTCGTACTGTTATTCTACCTGCGTCTGTGCCTCAGATTATATCAGGGCTGAGAATTGCTTGGGCATTTTCTTGGCGTGCGCTTATGGCGGGGGAACTTCTTGGTGGAGGGGGAGGACTGGGACAGCTCCTTGAAATGGGACGTTCGCTCGGACAAATGGATCTTGTGATTTCTGTAATGATCATTATTGCCATTATTGGAACAATCGTGGACAATGTTGTTTTTTCAAGGCTGGAACGAAGTGTAGAAGTAAAATGGGGATTAAGAGGACGATAAGATTAATAAAAACAGTCAACAAGGAGAGAAAATAATGAAGAAATCTATGCTTTATCTGTTACTTATTGTATTGGTAATGGGTATACTGAGCGGATGCGGCCAATCAGGCAGCAAAGACGCTGGCAATTCAAACGACAATACTATCACAATTGGGTATTTCCCAAATCTAACACATATAGCGACCATTGTCGCGCTTGAGAAAGGCTTCTTTAAAGAAGCGTTCGGAAAAGATGTAAAGATAGAAACGAAAACTGTCAGTAATGGCGGACTTTTCATGGAAGCAATGTCTACCAAGGCTATCGACGTTGGTACAGTCGGCCCTGGTCCTTTACTGAACTTTTATGTTAAAAATAAGGAGTATCGACTGATCTCCGGAGCTGTTAACGGTGGGGCGGTTCTTGTGGCAAGAGAAGACAGCAAGATTGATCGTCTGGAAGATTTAGACGGCAAAAAAGTTGCAATTCCCGTTATCGGCAGTACCCAGGACGTAATGTTAAGAAAAGCACTCCAAGAGGTTAATTTAAAGGCAAAAACGAATGGTGGAACAGTAGAGTTATTTGCAGCTGCTCCTGCCGATACAGCACCATTGTTTATACAGAAATCAGTGGATGCTGCAGCAACCCAGGAGCCTTGGGGATATGTTCTCGAAAATCAGGCAAAAGGGAAGCTGCTGCTTGATTGGGATCAGTTTGCCTGGGGTAAGGAGTCAACCAATACAGTAGTAGCAGCGAGAGCAGACTTTGCGGAAAATAAAGATATGGCAAAGGCTTACTTGAATGGCCACAAGAAAGCTGTGGAATTTATTCAGAACAACCCTGAAGAAAGCCAGGAAATTGTAATTAAGCACCTTAAAGATTTAACAGGTAAAGAGTTAAACAAAGACGAAGTGACAGCCGCTTTCTCACGTCTGGCTGTAACAACCGATGTAAATGAGAAAGTTATTCAGGAAATGGCTGACATCAGCAAAGAAGCCGGATATGTTCCGAGCAATGATATTGAAGGTTTGGTGGATCTGAAATTGCTCAACGAAGTAAAATAAAGTTTTTAACTCAGATTAAAAAGGTTTTGGGCTTTTGCAAATAAGCCCAAAACTTTTTTATTTGAAGAGCAGAGGAGTAAGTAAATCGGTTAAACTTGCAAAACTTTAAGATACCGAGCTTTTGGCAAACGATGGTGAAAGATGTTACAAATGCTCACCTTAAGGCGGGATGGTATAATAATCATCATAAAGTCTGGAAGCATTGAGGTTTTTATTTAATGAAGGTATTTCTTCAGTATACTCACAACGGTGGGGGCCTTCTGTTTATTAGACATATTTTCATAAAGTGTTATGGGTCAATTAATGTACGTCTACAAAAGGCTCCTTTATTTCCAAACCACTCATCAAAGACAAGGTCGGTTGAAAATTTATCTAAAAAAACGATTGCAATACCTTGCGTTTCGGCATTTGCTCATTCGGGAGATATGAGCGATATGTCTCTTGAAAATACATTTAAAAACCTTCATATTTATGAGAGGAGGTGCGATATGCGAAGCGATATACAACCGAATGAAAAAGCATTCTCTTCCAAAGAGGTAGCGGAAGAAGTGGGAATTGCAACTCCCACAGTCCGAAAGTATGGCCAAATCTTAGAGCGGAATGGATATGAGTTTTTGAAGGATGGCGACCGGCGTATCTTTGTTCAGTCTGACATTCGAGCGCTTATAGCGTTACGTGATACGGAAAAGCCCCTAGACGATACGGCTAAAGATCTTGTGAATCAACAGAAAGAAAGATTAGAAGGATCCCATGAAACGGAGATAGCGATAAACGATACATATGAAGCTTTACCACAGGACCCCAGTCAGTTAAAAGAGGTCTTATTGTTTGTAGTCAATGAACTGGCAGCCACACGTGAAGTGAATATCCAACTGAAAAACGATATGGCACAGCTTAAAACAAAGGTATCCCGACTCCAGCAAGACCATCATGTTATAAGTTCAAGTATTGGAAATTCAGCACAAAGAACTAATGCTAAAATTGAAAAATTAAGTGAACAACAAAATACCCACTACGAAACATTGCTGCAAGAAGAAAAACAAAGAAGCCAAATCCTGCAAAAAGAAATACAAAATATGCGGAACGAACAGAAAAAAGAATGGAATTTGCAAAGTGATTTTAATAAACGTTTAGAAGAAGAGATACAAAAACGCAATGAAAAACGGGGCGGCATTTTCTCAATATTCCGTAAATTAGGTGGCCGTTAAGGTTTTAATTTCGTAAAGATTGAGCAAGTTATGATATGATATTTGATTCACATACGTGCTATAAACGTATTGGCAAAGACAAACGAAGGCACAACCCAAATCCTGATCCCTTCTTAAAACGATATCTAAACTAAATAACTTTACAATCTTAAATAATCTTATTCAAGCGACATGACACCCTAATATCGTTACGCGATACGGAAGGCTTTCAAGGTGCAATATATAATCCAATTATAAGGAGTAACGATGTCCAGTTATATCGTATTTGAATAAATTAGATATAATTGGTGTTTGCAGCATCCATTCTTCAAAATATGGCCGAACCAAGAGCAAAATGAACATGAATTTTTAAGGATTGGCATTGAGGACCACTTATAACGTATGACGATACGCAAAGGCCCATAGATAATGCAGCCTTATAATAACAAAAGAAAGTTGGAAGACCGCATGTAAAAGAGGTAGTGGTAGAAAGATGCATAGGACTTTGTCGCCCATACTTCCAAACAATTTAAAAGCCATCTGATGAAAACTAATATTGCTCTTTTTCTATACAGGCGAAGCCATGTCGAACTAACAAACGATATGGCTTACTTTAAATTGAAGGTTTCCCTGAACAAGTTCTAATATTCGAAAATCAACTCAAATTCATTCGTGTTAAAAATTGAAAAGAAAGTAATATCTCTCTGATTCACCCCTATTGATATAACTGTAAGAAAATCAATACTAGTACAGTTTCAAGAGGGAAAGTTAGGTCCATATTCTCCATTTTTTAAATTTCAACATTTCCCGAGAAATATCTACAAAGTCTGAGTAGATATCGACAAAAGTTAAAATTTCCGTGTTTTGTTAGAAATATAAATTAAATGGGAAAATGCACTATTTAATACATTCAGACAAACCACATTATGTTAACGGATAACAAAACAACGGCTTCCTTAAATCTTACACTCCCTCGACTTTCGGCAAGCACTGTTTAAACTGCCCCTAAACCCGAATTAAAAAACGTTGCTATTTCAACGACTGCTTACAAAAAGGAATTTAATTTAGTGGCCTTGCTGTTTTACCTGTTAAGAATGATTGGATATCCTGGGGAGACATCTTTCCAGTAAATAGATCCAATATAATTAAAATTCGAACTGAAGTAAGAAAGAATTCCCCTAATGAACATATATCGAAGACCTATTCTGATACAAATTTTCCATGTAACATTGGTTTCGTTTTTGCACAACCTTATTTCAGGGGGTGTAATAAAATAATGTCCAATCAAAATCAAAACAATAATCAAAATAACAATGGAAATAACCAAGGGATAGCCAATAATATAGGCGAATATATTAAACATACTGCCGGTGTTGCCTTTGATGCTGTCCAAAACACAATCCAAGCAGCGGAGAATATTGCAATGAATGTTGTTAATGAAACAACTAATGCTATTGATCAAACTATCAGTAGTGCAACCCACATGGGAAGTCAACAGAATAACCAAAACCAACAAGCTTCAGTCGGCCGGAATCAAGCCGGACAAGCACAAACTGGACTGGGGCAATTCGGTGCTGAGTTCGCGAGTGAAAATACTGCTGCTGCTCAAGCGAAGAAACAGAACCAACAAGCTTCAACTGGCAGCCAAGCACAAGCAGGTCTGAAAAAACTCATGACTGAGTTCGCAAATGAGTTTACAGGTGATACGGCAAAGAATCGAAACCAACAGCCGTCAGCAGGGAAAAATCAAGGCGCCCAAGGACAAGCAGACCCCAAGCTAAACAACCTTATGACTGAGTTCGCAAACGAGTTTAGCGGCGGCGCGGCAAAGAACCAACCCCAACAAGGGTCTGCCGGCAAAAAGATAAGCGGCCAAGGACTAACTGGACCAGGAAAATACGGTACTGAGTTTGCGAGTGAAAATACAGCAGCTCAGGTAAAGAAACAAAACCAGCAAGCTTCTGCTGGCAAGAACCAAGGGACCCAAGGACAAGCAGGTTCAAAGCTAAATAACCTGATGACTGAGTTCGCAAACGAGTTTAGCGGCGGCGCGGCAAAGAACCAACCCCAACAAAGGTCTGCCGGCAAAAAAATGAGCGGCCAAGGACAAGCCGGACAAGGAAAATATGGTACTGAGTTTGCGAGCGAAAATACGGCAGCTCAGGTAAAAAAACAAAACCAGCAAGCTTCTGCTAGTAAGAACCAAGGGACCCAGGGACAAGCAGGTTCAAAGCTAAATAACCTGATGACTGAGTTCGCAAACGAGTTTAGCGGCGGTGCAGCGAAGAACCAACCCCAACAAGGGTCTGCCGGCAAAAAAATGAGCGGCCAAAGACAAGCCGGACAAGGAAAATATGGTACTGAGTTTGCGAGCGAAAATACGGCAGCTCAAGTAAAGAAACAAAACCAACAGGCATCTGCTGGACGGAACCAAGGCACGCAAAAACAAGGTGAGTAACCCATCGGCTTTTCGTTCAAAAAAAATGGACTCTATTGATAAACCATTTTAGAACGGTAAATAAAATTGATCTATTATTAGGAAGTTGTAATGGATACTTCCTAATAATAGATTTTTTTCTTTTTCGTTGAATCACCATATTTTGGCCATGGATTATCACCAAGCTTAAATTAAAACAATTACATATAAAGGGATATAATACAACTTGACGAACTAATTACGCAGGTGAATTATCTGGTTCTCTTCCGGTTGGAAACATTCAAACACACCTTACAGAAGCTTCTCCGGTGCTAATATTGCTTCTAACACTTGTTTTTGTTAAACTTTGCAATTACTTTTATTATTAGTTAGTGTGATAAATATTAACGGTAGAATCATATTCAGAATAAGTAACATGTTACGGGAGGTAATGATGACCCTAGGTAAAATAGAAGAAATCATAAGAATAAAATTCAACCAGTTGTTACCTGGACTTTATTCTATCTCTGCTATCATTAGTCTTCTTAATACGCACAGCACCCTTTATCGCAACGATCTTATTTCAATTACAGGTAATAATTTTTCGCCGACGTTCTACGTTATAGGCTGTGCAGCCATTACTGTAGTAGTTTTATTCTTTTTAAGAGATCCATATAAAGAATCTTTAAAATAAGAATAAGTTTGAAAACATTATCAGAATAGAGAAGCACTGGTTCGATTCCCGTGTAGCAGCATTTACCAGAACTATTTCATGTAGAAGCGCCCGCAGTTGGTACAGGATTTCCATATGGTGTGGGTCGATTCTCTAACATGATCGGATCAATCCTTATCGGTTTTCTATATACAGGTTATGGTTATGAGTTGTACTTTTCATATTAACACCTCCACGGCTTTATCGTTTGTAAAACTAAGGAGATTTATTCCATAAGCTGTTGACGCTGGAGATAAAGGATCCATGATGTATATGCACCGAAAATATTAATGTATCTATCCAGGTCTGGGATCGGGCGGAAGCAGGCCAAACTGATAACCTTTATAGGCCGTCACTAAACTTCATCATCGTAAATATGCAAATATATTAAACCGTTTATTTCTTGAAGAATACACCCACAATAATGATGTTCCGTTAGCCCCGGAAAGTTTGAAGGCCTACTGTGTATATAAAGTATGGAAAGTACATGTTAAAGTCCAACATGGTTCATTGGAAGTGCAGAAGGAATGGGTTAGACGTTTATAATTGACAATCGAATTAAATAATTTTTATTTGAATTACGACCAGTATTCGGAATTTCGTTATGGAAATGAGGATGTGAAAAGGTGGAAACAAAAATAGAAGTAAAAGAATATACAAGCGGCTATCAATCACAGGTTGTGGATTTGATCCTTCATATCCAGCAACAGGAATATGGTATACCAATAACTAAGGAGGATCAGCCGGATTTATTTAATATTGAAAATTTTTATCAAAAGGAAAACGGTAACTTTTGGGTCGCTGTTTCAGACGAACGTGTTGTTGGAACAATTGCCTTGCTTGATATAGGAAACCACCAGGGTGCTTTAAGAAAGGTATTTGTGGCAAAGGAATTTAGAGGAAAGGTACATAAAACAGCTATCCTCCTCCTAAACAAAGTGTTTGAGTGGGGACGAAAAAAAGAAGTTAATGAAATCTTTTTGGGAACTACATTGCAATTTGTGGCAGCCCATAGATTTTATGAGAAGCATGGTTTCGAAGAAATAACTGCTGAAGAACTGCCTGCAGCATTTCCAATTTTAAAAATTGATAAAAAGTTTTATAGGTATGTCATTAGTTAAAACCTTTGGTATCCAGCTTCCGAAATAAACCCATGTGAAAAAGTGAAATAATTAGTTATAGTGTTTATGAAGACATCCTTTACTAAGGGATGTCTTTTTTAAAAGAATGCAACGAATACCCCGTTAACCCGTATAATTATTAATGGCATTGTAAACATCTTTAATCATATCTAACTTACTATTTCGAAATTTAGAGGACTTTGGCGAATGATAACGAATATCATACATGATACCTAATTTTAGGAAATTACTTGCTTCCAGGAGGAAATAAATGTCCTACACTGAACATCACCCAATTATTGAAAAAGTATTGGAAAATATAGATCATGTTATTATTGGAAAGCGGAATATTGCTGAATTAAGCCTGGTCGCGCTCCTGGCGGAAGGCCATGTACTGCTTGAAGATGTACCTGGCGTTGGGAAAACAATGATGGTCCGTGCACTGGCAAGATCCATCAGCGCCAATTTTAAAAGGATTCAATTTACTCCAGATTTGTTGCCGTCAGATGTCACGGGGGTTTCTATTTATAATCCAAAAGAACAGGAATTTGTATTTAAACCAGGGCCAATTATGGGAAATATCATCCTCGCAGACGAAATTAACCGTACTTCTCCAAAAACTCAATCGGCGCTGCTTGAAGGAATGGAAGAATCCAGCGTGACAGTTGACGGAGTAACAAGAAAAATGGAGAAGCCTTTTTTTGTAATGGCAACTCAAAACCCTATCGATTATGAGGGTACGTATCCACTTCCAGAGGCACAGCTCGACAGATTCCTTTTAAAAATTAACATGGGTTACCCTGAGATATCTGAAGAAATGGAAGTCCTGAACAGAGCTCAATACTCACACCCAATTGAAGATTTAGAACCTGTGATTACTCTTGAAGAGCTGAAGAATCTTCAGCTTGAGGCGAAGGCTGTCCATGTGGATGAAATCATAAAACGGTATATCGTTGAGCTCAGTAGCCGAACACGGACACATACCAGCGTTTATTTAGGTGCAAGTCCACGCGGCTCGATCGCTTTGATGAAAGGTTCACAGGCGTATGCTTTGCTGAAGGGAAGAGATTATGTTCTTCCTGATGATGTACAGTATCTTGCCCCAGCAGTGCTTGCCCATCGGCTTATCCTCAAGTCTGAGGCAAAGTACGAAGGAATCAGCACTGAAAAAATCGTCCGGGATATTATTGCAAGAATAGCAGTCCCGGTTCAAAGGTGAATCCCTCATGAAAAAAGCCTTTTATTACGCAAAAAGCTATGTAAAGCTGCTCTCATTGGTTGTACTATTTGCAGCAGTATTTACTTATGCCATGTTTCAAGGGGGATTTGTCAGCTGGTTTTTGTTTTATAGCTTTTTGCCATTTGCACTTTATCCTATGCTATTATTTTTCCATCCTGTAAAAGACTTTAATGTGGAAAGGGATATAGAAAAGCTTGAATGCAAGGCGGGTGATAGTGTGGATATTACTGTAACCATCACTAGAGGGTTCCCTTTCCCGCTCGTTTTCCTGATTGTGGAGGAACTGCTGCCTTATCAGCTTAAACCAGATTCTTCCACGCAAGTTAAATCACTTGTTTTCCCTTGGTTCAAACGGGAAATCAAGTTATCCTATTCGCTTGATGGAGTGCCTCGCGGTGAGCATCATCTTCTATCTATCCGCCTTAAAACCGGGGATTTCTTGGGGTTGTTTACGAAGGAAGCCACCTTTGAAATTCCTGGCAGGATTCTTGCCTATCCCGCGTATTATGATATGAATTTTAGGCAGCTTGCAAATTTGTTTGATCAAGGGCAGACAAGCTCGTCGGTCCGGCTACAGCGGGAAAATTCCATTGTATCAGGAGTCCGGGACTACCAGCCGGGGGACAAATTATCCTGGATCAATTGGAAAGCGACCGCCAAGAGAAATGATATTATGACGAAGGAATTCGAAGAACGCAAAAGCCAGGATGTCTTTTTGCTGCTGGATGAACGGAAATCAGAGGTATATGAAGAATTGATAGTTTTTACAGCATCATTGGTCCAGGCCATTATTAAAAACGGCGTCCAGTTGGGCTACTTTTCTACTGGACAGGCGGAAGGTATAGTATCCGTACGCGGCGGTGATGTTCAGAGGCATAAGCTGTTTTACCGTCTTGCAACTTCGCAGCCAGCAGCTGGAGAACGTTTGAAAATGGTAATGGAAAACAGCAAAAAGTGGCTCCCTTTCCATGTGACACTTCTTTTAGTGACTTCGTATGTTACCAGGGAACACATTGAAGAGATCGGTACCGTTGGTGCGAATCGGCCTGTTACTGTCTATTGTATAAAGAAGGGGAGAAGTCTGACGAAGGAAGAGGTTATGCTGAGAGAAACGGCACTTCTTAAAGGGATTAAGCTGAAATATATGGATTATTCCTTAGATAATGATGATTTTTCAGGGGTGAAGGCACAGTGACCAATGAATTTAACCGACTTGGCAAATGGTTGTCTGTCTCTATGTATTTCTTTGGATTTATATTGCTTTGGGAATGGTTAAGGCCTGTAAAACAGCTTACCGATACAGAACATTTATATCCCTTTCTTTGGTTTATTGTTCTATCCTTCGTTCTTCATTATTTTAAGGTGAAAATTCTGATTAGGACTCTTTTCTTAGTATCCTATATCACCGCTTTTATCAACATTTTGTATTTTGAATTGCCCTTTCTGAAGCCTGATTGGGTGATTCTCTTAGCAGAAAATGTAAGCACAAGTTTAACCCAGGTGTTTGCGGCAGATTGGGTGGCGTTATCAAATGAATTTAGGACCATTTTATTTTTCATTTTGCTATGGCTGATGACTTATCTAATACACTATTGGCTTACCATTCGGAAAAGCATTTTTTTGTTTTTTCTGATTACCGTGATTTTTATATCCGTCCTTGATACATTTACGCCATACGATGCAACCTTTGCGATTGTTAGGATGGTCATAACGGGTTTTGCGATGCTTGGTTCCCTGACGCTCTATAGGATGGCTGATACTGAACAAATCCGGCTGCATTTAGGGGCTGTGTGGAAATGGCTGGTACCTCTCGGCGTGATCATTGCGTCCAGCTCTTATGTTGGATTTGCAGCACCTAAGCATGATCCGATTTGGCCGGATCCCGTTCCATTTTTTACATCTTATTCTGATAAAGTGACCGGTAATTCCGGAACGAAAAAGGTCGGCTATGGAGAGGATGACTCTAAACTTGGCGGAGGATTCGCCAATGATGATACTGTTGTTCTATATGCAGATGCCCCCGCCAGGCATTATTGGAAGATAGAAACGAAAGATATTTATACAGGGAAAGGCTGGAGGGCTTCTGAAACAACTGGTTCTATAAGGATCGATAATGCTATGGAACAGAGATCATTTAGCCTTCCTGCTTCAGTGGAAACCAATAATTATAAAGCTAAAGTAACCGTTAAATTACGGGCAGCCCATATCCCGTATCCCGAACCTTCAGCTTTGACGAGAATTAGTTCTGGCGATGCAGATTACTTCGAGATGAACCAAACAACCGGCAAGATCCGTTCTTACCAAGATGAATCTGGCCAGGCAATGGTTCAAGATTATGAAATTGAGTATGACTATCCGCGCTATGACATTGATCAATTGAAAAAGGTCAACAGCTTTGAACAGTTCGGTTATACTTCGGAATATATGCAGGAGTTTAGGCAGCTGCCGGATATTCCATCAAGGGTAAGGGAATTGGCTCAAAAGCTTATCCTGGGAAAGGACAATTGGTATGATCAGGCAAAAGCAATTGAAGATTATTTTGACGGCCCAGAATTTGTTTATGATCGGGTAAATATTCCATATCCCGAGGAGGAGCAGGATTATGTTGATCAATTTCTGTTCGAAACAAGAAGAGGATATTGTGACAATTTCTCATCATCCATGACGGTCCTTCTCCGTTCCGTAAACATCCCTGCCAGGTGGGTAAAAGGATATACGGAAGGAACCATGACCAGTTTAGATGGGAAAAGGGTTTATGAGGTAACAAATAATAACGCCCATTCTTGGGTTGAAGTTTATTTTCCGAATGCTGGATGGGTTCCTTTTGAACCGACAAAAAGTTTTTCGAACAGTTCCCGATTTTATTCTTCAGCAGGCGCTGCATCTTCAGCTAATTCTTCTGTTGACAATACAGCAGAACAGGCTATAGCGGCCCCTGCAAAGGTAGAGGACACACCTGAGAAACCCAAAAGGGAAGTAAAAGGAAGTACATTCGGATCAGCATTTTGGTCAGAAATTAATTGGAAGTTTTATGTTATCCTTTCTGCCCTGCTAACGTTAATCGGATTATTTGTATACAGGAAACGAGGGATTTGGCTGCCAAGACTGATAGTGGTTTTTTATAAGAGCCAGTCGGATGATCGTACTTTTGGCAAGGCATATGCAGCTCTGCTGCAAGAATTGAACCGGTATGGCTTAAAACGGCCGGAGGGTCAGACATTAAGGGAATATGCCCAATTTGTTGATAACTATTTCTATTCCAACGAAATGAAGCGGTTAACCGAGCGGTATGAACAGGTCGTTTACAGAGGGGATGCCACTTTGCCGGCTTGGGAAGAATCGCGTGAATTGTGGGAAAATTTAATTAAAAAAACAATAGCTTGACCGGTTTTTTATCCTGTTGATACAATAAAAAGCAATTGAGAAAAACGTATACCTTCATATATCTTCGAAAATAGGGTTCGAAAGTTTCTACCAGATCACCGTAAATGATTTGACTATGAAGGCGGGTTAATGGAATCGGAATTGGCTATCAACTAATTCTGAGATATATGACTGGATGCTAAAAAACAATGTATCCTCTTATTCCAGCTAGAATCTGCCTTCTATACTGAGGCGGATACTAGCTTTTTTTAATGGGAAGTTTAAAATAATAGCTACATACGTATTGCATGAGTTTTTATAACAGACCTTAGTTCGGGTGGTATATTGTGTCTGCCGCCTGAATGGGAAAATATTAAATGAGGTGACCTTTGTGCCAGGAAAAACAGAATTGCATAACCAGGAAATGATTGTCGTATTAGATTTTGGCAGCCAATATAACCAGTTGATTACCCGACGTATCCGTGAATTCGGAGTGTATAGCGAATTGCATCCGCATACGATTACAGTGGAAGAAATAGAAAAAATGAATCCAGCGGGAATTATTTTTTCCGGCGGTCCGAACAGCGTATATGACGCAACTGCTTTTGGATGTGACGAACGAATTTTTGAAATGGGCTTGCCTATCCTTGGAATCTGCTATGGAATGCAGCTGATGGCAAAGCATTTTGGCGGAGTCGTTGAACCTGCGAAGCAGCGAGAGTATGGCAAAGCTACATTGAGAGTAAAAAACGAGTCTCCATTGTTCCGCGATCTACCTCAGGAGCAGCTTGTATGGATGAGTCATGGAGATCTGGTAGTAAGCGCACCGGAAGGCTTTACGATTGATGCAACTAACGTCTCATGTCCGATTTCAGCGATGAGTGATCAATCAAGGAATCTGTATGCTGTCCAATTCCATCCGGAAGTTCGCCATTCTATTTATGGGAACGAGTTATTGAAGAACTTTGTCTTCAATATTTGCAATTGCCGCGGTGAGTGGTCTATGGAAAACTTCATTGAAATTGAGATGGAAAAAATCCGGAAACTTGTTGGAGATAAAAAGGTATTATGTGCTTTAAGCGGCGGTGTGGATTCCTCTGTTGTTGCTGTGCTGATTCATAAGGCCATTGGTGATCAATTGACATGTATCTTTGTTGATCATGGATTATTGCGTAAAGGCGAAGCAGAGAGTGTCATGAAGACGTTCAGTGAAGGCTTCCATATGAATGTCATTAAAGTGGATGCAAAGGATCGTTTCCTTGATAAACTCAAGGGTGTGGCGGATCCTGAACAAAAACGCAAAATCATCGGAAATGAATTTATTTATGTGTTTGACGATGAAGCGGCAAAGCTAGAAGGTATTGAGTTTCTGGCACAGGGTACTTTATACACCGATATTATTGAAAGCGGAACAGCCACTGCGCAGACAATTAAGTCTCATCACAATGTAGGTGGCCTTCCAGAGGATATGCAATTTACACTGATCGAGCCGCTAAATACGCTTTTTAAAGATGAAGTGCGTGCGTTGGGAACCGAGCTTGGCATTCCCGATGAAGTAGTGTGGCGCCAGCCGTTCCCGGGTCCAGGCCTTGGAATCAGGGTACTGGGTGAAATATCTGAGGACAAGCTAGAGATTGTCCGCGAATCTGATGCCATTTTACGCGAAGAAATCAAAAAGGCTGGATTGGAGCGCGAAATATGGCAATACTTTACGGTTTTGCCTGATATCCGCAGTGTAGGAGTAATGGGGGATGCGCGTACTTATGATTATACAATCGGCATCCGTGCGGTGACTTCTATTGATGGAATGACCTCCGATTGGGCCAGAATTCCATGGGATGTTCTTGAATTGATTTCAACGCGTATTGTTAACGAAGTGAACCATGTTAACCGGGTGGTTTATGACATTACAACAAAGCCGCCAGCAACAATTGAATGGGAATAAGATAATTTAAGTGTTTTATGGCCCGGCAGTAGAATTTTCTTTTCACTGCCGGGCCAAGTTAATTCCTTGAAAAACGAATATTATTGACTGTTCTTTAAAAAATGTTCGTTTTTTATATTGATTTAGGAAAAAAGTTCTGTTAAAATAAAAACGAATTGAATAATTTGTCATAAATAGTCGTATAATGTTGGGGATATGGCCCATAAGTTTCTACCGAGCTGCCGAAAATAGCTTGACTACGTTAATTATGAAAGAATAGGGCAAACCTGCATTTATACTTTGTTATCCCCTAACTCTTTTACAATTTTTTTAGTTAACGCTTCGGTTTTCGGGGCGTTTTCTTTTTGGGTTAAAGTTTAAAAGAACAACCAGATTTTCTAGGAGGAAAATAGAAATGAAGAAGTACTTTGAATTTGAAAAGCATGGCACTACGTATCGCCGGGAATTTATCGGCGGTATGACGACATTCCTTGCCATGGCATATATTTTAGTTGTTAATCCGCTTACTCTTACGCTGGATGGTATCCCGGATTTGCCAGATGCGATGCGAATGGATTATGGTGCAGTTTTTGTTGCCACAGCATTAGCAGCGGCAATAGGATCTATTATTATGGGACTTCTGGGTAAATATCCGATTGCTCTTGCCCCCGGTATGGGATTAAATGCATTTTTTGCCTATTCTGTCGTATTAGGCAGTGGCGCACCATGGCAGCATGCCCTGGCAGCTGTATTTATTTCCAGTGTATTCTTCCTGCTTCTTACTATTTCTGGACTTCGTGAAAAAATCATCAACGCAATCCCGGTTGAATTAAAGCATGCAGTTGGTGCGGGGATTGGATTGTTTATTACATTTATCGGTTTAAAAAATGCTGGAATAATCGTTAATAATGATGCAACACTAGTTGGTTTAGGGCATCTTGGAGCCGGAAATACGCTTCTTGCCATTTTCGGCCTTGTTGTTACAGTAATTATGATGACAAGAAAGATTAATGGAGCCGTTTTTTATGGAATGGTTCTGACTGTTATTGCGGGTATGATCTTTAATTTAATCAAAGCACCTGAACAAGTAGTAGGTGCAGTTCCGAGCTTGGAGCCAACATTCGGAACACTGTTCAGTGCATTTGGAGACCCATCATTCTATACGACTACAATGCTTGGGATGATTTTAACGTTTTTATTCGTAGATTTCTTTGACAATGCCGGAACTTTGGTTGCGGTGGCAAACCAGGCAGGGATGATGAAGGATAACAAATTGCCGCGTGCAGGCCGAGCTCTATTTGCCGATTCCATTGCATCCATGATCGGCTCTATTTTTGGGACATCAACAGTTACTTCGTATATTGAATCATCTGCCGGAGTTGCCTCAGGGGCGAGAACAGGATTTGCTTCACTTGTCACGGCCGGGTTTTTCCTGCTTTCTTTATTCTTCTTCCCGGTACTTTCAGTAGTAACTTCAGCAGTAACTGCACCAGCTTTAATCATTGTTGGAGTATTAATGGTATCTTCTTTAAAGAATATAGATTGGAATCGATTTGAAATTGCTGTTCCAGCCTTCCTGACCATTATTACTATGCCGCTATCTTTCAGTATTGCGACAGGGATTGCAGCAGGATTCATTTTCTATCCAATCACGATGCTGGTAAAAGGGCGGACAAAAGAAATTCACCCGATTATGTACATTTTCTTTATCATATTTATCCTGTATTTTGCTTTCTTAACAGAATAGACCACTAAAGGGATTCGGCTTTCCAGCTGAATCCCTTTTTAAATGAAAGAAAAAATAGTCTGGAATTAACTTAGATGAGATGCCGTGGTAATAGCATATGGCCCTTACATGTGATGTGTTCTGATTGACTATCTTATCATCTCTAATAACATACTGTTATTTGGTGAAGGCTAGTAGCTGTCCAAAACGTTGATATTAATAATGAAGGGGTATTAAAATGTCTCCTTTTTCGATAAAAAAAGTTTTAAATAATAACGTGGTTATTGCCAGCCACCCAAGTGAAGTGATTCTCATTGGCAATTATCGGATTTAACCGGACAAAGGGCGACGAAATCCCGGCAGATATGACCGAGAAAATGTTTGAATTAATAAATGAAAACAAGCAGGAAAACTATAAAGAACGTTTGCAAAAGAAAATTAAATTAATGACCATTTGCTTTACGTGTTACTGATTCGATCAGGCATAAGTAGGGAAAGGCGATTGATAGCAGCTGAGTTAGGGAATATTATCTCTGGCAGCTCTCGTCCTTCTTTGCTTATGCTTTTTTATTTGTAGTACATGTAATCGCTTTATAAGCTTTCAAAAAAAGGGAGGTAGTGTTACCTTGTTTAAAAAAATATTTGGTGTTTTACAAAAAGTAGGTAAGGCTCTTATGCTTCCGGTAGCTATTTTGCCTGCGGCAGGTATTTTGCTTGCGTTTGGTAATGCACTGCAAAACCCGACTTTAATTCAATTTGCACCTTTTCTTCAGAGCGATGGTGTAGTAATGGTTGCTTCTGTCATGGAAAGTGCAGGAGATATTATTTTCGGCAACCTGGCCCTGCTGTTTGCAGTCGGGGTTGCAATTGGGCTTGCTGGAGGAGAGGGTGTAGCCGGATTAGCGGCAATTATTGGCTTTTTAATTATGAATGTAACAATGGGAACCGTTCTTGGAATTGAAGCAAAAGATGTTCAAGCCAGCAAAGAATTTGCAAATGTGCTTGGTATTCCAACGTTGTCTACCGGAGTATTTGGAGGCATCATTGTCGGTATTGTCGCAGCCTATATGTATAATAAATTCTTTGAAATTGAACTTCCTTCTTATTTAGGATTCTTCGCAGGAAAACGATTTGTGCCAATCGCTACTGCAGCTAGTGCTGTTTTGCTCGGATTGCTTATGCTTGTGATCTGGCCGCCAATACAGCATGGTTTAAATTCTTTTTCTGAAAATATGCTAGGAGCCAATTTGACACTTTCTGCATTCGTATTTGGATTAATTGAAAGGTCGTTAATTCCTCTTGGCCTTCATCATATTTTCTATTCACCATTTTGGTTTGAATTTGGCAGCTATACAAGTGAAGCTGGAAAACTTGTTAAAGGGGACCAGGCTATTTTTATGGCCCAAATTAAAGATGGGGTACAGGATTTGACTGCCGGAACATTCATGACAGGTAAATTTCCTTTTATGATGTTTGGATTACCTGCGGCGGCTTTAGCAATCTACCACGAAGCCCGCCCGGAACGAAAAGCTATTGTTGGCGGGCTTATGGCGTCAGCAGCCTTGACTTCGTTCTTGACCGGTATTACTGAACCGCTTGAGTTTTCCTTCCTATTTGTAGCGCCGGTTTTATTTGCGATTCACGCAGTGTTCGCGGGACTATCATTTATGACTATGCATTTGCTCAATGTTAAAATCGGCATGACCTTCTCGGGTGGTCTTATCGATTACATTTTATTTGGACTAATTAACCCTCAGACAAATGCATGGTTAGTTATCCCTGTCGGTTTAGTTTTGGCTGTGATTTACTACTTCGGTTTCCGTTTTGCAATTAGCAAATTTAATTTGAAGACTCCAGGGCGGGAAGTTGAAACAGAGACAGAAGAAGAGGAAAATAAAGCTGGAAAACCTGGAAATCTGGCTGGCGACATCCTGCAGGCAATGGGCGGCCAAGGAAACATCGCTCATCTTGACGCGTGTATCACACGCCTGCGGGTCTCTGTAAATGATGTAAAAGAAGTAGATAAGGAAAAGTTGAAAAAACTTGGAGCGGCAGGAGTGCTTGAAGTTGGAAATAATATTCAAGCGATTTTTGGTCCGCGTTCTGAAACTATTAAAGGACAGATGAAGGATATTATGTCTGGCAAAAAATCAAAAGCAGAAAAGTCAGCTATGACAGACGAAGTTGAGCAGCAAGTTGAGGAAGTAGTACCTGAAACACTAAAGAACGATGATGAAGTAAAGAATATTGAAGCTAAACTTGATCAATTCATTTCACCTATGAAAGGTGAAATAAAGCCGATCAGCCAGGTGCCGGATGTGGTTTTTGCCGAGAAGATGATGGGTGATGGGTTTGCAATCCTGCCAGAAGATGGCCTGATTGTATCGCCTGTCGATGGAACAATTGTGAATCTATTCCCGACAAAGCATGCCCTGGGCATAGAATCAGACACGGGGCGGGAAATATTGATCCATGTTGGTATTGATACAGTCAAACTAGGAGGAGAAGGATTTGAAGCCCTCATTTCCCAGGGAGACAAAGTAGAAAAAGGACAGCCTATATTAAAAGTAGATCTAAATTACGTGAAAAATAACGCTCCTTCCATTATAACGCCGATTGTTTTCACCAACCTGAAAGCAGGAGAAACGGTGCACCTTGAAAAGATAGGCAGTGTAAACAGTAAAGAAGAGAATATTATTTCTATTAAGTAGTAAGCCAAAGTGGCAGCTGGGCACAGTAATGGTGTTACAGCTGCTTCTTTATTATATTATAGCATTTGATTATGGATAAAATTAACATTTTAATTTCCTTGCCATACAGTTGACTAGTCCGGTCTATAGATGTTATTATCTTACATACATCAGCAAGATGTTTTTACTATGATTTATCTATTTTCAAAAAAGTGTTGACTTCTTGTTTGTGTGATGGTAAATTAATAAAGTCGCTTCTGAAGGACGCGGCAAGAAAATTGCTCTTTGAAAACTGAACAAAACAAAGCGCCAACGTTTTA
>NZ_QVTE01000028.1 GCF_003429095.1 Peribacillus saganii
GGGGGGGGGGGGGGGGGGGAATGAAAAGTCCCAAGCTTGTCCGGCGGGTCAAAGGAGGATATCCTTTTCCTTTCACAGCGCATTACTTATTAGCGGTAACATTCTTCATTTAACCAGCCTCTTTTCCGCAGCCTCTTTTTTACATCTAATTTCCAACAGGACTTTACAGCATATAAATATCTTTTTCCTCTACATCCCGTTGCTCTTGCATTCGTTCCTCCATACCATCACAAAATAAATGTCCAAGCACCTACTATTATTAAATGCTGTGCATCGTAAAGGTGAAACGTACAAGTGACTATTCAGCTTGTTTATTCAGTTTTTTTAAGAAAAGCGAAAAGCGCCATGAATAGTGGATGAACGGCTAAAAATCGCCACATCCTGTGCGTCGGGGCTTTATTTTCCTACTGAAAAAAAGTAGCTGAGCGCTGGAGCTAGACATCGTACATGTTATAAAAGTTATTCTTTCTTATTAGAAAAAACGCCTTCCCGCAGGAAGACGCTAAAGGATTCAAAAGTGTTTTAAACATTGATGGATCAGTTGGACAAAGTTTGCTCAGAAGCAGCAGGTTTATTTTTATCTTCTTTTTTAATGAATACCTGCAAGACAAACAAAATCCCAAAGAGCACTAATCCAGTAATATCCGAAATCCGTTCTGGATAAATCAGCAGCAAGCCGGCAATAACGGCAAATACCCGCTCTATTGCCATTACCTTTCGATACCAATAGCCAATCATGCCGGCGCCAATGGCAATCATCCCGCACATGGATGTAAAGACTACCCATGCAGTGCCGTACCAGGTTGTGTCAATCATAAGCATTTCCGGTGACAGTACGAACACATACGGAATGATAAAGGCAGCAATCGCCAGCTTCGAGGAAATAACCCCAGTACGTATCGGTTCTCCGCCTGAAACACCCGCAGCGGCAAAAGCAGCCAGGGCAACTGGAGGAGTAATGTCGGCGATGATACCGAAGTAAAATACGAATAAGTGGGCAGATAGATCAGGTACACCCAATAGAATAATGGCAGGCGCAGCAATTGTTGAGGTAATAACGTAGTTCGCAGTTGTTGGCGATCCCATACCAAGTATCAATGATGCAACCATCGTAAAGAACAATGTTAATATTAATACGCCTTTTGGTGAAGAAGTCATTCCTGCCGCCAGATCAATAAGCCCATTTGCCATTTTTAGGCCGAGACCGGTTTTTGTTACAACACCGACAATGATCCCTGCCGCTGCAGTGGCTGCAGCAACAGCTAAAGCTGTTCTGGCACCGTCTATCAAAGCATCAATAAATCCTCTGAAACCTATACGCGTTTCTTTGCGGATTGCACTGACTGCTACTGTAATCAAAATGGACCATAAGGCACCGCGCATAACGCTTATATCCGTCATAAGCAGCGCAATTATGGAAACAATAGGGATTAATAAGTATAGTTTTTTCAGTACCTCGGCCCGATTTGGCAGTTCATCATCCTTCAAACCGCGAAGGCCAAGCCGCTTTGCTTCAAAATGAGTCATAATCCAAATTCCTGCAAAATAAAGGACCGCAGGGATAGCGGCCGCTTTTGCAATATCCCAGTAGGTAATTCCCCCTCCGATGAATTCAACCATCAAAAAGGCTGCAGCACCCATAATCGGAGGCATTAACTGTCCCCCGGTAGAAGCAGACGCTTCAACAGCTCCGGCAAATTCTTTTTTATACCCTAGCCGCTTCATCATCGGAATAGTAAAGGCACCTGAGGTTACTACGTTAGCAACAGAACTTCCGCTAATCGTTCCTTGAAGAGCACTTGAGAAAATGGCGACCTTTGCGGGACCCCCGATTCTCTTCCCGGCGATTAGAACGGCAAGATCATTGAAATATTCCCCAACACCGGTTTTAATGAGAAATGCTCCAAATAAAAGAAACACAAAGATAAAGGTTGAAGATACACCAAGCGGAGTACCCAGGATACCTTCAGTTGTAAAGAACATCGTCTGCACGAGCCGTTCAACGGTTAATCCTCTGTGTGCCAAAAATCCAGGCATATACGGCCCATAGAGAGCATAGACCATAAATATGGCTGCGATAATGGTGATTGGCAAACCAACTGTCCGTCTCGTAGCTTCCAGCACCAGTAGGATCGCGATGATTCCAACAGCGAAGTCCAGGGTTGTCAGCCTCCCGACACGCATCACCAGATCTTCCATCATGAGCGGCCAGTAGGCACCCACCCCGACAGATAAGACTGCCAGTATCGCATCATACCAAGCGACTCCGCCCTTTTTTCTCAGCTTCTTGCTTGCAGGAAAAAGAAGGAAAATTAAAGAAAGGCCAAACCCAAGATGTACTGAACGTTGCAATTGAGCCATTAATGGCTTAAAGGCCGCGGTATAAATCTGAAAAATAGAAAAGGCAAGCAATCCGAAAAACGCAATCTTTGCGGTCAGTCCTGTCAACTTTCGTGTGCCTGCCTCCGGATCGTACTTTTCAATCAGCTCCTGCTGTTCTTCCTGTGATAGTGCCTGAAATTTATTTTCTTCCAATGATGTTCACTCCCTTCAGTTGCTGCCACATATTAAGTTGTTTCCATGTGATTCTTACCCATGTCCCCGGTTCAATGCTGTCCTTCAATGGATAAGGTGTATTTTGGTATAACACCGTATGGTTTGCTCTTACTTTCCCAATCCGAAGATCAATATATGGAAAGACCCGATTCATGTTTCCTATATAGTATTTGCCGTCTTTCTTTGTGAACGTTTCTCCCTTACCTGCGTTCTCAGGCATCCCAATGCCGAAATCCTCGTACATCAACCCAATCTGCTTAATTTTCCCGTTATCTTGCAGCTTGTACATTTCAACAACCTTGGAAAGATGAATGGAATGTGTATACTCCATGCTGAAGCTCTCATCTTTTTCAATCGGAAGAAAAGCCAATACTTTATCCGTTTTTTCGAACTGGAAAACCAGCGCAGACTGATAGGGGACAAATAGCACCGCTAAGACGGAGAGTTTAATCAAAATGAATATGTAAACCTGCTTCAATCTTCCTCGTGTTTTACTATTCATAAATACACCATTAATTAAAAGATAGACCGATTCCTTGATCGGTCTATCACTCTTTTTTTGTTAACTATTTAACGCCTTTTTCATCAAAATATTTTTTAGCACCTGGATGAACGTCTATACTTACTCCGTTTAATGCGTTTTCTACTTTGATCAATTTACCTTTTGCATGTGTTACTTTGTCCATGTTTTCATATAGAGCTTTGGTGATGTCATATACAAGCTGTTCATCCAGATCATCTCTTGCAACAAGCATTGCCTGAACAGATACTGTTTTAACTGCTTCTTTGATTTTGTAAGTATTCGCAGGAACTTCATCCTCTGCATAATACGGATATTTTTCGATCAATGCTTTGATTTTGTCGTCAGCAATTGGAAGGAGCACAACATCTGAAGTCGCAGCCAAACTTTCAACCGCTCCTGTTGGAACACCCGAAGTGATAATGGCTGCGTCAATTGTTCCATCCTGAATTCCGCCTGAGGATTCATCCAATGATAAGTTTTGAGGCTTGATATCCTTCATTGTCATGCCATGAATCTCAAGGATTTGCTCAGCATTGGCATAAATTCCTGATCCGGGAGCACCGACGGAAACTACTTTCCCTTTTAGATCTTCCACCTTTGTGATGCCCGATTTGGCTAACGTTACAACTTGTACCGTTTCAGGATAAAGGGATGCAATTGCGTTTACATTATCAATCGCCTTGCCTTCAAACATTAGCTTCCCTTCCGTTGCGTATGAAGCGATGTCCGTTTGGGTGAATGCAATATCAGCATCTCCTGCCTTGAGCGCTTCCATGTTTTCGGCAGATGCACCTGAAGACTGTGCTGTCGTTTCGGCGTTTGTATTATCTGTAATGATATCAGCGAAAGCTCCGCCAAGTGGATAGTATGTACCGCCTGTTCCGCCTGTTACAAGATTTAGGAACTGTTTCTTTCCATCGGTTTCTTCTTTCTCTCCACCCTCACCTGAAGTCTTTTCCGCCTCGCCGCCACCGCATGCAGCGAGGATCATTGACAGCACCAGCAAAAGAATCGCTGGAAAAATAAAACTCTTTCGTTTCATTTAAATTCCCCCTTTTAGAAGCATATAAATATACTATTCTATCTTACCATATTAACCCAAATAATTGTTAAACAATTCTAACTTTACTGTAAATTAATAAAATTTTAAATGTTTCAATACTTTTTTCATTTTTACTAAAATAGAAAATTCAAGCGGACTATACAATGAGCAGTTCTAGCACGTGCTATGTAAAAAAAGATCCTTTTTAAACTACCGAAAAAATCCGGCAGCCTCTTCGGCGCCGGATTTCATCTAAAGTACTCTTAACCAATCATTTCTTCATTCTCGCGAAGTTGTTTCTCTTTTTCAGAAAGAGCTTCCTCTTCATCTCGCAATCTATGGGCGAGCCTTGAAGCTGCGCTGGCAGCGATGCTTGCGACCAAATCATCAAGGAAGGTATGGACCTTATCCCCTTTTTTTGTATCCAGGTCCCTGATAATTCCGATTTTATTCTTGTCCAAATGACCGAATGTTGTAACGCCAATGCTTCCATAGCCTAGAACTGCTCCGAAGGCGATGGTTTCATCAACCCCAAATAACCCTTCGTCGGATTCAACAATGCTCTGGAGCGGCTCAGATAATTTCTTTTGTTCTGCCAGCATGTCCAATTCTACGCCAACCAAGATCGCATGCTGGATTTCCCTTTTTACCAGCACCTTTTCAACGCTGACCAGACATTCTTCAAGAGTTAAGTTATTATGATAAGGAAATTGCATTTCATATACGATTTCAGCAATCGCTTCCAGAGATACACCGCGCGTTTTCAGTGCTTTTAATGCGGCTGCTGTCACTTCTTTGCTGTGTACACGCCTATTTGCCATCCCGTCCAGCTCCTTTGAAAACTGCTTTTTCAAATGATTATACCACTTATGCTAAAATATATGTGGTAAGCCCTTACAACTTTTAATTTAGGGGGAATTAAGAATGAATGTCGCCAAGGGGACAATTAAGGAGTACTCTTTGTTCAGCGAGGAGCTTGGGGAAGAAATGGAATTGCTAATTTACCTTCCTGCTTCTTTTTCAACATTATATAAATATTCAATTTTGATTACCCAGGATGGCAGGGATTATTTCCAGCTAGGCAGAATCGGCAGAACCGCTGATAGTCTTCTTCATGAGGGTGAAATCGAAAATATCATTATCGTTGGCATCCCTTATCGGAATGTCAATGACAGAAGAAGCAAATACCATCCCGAGGGAGAAAAACATCAGGCGTATATGCGTTTCCTCGCACATGAACTTGTCCCATTTCTGGATCGGGAATTTCCCGGCTATCACATGGGAAGGGGCCGTGCATTAATCGGGGATTCGCTAGGGGCCACAATTTCCCTGCTCACTGCCCTGCGTTACCCGCATACATTTGGGAAGGTTGCTCTTCAGTCACCATATGTTGATGATAAGGTCATGGAAGAAGTAAGAAAATTCCAGGATACACAGCTGCTTGAACTGTATCATGTAATTGGCAAAAACGAAACTGAAGTACCAACCACTGATGGGAGAAAGAAGAATTTTATTGAGCCTAACCGGGAATTGCAGGCTTTATTCCAGTCAAAAGGATTTTCATGCTTTTATGATGAATTCGACGGGGAACATAGCTGGAAATATTGGCAGCCTGATTTAAAAAGAGCTTTAATGAAAATGTTTTAAAAAGGGCCTAATGGCTTAGGCTTTTATCATTACCCAATTTTCCGAAAATTTTGGTATAATAGTTTAACGAATGTATTATTTTATTACTTTTCAGTACAGGAGGTTTACTTATGAAATATGGTGTTGCTATTTTTCCATCGAAAAAGCTTCAAGATCTTGCGAATTCCTATCGTAAACGGTATGATCCGCATTACGCCTTGATTCCTCCGCACGTAACATTAAAAGGCCCTTTTGAAGCAACCGATAACCGTATAAAGGAAATAGCCTCAAAGCTGGAAGAAATCACGAGCAAAGTGAAGCCTTTTTCTTTAAATGTTTTAAAAGTGAGCTCCTTTCAGCCAGTTAATAATACAATTTACTTTAAAATCGAAATGACAAATGAATTAGAAACACTTCATAACAGCCTTCATGGAGAAGATTTTTTCAACGAAAAGTCAGAGTTTTCATTCGTTCCGCATATTACGATTGGACAGCAGCTATCTAACGATGAGCATTCTGATGTCTATGGCCAACTGAGAATGCTTGACTTGAGACATGAAGAGCAAGTTGATCGCGTTCATTTGCTTTATCAGCTTGAAAATGGTTCATGGACTGTTTATGAGACGTTTAGGTTAGGAGAGGAATAAGGAAAGTGAAGGTTAAAACTGTAGCCAGTCAAAAAGAGCTTGAGGATGCATATTTTGTTCGAAAAACCGTTTTTATTCATGAACAAAATGTTCCTGAAGAAGAAGAAATCGATCAATATGAAAATGAAGCCGCACATTTCGTGCTTTATAACAGCGAGGATTATCCAATCGGCGCCGGCCGGTTCCGTACATTGGACGGAAATGGCAAAGTTGAAAGAATTTGCGTTCTGTCAAATTCCAGGGTAAAAGGCGCCGGAAAGGCCATTATGGATCATATCGAAGAATATGCAAAGGAAAAAGGCATTAAGAAACTTAAGCTGAATGCACAAACTCATGCTATTCCGTTTTATGAAAAGCTTGGCTATGACACTGTATCTGAAGAATTCCTGGATGCAGGGATTCCTCATAAATCTATGGAAAAAAAGATATAAAATAGTGAACAGGAGGACCAACCGGAAATCAAGGTCCTCCTTTTTTTAATGGTGTGAAAACATTTTAAAACCCGTACCACTAATGATAGCAGTACGGGTCAATAGGGTTCCAACTTACAGTGTCCAAAATGAGGTTGAGCTTAATAAACTCTTTTTCACGCCTAATCCCAGCTATATTTGCTTATCGCTGCTGTTCTTGTTCCGCTTAATTGTCGGCTGGTTTCGCCCGAAAACCTTTTTTTCGCAAATTTAGCTTACTGGCATATAGCGTATGTGGCTCACTTGGTTAAACGACGGTATTAAAATTCCCGCCTTTTCCGGTCATTTCGGCTGTGGTCCGGTAAATGATTTCTTGTGCTACTGTCTTTTTGCTGCTATCGAACATAAAAGAATAATCCCTGACAGCTTCTTTTTTCTTCTCGATTTTTGGTTCAGCTTCAGTTTCGTCAATCTGCTCTTTAATATAGTGGTTGAAATTCACCGGCTGAATATTATGAATACCCGGCACCGGCCTATTGGTCCTTTGGTCTGCTTCCACTGATCGATTCGTGTATTGAATGTAATCATAATGTGTAAAAGGTATTATGTAACCCATGATATCCACCTCTCATTTTTTATGTACTTTGGACATACTGTTAACTTTTCTCTACCCCATTTGCCACCCAGGTAAACACTACAAACGTAGTCTTTTTGTTTATGTTATGTTTTGATATGATAAATGTTGACGAATTTTTTAGTACATTGAGGTTTTGATCTTATGAAAAAAGCTATTTATCAAAATAATACGGTTGACCTGGTTTTTTTATGTCCGGAGCGTCTTCAATTCCTTTATGAAAATGGAAAAAAAGGCGAGCTTTCTTGTCTGCATTGTAAAAAGCCGGTAAAACTTTATCTGGGTATCCAAGAGGAACCACATTTTTACCATATTAATAAAACGGAAAGTAATTGTAAGAGTTTTGTTGAAGAAAGCACTATGTCTCCTGTGGATGAATCACATGAAGATATTTTCGCAGAACAAAACGGGTTTCGAATGCCTAGATCACGTTCAATTACCAAGGAGC
This sequence comes from Peribacillus saganii, assembly GCF_003429095.1. Lineage (GTDB taxonomy): Bacteria > Bacillota > Bacilli > Bacillales > DSM-1321 > Peribacillus > Peribacillus saganii. The sequence goes on from NZ_QVTE01000028.1 coordinate 7,887, forward strand.
CAAAAACAGAACCAGTCTCATTTACAAAAAGCAAGCAAGTTGCCGGAAACCCGCCTCACACTGAAAAAATCTCTATTACTCCCGGCCCCACAGCAAATTACTTGTCCGAGTTAAACACCAGCGGCATCACCCTTGATGGGCAGCAGCTTCTAGCTGCCTCGGCAATTGAAGGTCCTGTATTGCTGCTTTCGGGTGCAGGAAGCGGAAAAACACGGGTGCTAACGGTTCGAACCGCCTATATGATTACTGAACTTGGAATCGATCCACGCAGCATTATGCTTGTTACTTTTACGGCTAAGGCAGCTAAAGAAATGAAGGAAAGGCTACTAAGCTATCCCAAGGTTGAAGCTTCTGCTGTTCATAAGCTCGTGACAGGAACCTTTCACAGCATCTTTTATAAAATTCTTATCCACCATGAACCTGAAAAATGGCGGAGGGATTTACTTCTGAGCCGCGATTGGGAACGTCAGGCTATTCTTCAAAAAGCTGGTCGTGAGCTGGAACTTGATGAAAAAGAATTTGCGTATGATCAAGCGTTGCAGCAAATAGGATTATGGAAAAATACATTGCTGTTCCCCAATGATGTCCGGCCTGAAACGGAATGGGAAGAAACTTGCAAGATCCTGTACGAACGCTATGAACTGCATAAAGAGCACACTGGAACGTATGATTTTGATGATATGCTGGTTGGCTGCCATAGGCTGCTAAGGAATAACCCGCTGCTGCTCAAAAGATATCAAGACCGCTTTTCCTATTTTTTGATTGATGAGTTTCAAGATATCAATAAAGTACAGTATGAGCTTATCCTTAGCCTTTCAGCCAGAAACCGGAATGTATGCGTAGTCGGTGACGATGACCAGTCTATCTATTCATTTCGCGGGAGTGATCCATCCTTTATTCAGAATTTTTCCAGACACTTTCCAGGAGCGAAAGTGATCAAGCTTACTGAAAATTACCGCTCTTCCCATGAGATCGTCGCAACAGCGAACCGTATTATTAAACGAAATCAAAACCGAATGAGTAAAGCCATGCACGCTCAACATAATTTTGGTCCCCCGCCCACACTGTTTTATCCGTATGATGAGGAACAGGAAGCGACGATGATTGTTACGGATATACAAGAAAAAATTGCTGATGGTGCGCGTCCCGGAGACTTTGCAGTGCTATACAGAACCCACTCCATGTCGCGGGCAATGTTTGAGAGGCTGGCTGTTTCAAATTTGCCGTTTAAGATTGAAAGTGATGCCGAATCATTTTACAATCGTCGAATTGTAAGGGGGCTGCTGGCCTTTTTGAGGCTTAGCCTGGATCCGAATGATGCGAAAGCTGTATCAGAGATAATATCTTCTTTATTCCTGAAACAGAGCGTGCTGCAGGAGATAAAAGCAGAGAGTATCCTACAGGATTGTGATTTGACAGAGGCATTCGCTTTTATAAAAACAGCACATGCCTTTCAGCAGAAAAAGCTAAAGGCTTTGCCGAAGCAAATCCAATCACTCCGCAGCCTTTCTCCTATAGTGGCATTGGAGATCATTGAAAAGGATTTAGGTTATCAGGACTTTGTAAAGAAACGGGGAAATGAAGGTAATATCGAAAAGGGATCAGATGATGTACGTGATCTGAAGGTGGCAGCAAAACGTTTTGATTCGATTAATGCATTTCTGGAACACACCGACCATATGACAGCTATGAATTCCGAGGTTAAAAAGCTTTCAAAACATTTTAACGACGCCATCCAGTTAACAACGATTCATAGAGCTAAAGGCCTTGAATATAAAAACGTTTATGTCCTGGGCGTTGTTGACGGAGGAATGCCCCATGATTATTCGCTCGAATCACTTCGAAAGGGCGACAGTTCTGCTCTTGAAGAGGAACGCAGGCTTTTATATGTAGCAATGACACGTGCGGAGACTGAACTTTATCTTTCGGTTCCTCACACAAGGAGAGGCAAAAATGCTCATCAGTCCAGATTATTAAAGTTATAATGTTAAATGACTGGTGCTACAACGGCACGATTATTGCAAACTTCTGGAAAACTTCAAGCGGGAAATATTCAAGATTTGAAGGAGTCGGCCATAAAGCCAGACTCCTTCTTTCATTATTTCTTGTTCAGCATTTGGGCAAGTGTGCCGAAATCAAGCTGTTTGCCATCTTTTATAATGGACTTGACGATTTTATCTTCCGTTTCTTTATTTACCGGCTTATTAGCGATTTTTGAAACTCGCTGTATCACACTTCTCACTGTTTTTTCATCTTTAAAATTGGCACCCTGCAGAGAATTAGCCAGGTCAAAAACATCCTTCATATTGACACCGGTCTTCTTTTCCATATTCTTAAAAAAGTTATTATCCATCCACGAGCCCTCCTTCTCTGTATTGCCATTTTATGCAGAAAAGGAAGATATGTGATAAGGAAAACGCCGATTTTATTATTATGTATAAATAACGGAATGGGCCTGGCAGCCTATTCCGTTACATTTAATTAGTAGCTGAAGGAAGCTCCAACGATAATTAAAAGAATAAACAGTACTACGATTAGAACAAAAGAGCTGCCGTAACCGCCGCCACCATAACCTCCGTAGCCATAACCGCAGCATCCGTATCCGCCATATCCAAACATTCAATGTCACCTCGCTTTCGCTTAGTACACTGTTAACATATGTGATGGCGGACGTCTGTGTATGGGCGGTGTCCTAGATAGTTTCGCCCAATTTCCAGGCAAGCGTATATCAGTACCAGTTTGGGCGATTTACTCATCTTTAACCTTTCGGCCTGAATACAAGGGCACCAATAAAACCAAAAACAATTGCTGCTGAAATACCGGAGCTTGTTACTTCAAACATTCCTGTCAATACACCCACGAGTCCGTGCTTTTCAGCCTCCTGCATTGCTCCGTGAACAAGCGAATTGCCAAACGACGTGATTGGTACTGTTGCCCCAGCTCCGGCGAAATCCATTAACGGTTCATAGAGGCCCAATCCATCCAATATCGCCCCGATAACGACCATCAAACTTAAGGTATGTGCCGGGGTAAGCTTTGCTATATCAAATAAAAGCTGTCCAATTACACAGATAACGCCTCCCACGACGAAGGCCCAGAAAAACATTGGGAGCATTCCGCTTTCCTCCTTTATTCTGATTAGTTCTTGACAATTAAGACTTTTACCGACATCTCCTTGCCCGGTCACTGTTAAAATTTAACTAAGTTCTTGTTCCTGGTTTGTTCCGAATTCGATTGCCACTGCGTGGGCGATTGTCGGTATGGAATCTTTTTGCTGGAACGAGAGCGGTGACAGCAAGGCACCAGTTGCGATAGCTAGTATCCGCTTGTATTTTCCTTGTTTCATTTGGTTGAATATATGGCCATACAGTACAGTTGCTGAGCAGCCAGCACCGCTTCCCCCGGCTTGAACTTCCTGATCCTCGTTATATATCATAAGTCCGCAATCACGGAACTTATCTTTATGGAGCGTTAGCCCTTCTTTTTTTAGAAGATCATGGGCTGTCTCTCTGCCAATAGTTGCGAGATCTCCTGTGATAACTAAATCGTAATGATCAGCAGGCAAAGATAAGTCCTGGAAATGGGCAAGGATCGTATCCGCAGCTGCCGGAGCCATTGCTCCACCCATATTGAAGGGATCCTTAAGCCCTTTGTCGATTACCCTGCCGATAGTGGCATGTGTTACCCGCAGCTGGGGCTCGGGGTGGTTTTCACCTGACGCCAGCAATGCCATGCCAGCTCCAGTAATTGTCCATTGTGCTGTAGGTGGCTTTTGGCCGCCGTATTCTGTCGGGTAGCGGAATTGCTTTTCTACGGCTGCATTGTGGCTGGAAGCTCCTGTCAGGACGTATTTTGCTGCACCTGAATTAATAATTAGCGATGACAGCGCTAGCCCTTCCATTGAGGTTGAGCATGCCCCGAATAAGCCGAAATATGGAATTCCAGATGTTCGTGCAGCAAAGGAGGTAGGAGTGATTTGATTAATCAAATCTCCTGCAAGGAAAAATTGCACATCCTGCTCCGTGATCCCTCCTTTTTCCAATGCCTTCTCCACTGCCTTTTCCACTAGAAGACGATGCGCCTTTTCATACGTATCCTCCTGCATCCAAAGATCGTCATAAAGCACATCGAAATCTGCTGCCAGCTTTCCATTCTTTTCAAACGGACCACCCGTAACTCCTGTGGAGACAATGATTGGTTTATTATGAAAATGCCATGTTTGTTTCCCTTTAAGCATCATTTACCCTCCGATTACCATTAGGACAATTGTTTTTATCAGTGCCACAACGAATGCAGAAAATACTCCAAAAACAATTACAGACCCTGCAAGTTTAAAGATATTCCCTCCAACACCTAGTACATATCCTTCGGTTCGATGTTCAATCGCCGCTGAAATAACTGCGTTTCCAAATCCAGTTACCGGGACTGCGCTTCCTGCGCCGCCCATCTGTCCAAGGCGATCATAGACACCAAAGCCAGTTAACAGAAGTGCAAAGAAGATTAAAGTTGCCGTCGTTGGATTCCCGGCCGTCTGCTCGGTAAAATTAAAAAAGTATATATAAAAATACATGATGGCCTGTCCAATCAGGCAAATTGTTCCGCCGACTAAGAAGGCTCTCATACAGTTCTGCCATACTGGCCTTTTCAATTCGTACTTTTTTTGAAGCTTATTATAATCCTGCTGATTTATCTTTAAATTTTCCTTATTTTTATTAGCCATTTCAGAACCCTCCTTCTCTATGTTTGTTCTTTTTGTAATTTGATGATGCTTTTAAATTGATCGGTCGCTTTTTTTCTGGAATACTTCGGATCTTTCAGTTTTTCGTTCAGATCTACCGCCTCGATGAAAATTTTATAATCACTGGAGACTATAAATTTTTCTTTCGGATATTGTTTCTCAAGCTTTTTTGTGAGGTTTTTCTCGATTTTTTTCATCCTGAAGCGTTGGAGATGCCGGACTTTATAAGCCACAAGGACCTCTTTCTTGCCCATGATAATAGCAACATCGTAAATTTCAGGCTGCTTTAAAACCTCTTTTTGCAGTTTTTCGGCAAATTTAAATTCCTCTTCCTTTTCATCCAGGACTGCGGGGTGGGGATTAGTTGTTCTTAATAAAGACAATCGTGTTTCGGTACTTTTGCTTTTACTTTGTTCAGAACATCCGCCTAATGCAAACAATAACGCGATGCAAATAGAGAATTTGGCCATTCTGACCTGATTCCGCAAACTTATGCCCTCCATATTTCACACACTCCTACATATATTCACTTTCCATATTGTTTTCTTTTGATAGGAATATATGCTTCAATTTTTTGGAAATAAAAAAGGAAATAGGAACAGTCCCTATTTCCCCTGGAACATTTATTTACGTTTTTTCTTTTTTCCGCATCCGCAGCCTTTTTTCTTGCCGGTAGATTGTTGCTGCGGCTGAGACGTTGCTGTTGACTTTATTTTTTTTATCATGAAGCTCGCCTCCAATCGTAATTCCTCTACCGTTTAGTTTATGTGCACGTACAAATATTGTTTAAACTTTCACCCAAAAATCCCTGCACATTTTCTCTAGTCCTGAACCATATGCTGAACAACTGTTTCTAATAGGGCAGCCAGCCCTGCTACAGCCAATACAACTAAAACCGGTCCGGAGATGCCAGGAAAATACAGGTACAATCCATAGAAGATCATGGATACCCATACTCCCGTACACCAATAACAGCTTAGCAGCTGTCCAATGAATCCTGTTATGCCGCTTTTTTTGGGTACGATATAGATTTCTGTTTGGCCCTGCTCATTTATTTCTTGTTCGTCTTCAAAAAAAGGAGCCCTTATAAATTCGGTTATAGTGTCAAATACAATTAGTCTAGTCATCCGAAAACTGGCGAGCGCAAGTAAAAAGAAATCAAATACATTTTCGAACACAATAAAACCTCCTTATAATGGCAGTAAATAAATTAACTAAATAGCCGTCCTGTTTAACAATGCCGATTTACTTTGCTAAATGAACTAGTTTCAATTTTCCAAATAACATAACCGGGATATTTGTTATTTGGTTTTTGATTAAAAATAGGCTATTTACCGATACCATTTATCACTGTTCAACATACTCTGTAAGTGACATAAGTCAATAATAATTTTTCAGGAGGAATTTGAAATGGGTTGCGGACATGATAAAGATACTAAAAACTGCGTATGTGACACACTAGCTGCAGTAGCAGCTGCACAAGATATGGTAGATAATAATAACGGCTGCGATGCGAGCTGCGAGATCGCTATCGGTGAGCTAAAAGGAGAGGTTCTTGGAGCCACAACACTTTTTGACACTATCCCTCTGCTGCTTACATGCGGCTGCGAGCCTTTCAGCGCAACTGGTGCACTTAGAAACGTGATGGACAATCAAAACCAGCCACTTTATGACGTTTTCCAAAGCTTCTTATTCCGTGTGAATGAAGTAGATACAGATACTTGCTGTGCTACACTTGAGCTTCTTAGCATTGAAAACGGAAATGGCGGTGGAGGCAACCAACAAAACAACGCTAAGTTCTTAGAGTTTGAGGACTTCTTTAAAAATCTGCAAAGAGCCACTACAATTGTTCGTACAAGAATTTGCATCACAGTTGACTTGAATTGCTTCTGTGCAGTTACATGCCTGCCTCCAGTCGCCACAGCAAATCTATAAATGAAAGAAAGGCTACTGCTCTAGTAGCCTTTTTTTTATAGATTAATTATCGCAACTTTTTCGATTTGCCTAACATCACATTTAAGCGGCCGTTTACCATATCCCTGTTTAATAAAGACCATTTCACCTGTCTTCTTTTCCAGCTGTCCTCGGATAATTCTTCCATTAATTCTAAACTCGCAGTAAGGCTTTGGTACAATAGGCGGAAATTTTGCAAGATAGTCAATCATCTCTGTCTTTGTCATGTCACTCATTTTCTTCTGCTTTTTCTTTTGTACTTTTTGATCTGTTAATGCGTCAGCATTTGAAGTGCCCAAGACCATGCTTTGTGCTAATCCATGCTGGTTGGATGGCACTCCTGAAGTCAGCTGGTCGAGGAAGCCTTTTTGCAACCCAGCATTATTTTTCTTCGCAATTCCTTCGGGTACTTCCTTAAGTTTCTCTACATTAATAACGGTTACTTCAATAGGATCTTCCTTTGCCTTTGCCGTTATGGCTCGTTCATTTTCTTCTTCTGCTCTCGCTCGCGCTTCTTCCGCTTTTAGCCGTGCTTCTTCCTCTGCTTTTGCTCGCGCTTCTGCTTCTTCCCTCGCCCGTGCTTCTTCCTCTGCTCTTGCCCGCGCTTCTTCCTCTTTTCGCCGTGCTTCTTCCTCTGCTCTTGCTCTGGCTTCTTCCGCTTTTAGTCGCGCTTCTTCCTCTGCTTTTGCTCGCGCTTCTGCTTTTAGTCGCGCTTCTTCCTCTGCTTTTGCTCGCGCTTCTGCCTTTAGTCTTGCTTCTTCCTCTGCCCTGGCGTGTGCTTCTGCTTTTAATCGCGCTTCTTCTTCTGCCTTGGCACGTGCCTCTGCTTTTAATCGTGCTTCTTCCTCTGCTCTTGCCCGTGCTTCTGCTTCCGCTTTTAGTC
>NZ_QVTE01000029.1 GCF_003429095.1 Peribacillus saganii
CGGCGTTGCCCCAGGACGGGGCGAACTTAGCCGTTCATCCTTAGAAGTGACGTGCTGGCGTCGGCGTTTGGCACAGGACGTGCCAGACCTTAGCCGATGTTCCTTTGTCAGGACGTGAGTCAGAACGGCGTTGCCACAGGACGTGGCGGACTTAGCCGTTCTTCCTTTCATCAGGGCGCCTGCGCGTTTCCTGTTACAGCTTAAACGAGCTTTTCAGTTCAACAATGGAGTTAAATACCAGATGGTTAACGGTTGTTTGCTTTGGATCGACATTGAAATATCCATGCCTAAAGAATTGGAATTTATCTTGAGGTACGACATCCTTCATATTTGGCTCAACGAAACCGCTAAGGATTTCTAATGAATTAGGATTTACACGCTCAAGGAATGATTTTTCCTCTTCCTCTTCTCCAGCCTCTTCGTCAAAAATTAGCGGCTGATATAGCCGGAATTCAGCAGGAACTGCATTTGAAGCCTCAACCCAATGGATGGTTCCTTTTACTTTTCGTCCTGTAAAGCCTGTGCCGCTTTTCGTTTCTGGATCATAAGTACAATGAAGTTCAATTACATTCCCGTCATCATCCTTAATAACCTCTTCACACTTAATAAAATAAGCATGCTTTAAACGGACTTCATTTCCAGGGAAAAGACGGAAGTACTTTTTCGGAGGGTTCTCCATAAAGTCATCCTGCTCAATATAAATTTCCCTTGAGAATGGGATTTGTCTAATACCCATTTCTTCGTTTTCTGGATTGATTTCTGCATCAAGCATTTCTACTTGTCCTTCTGGATAGTTGGTGATGACAACCTTTAGCGGACGGAGTACACCCATTGTCCGCGGAACCGTTAATTTTAGATCTTCCCGGACAAAGTGTTCAAGCATTTGCGAGTCTACTGCCCCGTAAGCTTTTGAAACTCCAATTTCATGGCAGAAGGCCCGGATTGCGTCTGCTGTATAGCCGCGTCTCCTTAAGCCGGAAATCGTCGGCATGCGAGGGTCATCCCAGCCATCAACAAAGCCTTCATCAACTAATTGTTTAAGTTTACGCTTGCTCATTACAGTGTTTGTAACATTTAAGCGGCCAAATTCGTATTGCTGTGGCTTGCTTTCCATTTCACAATTTTCCACAATCCAATTATAAAGAGGGCGCTGATCTTCAAATTCGAGCGTACACAAAGAATGGGTTACACCTTCAATTGCATCTTCTAGAGGGTGAGCAAAAGCATACATCGGATAAATGCACCATTTGTCTCCAGTATTATGATGCTCTGCGTGCAAAATTCGGTAAATGACAGGGTCTCGAAGATTGATATTTGGTGAAGACATATCAATTTTTGCTCTTAGGACCTTGGAGCCATTCTCAAATTCACCGTTGCGCATCCGGTCAAATAAATCGAGATTTTCTTCAACGGACCGGTTGCGGTATGGGCTGTCTTTCCCAGGTTCAGTTAAGGTACCGCGATATTCCCTGATTTGATCTCCGGAAAGGTCGTCAACGTATGCAAGGCCTTTGTTAATCAGAAGGACAGCGCGTTTATACATCTCATCAAAATAGTCTGAGGCAAAGAAGAGTCCGTCCCACTCATAGCCCAGCCATTTTACATCTTCTTTAATGGAATTAACGTATTCCACGTCTTCCTTCAGCGGATTCGTATCGTCAAAGCGCAGGTTTGTTTTGCCATTGAATTCATCTGCCACCCCAAAGTTCAGGATAATTGATTTTGCGTGGCCAATATGTAAATATCCATTCGGTTCAGGAGGGAAGCGGGTAACGATATGGTCGTGTTTACCGGTCTCGAGATCTTCTTTAATGATATTGCGTATAAAATTTGGGGAATTATGTTCCAACTAAATTCGACCTCTTTCGTTTGTATTAATTCTTTTATATATAACATAAATACTTATATATTTCCATGTTTCAATGGCCTTTAGCATATAAGTCCCAACGAATGAAAAAGAACACCCTTACCGCGGGCAACGCTTAATAAGAGTGTTCTTGTAAAATACAGTCCGTTTGTTATCGTGAACTCCTGGCTTATTTTTTTGCCAGCTTCATATCGATAGTGTGCTGACTTGAATTTGTGTGATAGAGTCATTATTCAACTTCGATAATATTGTCCTTTTTTACTTTGCGAAGCATATAAAGCCGATAGGCATGGCTGACGATTACCTTTAAGACTGCATAGGCGGGAACGGCTACAATCATACCAATCAGGCCAGCCATATTGCCTGCGACTAATAGAAGCAGGATGATGGTAAGCGGGTGCAGGTCAAGCTTCCTGCCCATGATGAGAGGAGAGGTTACATTCCCATCGATTTGCTGGACGATAACCGCAACGATGATGACCTTTAGTGCCATAAAGGGAGAAGTCATAAAAGCAATGGCAAGTGCCGGCATGATTGCGATAAATGGGCCGACAAACGGAATTACATTTGTAAGCATTGCTATGAAAGCAAGAATAAGTGAATAATCAAGTCCGATGATCAAATATCCGAAATACATCATAACGCCAACGATAAACGATACAATTGCCTGTCCCTGGATATAGGAGCTTAAAGCACCATCCATGTCCCTCACAATTTTCTTCGCTTCTTCCGCCTGAAAATAGGGCAGAAATTTAAGCACTCCATCGGAGGCACCTTCGCCATCTTTGAGCAGATAAAAAACTATAAACGGCACAGTTACAATTACGGTTAGAATAGTGGTTAGCATTCCCAACGCATTTGAAACTCTTGTGCCGATATCAGAAACATTTGACTGGAAATAGTCGCTAATTCTGTTATTGATATTATCAAGGGTAAGGTACTCGTTTTCCTGGAATCTTGAAAACCATTGGCTCTCTTTTAGTTCGTTTGTTTTACCCTGCATCTTCTCAATGAGCTCGGGTGAGTTATCAATCAGGCTTTTTGTTTGCTTCTGCAGCTCAGGCCCCACAAGAAGGATCGCTATAGTACCCAAACCGATCACTAGTAAATAAATGAGCAGAATTGATAAGGTTTTCGGCACTTTTTTATCGTGAAGGAAGTACACGATGGGCCGCAGCAAATAAAACAGCACACCCGAAATCAAGCATGGAAAAAATAAAGTCTCAAAAAAGATTTCTACAGGCTGAAAGATAAAATCTACCTTGGTCGCAAGCAAAATAATAACTAAAACTATGATAATCGCATACCCAATTCGAAAATACTTAGAATTCGGCACTTTCTTCAACTCACTTTCTATAAGATTGGAAAGGACCCGATGAACATCCCTTGATGAATTAGTGTCTAACTCAACAGTATGAGTTTTATCCTTAAAACCGCCTCTTTCTAGCATAAAACTTAGCGAGGGAACAGGAAAAGCATGGAACGCCCATGCTTTTTCCTGTCCTATATTAAGATCAGTAGTGCTTAAGAGTTCCTTTGTTCGTTCTATAAGTTATTTAGTCACCATATATGTCCTTACCCTTAATTAAACCTTGGTAATCACCATGTAGAGATGGTTGGATTATCGTAATGAAAACAAGGATAACAGTTGCATTACTGGCCCGCAGAGATGACAATAATAAACATGTTAAAAGTTTATATAGCTGAATTTTTTAGCAGAAGGGTTTTTCCATATGAGGATACAAAAATATATTAGTTTGACTGGGTACTGTTCCAGAAGAATGACAGATAAACTGATTAAAGAAAAACGGCTCACAATTAATGGGGCAGCAGCCGTTCATAATAGCGAAATATACGAGGGGGATGAAGTGCTTATCGATGGCTGCCCCATTCCTGAAAAAGGAATGCCGGTTTACTTAGCTTTGAATAAGCCGCCAGGGATAACTTGTACAGCCCAGCCTGATGTACTTGGCAATATCATTGATTTTGTGAGCTATCCTGAAAGGGTTTTTCCGGTGGGAAGGCTCGATAAGACTTCCGAGGGGTTAATCCTGCTGACAAACGATGGTGATATTGTTAATAAAATGATGCGTTCCGAACACAATCACTCTAAGGAATATATCGTAACTGTAGACAAGCCTGTGACTGAGAATTTTTTATCAAGAATGGCAGCAGGGGTGGAAATTTTGGGCACGGTTACCAAACCATGTGAAACCTCGTTAATCAGTGAGTACGTTTTTCGTATTGTCCTAACACAGGGTTTGAACAGGCAGATCCGCCGAATGAGCAAGGAGCTTGGATATCGGGTTGTCCGGCTCAGGCGGGTTAGGATTATGAATATAAAGCTTGGTGAGCTTCAATCTGGACAATACCGTCACCTTAAAAGCGATGAGCTTGAGAAATTGAAAGAGCTGTTAGGCTGAAAATCTCATATCACTTAGAAAAAAATGAGTGAATTATAAAAAAATTATAAACTTTACCTTTATTCTTCCGTTATAATGATGAATTAAAAGAAATTGTAGAAATGGTGGATGACATGAATATTACAGAACAGCGTTTAAATGAATTTAGGAAAAAAAATGAAAACATCGGTCGCCTTGTAATCAAGTGCCCTGACCAGCCGGGGATAGTAGCCTCTGTTTCGAATTTTTTATTGGGGTTTCAAGCGAATATCATCGAGCTTAGCCAGTATTCTCTTAATCCGGAGGGAGGCACCTTTTTTACACGAATTGAATTTGAATGTCCTGATTTAAAATCAAAAGCAAGCGAAATGAAACAGGAATTTCGAAATATCGGGGAAGCTTTTTCAATGGAATGGAAATTTTCGGATGTAAGCAATATTAAGCGGACAGCTATTTTCCTCTCAAATGAACCTCATTGTCTGCTGGAGCTTCTTTGGGAATGGCAAAGCGGTGATTTAATAACAGACATTGCATTGGTTATCAGCAATCATGAGGATTCACGTGAGATTGTGGAATCACTGAATATTCCGTTCTATTACATACCTGCAAATAAAGATATCAGGAAAGAAGCAGAAAAAAGGCAGCTTGAGCTGTTGGAGGAATACAAGATCGATTTGGTCATACTGGCCCGTTATATGCAAATCCTTACTCCTGAATTTGTGGCAGCACTGCCAAACAGGATTATCAATATTCACCACTCGTTTCTGCCGGCGTTCATTGGCGCCAAGCCATATGAACGAGCCTTTAATAGGGGAGTAAAGCTGATCGGAGCAACCTCGCACTATGTGACCAATGACCTTGATGAGGGACCAATTATTGAACAGGGGATTGAACGCGTAAACCATCGTGATAATGCCGAGGATTTAAAAAAGATTGGCCGATCAATTGAAAGAAGTGTTCTCGCACGCGCGGTAAAATGGCATCTTGAGGATCGCGTTATAGTACATGAAAATAAGACTGTTATTTTTTAATCTTTTAAAAGGCAAGGGACATTCCTTGCCTTTTATTAAACTGTAAAGCAGGCTAACAGTACTGCTTTTTTATATTGTTCAGGAATATAGAATTCCTGATTTACGATATTTGTCTTTAGTCATAAATATACTCAACGCGGATTTTAGCTCTTATTGTCTGTTCCCCAGGCTGTATAGGCGTCGTCTGGCTTGCAGCAAACTCTGCTGATTTAAGCAGTACCGGCGCTGGGGCTTGTGAGATTTCTTCCACAAGAGTGGGAGTTTTTATTAAATGAACACCCAGAGTCTGTGCTATGGTTGTTGCCTTTCCTAACGCATTTTTTAACGCAAGGGTTAAAGCCCGGTTATAGTATTCCTCTGGATTGGATATTAAAAATTCAATATTGGCCGCGTAATTTGCCCCATTTTTTACAGCAGTATCAAGTATTGTTCCGGTTTGGTTTATATTCTCTACGGTTATTCGAAGCAAATGTGTTACCTTATAGCCTTTAAAGATCTGCTGGCCATCCTTATAGTCGTATTGCGGTTCAATCCGATAATCAGCTGTACGAATGTTTTCCCGGGCAATACCGATTGCGATAAGGGCATTCACAACTCTTGTTATTGCTGCGGCATTTTCGGTTTGGGCTGTCTCTGGATTGTTTCCCTCGGTTATAACTCCCACTGTAACAATTGCACGGTCTGGAGCGGCTGTTACTGAGCCATCACCGGTTACCTTTAGAACATCCCTGCTAATTCTCGCCACCGAATCAAAATTGGTTAACGCTTGCTTTTGATACATGAAGGAACATCGCCTTTCGTCTTTTAGTGCGTACCCCGACCTGCAGATAATTGGATACCATTCCCGCTGCAGGCTTTCTCATACTTTCTACTATATATTCGGCTGTGACGAGAATAATGTTCTGTAATAAGTAAGTTAAGCAGAGAATCTTAAGAATGGATTTTCCTGATTGTGGTACAATGATACACATACATACTCATAAGGAATGGTTTGACATGAGAATAAATAAGTTTATTAGTGAAAGTGGTTTTTGCTCAAGGCGGGAAGCTGACAAATTAATCGAAGCAAAAAGAGTGACTATCAATGGCAGCATCGCCGAGCTTGGGAGCCAAGCGGAAGTCGGAGACGATGTCAGGATTGACGGTAAACCGCTGGGGAAGAAGAAAGAAGCAGTTTATATAGCCTTAAATAAACCAGTTGGGATTACCTCTACTACAGAGCTTCATATCCCTGGAAACATTATAGATTTTGTAAAACATCCCGAACGGATTTTTCCTATTGGAAGATTGGATAAGGATTCACAGGGATTAATTCTCCTTACTAATGACGGGGATATTGTGAATCAAATTCTGAGGGCAGAAAACAATCATGATAAGGAATATATCGTTACTGTCAATAAACCGATCACTCCTGCGTTTTTAAAAGGGATGGCCAGCGGTGTTGAAATTCTTGATACGGTAACGAAGCCATGCGAGGTGTACCGCGTGAATGAAAGGGTGTTCCGCATAATTTTAACCCAAGGACTGAACCGTCAGATCCGTAGAATGTGCCAGGCATTTGGCTACAGGGTAACACGGCTCGAACGCATCAGGATTATGAATATTAAACTTGGCAGCTTAAAAATCGGACAATGGCGCGATCTTACAAATAACGAGCTAAAGGAATTAACGAGTTTGTTACGGTAATAGTTCTTTCTAGGGTAAAAGCATTCGAAATCATTTGATTTGGATGCTTTTTCTCTATAAAAAATAAAAAAGGGCTGATGGGATGGAGAGGGTATGGGGAAATGGAGATTCGTTAATATTTGAAATGTATTCACTGACCCATGTTGCGGCGATTGGTTTCCTATGCATAATGGCAGGGCTGATCTATATATGTAGTGGAACATTAAAAACCCATTTGCTCGGCAAAAGAATGGAATGGATTTACGCTGTTTCTTTGATGATAACGGAGATTTTATACTATGTATGGAATAGTAAAATAGGAAGGTTTAATCTGGCTGATTCCCTTCCGCTAGAGCTTTGCAGCATCAGCCTGATCCTTTCGGTGGTTTTACTTTTGACAGGGAATAGAAGGCTTTATGACATTGTCTTTTTTGCAGGGATTGCTGGGAGCCTGCAAGCAGTGTTAACACCTGTACTTTATATTGATTTCCCGCATTTTCGCTATTTTCACTTCTTTTATACACATATTGGAATTATTTTAACCGCCCTGTACTTTACTTGGATAAAAGGATATCGGCCAACTATCAAGGGGCTGGGCTGGACGATGGCATATCTGAATATTTTGCTTCCAGTTATCTTTATCATAAATAAACTTGTTGATGGAAATTACATGTTTTTAAGACGAAAGCCTTCAAGTGGAAGCTTGCTTGATTGGCTTGGGCCTTATCCTTGGTATATTGTCTCATTGGAGGCAGTAGCAGCAGTTTTTTTCATGGTTTTGTGGCTGTTATTCCGGGAAAGCAGGACGGAAAGAAGCTCAGTACAGCGAGAAAAATGAAGCAGGGCAGGAAGGATCCAAGGTTCGGAAAACAAAAAAACTGTCCCATTTTACTGGCACAGTGGATGTCTTTATTCGATTGCCTTAACCCGCCCTACTTGTCCTGATTCCAGCCTTACTTTAATGCCGTGGGGATGAAATGCAGAGTTTGTCAGAATATCCTTTACGATTCCTGCAGTAAGGGCACCGCTTTTCTGGTCTGCTTTTAATACAATTTGGACTTTGGTACCCGCGGCAAGGTTGTTGCGGTGTCTGCCATCCATATTAAACGCCCATTTTTCTTCTTGTATTGCTCGGCTTCTTCGATTGCTGGCTAGTAAGCTTCTTCGTTTTCTGGGAAATGCCAGATGCGGAATTGTTTCCTGATGCTTGCTGTTTTTTGCTTTCCAGCTTTAACTTAATTGCTTCTTGCAAAGACATTTTTTTCGGCTGTTGTTCATTTTGTTCCTGATTGTTCATAACGGCTCTCCTTTGTAAAACATGCTAATGGGATTATTATAATCCAGAAAGAGGGGAAACTCAATGATGGCCCGGTTTTAAATGGGAATTTCAAGCTGCATTATAACTTCACAAATCCTTCGTATTAAGGCTCTTTTAACATCAAGATTTCCCTCTTCGGATAGGGTGAGCTAACTAAATGATAGTCCAGAAGGCGTTAGATGTGAATCCTCTCTTCCGTGGCTTGCTTGCCGCTAAGCTCCATTAGTTGGAGATAAGCTTAGAATTCTTCCATTTTTTTCAATGCTTCTTGAATATCGAACTGTTCTTTTTGATTAAACGGTATTCTATGCTGAATACGGTCTATCTCTTCTAAAGTGTTCTGCCGCGTTTAGTACCCGGCTTCTCATCAAAAGACTCCAGCACATCTTAGCCGGATTGTGTTACAGAGGTCAGATTTAGATTTTATCTTTACTCCTGCTCCACTTTTTTTAAAGGCTCTACAGCAGGGCCTTCTACAACCTCTCCGGTAAACGAAAAACGTGATCCATGGCAAGGGCAGTCCCATGTGCGTTCGCCATTATTCCATTCAACTTCACAGCCCATATGTGTACATGTCGTATCTACCAAATGAAGTGTTCCTTCTGTATCTCTGTATGCCCCGGCGCGTTTACCATTTATTGAAACCACACACGCTTCATCATCCTTAAGGATATCAGGTGTTATGCCCGTATTTTCCATTTTCCCTTGAATAAAATGCTTGGCAACATCAGCGTTTTCCTTAATAAAGGTTCCAGCACTTTTTACAGTCGATTTGGCATTGAATCGTGTAGGGGTATAAAGGTCATAGAAGCGGTTTTCTTTTTTCATAATCAAGTCTGTGAGTAATAAAGCAGCAGCCGTACTGTTTGTCATACCCCATTTTGCAAACCCGGTCCCAACCAGAATATTTGGGGAGCCGGAGGTAATTTCCCCTACATAAGGGATCTTGTCAAGGGTAATCAAATCCTGGGTTGACCATCTGTATGGAATTTCCTTTATTCCAAATGTTTGGGCAGCATATGACTCCAATGCTTGATAATGCTCCAGCGTATGATGACTCTGGCCTGTCTTGTGGCTTTCTCCGCCAAACAATACTAACGGCTCACTGCCATTTACAGAAGTGCAGCGGAGTGATCGTGTAGGCTGTTCAGCATTAATATACATTCCGCCTGGATAGTCCTTTTCTGTATTAACCGCTATTACATATGATCTATCTGGATGAAGTCTTGTAAAATAAAGTCCTTTTCCATCATAGAAAGGGTAGTGAGAACCAACAATAACCGTATTAGAGGAGATTGCATGTCCATCTCTTGTTAACACTCTAGGATGGTCGCCTTCTTCAATGTCTATGGCGGTTGTATCCTCGAATATTTTCCCTCCAGCCCCGGTAATAACAGGAATAAGTGAGGTCAAGTATTTCAATGGATGGAATTGTCCCTGATTTCTCATCACTATGGCCGTTTTAATTTCAATAGGAAGAGGGAGGTTATCAACTATTTCTCCCGGAATACCGAGTCTGTCGTATGCTTTTTTTTCGTTTTGAATTTTTTCTATATATTTGTCGTCATTCGTATAAACATAGGCATCTTCTGTTGAAAGATCACAGTCTATGTTATGTTCTTCGACAAGATTCCTTATAAAATTCATTGCTTCGCTATTTGCTTCATAATAGAGCTTCGCTTGATTTTCCCCAACTGAATTGATCAATTGGTCATATATTAACCCATGCTGGGCAGTGATTTTTGCTGTTGTATGCCCTGTTGTACCGTTCAAAATTTTCCCTGAATCAATTACTGTGACTTTTACGCCCTGCTTTGAAAGTAAGTAGGCTGATGTAATACCTAATATTCCGGCACCCACAATGGCTACATCGGTTTCAATATTTTCCTGGAGCTTAGGGAAAGAGGGGAGGGGAGCTGAATCCCTCCAATAAGGTTCAGGTATCTGGGGAAGGGACCATTCTCTGTTTTTAAAATCATCCATGTGGTAATCCTCCGTTTTCTAAGAAAATTCAATTGCTAACATTAGTTTGTCCACTATTTACCATACCCATAAACCTAGGTTCTACTCGTAGTGAACGTGAATTGTGTTTAAGTATCTTTATATATAAAAGAACGATTGGAACAGCTATCACTTGTAGAAAAAGACCCCCCATTTTTATGGAAAGTACAGGGTCAGAAGGGTCTAATTTGCCCCGTTTTTAAAAAGAAAGAAGTGGTAAAAGCTTCTATTAAACGTTAATTTCTTATCGAGGATTGGGAAGAGGATTGAACAACGCCTAAAAAAATGGTTGTTTACAAAAATGTTTACATGTATACAAAAAAAGAAGTTTTGTGTACAAAATATGTATACTTGTAAACAAATATGTATACATACCGTTAAATCAACATGTGTACATATTTGTTTGTGTTGTATACAAAAATGAAAACAATCAAAAGGGTAATAATGCAACTTTGGGAGTATTGACCATTTAACGATTCTTTTTTATTCTTAATCTAGTAAAAGGTAAAAACTAATTGAAAATTGAAAGGATGATTATTTTGACCAACTCACGTATCGCCGCAGTAGACGTAGGAAACGATGCGATTAAAGCTCTTTTTGGCAAACTGGATTCTGAACTTTACATACCAAACGTAATTGCTAGAGATATCGAGGACAGACCCGTTATTGGAATTGAAGAACTTGATGAAAAGGATCCTCTTGAAGGTATCCATATCAAAGTACATTCCCCTGCCCTTCAAGAGAACAATGCCATTTACCGTGTCGGTAATCTGGCAACAAAAAGCGATAACCCTTCAGAGCTTGATCCGGGAAGCAGCAAATCAGAGGAAGACCAAACCCTTATTATGCTATTTGCAGCATTGGCATTAGATGCTGTGAACGAAGAGAACCCAGCAGGCTTCCGTAAAGTAAATAATGTTATAGAAGCAAATTATACACTTGGAACAGGACTGCCCCTTCGCGAAGTAAAAGAAGGTAAAGATGTTGGTTACCGTTCTAAATTGCTAGGAAACGTCCACCAAGTAGAATTTTTAATCACTCCGAAATACCAGGGATTAAAAGTTAATATTAAATTTGAAGAAGTGAAGGTTTATCCGGAAGGTTTTGCTGCCTATATCAACCTTGTTATGGATAACGATTTAAATATCATTAACCGTGACCTAATCGATAAGCGCATCCTTATCCAGGATATCGGCGGTCTCTCTACTGATATAGCAGTAATTAAAAATCGGAAGGTAGATGACGATAAGGCACAGGGCTTTAACCTCGGTGTTGCTGAATCTTTAGAAGCAATCCGTGAAGAAATCAGAAAGAAGCATGGCGTAGAGCTTGATAGCCGACGTGATGTAGTAGAGATCATTACAAAGAAGAATGATAGAAATCATATCATGGTCAGAGGAAGCCGTACGAGCGTCCACGACATCACGGATCGGATTTTGCTTGAACTTGCTAAGAAGCAATACCGTCATTTGCGCAATGTATGGCAGAAAAACTCACAGACGGAAATCTGCTATTTTGTAGGCGGCGGTGCAATTGTTTTAAAGGATTATTTAAAAACATTGAACAATAATCTGGATGGCTATAATATTGACTTCTTTGAAGACGAAAAAGAAAGCATTTGGATGATGGCTAATGCATACTACAAACTGATTTCTGATTTTACTAGAAGGACGTCAAGTGAAACAATGAAAGCTGCCGATAAGGGAGCCAAGAAAGAAGAGCAAAAGGCTGGCGCAGCGAAATAGGTGGAATAAATGACAAACAAGAATTCCTCAGGGATCAAAAGGGGACAGGCCATTACATTCCGTGTCCCCTCTGATGCTCCTGATCATATTGTCAGGCAATTGCAGAAGTTGAAAGAAACCGAGAAGAGGAATTTTTCAAGCAAAATTGCAGAATATGTTATAGAGGGTGTAAGTAATTCTTATACCAGGGAGCGGGAAATGATCTCAGTTCCGCTTCCGCAGAAGCTGAGTAAATCGCAGCGGGATTGGCTTAAGCACTCTCACTCGGAAGCTATGCTCGGAAGCATTCTTTTTCACCTGCTTTCTGATCCGCTGAGAGCCACTGCCCTGCTGGCTTCCTTAAACAGCAACGCACTTGAAATAGATGATGCATTGTATCTTCAGGAGACACCTGAAAAGGCCATTCCGGTGCAGAGTAAGCCTGCTATTGAAAAAGAAGAAGCTGAAGAGCAGCCTTTGTTCAGCGAAGAAAGCGTTGATGATCTTGCTGATTTTGACTGGGAGCAGGCCCGAAGTTCTTATGAAGAGCTTGAGGAGCAAACTGAGCCGGAAGAAAGCCTTGATGATCTTTTAGGGGACTTCCTTGCGCAAATGAATAAATAGATTACAAAAGCGGTGGCACCCTGACAAAAGGATTATTGACTAGGTTCTGAGATGTCCTATTCCAAACGTCCGCGCAAGTCCATCTTTTCATAAGGACCGGCTAAAAGCGTCACTTATCTGCACAAAAAAACGCATGATTCCTATCATGCGTTTTTTTGTATAGAAGGGCTGATGAGCGATTGGACTATGGCTAGGCGTCAAATGAAATAGGCAAAACAACGGAAAAACATGCATTATCCTTACCATATGTGTGAAAATTAATAGGACAAAGATATTCTAAAAGGATAATGATGCGCACGGACAGGAATAATTATGCAATAATAAAGCTTTCTAACCAAAGTTTAAGCAGATCCTTAGGAAAGAAGGAATTATAGATGGATTTTATAAAGTTGGGAATTGGTCAGGAAGTGAACAACCTGCTCCGTGAAAATGGAATAACAGAGCCAACACCGATTCAAAAGGAAGCTATTCCCGTCTTGCTGGAAGGAGAGGATATCATTGGACAGGCAAAAACAGGAACGGGGAAGACTCTTGCTTTTTTGCTGCCAATCTTGGAGAAGGTAGATCCTGAACCGGAACATATACAAGCTCTGATTGTTACACCAACCCGTGAACTTGCTCTGCAAATTACAAATGAAATGAAGAAGCTGACTTCCGCTAAAGAAGGTCTCCAAGTCCTCGCTGTTTACGGGGGGCAGGACGTTGAGCAGCAGTTAAAGAAGCTGAAGCGGAACATTTCCGTTGTAGTAGCGACACCCGGCAGGTTACTCGACCATATGAGGCGGGGAACGATAGATCTGTCTAATTTATCTATGCTTGTACTGGATGAAGCCGATCAAATGCTTCATATTGGATTTTTGCCTGAAGTAGAGGAGATTATCCGAGCAGCCTCTCCGGACAGGCAAACCATGTTATTTTCTGCAACGATGCCTGAACAAGTGAAGACTCTCGCACGAAAATACTTAAAAAAACCAAAAACAGTAGCGGTCAAAAGCAGCCAGGTTACTGTAGAAGAGATAAGTCAGCTGATTGTGGAAACAACAGATAGAGGAAAGCAGGCAGCATTGCTTAATAAAATCAACGAAGAACGTCCCTTTCTTGGTATTATCTTTTGCAGAACAAAGCGTCGAGTAAGCAAGCTGAATGAGTCATTGGTGAGCCTTGGTTATGTATCAGATGAACTGCATGGTGATTTATCGCAGGCAAAACGTGAAAGGGTAATGAAACGATTTAGGGACGCGGAGCTTCACTTACTGGTTGCTACCGACGTGGCCGCACGGGGATTAGATGTAGAGGGCGTGACCCATGTATTCAACTATGATATCCCGGAGGATGCGGAAAGCTATATCCACCGCATTGGCCGTACAGGCAGGGCTGGGGGTGCCGGAAAAGCTATCACTTTTATCGCTCCAAAGGATTCAGGAGAAATGAAAGATATTGAAAAAGCAATTGGTCTATCAATTGAACGGGAGAAAACGGCGGAGGCAGAAAGGTATGAAAGTACGCCAAGCCACTCTCGGACAAACCAGACAAAGCCTCGGAACCGGCAAGCTGCCAGCAGCTCTGGAAGAAGAAGCCGCAATGAAACAGGCAGACAGGAGCGTTCAGGCAGGCAAAGAAGTGAAAGAAACGATTTTAGGACTGGCAGGCAAAGAAGTGAAGGAACCGACTCGAGGACCGACAGGAACAGAAGTGAAAGAAACGATTCTAAGACTGGCAGGCCGAGAAGTGAAAGAAACGATTTTAGGACCGGCAGGCCGAGAAGTGAAAGAAACGATTTTAGGACTGGCAGGCCGAGAAGTGAAAGAAACGACTCCAAGCCCGGAAGACCGAATAGTCAAAGAGACGATTCCAGGCCTGGCAGACCTGGACACGGCAATAAGAAGGATAGCGCACGAAATTCAAAGCCGCAGGGCAAAAGAAGGTGACTTGCACCCGAATAGCAGACAAATAAAGCTTTAAACCTAAGGAACCCGCTGGAACATTCAGCGGGTTCTTTTCTGCTGAAAAGACAAAAAGCTATAACTTTCTTAAAAGCCTAATCCAACTAAGACTCAAGTCTTACTGGAAAATATAGCTAACGAGCAATTATGTATTCCCTTAAATCCAGGTAAGCTAGAAACATGAAAAGGAGGAACGAGAAAATGAAAAAATTCGGATTGTTTTTAGTAGGTGGTATTGCAGCCATTACACTTTTGGCAAATGTGGGGCCGATGATCGGATTAGCGATCAGCCTTGTCATTCTTTACTTCGTTTTTAAAGAATTCCTAAAGGCAAGCAAAACCCCCAGTAAAATTGCCTGGGCAATTATCGGTCTAATCGCTTTAACTGCTTCACTGGCAAATGTGCCATCCATCATCGGGTTAGTTGCCGCATATGTGCTGTATTTTGTTTATAAAAAATGGAATGAAACGAAAGAAACCAACAAAACAGTGGAAAGCGACCCATTCATCAATTTTGAAAAGCAATGGGCTGAATTAAAAAATACTAAAATTTAAAGGAGAGTTTTAAAATGAAAAATTTATTTAACAGAATCGTTAATGTAATAACTGCTGATATCCACGAGGTACTTGATCAAAAGGAACAGAAAAACCCAATTGCTACCTTAAACCAATATCTGCGGGAATGTGAGCAAGAAACAGAGAAAGTTCGTAAGCTAGTAGAACGCCAGCATCTGTTAAAAGAGGAATTCAGCAGGGAATATCTTTACGCAAGAGATTTAGCGGAAAAGCGCAAAAGGCAGGCAGCGATTGCAAAGGAAGCGGGAGAAAGTGAACTTCATGAATTCGCTGTCCAGGAATATGGAATGTTTGAGGAACGGTCTTTCCGTCTCAAAGATGCAATGCAAAAAGCGGCAGCCCAGTTGACTGAGCTAGAGCGTAAATATGAAGAAATGAGACATAAGCTAAAGGATATGAACATTAAGCGCATGGAGTTAATGGGCCGTGAAAATACCGTCAGAGCTCATTACCGCATGAATCAAGTGCTTGAGCCGGCGAGCTATGCCAACCAATCTTTTTCAAGATTCTCTGAGATGGAAAACTATCTGGAAAGGCTTGAACATAAAGTAAACTCAGCATTCTATCGGAACACCATTGATGCACGGATTCACCAGCTTGAAAAAGAACAGAAACATAAAGAAACCCATTCTATTTCCTAAACTAATCATGGTATTCTAAAAAGGCGTAGGTATCTGAGCCTTTTTAGGTTAACCAGGAAAATATGAATTTCGTATAACCGCTTATACAATGCTCAATAAATCCATTTTTTGAGCTGTTGTTCATAGAATAATAACCGGTGGTTCGTAAGTGACATTCGGCCGGGATGAAGAGGGAAGGAGGCCGCTCGTGTTCAAAAATATGAAAACGGATTTAATCAGCTGGATATTATTAATAGGTTTGATTGTCCTTGTCTTAGAAATCTCTTTCTTTGATGGAGGGCTCATCTTTTCCCTTCTCATTTCAGCAGGATGTATTTATATCGGACGCAAAAAAAGAGGCCGTACCATAGGCAGTGTTTTATTTTGGCTTGGAGTCATCATGGCAGTGGTAACCGTTATGAATATGATGGCCTTTAAATTTTTTATTATGGCGATACTGGCCTATATACTGTTCCTTTATATTCAGTCAAGAAAGGAACCTGAAAAGGTGGAGCCGACTGTAAAAAAACCTGTCGATAAGCCTCTTGATATGGTAATAAAGAAACCTCTTCTAGGAAATAAACTATTCGGACATGGAAAAACACCAGACCATGTCTACGAATGGAATGATATTAACATCCAGACCGGTATTGGAGATACAGTGATTGATCTGAGCAATACAGTTCTGCCAAAGGGTGAAGCCATCATTTCCATCCGGAGTTTTATTGGGAATATTAAGATTTTCATCCCATATGAAATGGAAGTATCTGTACACCACTCTGTATTAGCAGGTACCGCAGAAATATTACAGCACCAGGAAAAAAGGATTTTTAATCAGAATATGTCAGTGCAGACGCCTGATTATGAAAACGCGGAACAAAAGGTGAAAATCCTTACCTCGCTTATTTCCGGGAATCTAGAGGTGAAACGGATATGAGTATTATCCAGCGCCAGATCATAGCAGGATTTTGCTTTGCACTTTTGCTTTCCCTGATGATTGCAGCTGTAACTTTCTTTGTTTTTCCCATTCGGGATTGGTCGGAGCTTTGGAAAAGGGAGGTTATGGATTTCCCATATGTCCTGTTTGTCCCAAGCCTTAGTATAATGGCTGGTACAGTCTTCGGCCTATTTTCAGGTCTGTTTTGGCGAAAGCAAATCCAGCAGATTGGCGATGCACTTTATCAGCTTGAAAAAGGGAAGGCTCCATTGTATAAAAGAGAAAATACGATTCAGGATTTTTCAATGATTGAAAAAAGGCTGGAACAGGTACAGCGGCATGTAACCGAGCAGATTAAAGCGACTCAAAAGCTTGCAAACGAAAATGCAGAGGAATTGGAACGAAGAATGCAGGAAATTGTCTCTCGAGAACGTAACCGCCTTGCAAGGGAGCTTCACGATTCCGTGAGCCAGCAGCTGTTCGCAGCCTCGATGTTATTGTCAGCCATTAATGAGGCCAGCCCTGAGGCTGATACCATCAAGGCGAAGCAGCTAAGGATGGTTGAAGATATGATTCACCAATCCCAGCTGGAAATGCGGGCTTTGCTGCTGCACTTAAGGCCGATCCCATTAAGGGGAAAATCACTGCAGGAAGGAATTCAGGAGCTGCTTGCAGAATTATCGCAAAAGGTTCCGATGGATATATCCTGGAAGGTAGAGCCTGTCCCGCTGGATAAAGGAATCGAAGACCATCTATTCCGAATCCTTCAAGAATCGGTTTCCAATACACTAAGGCATGCAAAGGCCAGCACGCTTGAGGTGCTGCTAATAAGCCGGGATGACCTGATTATTTTACGGATAGCTGATGATGGGCAGGGATTTGATATAGAAGAATCAAAAGCGGGTTCATACGGATTACAGAATATGCATGAACGGGCAATAGAAATAGGCGGAACGATGAAGATTGTCAGTGTTAAAAATAAAGGTACACGTCTTGAAGTTAAGGTACCTTTGATGGCAGGGGGAATGGGAGAAAATGATTAAGGTATTATTTGTTGATGATCATGAGATGGTTCGAATCGGTGTCACGTCCTATTTATCAGCACAGCCGGATATAGAGGTGGTGGGCGAGGCGGATGATGGCAAAAAAGCAGTTGATCTGGCTTTGGAGCTGAGGCCGGATATCATTCTTATGGATTTGGTTATGAAAGAAATGGATGGTATAGAAGCCACCAGGCAAATTATTGCCAGCTGGCCGGATGCTAAAATCATCATTGTTACGAGCTTTCTGGATGATGAAAAGGTATATCCTGCATTGGAAGCAGGTGCAACAAGCTATATGCTGAAAACGTCAAAGGCCAGTGATATTGCCAATGCTGTCAGGAACACATTTAAAGGGCAATCCGTGCTTGAACCAGAGGTTACGGGCAAAATGATGCAAAGAATGCGCCGGGGCAATGAACAGCATCCACATGAGCTGCTAACAAGCAGAGAAATGGAAATCCTGCTGCTTATGACGGAAGGGAAGACCAATCAGGAGATTGCTGATGAATTATTCATTGCGCTAAAAACAGCCAAGGTCCATGTGAGCAATATTTTGAGCAAGCTTGAAGTACAGGATCGGACCCAGGCTGTTATATATGCCTTTAAGCACTCGTTGGTGGAGTAAAAGCTATCCTGCTGCAGACTGCTATCATGCTTCAGGTTGTTTGAAAGTAATTCGTGCTGTATGACATTATTATAGAGAGAGGTGCAGCACAATTTAACCGCTAACCGGTTACAATTCACTTTCCTGATGCATCATTAAAAACTTTTGTTGTGATTCTATCTGTTACAATTGGTCCTTTTCCGGCCAAAACTTGAAGGAATTCATGAAATCTTAAATGATACTATGATAATACTGTTACACCAAGACTCAATTTTTTTATAAACCCTGCATAAGAGTGAAAACCGACAGTTGTTCCGTCTGTCCAGGTTCCCATCTCAAAATTCTTCTTAGAGCCATTTGCCTGTTTTTGATGGGTAGTCTGCAGAACGCTCAATAACGGAATAGGCTCCTTTTTCTTCGTGTAGGCGACCATCCTTCGTTCCGTTTGTTCATCTGATAAGCTCATGACTGTGTCAGTTAAACCGAGTGGCTTGCAAATCCTATCTTCTAATGATTCTTCAAATGACTTACCTGTAACATCCTCCAAAATATTTGCCAGCAAAGCAATTCCTAAATTAGAATAACACCATCTTTCTGCTTTCTTTAGCTTAAAGAAACCGAAGAAGGCATCCAGGTCTTCTCTTACATAATGTTTATTTGGATTTTTCTTATCGAGCAGCTTTTTTTAGAGCTGCTTGATTGCTGTTGCAGCTTGATTTTATAATGGGGTGATAATATGAATGTGCGCGGCGCAGCGTTAAATGAAATTTAGGAGACTAACAAATGGACATATTCTTTAAAACAATTAGCGGCTTGGCAGCAGATTTTGAGAGCAGCAATATCACCTACCAATATACCGGTGCAGCTTCATTATGGATTCAGGGGGTTGGAATTCCCGGTCCGGAAAGCATTGATATTGTCATTCAATGGGATGTTCTTGAGAAGGCATATGAGATGTTTAAGGAAAATGGACTATCTGAAATAGATAAAACGCCTGCAAAAGCGGTGTTCTCATTTATGAAGAATGGGTGGCAGATCCGGGTCAGTTGCTACTACAACACAACAGTGAAAACCGATCCATATCGGATCGCTGCTAGGTTGGATGGCGTCGAGGTTTGGTGCCGTTCTTTGTACAGCTATATGTATGATTCAGAATTAAAGCGATATGAGCAAGCGATACAGACCTACTTACTGCAGCAGCAGCGGTCTTTTTCAGCGCACAATGAAAAAGCATGGAATCAAAATAATTATACGGCACTGGTGAATCGTTATGGTGAACCGGCAGAGACAGCGCGGAAGATTGAGCAAAATCCTGAATGGCGCCTTCATCCTTTTTATAAATACATGGGTGACGTCAAGGGCAAGAATATTGTTCATCTTATGGGCTCAAATGGCATTAAGGCTGTTGCTCTCGGACTCCTTGGGGGTATCGTAACGGTGGTAGACTTTTCTGCTGAGAATGCCGCTTACGCGCAGGAAACATCGAAAGAGGCCGGAGTTTCAATCGAGTACGTGATTTCTGATACACTTTCAATCCCTGCCGAGACTGCAGATGGTCAATTTGATATTGCCTTTATGGAATTAGGGGTCTTGCATTACTATATTGACCTCCATCCGTTATGGGAAATGGTAGGGCGATTGCTAAAGCAGGGTGGAATGTTTATTCTCCATGAATTTCACCCGGTATCGACTAAGCTTATTACGTCTACTGGAAAGAAACATAAAGTTACCGGGAATTATTTTAATCCCGGCATTGAAAAAAGTACGATTGCTTTTTCTAAGCACCTATCAAACGAGGAACAGGAAACTCTGGCGATGTCTCTGCATCGAAAGTGGACATTAGGAGAAGTATTAACGTCGATGGCAAGAAGCGGACTGACAATCTCTGTATTGGAAGAAGAGCCAAACCATAAGGGCCATGATATCGGGCTGCCGAAAACGTATACGGTGGTTGCCTATAAATAAGTAATAACCCTGGATTTTATTAACCGGATCCAGGGTCATTTTTTTTTAAGTAAGGGTATGTTAAAGCACATAGTTGATTTTGACACTTTTGATTGGAGCGGAAATCAACAGGCAAGTTTAACAAAGCCATTTTTAAATAGATAATAAAAAAGATTTGTTATCTACTTACTAATTATATTATCTAAAAATTAAAAAATATCTAAAAAATAGTAGAAATTACATCTGCTTACAGCTATAATAATATTATTATTTAGTGCTTTTATGCGTTGAAGTAATAAACAGAAATGGTTGAGGGGGAACTCTAAGTGAAAAAGATTTTATTTGTAATATTGTGTGGAGCGTTACTAATGCTTTCGGCATGCGGATCATCTGAGAAAAAGGCAACCGGTAAAGAGAAAGAAGAAAAAACTGTGAAAATAGGCATAATACAGCCTGTTGAGCATCCTTCTTTGGATGCAGCAAGAGAAGGATTTATTGATGCATTGAAAGATGCCGGCTACGAAGATGGAAAGAATTTAAAAATTGACTATCAGAATGCACAGGGCGAGATGAATAATAATATGACGATTGCGCAGAACCTTGTCGCTGATGAAAATGATGTGATTCTGGCTATCGCTACATCGAGCGCCCAGGCGGCTCTTCAATCAACAAAGGATATTCCTATTTTGTTTACAGCGATTACGGATCCAATAGGAGCTAAGCTTGTAAGCGATTTAGAAAAGCCGGGCGGCAATGTGACTGGAACATCGGATACTCATCCGGACGCCATTAAAAATACAATCACATCTATTAAAGAATTTATTCCAGAAGCAAAGAAAGTTGGGATTATATATAACTCAGGGGAATCCAACGCTGTTGTAAACGTTGAAAATGCAAAGAAAGTATTAAAAGAAATCGGTTTGGAATCTGTTGAAGCAACTGTCTCAACAAGTGCAGATGTAAAGCAGGCAGCTGAGTCATTATTAGGGCGGGTCGATGTGTTATACATACCAAAGGACAATACGGTGGTGGCTGCACTAGAATCTGTCATCAAGGTAGCCAACGAGCATAAGATTCCAACGTTCGTCGGAGAAGGAGACTCTGTAAAGCGTGGCACATTTGCTTCATACGGAATCGAATACCATGACCTTGGATATTCAACTGGAAAGATGGCAGTTGATATCCTTAAAGGAAAGAAACCGAGTGAAATTCCCGTTGGCTTTCCAGAAAAGCTGGAACTGGTCATAAATAAAAAAGCGGCTGAACAAGAAGGCATAACCTTAACGGAAGATATGCTGAAGGATGCTAAGATAGTCGGAGAGTAAGGTAGAAAAAATCCACAAAGGGAGCCATTCCTTTGTGGATTTTTGCAGTTGGCCAAATAAACTGGAAATTGGTACAATAAATTGGAAATTAGCCAAATAAATTAAAATTTGACCAGATAAATTAATAAAGTCCGAAATTGGAAACATAACCTGACAAAAAGAACCTTGCGACAACGGCAAGGTTCTTTTTGCTTCGATTACTGGTTCTGATTCGCCCATTCTTCAACATTCCATACTTTTGTAACCCAATCCTCATAAAAGTCAGGCTCGTGGCAGACGAGAACGATTGTGCCTTTATAAGCTTTCATCGCACGCTTTAGCTCTTCTTTTGCCACTACATCCAAGTGGTTTGTCGGCTCATCGAACAGCAGCCAGTTGCTTTCTGTCAGCATGAGCTTACAAAGCCGGACCTTCGACTGCTCTCCACCGCTTAGCTGATTCATAGGGCGGGAAATATGGTCATTCTTTAAACCGACTCGGGCTAAAATACCGCGGACTTGCGGCTGATCAAGGTGCGGAAAGGCATTCCACACTTCGTCGATAGGCGTTGTGTTGCCTGCTTTTACTTCCTGTTCAAAATAGGAAGGGAACAGGAAGTCTCCGCGGTTTAACGTGCCGCTGATTGGATCAATTTTTCCTAGAATGGTCTTTAAAAGCGTGGACTTACCAACACCGTTACAGCCAACCACCGCAATTTTGTCACCGCGTTCGATTGTCATTGACATCTTTGGCAGCAATGCACGATCATAACCAATTTCAAAATCTGTTCCTTCAAAGACGTAGCGGCTGCTGCCGCGGGATTCTTTGAAGTCGAAGGTTGGTTTCATTGCAGTTTCAGGCCGATCAATTCTCTCCATTCGGTCGAGCTGCTTTTGGCGGCTTTTCGCACGGCCAGTTGTAGAATAACGCGCTTTGTTTTTTGAAATGAAATCTTCTTGCTTTTTAATAAATTCCTGCTGTTTTTCATAGGCATTAATATGCTGGTTCTTGTTGATCTCTGCAAGCTCCAGGAACTTCTCGTAAGTCGCCGTATAGCGTGTCAGCTTGGAGAATTCAAGGTGGAAAATAACATCAACAACCCCATTCATGAATTCTGTATCATGGGAAATCAGCAAAAAGGCATGCGGATATTCCTTTAAATAATTTCCAAGCCAGCGGATATGCTCTACATCGAGGTAGTTGGTAGGCTCGTCCAGAAGAAGTACTTCAGGCTGTTCGAGCAAAAGCTTTGCAAGCAGGACCTTTGTCCTTTGTCCGCCACTAAGTGCAGAGACATCACGGTCAAGGCCGATGGCGTCAAGGCCTAATCCCCGCGCCGCTTCTTCTATTTTAATATCAAGGTTATAAAAACCGCCTGCTTCCAATTTGTCCTGGATTTCTCCCATTTGCTCAAGGAGCTCTTCCAATTCCTCAGGAGTGGCTGTACCCATTTTTTCTGTTACTTCATTCAATGCTTTTTCCTGCTCAAATAGCGGCAGGAAGGCATCGCGCAATACGTCGCGCATCGTTTTTCCGCGCGTAAGCACAGTATGCTGGTCAAGGTATCCGTAATGCGTACCTGGAGTCCATTCAACCCGGCCGGTATCGTAAATGATTTCCCCGGTAATGATATTCATCAACGTTGACTTGCCAACCCCGTTAGCGCCAACCAATCCCACATGTTCCCCAGCCATAAGGCGAAAAGAAACATCTTTAAACAAAGTTCTGTCACCAAAACTATGGCTTAATTTATCTATAGAAAGCAAGCTCATTATTTATCTGAACCTCCACTTTATATTAGAAAAGCGCAAGCGCCCCTGCCACAAGGAACATCGACTAAGGTCTGGCAGGGTTGAAATCTAGGGCCATTTCAACCTCCGTCCTGTGCCAACGTCGACACCGGCACAAGCACATCGTGTGCGGCGGACTTTATTTTCCTACGGAAAAAAATTGCTGGGCGCTGGAGCTAGACATCTTTATTTGTTAAAAATTAAACTTGTGATTTTTTACAATAACAACTACCCTTCATCATACTAAAATTTCAGAGAGAATACTATCCTTCATTTTAATGGGAAATTATGAAAACGGAAGATTCATTGATAGATAACGAAGCGGATAATGCCGGATCCAACGAAAAAACCTCCCGTTTAGGCGGAGAGAAATAAGAATTATACGTAACGGCCTGTATTCGAACAGAGGGGGATATTAAGCGGGAATAGACGACGAAAAAGTGCTAACTGTGTTGGATAAGCGAAAAAGTAATTCAAAGAAAATCCTGCCGAGTTCAGAACCGTTACCGGAATGCGGTATAAGCGTTGATGCCACACCTCTTCAGTTAGGAAGGAAACCATGATTTTCTCGTGGTTTTATGAGATAATACGGAGATAGTTATGGTGGAAGAAAGGATGTTAAGATGTCTAAAATACTAGTGCTGGCAGAGAAGCCTTCTGTTGGCCGTGATATAGCAAAAGTATTGAACTGCAATAAAAAAGGAAATGGCTACTTTGAGGGAGATAAATATATAGTAACGTGGGCGCTGGGCCATCTTGTGACACTGGCAGATCCGGAAGCTTATGATGATAAGTACAAGTCGTGGAAACTTGAGGATCTGCCAATGCTTCCGCGTGAATTAAAGCTGGTCGTCATCAAGCAAACGGGTAAGCAGTTCCAGGCTGTGAAAGCCCAGCTTAGCCGTAAGGATGTCGGTTCGATCGTCATCGCAACAGATGCGGGCCGTGAAGGAGAGCTTGTGGCGCGCTGGATTCTTGAAAAAGCGAATGTAAAGAAACCGGTTAAGCGCCTGTGGATTTCCTCGGTGACGGATAAGGCGATCAAAGAAGGATTCAGCAAGCTTCGTGACGGCAGGGAATATGAAAATTTATATGCTTCTGCGGTAGCACGTGCGGAAGCGGACTGGATTGTTGGAATGAATGCAACCAGGGCACTCACCAGCAAATATAATGCCCAGCTTTCCGCAGGCCGTGTGCAGACTCCTGCACTGGCGATGATTGCAAAAAGGGAAGAAGAAATAAAAAGCTTTAAACCAATGGACTATTTTGGAGTAACTGCTCTTTCCGATACTAAACTAAAATTGACATGGCGGGACAGCAAAACCAATGACATTCGGACATTTGATAAGTCAGGGGCAGAACGAATTGCGGATTCTGTTAAAAGAAAATCGGCGGAAGTGGTCGAAGTTGACCGGACACGAAAGAAAAGCTATGCACCCGGCCTTTACGATTTAACGGAGCTGCAGCGGGATGCCAATAAGCTGTTTGGCTATTCCGCAAAGGAAACACTTTCGATTATGCAAAGGCTGTATGAAAGCCACAAAGTGTTAACATATCCTAGAACCGACTCACGCTACCTTTCGTCCGATCTAGTGGATACCCTGAAGGAACGGCTGCAGGCAATCAGTGTAAAGCCTTATAGCCCTTATGCAGCAAAAATTTTAAGAGCACCGATTAAAACAAATAAGTCGTTTGTGGATGATAAAAAGGTTTCTGACCATCATGCCATCATTCCAACTGAGCAATCACCGTTTATCAGTAAATTCAGCGATAAAGAGTGGAAGATATACGACTTAGTTGTGAAGCGCTTTTTAGCAGTTTTATACCCGCCGTTTGAATATGAGCAGACAACGATCAAGGCTAAAATTGCAGATGAGCACTTTGTGGCAAAGGGTAAGGTCGTCATCCATTCAGGCTGGAAAGAAATATATGATAACCATTATGATGAAGAAGAATCAAGGGATGGCCTGTCAGAACAGCTATTACCGAGTGTTAAAAAAGGGGATAGCATTCCTATCTCTGCTGTTAATGTAACAAACGGAGAAACAAAACCGCCTGAGCCATTTAATGAGGGCACGCTGTTATCTGCGATGGAAAATCCCTCACGTTTTATGAACCTGGAAAACAAAGATTTAGTGAAAACGCTTGGGGAAACAGGCGGAATCGGGACCGTTGCAACCCGGGCCGATATTATAGAAAAGCTGTTTAATTCCTTCTTGATTGAAAAGAAGGGCAAAGGAATCTTTATCACTTCCAAGGGCAAACAGCTGCTTGAACTAGTTCCGGAAGAACTGCAATCACCGGCTTTAACTGCTGAGTGGGAGCAAAAACTTACGGCTATTTCTAAAGGGAAGCTGCAAAAAAATGCCTTCATCCTTGACATGAGGAATTATGCAAAGGATGTTGTAACGGAAATTAAGAACAGCGGCAAGAAGTTTAAGCATGATAACGTGACAGGCACTAAATGTCCGGAATGCGGCAAGCTTATGCTGGAAGTGAACGGAAAGCGCGGAAAAATGCATGTATGCCAGGATAGAGAATGCGGCCATCGAAAAAACATTTCCCGATCTACAAATGCCAGATGCCCAAACTGCCATAAAAAACTGGAGCTTCGCGGCGAAGGAGAAGGCCAGATTTTTGTATGTAAATGCGGCCACCGTGAAAAACTTTCCTCCTTTACTAACAGAAAGCAAAAAGGCAAGAACCATCAGGCTTCTAAACGGGATGTTTCGCAATACCTGAAACAGCAGAACAAGGATGAGCCGATCAATACAGCATTTGCGGATGCTCTGTCTAAATTAAAATTTGATAAATAACCATATATGAAGCTGACTCAATATCTTAATTTGGGTCAGCCTTTCTTTTTTTCGGCATCATTTGTGTTGTTTGCCTTTATATGACTGTTCAGACCACTATGGATGGATGTTATAATGTATACTGGGTTTATTGTGGGAAATCACAAAAAGCTTGTTTGCTTGTTTAAAAAACAGGGGAAAGGAATGACAAGATGGATTGGATGTTAGCAATTCTTATATTCATTTTACTATTTCTTTGTTATTCCGTTATACCTACGGTTTTAATCCGCAGGAGCGGTTTAAATATAGTTAAAAACTTTAACCAAAAACAAGCGGTTGTCCTGACCTTTGATGATGGTCCCAACCCTGTATATACAGAGCAGCTTCTTGATGTTTTAAAAAAGTATCAAGTAAAGGCTACATTTTTTGTTTTAGGTAGCAGGGTTGATCAGTATCCGGAAATTGTAAAACGGATGCATAGGGAAGGCCATACAATCGGTATCCATCATTACCGTCATGTATCCAGCTGGTTACTGTCACCTTTAGGGTTGCGAAATCAGTTAATACGGACAGAGAAGGCGATATACAGCTGCATTCAAGAATATCCGGATTTTTACCGGCCGCCTTGGGGGCATTTTAATTTAGCAACTTTATTTATGGCAAAAAAATACCGGCTGATTATGTGGTCGGATATATTCAGTGATTGGAGAATAGATGTATGTAAGAGTACACTTCTTCAAAAGCTAACAGCAGTAACAGCAGAAGGCTCTATCCTGTTGCTTCATGACTGCGGCAAGACGTTAGGGGCCCAAGAGGAAGCACCGAGATATATGATTGAAAGCCTGGAAACTTATCTTAAAGAGAGCAAGCAAAAAGGCATTCATTTTATTTCGCTGAGAGATCAATTCAAAGAAAGTGAAGAAATAGTCGCGTTATGAATATGGACGTCTTGTTAGGCTATATCGATGTGTATGGATATGCTATCATATTTCTCTTTTTATTTCTGGGAATCGTGGGGATCCCCGCTCCGGAAGAATCGCTGTTATTCCTGATTGGAATACTGGCAATTAACGATAAATTGTCCCTTACTACCGCTGCTTTGTGTGCCTGGGCCGGAGCATTTGTCGGGATGGCAGCTGCGTATGCATGCGGTAGGTATGTTGGCTATCCCTTTATCACTAAATATGGAAAGTATGTTGGTATTACGGAAGAACGATGGCTGCGGACGAAGGAGAAATACACAGGGAACGTGAAAAAAACGGTCATACTTGGATTTTATCTTCCAGGATTAAGACAGATCAGCCCTTATTTTGCCGGCATAAGCAGAGTATCGTTTGGTATGTTCATTCTTTACTCTTTTTTAGGATCTATTTTTTGGACGTTGCCATTTATACTCGGAGGCTATTATGCAGGGAGCTTGTTTGATATCAATCCAAATTATGTTCCTTATGTAGGGGTTGGATTATTAATCCTGTTTTGTCTGTACAGCCTTATCAAATACTTCCGTGGAAAAAAAGAAAAAAAATCAGAAGGTGTTCATTGATGAAGGTTCTTGTATGTTCTTTATTCCAATTTCCGAACGGACATCTAAAAGTGGCTGAAGCAATACAGGAAAGCATCAGCAAGGAGTATGTCAATGCTGAAATTAAGATTGTGGATTTCTTGGGCTATTGCAATTGGAATTTAGAGAAGTTTGTTTCCGCTCTATATCTTACTTGCATTAACAAATCGCCTTCCGTTTACAGGTCTTTATATAAAAACATTATGTACAGTGAAGACAGCAGCAAGCTGCAGATGCAATTCCCATTTATATCGCTTTATTTTGAGCAAAAGATGAAGCAGCTAATCAGTAAAGAAGAACCAACGTTAATAGTTTGTTCCCATTCTTTTCCTTCAAAAATGATTGGAAAGCTAAAAGAAAAAGGGATTATATCAGATGTTCCGGCGGTAAACGTTTATACCGATTTCTTTATTAACGATATTTGGGCAAAACACCCAATCCAATATCATCTAGTACCGCATAATAAGGCTAAAGAAACCCTGATAACTAAGCACGGCATAAAGGAAGAAAATGTGTTTGTTACTGGTATTCCAATCAGTGATTCTTTTAATCAAACCATCTCCAAGAAAGATAAGCGGACAAAGCATGTATTGGTGGCCGGCGGGAATAACGGCCTTTTTAAATCAAGTGAGCTTGTTAAGATGCTTGAGAGCAATCCGGAGATAACCTTCACCGTTTTATGCGGAAAGAATAGAGAGTTATATGACAGGTTAAGCAGTTTGAATTTGCCTCATATCCAGCCTAGAGGGTATATTGATTCATCGGCTGAATTAAATGATCTTTACGGAGAAGTGGATGCAATTCTCACAAAACCTGGCGGCGTAACAATTAGTGAGGCCCTTCAAAAGAAAGTACCGATCATCATTCATAATTCTCTGCCAGGACAAGAAGAGGTCAATTTAAAATTCTTGCAGGAGCAGGGAATAGTAAGGGCCAGTTCTTCCAATCAATTAATTGAAGAAGTGAATTCTTTAGTTTTTAATGATGACGAGCGGACAGCGATGAAGTTAAAGATGGAGCGTTACCTTGAGGAAATATCATATAATTATACGGATGCGATTTCTTATATTATCCAAAAGGAAGTCTCACAGGACTTAGTAAGATCAACTAGTTAATGGTAATTAGCACGGGGAAGCATGGGGGACTATTTAATGTCGGGGAAAACCAACGCAATCCGATTACTTGATTCGGAAAAGATTGCTTATCAGATGATGGAATATGAAAATAAAGATGGCAAGATTGACGGTGTCTCGGTTGCAGCCAAGGTTGGCAAGGATCCGAAAATGGTTTATAAGACACTGGTTACGCAGCATCTGCAGTCTCTTTATGTTTTTGTTATTCCAGTTGAACAGGAGCTCGACTTGAAAAAAGCGGCCAAAGCAGCTGGGGAAAAAAAGCTTGATATGCTGCCTGTAAAGGATATTCAAAAGTTCACCGGCTATATTCGGGGCGGGTGTTCACCAGTTGGAATGAAAAAGCTTTTTCCTACCTTCATCGATCAGCAGGCGAGAGAATTACATACGATTATTGTCAGCGGCGGCAGGATCGGTGTCCAGATTGAACTGGACGTGGGTGATTTGCAAGAAGTCACTAATGCTATGCTTACAGAACTGGTAAAGCAGTAGGAAGCGCGATCAGCCATTTCAGCAGAAAGATCTCGTCATTCAGTTTACATATGAACAAAAAATAAGCACCTGTTCCCGGATGCTTATTTTTATTGTATAAAAGGTAAGTGTTGTTATGACTCAATTAACGGAGCCATGCCTAGCTCTAGCGTTCAGCAACTTTTTCACGTAGGAAAACTAAAGCAACTTTTTTTCGAAAGGCATTTAAAGCCCTGGTGCCAGGATAGAAAAAGAACACTTCGGCAGCCTCACATCGTAAGAATTAAATCGCACATGTGTGCGGCCATGGCGATATTAGCCGTTCTTCCTCTAAACATAGCGCCTGCGCTTTTTTCTAAAATTAGGCATTCACCTATACAAACCCTGCCGCATATTCTGTGTTAGGTAGACTTAACAACAGATAGGGAGTGTGGTGGAGGGTGGCTGGAAAAATCAAACACTATTATGCAGGTGGCAATACATCCCGCGGCTTTTATAGTTTATATGAATCAAATCTGCAGGGACTGGAAAAAATATTTATCTTAAAGGGTGGTCCCGGGACCGGGAAATCCACATTAATGAGGACTATTGGACTGGAATGGCGGGATAAAGGCTTTGACATCGAATTTATGCACTGCTCATCTGATAACCATTCAATCGATGGTGTTATCATTCCAAAACTAAAATTAGGAATAGTCGATGGTACGGCCCCTCATGTAATCGAACCAAATGCCCCTGGAGCGATCGAAGAGTATGTAAATCTGGGTGCCGCCTGGAATGCTGACCAGCTTGCTTTAAAAAAGGATGAAATATGCCAGTATACCTTAAAGATAAGCAGTGAATTTGCGTCAGCTTATGCAGCATTTGCAGAGGCATTGAGGATTCATGATGATTGGGAAAAAATTTATATCGAAAATATGGATTTTGTAAAAGCAGACCGGCTTGGAGAGAAGATTTTAAAGGAGCTTTTCGGTGAAATTGCCCTCAATAAAAAGGCTGATGTCCGCCACCGCTTTTTAGGGGCTGCTACTCCTCAGGGGGCATGTGATTTTGTGCCTAATTTAACGGAAGGACTCAGTAAGCGCTACTTTGTTAAAGGCCGTGCAGGCACAGGGAAATCGACGATTCTGAAGAAAGTAGCGGCACAAGCGGAGAGCAGAGGGTTTGATACGGAGATATACCATTGTGGTTTCGATCCGCACAGCCTTGATATGGTCATTGTCAGAGAGCTTGGCATTGCCATTTTTGACAGTACGGCTCCACATGAATATTTCCCAAGCCGGGAAGGCGATGAAATCATTGATGTCTACAGCGCGGCAGTAACACCAGGGACGGATGAAAAATTTGCAGAAGAAATCAAAATCATTTCCTCGAGGTATCGAGCAAAGATGAAAGAAGCAACGGCATTTTTGGCCGCTGCCAAAGCCCTGCATGATGAGCTTGAGGAAATATATAAGGCGGCAATGGATTTCAGTAAGGTTGGGGAAATCACGGAAGAAATCAGGGAGAAGATTG
This sequence comes from Peribacillus saganii, assembly GCF_003429095.1. GTDB lineage: Bacteria > Bacillota > Bacilli > Bacillales > DSM-1321 > Peribacillus > Peribacillus saganii. Next base: position 30,869 of record NZ_QVTE01000029.1, read on the forward strand.
AAAAGCTCGCAAGTGTAACTTCATCTGTATAAAGGATAGGTAATACGTCGATTGCCTGACCCTCAAAAGTGAATTTTAGCAAAATAAAGAAGGCTGGACAGAATCCAGCCTTCTTTACATTTTTCTTTACAGAAATTTTACTCTATCTGGAAACGCTTTTATTTTTCATTTCAAAAACAAGAACAGTAAAATAGTGATAATGGGAAATGGTATAACAGTATCCATTTTTCCCTGCTTCGCAATGAATAGAAAAAACCCCAATGAAATGAAAGATTGATAAAGGAGCTTTATATTATGAAGAAAATACCTCTAGAAAAGCGTAATGTTTCTGCCAGCCGGATCATCCTGGGATGTATGGGTTTGGGCGGTACCTGGGATAATAGCTCAGCATCAAGTGAAGAAGTTTTAAAAGCTGAACGGGCCATCGATGCAGCGCTTGAATCGGGAATGACGATGTTTGACCATGCAGATATTTATAAAAGGGGAAAGGCCGAAGAAGTATTTGGCCAAGTTCTGCAATCCCGTCCAGGGCTAAGGGAGAAAATTATTATTCAAAGCAAGTGCGGAATTCGTTTCGCGGATGAGGCTGCTCCGGGACGATACGATTTTTCAAAAGGGCATATTCTTAATTCTGTAGATGGAATACTGCAAAGGCTGTCCATTGAATACCTGGATATCCTGCTTCTGCACCGTCCTGATCCGTTAATGGAACCGGAAGAGGTGGCCGATGCGTTCCTTCAGCTGAAATCTTCAGGAAAGGTACGCCATTTTGGCGTTTCCAACATGAATAAAGGGCAGGTTGAACTTATACAAGCCTACTCAGAACAACCAATGATCATAAATCAGCTGGAAATGAGCTTAAACAAATTGGACTGGGTTGACCAAGGTGTGTCTGTCAATCAAGCAGCAGGCAAAGCTTCTTATTTCGCTGATGGGTTAATGGAATTCAGCATGATGAATGATATTCAAATCCAGGCCTGGTCTCCTTTAGCCAAGGGGGTATTTACCGGCCATGACTCCAGCCAGCTTTCAGAGGCTGAATCAGAAACTAGAGCTTTGGTGAAGCAAATGGCTGCTGATAAAGAAACAACAGAAGAAGCGATTGTCCTTGGCTGGCTCATGCGCCACCCGGCAAAAATTCAGCCAGTTATTGGCACTACAGATCCAGAGCGGATTAAGAACTGCGGGGACGCCGTGCGACAATCCGAAATCATGACCCGTGAAGAATGGTACCGCCTCTATGTGTCTGCAAGAGGCAACAAGCTGCCATGATATAGGAGGATATTCCTTGAAAGAATCTGAACAGTTATTTTTTCTCTTTGAGGCCAATCGGAATAGAGAAAACGCTGGCCCAATGTCTGCCTATATGAAGAATCACTTTCCGTTTCTTGGGATAAAGTCACCGGATAGGCGAATCCTTATGACCCAGTTTTTTCGGGATACTGGGATATTGAAAAAACCTTTTTCCGAGGCCTTTGTGAGGGAGCTCTGGTCTTATCCGGAGAGAGAGCTGCAATATGCCGCTATGGACTACATGATGAAATACGCCAAAAAACTTGAAAAGGGATATATCAGTCTATTGAAGGAGCTAATAGAGCAGAAGTCTTGGTGGGATAGCGTGGATGCGATCGCATCCAATTTAGTTGGCTCCATCGCCGCTAAATATCCTGAATTAATGGATGAGTATATCGAACATTGGTCTAAGCATGAAAATATGTGGCTGCGCCGAACTGCTATCCTTTTTCAGCTTAAGTATAAGGAAAAGACTGATGAAGAGAGGCTGTACCGGTATATTCTCCGGAACGCAGACAGCGGGGAGTTTTTCATCCAAAAATCAATTGGCTGGGCACTTAGGGAATATTCAAAAACAAACCCGGAGTCTGTCAGGGCATTTATTGAATCCCATTCTTTGGCTAAACTGAGTGTCAGAGAAGGCAGCAAATATATCTAAGCGTGTGCCGAGTGAGAGCCTCCCAGCCAACAAAAGAGACATAATTTGTTACAATGGGAAAAACAACAAGAAGAGGTGCAGGTTTTTGATAAAAGCTATTGCGATTGATATGGACGGTACATTATTAAATAAAAATCAAAAGGTTAGCAAAGAAAACAGGGAAGCGATTATTGCTGCACAAAACAAAGGGGTTGAAGTTGTGATTGCTACAGGAAGGTCCTATAGTGAAGCGCGCTTTGCTCTCGATGAAGCAGGTATTACTTGTCCGATTATTGGCATTAACGGAGCTGTAGTCCTCACGGAGGAAGGAAATATAGCCGCTTCAAATCCAATGGATGTAGAAAACGTAATCGCAGCTGACCGGATTCTGGCTGAAAATGACCTATACTATGAAATTTATACGAGTAAAGGCACTTTTTCAAAGGATTTTGACCGCGCCGTTGCTACGCTTGTCGATATCTTTGTGACAGCGAATCCTGACCTTGATCCGCTGAAAGTGAGTGAACGCGCACGGGAGCGGATAGAGATGGGACACCTTAAGACCATTGATAGCTATGAGACGCTGTTCAACGAACCAGGTCTAGAGTTTTATAAGCTGTTAGTTTTCTCGCCTGATTTGAATAAATTAGGGCAAGCTGCATCCGTTTTAAAAGAAACAGTTGATCTTGCCGTTACTTCCTCAGGACTAGAAAACTTAGAAATCAACAGCATGGAAGCCCAAAAAGGTGTGGCCCTTGCAAAATACCTGGAGAACAAAGAAATTTCGTTGAGTGCTGCAATGGCAATCGGAGATAACTATAATGATGTTTCCATGTTTGAACGAGTTGGCCGGGCCGTTGCAATGGGAAATGCTCCGGCCGACATCCAAAAGCAATGTGATCATGTTACGGATACGAACGATGAAAACGGTGTGGCAAACGCCATCTGGAAAGTGCTTAAGGATTGACCTTCATTTAGGAATGATGAAAGGAGAGCGAGTGATGAAAGGAATACCGCTGTTTCTGTTGTTTTTAACCGTATTTTGGCTGGGAGGCTGTTCACCTGAGCCTGAAAGAAGTGTGGACCAAAAGGAAGAAGCCATAGATGCGTCAGGCAATAGTGTAAGGCAGGAAAAAGCGGAAGTAATTCTGACTGACCTCGATGTTCCTTGGACGATTCAAAAAACCGGAGAAGAATTCTATATTTCAGAAAGAACTGGTTCGATCGTTCACTGGAAGAATGGCGAAATGAAGCGTCAAAATGTTGAGCTTGGAAAAAGGCTGTCTCAAAATCCTGAAGCGGGATTACTGGGATTTGTCCTGGCTCCAAATTTTGAAACATCGCATCTAGCCTTTGTTTATTATACATATGAGCAAAATGGAAATCCGAAAAACCGCGTGGTTTCGTTATTATTTGAAAATGACAGATGGCAGGAAAAAAGGGTATTGCTTGATGGAATACCGAGCGGAACCTATCATCATGGCGGAAGGATGAAAATTGGGCCGGATGGCAAACTGTTTGTTATCACAGGAGATGCCCATCAGGACGAAATTGCCCAGGAAATGCAGTCACTCGGCGGGAAAATCCTGAGAATGAACCTGGATGGCAGTATACCAAGTGACAATCCTTTCCCCAATTCCTATGTTTACAGTCTCGGACACCGAAATCCTCAAGGCCTTGCCTGGGATGAAGACGGCCAGCTCTATAGCAGTGAGCATGGTCCCTCAGCCCATGATGAAATCAACGCCATCAAACCTGGAAAGAATTATGGCTGGCCGCTTATAACAGGAGATGAAACAAAACCCGGACTGGAAAGCCCACTTTTTCAGTCAGGTGACGATACCTGGGCTCCTTCCGGCATTGACTATCACGAAGATACCATTTATGCAGCAGCCCTAAGGGGACAAGCAGTCAAGGCTTTCCATCTGAAAACCAAGAAAATTAATAACGTTGTGGAAGGTTTAGGAAGAATCAGGGATGTTCTCATCGACGGTAATTACTTGTATTTTATCAGCAATAACACAGATGGCAGAGGAACTCCTCGTGAAGGTGATGATAAACTGTACCGTATGGATTTATTATCAAAGTAAGAAGGCTCAATGTGATTGCCAGACAGGCCAGTTGCACGGTGCTGATTAAAGACCTTGTCCGCATTATGAAACAAAAAGGTGTACCTGAATTGAATTTTGATAAAAAAATAAAAAGAGATGTATTAAAATTATAAATGGAGGCCATAATAGTACCACGATGAATTTTCCATAAATATCCCCTACTTGTCCGCTGGCTTGTCTGGCGGAATTTTTTTTGTTATAAGAAGGAGGAGCGCCGGTCAACAAGTTAAAAATGCCAGCTCTCAACTATTGAAAAAAATGGCCCGCAGTGCATACCTGCGGGCTGTTTTGTGTCAAAAAAAGTGTTACTTTTCAACATACACTTGTCTAGTTCCAGCGCCCAGCGTCTTTTTTTTCGCAGGAAAATAAAGCCCCGACGTTTGGTACAGGACTGAGGTTGAAATGGTCTTAAATTTCAACCCTGTCAGAACTTAGTCGACGTTCCCTTAATCAGTGCTCCTCTGCTTTTCTTGCGGCCACTGATAGAGCCAGAACCGTTCTTGCCGAATCCAGCCAAGCAGCTGGGGATCCTGGTTTTGGAGTTGTTCTGCCCAGGCGGCCACCATTGATTCTGTTTGGGAGCGGTGCGCTTTAATCGCAGCAATTTTTTTATCTTCAACAGCTGTAACATCATGGTAGATGTTTGGTTCACCCAAAGCTTCAAGGCTGTTATTAGCAAACGCAACGCAATACAGCTTTGGCTGTTGGTCCTTTGGGATTTTTGCTACAGCACGTACTACAGCTCTTCCGGTTGCTTCATGGTCGGGGTGTACACTGTAGCCGGGATAAAAAGTGATAATGAGGGAAGGGTTAAGCTCTTCTATTATCTTGGATATTTTTCCGGCAAGTTTCTCATCATCCTCAAATTCTACCGTCTTGTCCCTAAGGCCCATCATGCGCAAATCCTTGATGCCCAAGATTGCGGCAGCATCCTGCAGCTCCTTTTTGCGAATTTGCGGAAGGGATTCCCTTGTGGCGAAAGGAGGGTTGCCAAGATTTCGCCCCATTTCTCCCAGAGTCAGACATGCATATGTCACAGGAGTGCCGCTTTCGATATAGGAGGCTATTGTGCCGGATACACCGAATGCTTCATCATCCGGGTGAGGAAATACAACTAATACTTGTCTTTCTTTTTCCATGAAATTCTCTCCTTTATTCAAAAGATAAAAAGTATAACTTTCTTAACAAGTACAGATGTCTAGCTCCAGCGCCCCGCCCCTCGAATGTTGTGACCAAAGGCCGTCACCACCCTGGTCATAAGCCAATCACTTCGGAAGGCAAAAAGCGCCTTCTGTCAGCGCTTGTCTTATGCT
>NZ_QVTE01000003.1 GCF_003429095.1 Peribacillus saganii
AAAGGACTGAATCATCTATTTGATTCAGTCCTTTTCTTCCACCCTACTCCCACTTAAACACGTAACTTGCCAGTACAAACCCGCCGACTAACCAACAGCCTAATACAAGAGTTTCCGTCCCTAATTCAAGGAAGGATGTTCCAAGATTCATTGTTTCCCTCAGTGCAGAACTGAGATGAGAAATCGGGAGAATCTTCACGATGGGCTGAATGATATCCGGCATATTGCTGATTGGGAAGAACACGCCGCCAAGAAACAGCATCGGAAACGTAACAAATCCGGCAATAGGGCCTGCACTTTCCGGGTTTTTTGCGACTCCGGCAATGACAAACCCAAGTGACATAAATGCAAGCGTGCCAAGTATGATGAAAAAGAGTAAGGAAAGCCAGGAACCAGCGACATCAATGTTAAAGACGAAATGTGCGATGAGCACCACTAGCAGAGCTTGTGTACCATTGAGCAGTAAGCGAGCCGTGATTTGAGCGGCGATAAAAGTTGAGGCTTTCAGTCTCGTACCTTGCATTCTGCGCAAGATTCCTCTTTCTCTCCAGGCAGAGATTTGGCCGGCGACTCCGTTCATGTTGTTGCTCATGATCATCATGGCGACGATTCCTGGTACGAGAAAGTCGACATACCGAATATTCATGGCTTCAATGCCCACTTTTTCAACTGTTACCAAAGGCGTGTAGCCTACAAGATCTTTGCTGTATTGATCGATGATTCCGTTTACAACGGTTAGTCCAAGCTCCGAGGCTGCAAGGTTTTTCTCATTATAATAGACGGAAAGGGAAAATGCTTGCTTCTCATTCCTCACTTTTGCTTCGTATCCTTTTGGGATAACCACGAGAAGCTGGATGTCCCCATTTTTCACAGCTTCTTTTCCTGTTTTAATCTTTTCATATTCTAAGGTTTTGAGTCCTTCATGCTTTTTAAACAATTCTTTTAAGTCCTTCGATGCTGCTGTTTGGTCAGAATCGATTACACCTACAGTTAACGATAGATTGTTGCCTTTTCCGGCGAAGGATCCAAGCGCCAGCATTAAGATGATCGGGAACAGTAAAGTAAAGAATAAGACTTGTTTGTTGCGAGCAAAAATCCGTAATTGCGCTAGCGTTAATTGCCGATATGCCCTCATGATTCCCGGATGCTCCTTCCTGTCATATGAATGAAAACATCCTCTAATGTGGCGAAGCGTGTTTGCAGATCCTCGATTTTGAAGTGGTGTTCCTCAGAAGCCTGGATTAAGGAAGTTAAGGCTGACTGCAGGTCATCCGTATATAGCTGGACAAACGTATCCTTAATGGATACCTCCTTTACTCCCTCCATTTTTAAAAACCACTCCCGTTCAGGCGGATTGCTCAAATGAAATTCTACGGTGCTGGCAGACTGGAGTTTTTTTACTAAATTAGCGGGCGTATCAAGAGCAATCAGTTCGCCTTGATCCATGATTCCGACGCGGTCACAGAGTACATGGGCTTCGTCCATATAGTGCGTGGAGAGAATTATCGTTTTTCCCCTTTCCTTCAGACGTAAGACGATGTCCCAAAGGGTTCTTCTTGCCTGTGGATCGAGGCCGGTCGTTGGTTCATCGAGAAACACAATATCCGGATCATGGATAAGAGCCAGCGCAATCGCGAGACGCTGCTTTTGTCCGCCAGATAACCCTTTAATACGGTCGTTCCGTTTTTCCGTTAGGAGCATATCGCCAATCAATTCATCAATATTCACATGACTTGGATAAAAGCTTCCGTACAACTTCAAGATCTCTTCTACTTTTAATAACTCAAATAAAGAGGTAGACTGAAGCTGGACCCCGATGACCTCTTTGACTTTATTCACTTCTGTTTTCACATCAAAGCCTGCAAGTGTGGCCGTTCCTTCATCTGGCTTTCTTAGACCAACCAGCATTTCAATAGTAGTCGTTTTCCCAGCACCATTAGGGCCAAGCAAACCGAAAATTTCTCCTTTTTCCACCTGAAAGAAAACGCCATTTACAGCATTGAACGAGCCATATCGCTTTCTTAACCCTTTAACATCTACAATTATGCTGTTATGCATCACAAGTCTCCTTTGAAGAGTAAAATACCTTGTATTCTAATAAATTTCTCCGAAAAAAGAAACAGCCATGAGGAAGCTGTTTCTTTTTCATTATACCCGATGGTGATCGGCTTTCCATTCCCGAATTGCTTTTTTAATGTCACCCGGAGACAGATTCTCTGACTTCGCCCGTTCAACTAACTCCAGGTACTCTTCATCTCCTGCAAATCTTAGTGCAATTACTTGCTTCGAGGAAAGCATGGAGTCCAAAGTATTCCCCGTCAAACGATAATAACGGAAATTTTCTTCATTGCGGATGATGCGGTCCTGAAGCAGAAGCGCATACCCTCTAAGCTTCACTGCTATTAATAAAAACATCAGTGCAAACCCTAGCACAATCACACTCAGCAGCCACTGACTGCTAAGATGTTGAAAGAAAAACACAATCGATAAAATTAGCGAAATAAGTCCAAGAAAAACAATCCCGAAATGAAAGATCGGGTCCACTTTTCTATGATTTTCATAATTTTGCCCCAACGCAACAACCTCCTATCATCTATTATTATTATTATATATATAATGAGAATAGTACATTTTTAACTTGATGGTATGAAAAATACAGTTGAGTGTCATGCGCGGCTCATATATTGCTGAACAAAACAAAGCACTCCCCGCCTACGATTCTTTATCCTCAACCCTAAAATAAGTTTTGAGGAGGTCCCGGAACTGCTTCTCATCGATCTCACTCCTTCTCTACCTTGCCATCCTTCCACTCTGTAAACGAAGTATCAGTCAATGTAAAATTACCCAGATCTGTCAATTTCGTCAGGAGCGGCTTCTTATTAAAAGCCGACCCCGGGCTCCCCACAAAAATCTCCTGGACGCCGCCCAACTCCTCAACATTCTCGCTTCCTTCGAATCAAATGCATAGCCAATCCGCCAATAAGTATCCTTATGCTTTAGTTTCATATAGAAAACATAATCGCCGAACTCCGTATCAGCACGCTCAACCCGAAACATTCCGTTCTCCGAAACACCCACATCTCCGTTCAGCGGCACAGGTACAAGCGGGAGATTGCCGCCAAACCCAGTATCAACAAGATAAACCTCACCTTATGCTCAACCAGAACCGCTACATGCGTCATCCCCGTCGCACACCACCCCTCAGACAAGCGGTCATACACCGATCCCCGAACCATCCAAACCTTCAAATCATATTCCTTTAAAAAAAGAACCAAGAGAGGATTCAGCTCATAACAAAGCCCGCCTTCGCTCATGGTTAACAACGTATTTGCCAAAGATTCGGGCGTTAACTCACCCGTCCGCCCTTCGATGATCCTCCTATTTTCAAAAGGAAAACTCTTTGCCGTCTTTTCAAACAAACGGCCTAAATTATCGAACGTCACCGGTTCATCGGGCCCAATGCCAATTCTTTTCTTGAAATAAGGGTTAATGCCGGCCATCGCGCACATTACAACAAAAAAATACCTTACAACCTTCGTTGAACTTTTCCCGCTAGGGGTATCCTGAATAATTGTTTTCGCGTAGCCAGGAATTGAAACCATTGCGTTACATACAGTGGGCATGTTGTTTTTCAGACCTAAATCCTTATGTATTTGTTCTGATCTAAGATCAGAGGTTTCCTCTCTCCGATTTTTTGCTTCTAAAAGCAGGGTTAAGATATACTTCCGAATTTCATTCGTGGTCCCTTTGTTAATGACGATTTTCTGCTTAATTTGCCCTGAAGGCTTATTCTGACTGTAGAAATTTTTTATTTTGGAGGTTTTTTATAGTTCCCAGCAAATTCAATTACTTGATGCAGTTCGTTTGTATAGCTCTCCTGGTTGTCCATCATATAACCAATTTGCCAAAAATACATATCAAGCAGCTTTATGGGAGTATAGGCTGCGCCATCCTTGCTAAATAAGGGTCTAAAACTACTAAACTCAGATATGTTTTCATTATAAAAAGACGCTAATTGCCTCAGCGAAATCTCATTTAAATTAGTAGAAATTACGAAAAGTGAAACTCCATCTTTAACATGTCTGTCATATGCCGGGACATTCCCGTACACCCCGAGCAAGATTTTGGATGCTAAAGTATCAGTAACAGGCTGCCCATTGATTTCACCTACTACTCTTTTATATACATTTTTGGTCTCTTCTATCAGACTTGTTACACATGATTCTGAAATGAATTAACTTATTTACCTTTCTGCATTTTGTAATATTTTTTTATAGACTATTGGTAATTCTATACTGTCCGAAAACTCTTCAGAAATAATTTGATATCAGATGTAAAATAGGAACATAGTAGATATTGTTAACATTTCATTTTACATATATGAAAATCATCCCCCGGAGGTTAATAACTACATGGAAAGCTACAGAATTCTTAAAACAGAACGTTGTATTACCCGTTTTCACGATTTGTACCTAACAACTTCAAAGTTAAAGCATATGGCTCCTCATATTGATTGGATCGTGATAGAGGAGGATATCTTTGACAAAGATGATACTATTACGAGCCAATTATGCTTAAAGGTGCCAAAAGCTCAATATGAAGCATCAAGTTATCTGTATGCTTTGCTTCATGGATACTCCGAAGGCAGGTCCGTTGATTTCTCCATCCTGCATAAGCTGCAGGATCAGCTTGATCACCTGGCACATTTGTGTTCGTTTCCGGTGAAAGACGAGGAGTTCGGTAAGAGACTTGATGTTTTGGTAACTGTTCTAGCTGACATCTATGGCCTTGGCACGCAGCTGCCACAGGGAATTAATCTTCATTTGTTCGAAGAGCAAGATGAACCGTACGAGCATTTTCCTGATATCTGGATTGTGAATGAGGATTTATTCCGGGAGGACATGGAGGTTATTCGGGAGAATCTCTCTTTCATACTTTATGAAACATCCAAGTTTTATCCTCTTGAGACAGAAGAAGATTATCCATTAGAAGCTGGGATAGTGTTTGAAACCTATCAATCTTTCCATTCTTTAAATGGCTGGGGAATGCGGCTGCTGGATACGTTGAAGATTATTCATAAGGTGCAAAGTAAATATAAAATTAACGGTCAGAGAATTAAAAATAAAAAGGTTAATAATAAGAAAGCTGCGGAAGTATGGATAAAGGACCTTGTATCAAGCTATCACCTTTTCGCGGATGCTAATAAAGATTTTGAGGAAAACGCTTCTAAACTTTTCTCTTTTCCGATCATTGGTTTTGCGGATGAACCTGAAGTATTTATCCAGTCAACCTCAGAAGGTATTAAGGTTGGTTATCAAATAATTAGATGGATGGGGCCGCACTATCCTACTCCTGCTTTAGAGGTCAAACATGTTCTTGCTTGGGACTCATTAGAGCGGTTAGCGCTGGAAGATAAAGAATCGAAGCTGCTTGAGATACTTTTAAAAACGATTGATACAAGAAAAAGACAATATAAAACCTGCCAGTTTTGCGGCTGCAAAATCGCCCCGGAACACCGGTTTGATAAAGATACATGCCATACATGCGCTTCCGAACAATTTGGCGTGGTTTATTAGAGTTCTTATTTCAGGAATAACACCAGCCCCCTTGCTGAATAAACTGGGGGCTATTATAGTTAAAATTAGCCCTTTTGCTTTTACAGCGATCATTCCATACACGTACTTAAATGAAAATCAGACATCTTAAGCAGTTTCTTTTCAATCGTATTTTCCTTTTCAAGATAGTTTCAGATCGGACATTCGGTTTGTTCTGTTCCCGGATGCTTTTAAAAGGTACTTCGCTTTTTAAAAACAGTATCACAGAAAAGAAGAGTTGTATTTCCATATTTTTAATTAAATGGTTACGTATTATCCCGTACCGGCTATTTCCTGTTAATGCCTGAAACACTATTCTTCGCATAACCCAGAGTGATGTTTCTTTTCGGAATAAAAAAAAGTTAACCAGTTTGATTCCTTAATAGTTTCGAATCATGTAATTGAATATCTAATCACTGTGACACATCTGCTTGCCAATTCTCTAATAAATGGCCAGAAGTATAGCCATTTGTACAAAATAAAACGTTCCCCAAAAAAAGTTCAAACTTTTTTATCAATAGTGTAGGGTAAAAAAAATATTACTACTTCTACTTAATCTTTCGCTTGTTCATAAAATTTACAAATGCAGAAATATCAGAGTCCATGTGAATTTCCATTAATTTTTTTGCATTTTGGGCATTACCCTTTGAAATTTCATTGAAAATTTCACGATGCTCTGAAAGATAATCGTCATTAATGTCATTTCTATGGTAACTGCCAATAATCGTATTTCGGAAATAGATAATTTTTCCACTTAAACTACCTAGTACACTTATTAATGAGTCATTCCGCGAACAAGATACAATAATATCATGAAACTCAATATTATTCTTTACGATTTCTTTTGAATCCCCTTGCCGAAAAGCCTCCTCACTTCTATTTAAAGCTTCTTCCAGTTGAAATAGTTCATTCTCTTTGATATGTTGAGCTGCTAATTCAGCAGCTAATGATTCAAGCGCTTTACGACATTGATAAACATCGATAACATCTTTTTGTGTGTACTCAACCACAAATGTATAGTTGCCTTTTTGGATAACTAACCCTTCTTGTTCCAGTCTCCCCATGGCTTCTCGAACAGGACCTCTGCTTACAGAAAATTTATTTGCAAGTCTTGATTCAACTAACTTTTCTCCAGGCTGGTATATCCCATGCAACAATTCATTTCTAATTATAGAATATAATTGCATATAAAGTGGTTCAGCTTTTTGAAGTTGCATTATTTATCATTCCGTCCATAGTATTTGTGTAGATTCATAATTCTTACATCAGCTAACACTTTCCACTTTAATAATTTAATAGAAAATTAGTTTCAATTCAAATTTATGGTTTTTCGACCGTGCGATTGCACTTAATATCCAAACAATAAACTATAATGACCATTCTTGTTAGAAGAGTCTTTTGAGTCTTGAACAAAAAAACCCCTCTTGGTATGATCAAGGTATCAAATCAAAACGAATTGATATTTAACCAAGAACCAAGAAGACCTCTAATGACTTACTCAAAATAATAAAATTAAGTCTAGTTACTGCACAAGGAACCCATTGGCAAAAGATTTATGAAAAAAACCTATACTCGATCATTTTTAAGGACTTGAATAGATAGATTTATAACCATTAACTCCTAAAATTGACCTGATAGCAGGCGACCTGCGTTCGGTACAACCGGTTCTAGTTTTAAACTTTTAAGGATATGATAAACTGTTGCTGTAGCCGCTGAAATTACAGGTAGACCCAGACGGTCTTCTACATTTTGAATAGCTGGCAATGATGGCATCTGGACGCAAGCAGACAACACTACCGCATCAGCATTACTAATGTCTAATTTATCAGCAATATTAATTAAATTCATTGGGTCAAGCTTACCAACTTCAAGATTATCTGATACTTCTAAGCTGATAGAGTCTGTTACTTCTATTCCACTGGTATTTAAATATTCAATGACCATATTTGTTAATGGCTTCATGTATGGTGTAATAATCGCTACCTTTTTCGCGCCCAAAAGTTTAATTCCATCTATTAAAGCTCCGGCACTGCTAACAACTGGTACTCTACCAGCAGTTTCGGCTGTGACATTTTCTAAGCGCTCTTGAGATACAGCATGATAGCCAGGTCCCTGGCACATAATAGCAATTAAGCAAGCATAGGCTAGTACATCACACCGTGCATCTGTTAATTCTGCTGCGCAACGATCACTATCGGAATCCATTTTTTTTAATTCTTCCTGGGTCACATGTTTCATCCTCATACGGCTGGAATGGAAAGTGAACTTCTCTTCCTCTGTTTCTTTTTGTCTCCACTGGAGCATTGCTGGTATTTCTGTCTCCATCGTAGTGTTTGAACTAGGTACGATAAGTCCTACACGATAATTTTCACTCATATTATTATCCTCCAATTGTTATTATTTATATATTTGGAATAAAAGCATCTCTTGATACTCTGTACACATGTCCGGATAACTGACGTTCGGTCATTGGTTTTACAAGGTCAACACATTCCAATAGTTTATCAAAATCTATCCCGGTTTCTATATCCATTTCATGTAACATTTTAACCAGATCTTCCGTTGCTATATTTCCTGCTGCGCCCGGTGCGAACGGACACCCTCCTAGTCCACCAATAGAACTATCAAAAACACCTACTCCAGCTTGTAAAGCTGCTAATATATTGGCTTGAGCAAACCCATAAGTATCATGAAAGTGAGCTGCAATTTTTGCTTTTGGCCATCTATCAAATATTCTTGAAAATAAATCATATACTTGTTTAGGATTAGCGTGTCCAATCGTATCACAAAGAACGATTTCATCGACTATTAACTTATCCAGTTGTTCCAGCATTTGCAAAACTGCTTTTTGGTTTACCTTTCCTTCATAAGGGCACCAAAAGGAGGTTGCAATATTAAATCGAACAAACATGCCTGTTTCTTTTGCTCTTAGGATAACGTCCTCTAAACGTGACATAGATTCAGAAGTAGTCATCCTAACATTCTTCTGATTAAATGTATTACTAGCTCCAACAACTAATGATACGGCATTTACATTACTCTGGACTGCTCTTTCATAACCTTTTTCATTCGGAATTAGAGCCATATATTGAATTTCTTTTTTTCTTGTAATACTTTCCAATACTTGCTTTGCATCTTTCATTTGGGGAACATGTATGGGATGAACAAAAGATGCAGCCTCCATGCGTCTAATCCCTGTTTTAGATAAAGCATTGATTAACTCTGCTTTTTGATCTGTTTCTATAAATTTAGCCTCATTTTGAATTCCATCACGAGGACCAACTTCTACAATTTCAACTTTTTTTGGCAGATTCACAATAATAGTCTCCTTAAGATGAAATCCCCATCCGTTTAGCTAGGTATGGCTCAAGACCTCCCAAAGAAACCATCTCAACCAAGTGTGCTGGTAATTTGGCAGTTTTATATTCTTGTCCTTTAGTTATGTTTATAACTTTTCCTTTTAAGAGATCAATTTCTAACATATCGCCCTCATCAATGTAAGAAGTATCCCCCATCTCCACAACAGGTAATCCAATATTAATTGCATTACGAAAAAAGATACGCGCAAAAAAATTCCCTAAGATCGCCCCTACTTGAAGATGCTTTAGTACCAATGGAGCTGTCTCGCGGCTTGAACCTGAGCCAAAATTATCTCCCGCCACTATGATATCTCCAGGTCTAACTTTTTTGGAAAAGTCTGGGTCAATTGCTTCCATCGCGTGCTGTGATTGCTCTTCAATCGACAAACTCATATATTGACCTGGAGAGATAATATCAGTATTTATGTTATGGCCATACTTCCATACACGACCTCGTATCATTTCGGACATCAGATCATCTCCTTACTGTATATATTTTCTTGGATCAGCAATTTTGCCTTCAATGGCCGTGGCAGCCACAGTTGCGGGTGAGCCTATGTATATCTCTCCCAAAGGGCTTCCCATGCGACCTTTAAAATTCCGATTTGAGGAAGACATGACAACTTCACCAGCACCAATTACTCCACTAGTGAACCCGCCGCATGCCCCACATGAAGGCATGTTTACAATACAGCCTGCCTCAGTTAGCACGTCTAGGATGCCCTCTTTATTCGCTTGCATCCAGATCGCTTGTGATGCAGGAACTACTAAACATCGAATGTTCTTTGAAATTTTGCGCCCTTTTAGAATCTCTGCTGCTACACGTAGGTCACTAATACGTCCATTTGTACATGAACCTAAATAAACCTGATCTACGTATGTACCTTCGACAGCCGACACAGGATGCACGTTATCAATTTCGTGTGGACATGCTACCTGTGGTTCCAGCTCCGATGCATTATAGGCAAACTCACGAAGATATCGGGCGTCATGATCACTGTTTATTCTCTCAGTGTTTTCAATGCCCTTTGTTTTTAAAAATCCTTCGATCACATCGTCGGGTTCAATAATCCCAGTTTTTGCTCCGGCTTCGACTGCCATATTAGACAATACCAATCTTTCATCTAAGGACATTCCACGAATAGCGCTGCCTGCGAATTCTAATACTTGATAAGTCGCTCCTGCATGGCCAATATCCCCGATAGTCTTTAATATTATGTCTTTTGAATATATACCACTTGGAATTGTTCCTTCCCAATTTACCTTAATGGTCTCAGGAACTTTAAGCCATGTCTCCCCTGTAAGAAGCACTCCTATCATTTCTGTAGAGCCGATGCCCGTAGCAAATGCACCTAAACCTCCAGCCATGCATGTATGGGAATCCGTTCCAAGAATCAGTCTTCCTGGGCGAACATGGCCGTGTTCTACAATCACTTGATGACATGGCCCTTCAAATTCATAATAATATGGCAGTTCAAACTCTTTGGCCCAGTCTCGCGTATATTTAAGAATATCCGCTTGGTAAACAGTAGCCGGAGGTGTGCAGTGATCTGACACTACAACTACTTTCTCACGGTCAAAAAGCTTACCGCCTAATTTTCTAAAACCTTTATCAATTAAGCGCGGACCTAATAGGTCATGCATCATTGCTATATCCACATTTACCCAGACTATTTCTCCTGGCCTGACTTCCTTCTTTCCAGCAGCCCTCGCCAATGTCTTTTCTGCTATTGTCATCCCCACCACATGATCATCCTCTCCATGACAGAATCAATCAAAGTATTCAGTTAACTGTCGACGAATAACTAGTAAAAAAATTTAATTACTAGAAAGGGCAGTCTTTTGTAACACTCCTTTTTGACATAAATTTTCAATTTCTTTATTTGTCATTTTAAGAGTGTTACTTAAAATTTCTTTTGTATGCTCTCCGAGTTTAGGACCTACCCAATCGATTTCACCAGGTGTTTCACTCAATTTCGGGATAATTCCAGGTACCTTTAAGGTTCCAATGCCTTCAACTTGTACTTCCCGAATCATTCCTCTAGCTTGATAGTGAGGATCATTGACAATGTCTTCAATAGAATAAATGGAGCCTGCCGGCACATTTGCCTGATCTAACGTTTGTAACACTTCATCAATCGAATGTTCTTTTGTCCACTGCTCAATTAATTGATCCAAAAACTCTGCGTGTTCTGAACGGCTTGCATTATTTTCGAAACGGGAGTCATCTGCATACTCAGGATACCCAATAGCCTCCATCAAACGTTTAAAAATGCCATCTCCATTTCCTCCAATAACTACGTATTTACCGTCGCTACATACGTAAGAGTTAGAAGGAGTAATTCCAGGTAAGATACTTCCAGTTCTTTCACGAATAATACCGGCCCTGTCAAACTCTGGAAGCATACTCTCCATTAAGCTGAAAATCGATTCATATAACGCTACATCAACATACTGTCCCTGCCCTGTCCCTTTTACATCTCGATGATAAACAGCCATCATTGAGCCTATAACAGCATATAAGGCGGAAATTGAGTCTCCAATGCTAATACCAACTCTTGTTGGAGGAAGATCTGGGTAACCAGTTAAATAGCGTAATCCCCCCATAGCTTCACCTATAGATCCAAAACCTGCCTTATCCCGGTATGGTCCGTCCTGTCCATAGCCAGTTACCCTAACCATAATAAGCCTAGGATTGATTTTCTTGAGCTGTTCATAACCTAGTCCCCATCTTTCTAGTGTGCCTGGACGAAAATTTTCTATTATAATATCAACCTCCATCGCTAGCTTTTTGACGATATCCTGGCCTTCAGTTTGACGCAGATCGAGAGCAATAGATTTTTTATTGCGTGATTGGACATACCACCAAAGACTGGTTCCATCCTCAACCACCCGCCAATTTCGAAGCGGGTCACCATCTTTTGGATTTTCAACCTTAATAACTTCTGCTCCGAAGTCAGCAAATAGTCTTCCGGCAAATGGACCGGCAATCAACTGGCCCATTTCTAAAACTTTTAACCCCTTTAAAGCATTCTCTGCCATGTTAAATCACCCTTTCTTATGTTAAACAAGTAACATCAGCTAGCTAATAGATCCCGGTAGCCATAAAACAATGGAAGGGAAAATCAAAATCAAAATAACTACTGAAAGTTCTAATAAAACAAACGGAATGGCACTTTTATAAATATCAACCATAGGTACATCCGGTCTGACACCCTTCATTACAAATAAAAGCATTCCTACTGGAGGTGTAATGTTTCCAAGGTCCAAACAAATCAGCATCATGATCCCAAACCATATTAAATTTACGTCTAAACTGGTCAAGATTGGTACAAACAAAGGAAGGGTAATCATCATCACGGAAATTGGTTCTACGAAAAATCCTAATAAAAAGACAATTAGTAAAAATATAATTACCACCATTAATGTGTTAAGACCTATGTTTGATATAAAATCGACCATATCTCTGCTTGCCCCGGAGAAGGAAAGAAGCTGACCAAAACCAACAGATGTAGCAACGATTAATAAAATCATTCCACTAATTTTCAGAGTGCCTGTTATTGATTTTTCTATTACCTTGTAATTTAATTTCTTTTTTAGAGCTACAATTATTAGAGCTGCCAGTGTCCCTACTGCTGCAGCTTCTGTAGGTGTTGCAATTCCTAAAAGAATAAAGCCGATTACGCAGAAGATGATGATAAACAATGGAGCAATGTCAAAAACAAAAGATTTAATCATGTCTTTCCAAATTATTTTTTCTTCTTTTATTTCTTTTGGTGCTAACGATGGATTGATCAAACAAGCAATGATTATATAACCTATAAATAAAGATGCCATTAAAATGCCTGGAATTACTCCGCCTATTAATAAAGGACCTACTGCTATTGAGGCAATTCCACCCATGAGAACTATCATTGCACTTGGAGGTATTATCATAGCCAAACTTCCAGCAGCCATAATTGGACCAATACTCATCGTTGTATGGTAGCCTTTATTTTTCATCTCCGGAGCCAAGATTGAACCTAGCATAGAAGTGTTTGCTATACTGGAACCGCTAAGTGCGGCAAACATCGTACCACTTGCAATAGATAGTACACTCAACCGGCCTGGCAATTTACCTAGTAATTTGTTAATTACATTTAACGTTGTTAAAGCGACTCCTGAGTAAAATAGTAACTCACCCATCAATACAAATAGTGGAATAGGTGTCAAAGAAAAATTAGTAACGGCACTGTACATACTTTTGACTAACTGCGCTAACCCGATTTCAAAACCAATAACTGATGAAATAATGATAATGTTGGTTACTAGAAAAGCAAAAACGACAGGAATCCCTGCAAACATAAGAATTAGAAAAATTCCGAAAAAAAGCGATACAATTAGCCACCATTCCATCATTTAATCCCCCTTTTCACTGGAGTCTCTGTAAGCTTGTTTTGCGGTAATTCTATAACATTTTTTCCTGACATCTCTTCTATTGTACCGATTAAGATTGATATATAGCGTAAAGCCATGACCAGGCTGCCAAGGAAGATTGGAGCAATTACAATAAAATGAGGCATATCAATAATTTTTAATAGTACAATATCTCTTTGAAAATAGTTTATCGTTATATTAAAACTAAACCACGCTAGCAGTGAACATGCGATAGCACCTACCACAGCAGCAATAATTAGCGCGTACATTTGAACTGACTTGTTAAGTTTACTTACAAAAATCTCCAGCTTTACATGACCATCATTTTTTAGGATCCATGATGCTGTAAAAAAAGTAATAAAAACCATCATATACTCGCTTATTTCAACAGACCAGGCAAAAGGATTATTAAATAGAAAACGGCCGAATACACTTAAACATATGATCGCTACCATTGCAATTAATAATATAGAAGCAATAATGATGAAGACTTTTTCAATCCAGCCTATCGTTTTATCTAAATAAATCTTTAAACTTTTCATTTCTTACCCCCCTGAAGTCTTGATTAAGAAGGAATCCGATCATACGATTGGATTCCTTTTGTTAGCTTTACTTTCTAAATAGTTCTGACAATTCCTTAGATTGATCAGGTATTTTTTCCTCAATAAATTTCCATCCAGCTCCATAAGCTACTTTCAAGAATTCCTCACCTAAATCCACTGTCTGGACTCCAGCTTCCTTTAATTTCGGTTCTTCTTTGTCTATAAACTCTTGTGTAACATTGACCATCTCTTTCTCAACTTCCCTTTGTGTATCCATAATGATTTTTTGGATATCTTCTGGGAGCGAATTCCATTTGTCTAAGTTTACGATTGTTACAACATCCATTCGGTAAAAGTTTGGAGCCATTTTATATTTTGCTGTATCTTGAACACCAAGATCACTAATACCTACCGCTGTCCAGCCAAATCCGTCGATTACACCTTTGTCAAGTGATTCAAATATATCTCCGCCAGGCATTGAGATTAATTCTGCACCCAAGGCTTTATACATTGGTGCATAAGTAGGTGTTCCTCGCATTCTCAATCCTTTAAAATCTTCTAGACTTTGGACTTTTTCTTTTGTATATAAGCCAAAACCTACTTCAGCACCACGTCCTAAGAGTTGAACATTAAGTTTTTGGTTATGGATCTTATTTAAATGGTCAATTGCTCCATTTTTTAATTCTTCTTCTGTTGTTAACTCAGAATAGCTTAAAGCCAGCCCTTCAGGTACGGCGGAAGCGTAGTATGCGGCTGGAGTTACACCAATATCTACTACACCGCTGCCAACTGCTTCTCCTAATTCCGCAGAAGGAATGGTTTCAGGTCCGCCTTTATATTCAAACTTAATACGCCCATTAGAATTTTTCTCAATTTTTTCAGCAAAAACAAAGAATGCTTGTGATAGCAGATCATTATTAGGGAGTGCAGTCACTCCACTTAAAATATACGTTTCCTCCTCATTTTTCTTCTCTTCACTTGAACTTTTGCTTGAACCTGAACAGGCTGTTAACAGTATCATAAGAAGTGTTAACCCAATTACTCCTAATCTTTTCTTTAATTTAAAAATTCCCATTCCCTATTTCTCCCTTTTCCTTAAATTTGATTTAAATAATTAACAGCAGCTTGAGTTGTGATCAATTCTGCATATTTGGCTTTCATATCAAACAAGTTGCTCCTATGAGGTTCTATAGCTCTATCACATACAGCGTCTTCAATTACAAAAGGGATAAAACCATTTTGAATCGCGTCCACGACGCTCGCTCTAACACACCCACTTGTAGTCGTTCCTGTAACAAATAAAGTATCGATTCCAGAAGCAGTTAACAGTGATACAATGGGAGTACCTGCAAATGCTGAGGCATATTTTTTAACAATTACGACTTCATTCGGCTGCCGGTTAAGCCTCGGATCAATTTCCATCAATTTAGGGTTGGAATTCAATACTTTTAACCCTGGTGCTTTTTTAATCCATTGCCCTCCTTCTTTTTCATTTTCATAACCTATCGTGCAAAAGAAAATAGGGACACTTTTTTCCCTTGCTTTAGTTAAAATTGTTGCAGTTTTTTCAATTTCTACACTAAAATCACCTGCAAGAGGTGATAGATTTGGATCTGTAAAACCTAGTTGAAAGTCAATAACAAGGATTCCAATTTTGTTACCTATTGGCAACTCTCCTGTGAATCCAGCATGTTCATAAATAGCTTGAACTTCCTCTTTCATTGGATAATCTCTCCTTATTTTTCTTAAAACGTATTTATAAATAGTGAGGCAGATAATACAACAACAATTTTTAATATGAATGTTCATCTATGACTGTCGTGTTCACCTAATTATTTTCGGAAATACTTGATAAGGTCAGCGTTTTGTTCAGGCAGTTTCCTTTCAATAAAATCCCAACCCGCTTCATTAGCAATATCAGGAAACTGTTCTCCTAGGTCGATTCTTTCAATGCCAGCCCCTTTCAGCTTTTCAGCATCCTCTGTTTTAAATTGATCCCTAACAGCAGGCAATTCCTTTTCAACCTCACGTTGGGTATCCATTATAATTTTCTTTATATCTTCAGGTAGAGAATTCCACTTATCAAGATTCATAATAGTCACAACATCCACGTTCAGATAAAAGGGCTCCACATGATATTTAGCAAGATCTTGTAAACCAAGCTTAGTTATACCAGTCTCTATCCATCCAAAGCCATCAATAACTCCTTTATCCAGTGATTCAAATATGTCACCTGAAGGCAAAGTAATAAGATTAGCCCCTACTTTCTCAAATAATGGACCATAAGTAGGAGTACCTCTTAACCGCAAGCCTTTTAAATCATCAACACTGTCTATTTTTTCTTTTAGGAATAAACCAAATTTTGCACTCGTACCTCTTCCTAGCAGTTGGACATTAAGTTTATCGTTATGAATTTTATTTAGATAGTCGATTGAACCTCTCTCAAGTTCTTCTTCTATAGAAAGTTCGGAATAACTTAGTGCCAATCCCTCTGGGACAGTTGCTGCATAATAAGCTGCTGGGGTAACAGCAAAATCTACCACACCAGAACCAAGTGCTTCTCCTTGCTCCATGGGGGCGATAGTTTCTGGGCCTCCTTTATACTCTATTTTGATACGGCCATCTGAATTTTTTTCTATTTTTTCAGCAAAAACATGAAACGCAGATGCTAAATAATCATCGCTATTCACCGGAGTAACACCTGTTAAAACAATTGTTTCTTCTTTCGTCTTAGAATTTGCTTTTTCTTCACCACCTGAGCAGGCGGTAGTAAATAACACTAATACGAAGACTGATAGGATTAAAGAAACTATCCTTACTATTCCATTAGGTGTCATACTAAAATCTCCTTTATCAATGACTTTGTAAGGCGTTTATTCAGTATGCTTTTTAATATTTTGCAGTTCAGCTTCTTTCTCTTTGTGCATTAAAAAATACTCTTTGAAATGATTCATATCATTATAAATGTGTAACTCCATTCTTTTTGCAGCTAAGGATGGTTCCCTTTCCTTAATAGCATCCAGAATTCCTCGGTGTTCGGATAAAAAGTAATGATCGCGATTATATTGATTAAAAATTGTATTTCTATATAGAAATACAAGTGACCTAATATTGCTCATCAATAGTTGTAAACGCTTATTTTTACTGTATGAGACGATTGATTCATGGAAATATGTATTAAGTTTAATAACTTCGGGCAAATTTTTTAGTTTTACTGCTTTTTCGGTCTCCAGTAAGGACTTATAAAGTTCATCCAATTGTTCTTTTGTCATATAATGGGTTGCCCAATAAACTGAAACCGCTTCCAATCCAACACGCACTTGATATAGTTCTAATACGTCTTGAAGCGATGGAACATAAACTTCAATAATCCCTTCTGAATTTGTAATAAGCCCCTCTTGTTCTAGCTTACGAAATGCTTCTCTAACAGGACCACGGCTTACTTTTAATTGACCGGCAATTCTACTATCTACTAATCTTTCTCCTGGTTTAATTTCTTCATGAAGGATGGAGTCACGTAATTTGATATAAATCTGTTCATAAAGCGGAATTTCTCGTTTAACTTGCATTCATTTTAAACCCTCCTTCCCGTTAACAGAATACTGTCAACTGAATACACTAATTCTAAATTATATAAATAATTCAGTCAATAAATAATTTTCTGATATTTATAGACTAAGTACTGTGAATTCAAACTTCTATTATATCTATCGCTGGAAAACCACTTGGTTGTAGTTTTCATAAGGGTTTCATAGGGGATTTTTAAAACCGTTTGGTAAACGAAATTAGATTTTTTTTACTGCAGAAATAAATAAAAAACAGAAAACAGCTTAAAAAAATAATATTAGTTTAACAAGAAAATCACAAAAATTCTTTTTTAAACTAAAATAAAATGTGTTCCCATTATGGGAGCTCATTAACATCTATCGACATTAAAATGATTGATTGTTGCTGTTCTAACAGCTTTATCAAATACAATGGTCCCTCTTACATCCCATAATTACAAGATGCTGTATACTGTTTTCATTTAAATATACTTGTAAAGGTTTCCATTACAGTATTAAAGTTATTAACGATTTTTTCTTTCTAACCCCTTATTCTTCCCTAGTACCTACTATTAATTCCTGTTGAGCATCAATTATCAGTAATGCTTGATTCAATTAATCTCATCCTCTAGCAGTCAGCGATTTTCTAATACCTGTTTGATTATTAGTTTATTCTTTTCTTTTAAATGGTCTAACAATAAACTTGCATTGATAAATCCAACATACTTCAATTGCGCAGTTAATCAAAATGGAAATAAAGCATCTTAGGAGGAAAACACTATGTAAAGTCAGCCTCAAATTCCTGGTCACATAACACAAGGTCAATTTAATCAGATGTTGGTCTCCCCCGAATCTTTTGCTGCAAAACCCGAGTCCATGTCCGAACAGCTATTTATCGAGCGTTCCCTTACTGAAATAAATTTTGGCTCAGAATTATGAAAGAGCTCGCATTATTTCTTGGTGAAGGATTCAACCGGAAGGATATACACCATATACAGTTAGCAGACCGATTTTTTCATTATTTCGAACAGCAGCATTCATACCAATTGCTCCCAAATGATCCCAAATGCTGAATTGGTGAGGAAATTTATTGAGGAAAGCATTGACCTGGTTCATGGTTTCCGTAATTTCAAGCTAAACCTTCTCCTTCTTAAAGTAAACTGCTAAATAAGCTGATTTAAATTCCCCTTACTTGTGGACCAATTACCTGGGAAGCGGAATATTTAATGAGGACACTTAAGAAGTTTAATAAAGGTATCTTGGAGCCCATTCGAGATGCGATTATAAACGAGAATGTATTTTGGCTGCGGATTATGATGGAGCAATCCCGCTTCATCTCTTCATTGCTAGACCAGTCTGAAAGAAATTTAGTAAATAAAGCACAAAAATTCGAGGATGATTTTGAAACACTTTTAAGGAAGAGGGTCAGACCCCCGCTGCATTAAAACATCAGAGGCCTGACTCTTTCTCTCATCAGTGACTATTTCCAAATACCTCTCTTTTCTGCCAACTTTGTATACTTCTCTGTTTCCTCCATAACCGCTTTTGTAAAGTCTTCGGAGTTTAGGTAGGATGGCTGCAGTTTGATTTTTTCCAGTTCTTTGATGAATGATTCGTCTTCTTCCATTTTTGCGATGGCGGCTTCCATTTTTCACGATGTAAATCCGGTGTGCTGGCGGCAAAGGAAAGTCCGGTCCACTATTTACTGTCAGGCCTGTAAAGCCTTCTTCATCTACAGTTGGGACGTCTGGAAACAATGGGCTGCGTTTTGGCGATTGGTCGGCGAGTATTTTGATTTTTATCAGCATTAATGATAAGAGTGTCATCCATCGCCTTCGCAGTATGTAGTTCTGAAACACGTTTCATAAAACGGGGCTAATCATATATAGAGAAGTCGTCAAACGAATAGGACGACTCCTCTTTTAACATGTTGAAGGTGTTTACATGATCGGCAGGTTAATTTCTTAGGATACGGCAGGTGGCTTTGCGAGCAGCAGGTTGTTTTTTAGGAAACGGCAAGTGGCTAAATTATTCTATTGTAATAGATGATAATTTGCCAATAGTACTATCCTACATTTTCTTTTACCTACTTTTTAGTAAGGTAAGTTCATTCGGTTATGACTTTAGTAAGCGTAAACAGCACCAAGGATAACCAAAAGAATGAAAAGAACAAGAATTAACGCAAAAGTTCCTCCATATCCACGTCCATAACCATATCCATGACCATATCCACATCCACGTCCATAACCATATCCACATCCATATCCGTAACTCATTGATTTTCAGCTCCTTTGATTTTAAAAAAATATACACTTTTCCATTCTTTTTAGTAAGCGTAAACAGCACCAATAATAACCAAAAGAATGAAAAGAACAAGAATTAACGCAAAAGTTCCTCCATATCCATATCCACGTTCAGACATTAAATTTCTCCTCCCTTAGTGAAGGTAATATATACTATTTTCATTTTCATTTTTTAGTAACAGGCAAATATAATAATCTTTTAAAAATAAATAATAATCCCAGTTTTCGGTTTAGAAATTAGATAAATAACCTTATACAATAATACTTTTCATATATAAGAGGTGCTTAGAAAGTAAAGAACAACTCTCACACGATACATGGTTAGAAGGAACTGATGCTAGCATATTTATCTATAAAAAATTTAATTAATTCTTTAATTGTTGGTATTCTCTCCAGAATACGAGCTGCCAGTGCATAAATCATGGCTGGAAAATTAAGTTCTGCCGGTGAACCGTAAACAGACTCTTTATTAACCGCAAATAGTAAAGGTTCAATATGAAGAGTAGAAAAAACTGCGTTAAAACGTTTACATGGTTCCATTTCATAAAAATCCTGCATATGAGACATGGGATTCAACCTCATTGTTTAGTCACTTTTGGCGAGGTACTCCTTTTTTCAAGTCTTGAAACGCATGGGTGACAAGGGATTGAATTTATGAAATTCATTCAAATAGCAAACTTTGAGAATAAAAATAAATTAATATGTGATAAAATCGTCTTAAGTAATGGCTTACATTATTAATTGGCAAAATTAAATTTTGTTTAAGGGGTCGTTGAAAAATGACAATGGATACTGTCATCAAAGAACAGACGAGTTTCGATCACATTGGAAATAAAATTAAAACAGAAGATAGAGAATTGATATCATTGCTAGATTGGCAGAACCACTTATCGTTGTTTTGAAGAAAAAAGGGTCAGTCCCCCGGTGACGTAAAGCACCGAGGGACTGACCCCACCAATGTTGTACAAGCATTTTCCTGATATCTTACTTATCCAATCAGGTCGAGATCAGGTAACATTAAGCTTCTATGTTCCTATAAAACTAGCTCAATAATCATTCTTCTGGAGGCATAAATTATTTTGCAAATGCTTTTTATTTCCTATGGCTGTTCTGTAATAATGTGAGCAATTTTCCTAACTTCCACCTTCCTGCATAAAAATTTCTCCATATCCCTTCTACTAACCGGAGGACTGAACAAATAACCTTGAAGCTCATCACATCCCAATTGCACCAATAACTCTCTTTCGTTCTCTGTTTCGACTCCTTCTGCGACAACATTTAGACGAAGGCCATGGGCAATATCAAAAATGGATTTAACTAATAGTTCTTTCTTGTAGTGTTGATCGATATCTTTAATGAATTGTCGATCAATTTTGATTTCATCAATTGGCAATTGCAACAGTTGAGATAACGAGGAATAACCCTTTCCAAAGTCATCGATAGAAATGAGGACCCCTAAACTTTTTAACTTATGTATCACTTCGGCAACATGCTTTGGATTTTTGATAAATACACTCTCTGTGATTTCTAATTTTAAATATTTTGGATCCATACCTGATTCATTCAAAGTCTTTTCTATCAGCGCTATCAAAAAATCGTGTTGAAAATGTTTGGCAGATAAATTTGCCGAGATCGGTACATGAATTAAACCTTCATCTTGCCACTTTTTATTTTGCTTACAAGCTTCGATTAGTGACCATTCATCGATTTGCAAGATCAGTCCTATTTCTTCTGCAATCGGTATGAATGTGCCTGGAGAAACAAATCCTAGCACAGGATCCTGCCAGCGAATCAACGCTTCCATACTGGATACTTTTCCTGACTTAATCTTTGGTTGATAATATAGCTCAAAGTCACCTGTATCAACTGCTTGACGCAATGCATTTTCAATTAATAAGCGCTCCTGGAATCTATTTCTCATGGACTCATTGAAGAATTGAGGCACGGTGCCGCCTTTTTCCTTCGATATATACATCGCAGTATCCGCACATTTCACTAGTGTGTCCAAGTCCTTTCCATCCTGCGGGAACATGCTTATGCCCACACTCGCCGTTATATACAGCCTCTGTCCTTGGATTGGAAAAAATGCTGAAAACTCCTTTAGAATTTCTTCTACTGTATAAGTTACTTCTGCTTGGTTTTCAGCGCTATGGACTACTACAAATTCGTCTCCACCTAGCCTGAATACCTCTCTTTTGTTATTTCGTAATATAGAAAGCTTATTCGCAGTCATCTGCAGGAGTTCGTCTCCTGCATAATGGCCTAATGTGTCATTGATTCGCTTAAATTGATTTAAATCAATAAAAATAATGGCTATATGTTTCGCACCATTTTTTACAATAAGATTATTGACATAATTTTGGAAATGAAGGCGATTGGGTAAACGAGTCAAAACATCATAAAAAGCCAATTGATGCAGTTTATCTTCTGATTCCTTTAATTTTGTTGTTTGATCTGTAAGCTGTCGATTCATTTCATTGCTTTCTTGAAATAAATCTGTTAGCTTTGCAGCCATCTTCATCAAGTTGTGCGTGAGCAGCCGCAGTTCCGATACATTACTTTGTGGCCACTCTACCGTCTCGAATTGGATAAGCTTTTGGGGCAATCCTGTGGTTGCAATCGTTAATTGCTTTAAGCTGTTCATGAATATTCTGCTTACAGCCATTGCGAGAATAACCGTACAAAAAGCGAATAATAGTGAAAATACAAGCAGATCTAAGAAGTCATTATAGATTTGGTTTTGGAATTGAATGATCGGGAATTGAATCATTATTTTCATCGATAATGAATCGATTGTTTTTACATAAATATATTTGCCTTCTGCCCATTTACTAATAGGCATGACATCATTTCGGCCCTTTGGTAAAGCCTCATAAAAATCATTTGAAACTTTATTGACCTCATAATTAAGATGCCAATCGTATTCTTTCTTAACAGAAACACTGCTTGAACTCGATGCAATCACTTTATTGCGAGGATTCAAGATAATGAGGTCATATTCCTGCGATTTATTTCGTTCAGCAAGTTCACCTAAATCCTTTAAAAGGAGATTATCATTTAGGGAAAGATTTTGGAGGTCATCTTCATCCAAAAGCAACATCTCTTTTGCAATGCGATCTGTCTTATTCTCCGCTTGTTTTACTAAATCACGTGCGATAAACTCATGAACATTCAATACATTAGTCGCTACACTTATGAAAAATGGTACTAAAATAGATATTAACGTGACATGTGTTAAAAACTGGTGAATCGATACATTATTTTTGTTTAACTTGATACTTTTCATCAGTTTATAAAAAGGAAAGTATGCTAAGAGCATATCCGCCATTAGGACATTAAAAAAACTATTGATGATATCTTTACATATCTGAAAATACAGAGCATCACCTGACAAGCCGGTCCGATAAAGAAAAAATACGGAAGCCAAGCCGATGGTGAACCAGAAAAGTACATCAACAAAAAACATCTTTGCTTTTCTGCCTCTATAGAAAAAAGCACCAACAAACATGACTTCTAGTACGAGAACAAATTGATAAGCTAAAGAAATATTATCATCAGGAACAAAAAGAAGAGCCACCAGCCCTGATAAAATCGCTAAAGTATGTCCAAATAGACGAAGCAGCAGGAACAGGAAAATACTCGTAAACGTAAAAGTAATTCCATACACCCAAGTAAGCCTAATACCTGAAGTAAAAAGGACTAATCCCACAAGAGCTAGTAAGAGAAAGTTTTCACTATTCAATCGTGGAACAAAATTTTTAAATGCAAACATATTATCATCCTAATCTATCAAAAATCAGCTAATACTAGTATTATTGTAACCAATTAATTCTATGTCTCTTGAGTTCATAAGACCTCAGATTCTTGCTGCATCTGCCACCCATTATTTAGCAAATTAAGATATCAATATAAATAATAGCATAAGGTTATTTATTTCGATAGATTAGGTTGGGTTGGGACAATGGTTATGATATATTTATAAAACTAAATTTAATGTTCCAATTGGTCCTCACCTACACCCGCCTACTGTAAAATTCATCTAAATAATTGTCAGGCCCCAGCCCCTCTAATCTATTTTCTCTACCCATCCACTGTTAATGCAGAGGCCCATAGATTTTTCTTTCATCGTTTCACTCAAAATAACAAACTTTGTGAAAATAAACGAATATATATGTGATAAAATGATGTTTATAAGTAAACGGTTACAATAGCCACGGAAGTTGAATCTCGTAAATTAATTTTTATAAGGGGTCGTTGAAAAATGACAATGGATACTATCATCAAAGAACAGACGATTTTTGATCACATTGGAAATAAAATTAAAACAGAAGATAGAGAAATTGATATCATTGCTAGATTGGCAGAACCACTTATAGTTGTTTTGGGAAATGTGTTAAGTGATGAGGAATGTGACGAGCTGATTAAATTATCAAAAGACCGAATGCAGCGTTCAAAACTAGGGGTTACACGCGAAGTAAACGAAATTAGAACGAGTGATAGTATGTTTTTCCAAGAAAATGAAAGCGAATTCATTACCATAATTGAAAAAAGAATTTCTTCTATCATGAATATACCCATTGAACACGGGGATGGTCTTCAAATCCTTAGATATACTCCAGGTCAGCAGTATAAATCTCATTTTGATTATTTCTCATCCACAAGCAGCGCAGCAAAGAATAATAGAATTAGCACATTGATCATGTACTTGAATGATGTAGAACAAGGAGGAGAAACTTTTTTTCC
Source organism: Peribacillus saganii (assembly GCF_003429095.1). GTDB lineage: Bacteria > Bacillota > Bacilli > Bacillales > DSM-1321 > Peribacillus > Peribacillus saganii. Next base: position 24,503 of record NZ_QVTE01000003.1, read on the forward strand.
TAAACTTAATTTTTCAGTATCCCCTAAAAAAGGAATGGGTGTGTACTTCGAGTATTTTTATAATGATCCTAGCTTAAATGAGCTCACCTTACATGGTGGAGCACCTGTAATAGCCGGGGAAAAGTGGATCGCCACACAATGGATGAGACGGCAAAAATTAAGAACTCCATATTAAATCCATTTAGGCTATTTGATAAATAATTAACTTACTAAATGCATAGAAGCAGAAGTGATATCTCAAAATATTGCTTCTGCTTAAAATCCAGTTCATTTTTAATGAATGTTGATCATTTCGTCTATTTACGGCGCTAACTGGTCCATGATTTTTACTAATCCACCTACTGCGGTCATACAAATCCTTTAACAAAGAGTAAAAACCAGGTATCACTTTTACTACTGTCTTATCAAGCAACAAACGATTCCAGTCCTCGATAATTAAAGATCCCCGATAGTCAACTTTATCAAAAGAAGGGTATTCGCTGAAAAAAAATGAATTGGAACACTTTTATCTACTTTTAGTAAACTATAAAGCCTTTCTATTCCTTCCCTGGAGGCGTATCTATTTGTTTGCTCGCTTTCCTCATGAGCCCCTAGCTCAACCCGAATCAGTTTTTCTCTCAATAACTAAACCCGGTGTCCCGATTCCCCTGCCTAAGCAAATGCGGATTTAGGCCGTAAATTCTCATCTCAATCAAAAACATTACAAATGTTTTTAACAAACCACTGAGCAGAGTTCTTTCCATTATTAATAAGGATACAGATCAAATCTGTAATGTCTTCCTCACGGTAAAAACAATTTAATAAACCTATCGTGTTCATCACAATCCCGCTTTCAAAGTAATAAGTGTAGCGGTTATTCTTTTGACAAATTCAGAAATTAACCGCTTTTGTCTGGTCCTTTTCAGGCTTTGCAGGTATTTATTTTTCACAGATGAAACAGCTTCTACAGTGTACACAATCATTGAGATATAGCAGCAGATTGATTATCACAGAGGTTTATTATCGATTTTAGGACAATTATCCCCTTTAAATATAATACTAGTAAACCGATATATTGGAGGAAATAACATTTTCTACCTAATAAATAAATGATTATCTTTATGGAAAGGAATTTGTTGAGATTGATGGTTTTAAAAGATTTTTTCACAAACTTCTCTATATTATGTACAGGAATTTTTCTTATACACCAATATCTTTATAGAGTCAAGGTTTCAACCATGACCGGTACTAAAAAGAGAATCCTTATTGGAGGTTTACAAGGTGGATTTGGAGTGGTTCTGATGCAATTTGGCATACAATTAGGCGGAGGTGTGCTTATTGATCTTAGAAGTATTCCTATGATGACAGCGGCTTATCTTGGAGGATGGGTTTCTTCATTTGTGGCAACAAGCATCATTATCATTACCAGATTAGTATTATATCCCGTTTCACACTCTTCCCTTATAAACATTATTGTACTTATGCTGTCTGCAATAGCCTTTTCCTTTATTTCTCATTCAGGTTTGGAAAAAAAGGAAAAATGGATGTATATGGCGGTTTCATTCGTAGCAATTATTGGTGTTTTTATTCATTTTGTCATACCGGATTTCAATAAAGCATTCATCATTTTCATTCAGTATGCGATAGCGGTAGCTTGCGGTACTTTTGTGACTTATTTGGTAAAATCCCACCTGCGGCGCAGTGATGAAGACTATACAAGATTAAAGGAACGAGCTGAAAAAGACTTCCTTACTGGTTTAAATAATGTTCGATTATTTCATCAAAGCTTAGATACCGCCTTTATTAAGGCCAAACAGCATCGAGAAGAATTATCTCTTCTATATATAGACATTGATCATTTTAAACGGATAAATGATACGTACGGCCACCCTGCCGGCGATAAAGTGCTGAAGAAAATTGGCCATATTCTTTTACTGTCATGCCGATCTGTTGATACCATTTCCCGAAATGGAGGCGAAGAATTTAGTGTAATCATGCCAGCTTGTAATTCATCTGATGCTGCAGCCATTGCAGAAAGAATACGTAAAAATATAGAACAGAGCGTATTTTCAATAAATGAAGGTATCGAATTAAAAGTAACAGTTTCCATCGGTTATGCTACTGATAGCCAAAAAACCAAGATTTCTATTCAGCAGTTCATTAAACAAGCGGATGAAGGTCTATACAAAGCCAAACAATCGGGCAGAAACCAAATTAGGTTTGCCCCAGACCTTGAGGGCCATGCTGTATGATATAAACCTACAAAATCTTTACAAGATATTACAATCTCAGAATCCATAACTGCAATAATGATACGCGTGTAATGGTACGCAGACAATGCACGTTGTTACAATAACTATTCAGTAAATTTAAAAATAACAACACATTTTATAATTTTCTATATCCATCATAAACGATAAAAAGACATTGCATCCATTCCATAGAAAGCTATTCATTTTCTATTTTTTTTCATTCTTTATTTTAGGAGAGTTACCTATGAAAATATTTTCCGAAGAGAACAAGGAACATGCTGCACAAAGTGTACACGATTTTATAAATCAATTACACCTGCATAATGAAAACAATGAAGCTGAGCTTCCCTTTTATCGAACGATGTTCCAAAACCTGATTGAAAAGGCTCCTGTTGGTATATATATACTTGAAGGTGGCTCTTATTCCTATGTTAATGCCTACTATTGTTCATTATTCGGGTATACGAAGGAAGAACTGACTCAAGGAACTGTACCACTTGATAAATTAATCCACCCCGAAGATTATCCTTTAGTAAAACGCAATATAGAAAAAAGACAACGAGGTGAAAACAAGGAAGAACGCTATCGTTTACGGAAAATAGCTAAATGTGGCCGTCTGATTTATACTGAAATCCACACTGCAACTACGGAAATAAACGGGAAAACTGTACTGTTCGGCAGTGTTGTTGATATAACAGCACAAGTGATAACCGAACAGAAATTGGAAGAAAGCAATGAACAATACAAATCTCTGTTTGATAGCAGCCCGGATTCTATTTACTCCTTTGATCACGAAGGAAAATTTACAAACGCAAATCCGGCCAGCGAAATACTCACAGGTTATTCAAATGAGGAAGTAATAGGAATGTCCTTTTTACCCCTTATTTTCCCTGAAGATTTGCCGGAGGCTATTAAGCATTTTGAGGACGCGAAAAAAGGAATCCCAAACAGTGCAGACCTTGCTCTCATTCGAAAAGATGGAAAGAAGATTCATATAAATGCAACACATTTCCCTATGAAGGTAAACGGGGAAATTGTGGGTACATACGGTATGGCTAAAGATATCACGCAAAAAATTCTATATGAACAGCAAATGGAAGAGTTAGCCTTTTATGACCCGCTTACAAAATTGCCAAACCGAAAGTTATTCGAAGATCGTTTAGGGCAAATGATTAATTTCTCAAGAGAAGATAGGCATCCATTTGCCATTCTGTTTCTAGATTTAAACCGATTTAAGTTTATTAATGATTCATTAGGACATCATATAGGAGATGAGTTTCTAAAACTGGTTGCGGAACGGTTACAGCAAACAATCAGAAAAACGGATACTCTTAGCCGATTAGCCGGGGATGAGTTTACCATTCTTATTCCTGAGACTTCCGTGGAGGAAGTCACCAAGCTCGCTGAACGCATTCATCAAGTTCTGTCGGAACCTTTCCAGGCTTCAGGCCACTCCGTTACCGTTTCGGCAAGCATTGGCATTGCTTTTAACAAAGGCATAAATGACAATGTTCATGAACTAATTCGAAATGCGGATACAGCCATGTATTATTCAAAAAAATTCAAAAAGAAACATTATACGATTTATTCAGAAGAACTGGACTTGAAAGCATCATATAAATTAACAATTGAACGGGATTTAATCTTTGCGATTGAAAATAATGAACTGGAATTATACTACCAGCCGATTATGGACTTAAAAAACAAAGATAAGATTATCGCTTTGGAAGCCCTCATTCGTTGGCATCACCCAGAATTAGGACTGGTTTCACCCTGTGATTTTATCCCTGTTGCAGAAGAAAGCGGACAAATAATCCCGATTGGAGCCTGGGTTCTTAAAACCGCATGCAGCCAAAATAAATTATGGCAGGATTCAGGGATTGTCCCCTTCAAAGTAGCAGTAAATATATCTACGAAACAGCTGCAGCAGTACGACTTTGTTGATTCAGTCATCAACATTTTAAAAGAAACAAATTTAGATCCAACTTGGTTGGAGCTTGAGGTAACGGAGAGTATTCTCCTGGATGATGTCGATATAATAAAAACAAGCCTTTCAGAACTAAAGAAAGCCGGAGTTTCCATCTCCATTGATGATTTTGGTACCGGATATACCTCATTGAGCTACCTGCGTCAGTATCCGTTCGATAAAGTGAAAATTGATAAAGCTTTCATTGATGATATCAGCCGTGACTTAAACGGAAAAAGAATTACATCCGCTATTATTTCCTTGGCCCACAGTTTAAATATGGATGTAGTAGCTGAAGGCATCGAAAGTGAAATTGAATTGAAGTATTTAAAGGAAGAAAAATGTGATGGCGGGCAGGGCTATTACTTCAGCCGTCCTTTACCGGTTAATTCTCTCAAACTCGATTGATTCGGAAACACAAACTGTTAAAATAGTAACCTATCTTAAAAATATACATTTCTAATATACTTCCTAACTGAGGCTTTAAATTAGGGTTTGTAATCCTTTCAAATAACAACGGGCCTATCCAATAGTCAAATAACGTGCACTATTGGATAGGCCGTCTTTTTATTTTGCATAGTTACTTACTTAATCTAAATAAACATTTTTCGAATACACAACAGATTATTGCCTAAGTAAAAGTACTTTTGTTTACATAATTATATTATGAGTAATAGTTAATTTATATTATTTCCTTTTGTTTATTTCTGTAGTGCATGCCGCCATATGTTTATAGCCTTTTTTATTTTACGGTTTTTTGCTCTGTCAATTGATAAATGGTAAAAAACTGTTAAGTTAACCGAATTCAGCAATAACTTCCTCTTTATTATTTGTGCCTACTCATTTTTAGATAAGAACTCATACAATGCTAAAAATAAAAAGGAGTGTTTCTAATGGAAATTCATGTTACTGGATTTATGTATCATTCAGATGATTCTAATCCGTTACATTCTCACCACCTGTATATAACTACATGGGATGGGAGACCAGTGTCTACACATGCTCATGGATTTCAGGGAGTTACTTCATATGATGATGGACATAGCCATAGATATGCAGGCACTACTGAACCGGCGCCAAGCGGAGTACCACATACACACACATACTATACTTTTACTTCTATCAGCGGTGGGCATAGACATCAAATTAGAGGGGTTACTGGACCTGCAATCCCATATGAAGGAGGCGGGCATTATCACGAATTTAGTGGTGTTACCACTGTGGATGGGGCTAGCCCTCATAGACATCGATACAGTGGAACAACCAGTTTATAATTAACTTTTCCTGGCTCACCCATTTTAAATAGAGCCTGCCCTCTTCGGTATGATTTTCAAAACTTAGTTTTACTACTTTTAAAATGAATAAAAAACCACCCGCAAAAAAAACGGATGGTTTCCCGGCTGAAATCGGCCCGAGGTTATGAGAATGGTTCAGACTAGTTTACCCTTTTAAAACCCCATAATGCCGATTAATTTCTTTGGCAAGCTCGCTTGATTCAGCAAGTCCGCACACTTCTTGAAGGACATAAGCTACTCCATGTTCTTTGATCATTGCCTGTAGCTTTACTGCTTCTTCATCTTCCTTATAATCGAACAGCATGGCAGCGGCAATGGCCTTTGCAAGGTTAGTGTAGGATAGACCTGCTTTTTGTGCTTGAGATGCCGGGCGCACGAGTCGATCATCCGGACTAAGTTTTCTGATTGGTGAACGGCCGACTCTTGTCACACCATCATGTAAATGGGCATTTTGGAAACGGCTGATGATTTTATCAATATATTTCTGGTGATCTTCTGGATCCAGATTGTATTCATTGATTAAGTAGGCGCCTGTTTCGCCAAGCGTCGCCTTTACCTGTTTGTGAATCTCCTCATCCGCAAGTGTCTGGTCAATGGTTTCCTTGTTTGCAAGATAGCCAAAATAAGCAATTACTGCATGGCCGGTATTCACAGTAAACAGTTTTCTTTCAATGTATGGAGCCAGTTCAGGAACGATCTTCATCCCTTCAATAGGAGGAATATCCTGCGTTGTTTCAACTACCCATTCATGGTAAGGCTCAACAAGGACATCGAGTGAACCTTGGTTATTTTGAATTGGAACGATCCGGTCAACAGCTGAATTCAGGAAGGAAACATTAGCAAGCACCTTCTCTTTTACCGCTTCATCGAGGTGCTCCATGATATAGCCTTTTAACAGATCTGTTGCCGAAATCTGGTTCTCACAGGCAATGACATAAAGCTTTTCACTAGTTTCCTCTACTCTTGCGGACAGCCCTTTTGCAATTAATGGTGCAATCCGCGGCAGAATGTTTGGACCAATGGCCGTTGTCAAAAATGCTGACTCCTTAATCGCCTCGACCACTTCGTTTTCCTGTTTAATGTTGTTAAGCCCTGAAACATTTTCGATCGTTACCGTTTCCTGTTCATCAGTGGCCAGCATAACGCTGTACTTTTTTTCTTCATTTAATTGATTAATAATCTGTTCAGCAATGTCTACAAACACAACATGGTATCCAGACTCGGAGAAAAGTGCTCCGATAAATCCTCTGCCAATGTTCCCTGCTCCGAAATGTACTGCTTTTTTCATCGAATCATTCCTTTATCGATTTATTTTTATATTGGATTGAAGATAGAGTACAAAAATAGTTTCAAGCCTCTTGTATATCAATTCCTCATTTGCTGAAGAAAAAACCAGAATCGCCTCTTCGGACTCAATGATATTGGTACTGATCAAGCTTACTATCTCCTGCTCTCTTTTGCTTAATTCCGCAGGGGCCAGCATGAGCAGCAGGTTCTTCATCAATACTTCATTCCCGTCCATCCCCTTTACAAGACATGGGTCCGGCAGATGGGCGATCTGGAAAATCAATTCCCGTACATTCTTATCCCTCGCATGAAAAAGAGCGATATTGGTGTCGGGAATTCCAAGTCCACCCTTAGTTTCCCGCTCTCTCAGGGAATTTAATACAACTGCCGGATTTGACAAGAGATTTTCCGCCTCTGCCCTCAAGAGCATCTTTTCAAGAATCTGCTCTTGGCTCACAAGCATATCCATTCTGTAGAAACGGAAATTATGAATGATCGCTTCAATACTCTCCTGAACACTCTTAAGGTCTTGCAGCAAATCGGTCAACTCTATGTTTTGTTCAGCCTGTGCGGGCAAAGGATCACCAAGTTCGACTTGCTGATATCGTTTGCCTTTTGTAAGATTTTCGATATTGTTATGCAGAAAGGTTTTAATAGTCGTGATGTTTTCTTCACTTAAGAGCGGATTCACCAGGATATACTCGGCATTCATAAACGGCAGCCGTACGGTTGAAAGGATAAGATCATATGCTTTCATGTCCATTTGCTCAGATATATCCTTGATTGACTTGATGTCGATTGAATCTATCTCCGTTATTTCTTTTTTTATTCTGCTGGCCAGCATCTTTGAGGTTCCAATTCCTGTTGGGCAGATAACCAGTGCTTTGATCGACAAATTTTCTTCCATCAGCACTAACGCAGAGCCGAAATGAAGCACCATAAAAGCTATTTCATCATCAGGAAAATCAACTATATCTTTGAATTCCTCATCTACACTATTTTTAACAGCCATAAACAGGACAGGATACTTGCGTATGATTTCCTCTTTTAATGGATTAAAAGATTCCATTTTTTGTTTGATTCTGAATAAGGAAGGTTCCATGTGGGCAAGCAGCCCCTGAAATAAGGAGAAATCATTCGTTAAATCCATATGGATCTGGCTTGAAACAGACTGGATCACATTTTTTATCTTTTGGGCGAGTACGATGCTGTCATAAGGAATGGCCTCCGAACCCCGAAGCTTTGTACCTTTAAGAATCAGCGCCAAATAAAGGATATCTTGTTCTGAAAAAGCTATATCCAATTTGCTCTCAAGCCTTCTGCATATGTTTAGCATCACATCATATTCAGTGGCAATTTCCATCTCCAGTGTATTTACTTCCATTACGATGCGATATTGAGATTGAGCCCTCTGAAGCGTAATATAAGTATGTAGGACCATTTCCAGAAAGCCGCTGTCTGCCAGGCGTGAAGGGACATTGTGAAAAGAAGCATTGACATGGGAATTTACTTCCCGAAGATAGTCCGGTATAAAATAATGCAGAATCTTTTCTTCCGTAAGGGTTCCTTTTTCCAGCAGGAATAACTTTTCGATTAACTCATCATAAAAATATTGCAGGAAAAAGTGTGCAAGCGCTCGTCGTTTGTTAGCTTCTGTGCCAGTCAGTTCGACTCCAACCCCTCTTTTTCTCGTAAGCTGGAGCTGAAAATGTCTTAACCAATCTGCCAGCTCATCGAGGTAAGCGGCTAATGTCGCTGTACTGATGCCAAGATGGCTTGCCAAACCCTGAATTTTATATAAATCTTCCTCAAGGATTGCCAGCAGCAGCCGCAGTTTTCTTTCCTGCGGCGGCTGGTCAACTGCCTCACTGCTGGTCAAATGCTGGATCAGCCGGAATATCTGCTCATTTTTCCCCTCAATAACAAGCCCTTGATTTATGTTTCGTGTGAGCCGAAGATCAAACTGCTGAATAATCTTTTCCACTGCCTTTAAATCTCTTTGAACGGTCCTTGCACTGACATTTAGTGAAGATGCAATCGACAAAGCGGTATGTTTCCCGGAGGTTTTGATAATCAGTTCTATAATTGCTTTTTCCCTTGTGGTTATGTACATGGGATGATCATCTCATTCCTGAGTGAAATGTCTAAAAAACAATGAATAGAAAAGCGAAGAAATACGCTTTTCTATTCATTGAATTATTTTTTAATTATTTCTTGCCAATGAAATCGAGAATTTCCTTAGCTGTTTTAGCTTCAGTCATTTTTTCAATATTTTCCATATCCGAACATGTTACCGCAATTCCAGACAAAATTTCAAGATGTGTGCCGTCTTTTCCGGCAATGCCGAAAATCAAACGTGCTTTTTGTCCATCAAAATCAACGCCATTTGGAACCTGAAGGACTGTAAAGCCGGATTTAATAACATCCTTCTTCGCTTCTTCCGTACCATGCGGGATCGCAACATCATTTCCCATATAAGTGGAAGTCATATTATCCCGGTCAATCATCGCTTCGATGTAGCTCTCATTTACGTAGCCTGCATTGACCAAGGCTCTTCCGGCAAAGCGGATCGCTTCATCTTTATTGGCAAACTCCATGTTCAGGAAAACATTTTCCGGACGGAGCAAGTCGTCATTATCTGCCGTTTCCTGATCGTGATTATCAGTACCATTCTCTTCTGCATCATCCACAACCTCGTAAAGCTCTGAGCTGGCCGGGAACTGAAGCTCACCGATTAGTTTATCGTACTCCGGACTGGATAGGAAGTTGTCCACAGAAATGTGATAAGCGTTTGGCACCTTATTGCGCGCTCTCGGAGTCAGCTCCTCCTGAGTGATGACAATCTGGGCATCTGCTGGAAGATTGCTTATCGCCATATTGGTAACGGAAATATCCATTCCAGCTTCTTTAACTTTTTTACGCAGAAGGGACGCACCCATTGCACTTGACCCCATTCCAGCGTCGCAGGCAAAGATGATTTTAGTGACATTGTCAGGCATAGCTCCTTGATCTGCTGTGAAGACATTTGATACGGAGCTTTTCTTGCCTTTCATTTCCTGCATTTTTTGAGCAGCTGCTTCAATATCTTCTTCGCCCTTCTTCCCTGTTTTTAAAATGAAGGAAGAGGCAATGAATGAAACCACTGCAGCCACTAGCACCCCGGCATAGTTAGCCATAAATGCACCGGCATTGTGAGGCGTTACGGCTGTGATTGCAAGAATACTTCCCGGTGAAGACGGAGCGAATAAACCGCCATCTAAAAGAACTAATGTAAATACACCGCTCATTCCGCCAAGGATAACAGCAATGATTAGCATTGGACGCATAAGGATGTACGGGAAATAAATTTCATGAATACCGCCGAAGAAGTGAATGATTCCAGCACCTGGGGCTGACTTCTTCGCAGCACCTTTACCAAAGAACATATAGGCGAGCAAGACACCGATGCCCGGTCCAGGGTTCGCTTCAAGAAGGAACAAGATGGACTTCCCTGTTTCTTTTACCTGCTCAACCCCAATTGGCGAAAGGACACCGTGATTGATTGCATTATTCAGGAACAACACTTTTGCCGGTTCAATCAGAATGCTTGTCAATGGAAGCAGTCCAGTTCCAACCAGCCAGTCAACACCCTCTACAAGCCAGCCAGTAAAGGCGTCAATGACTGGGCCGACACCCATGAAAGCAAGGATAGCAAGAATGGCACCAAGGATCCCTGCAGAGAAGTTGTTTACAAGCATTTCGAATCCAGCGCGGACTTTACCTTCAATCATCTGATCAAATTTCTTAATCACCCATCCGCCCAGCGGACCAATAACCATGGCGCCAAGGAACATCGGGATATCTGCACCTGCAATGACACCCATCGTTGCAATAGCACCGACAACAGCACCACGTTGATCATGTACCAGCTTACCCCCTGTATACCCTATTAAAATAGGAAGCAAGTAGGTCACCATAGGACCAACCATTTTGGCAAGGCTTTCATTTGGAATGAAGCCAGTAGGAATAAATAAAGCTGTAATTAAACCCCATGCAATAAAAGCAGATATATTAGGCATAACCATTGAGCTAAGGAAGTTACCAAATTTCTGTACAGCTACTTTTATATTAGATTGAGCCATATACTCTCTCTCCTTATAGTTTCGTTCCTTAACATACTATCCTACAGTACTAATGGTATCAATAAAGTTAAAAACCAACTTTGTCGCACACCATCAGACAAAGTTATTGTTTCTCAGAATATGGCTGCTTATGCTTGACAGAAAGATTTGTTAACTCATTATTTATCTACAAACCAAATATATTAAAACTAAATATCCTATAAGAAATTCTCCAAATGGAGTGCAAAGGAAAGATAAAGCACACCATTATTATATGCATATAAATTTTTAAACAAATATTATTACCCCATCAATACACCTGCCCATTTTCCTCTAAAATTGCCGCCAGGAACTTAAATATCTTAACCTTTTGTTAATTTGGCTTCCTATTGCTTCTTTCCATTCCTATGATTCCTACAAAAAGTCAATATCATAATTACGTTTGGTTTTTTTAATCCTTTTTGTTCCTGACATGCCTGGCACACTAAGAAAAGCTGCCAGTAATGGCAGCTTTATGGAAACCTACTTATAGATCTTTTTGATTAACATTTAGTTCAATCAAATTACCATCCGGGTCGGCACAGAAAATTTGTGCGAATCCGCTTTTTCCGAATGGTTTTTCCAGAATTTCAACTTTATTTTGTTTTAACCATTTAATAGTGTCATAGTAGTTCTCGACTCTAAGGGCAAAGTGACCTTCTCTGCTGGATAAGCTTTTATCCCGACGAATCGTCTGTGAGGAGGGATCGACAATCAAGTGAAGTTGATGTCCCTCTATTTCATACCAAGCACCTGGAAAATCAAACTCCGGACGCTGTGTTTCTTTTAAACATAAAATTTTACCATAGAAATCTTTTGCTTTTTCCAAATCTGTCACAGTAAGACTTACATGATGGAGGCATTTATAGTTAATCAATATCTTCACTTCTTTCATGTCAACAAATTTATGGATTAAACATCTACTCCTAATATTTGTTATTTCACTATACAGAATTCACCCTTTCCCCCTCATTTAAACGTTTCAAATTACCTATTTATTCAAGCTGACATCGTCTTTTGATATGAGTATTTCTATCTAAAAAATTTCTGCCTGCTATATGCTGGATCCTGTTTTTTCGAATAATTGGGCAATGAGACTTAGTAAATAAAGTAAATTTGAACGATGTAAATATTCTGAATATTTTGTATTATATGGTTGGATTTACCAAAAAATGTTTAGGAGGTGGCTCCTTTAATAGCGTATGTGTAACCTAAATAAAGCATCTTAGATTCTACTACAATGAATTAAAAATTAAAATTGCCTTTTAAAAACGGCAGCCTTTACGATTTCTCTCTCATGATAGTAATTTGCAAGCGAAGAATCTTAAGAATGCAATAAAGAAAGATTCAGGAAAAAATATGTTTATTCCAAGGAGTGATGGTCATTGAAAAAACTTGCTTTGATGACACTTGCCAGCTTGCTTTTGGTGTCAACTCCCATTCTGAATGCTGGTGAAGCTGCACAAAATTCAAAACAGTATAAAGTTTCCGGACTGGAAAAACCAGCGGAAATACTCGTGGACCGCTGGGGAATCCCTCATATCTATGCCGGCTCTAAAGACGATGCTTTTTTCGTTCAGGGTTTTAATGCTGCACGGGACCGTCTATGGCAAATCGATTTATGGAGAATGCGCGGTCTCGGGAAGCTGTCTGAGGTGATGGGACCTGAATATGTGGAACAGGATAAAGCAACAAGACTATTTTTATATCGTGGAGATATGGAAAAGGAATGGAAATCCTATGGACCAAATGCAAAAGAAATAGTGAACTCTTTTGTAAGCGGTATCAATGCGTATGTTGAAATGACAAATAAGAATCCGGATCTTTTGCCTCCAGAGTTCAAGATGCTTGGCTATAAGCCATCAAAATGGGAGCCGGAGGATGTGGTTAAGATTCGCAGCCATGGACTGACGCGAAACGTAAACAGTGAGGTCGCACGGGCGCTGACCCTAAGAGACCACGGCGCTGAAGCAGAAAAATTACGTCAAGGGTTACAGCCTAAATGGGAAACAAGCGTTCCAAAAGGCTTAGATCTTAATGTTATTCCGGAGGATGTCCTGAAAACTTATGCTTTGGCCACACAAGGCGTTTCTTTTGATAAATATTCCGGGAAGCTCCAAACTGAAAATCTGACTGACCGCATTCATGACGCATCCAGCCTGGGAAGCAACAACTGGGTTATTGCTCCTAAGAAGTCAAAAACGGGACGGCCAATTCTGGCCAACGATCCGCATAGAACCCTTGCGGTACCGTCCCTTCGTTATATGGCCCATTTATCCGCTCCAGGAATGAATGTTATTGGCGGCGGTGAACCGGTATTGCCTGGGATTTCCATTGGGCATAATGGAACGGCTGCGTTCGGATTAACGATATTCGCCATCGACCAGGAAGACCTGTACGTTTATGAAACCAATCCAAATAACCCTTCGCAATACAAGTACAACGGCGGATGGGAGAATATGAACCAAGTTTCTGAAACAATTGCGGTCAAAGGCAAGAGCGATGAAAAAAAGGATCTGGAGTTTACTCGCCATGGACCTGTCATTTATAAGGACGAAAAGAATAATCGGGCATTTGCTTTAAGAGCAGCCTGGCTCGAACCGGGGATGGCCCCTTATTTAGGAAGCCTTGCCTATATGGGTGCTGAGAATTGGAATGACTTCAGCAAAGCAATGAATAACTGGGGTTCCCCTTCTGAGAACCAAGTATTTGCCGATACAAAAGGAAATATCGGCTGGAAACCTGGAGGATTGACTCCTGTTCGTAACAACTGGGATGGTCTGCTTCCTGTACCGGGTGACGGCAGCTATGAGTGGGACGGATTCCTAAACCAAGAGAATATGCCTTCCGAATTTAATCCAAAGAAGGGCTGGCTTGGCTCTGCCAATCAAATGAACCTGCCTGCCAACTATAAGTATAAGCTTGGCTTTGAATGGAGCGCACCTTACCGTTATCAGAGAATTGAGGAAGTTTTAAATAAGATGAAGAAAGTTGGAATTGAGGACTCCCTCCGCCTGCAGACGGATTACTCATCCATTCCTGGAAGAAAGATTACAGCTCTTCTCGATGGCATCAAAACAAAGGATAAAAAACTAAAAGAAGGCTTGAAACTGCTTCAGAAGTGGGATGGAAATCTATCCGCAGATTCAGCGGCTGGTGCTTTGTTTGAGGTATGGTATCAGAATCATCTTCGAAAAGCAGTGGTACAGCAGATTCTGCCAAAAGACGCAGCAGACGATATTGGTTCCGGCGATCCGGTTGTTATCCTGAATATCTTGGAAAAGCCGGATAAACGCTTTGGTACTGCCCCGAAAAAAGTTCGTGACCAAATCCTGTTATCCAGCTTAAAAAATGCAATTGCACAGGTAGAGGGGCTTCTTGGCTCACGCATGAAAGACTGGAAATGGGGAGATTTGCATCATGTCTATCTGGAACACCAGCTGTCCCCGCTTGTAGATGAAAAAACAAGAAAAATTCTTAATGTCGGGCCTGTACCGCGTGGCGGCAGCGGCGATACCGTTGGTGCGACCAGCTATTCAAGATCAAACTTCCGCCAAACCAGCGGAGCAACCTACAGAATGGTATTGGACGTTGGTAAATGGGACAATTCGATTGCCGTAAATAGTCCTGGCCAATCTGGCGACCCAGAAAGCAAGCATTATGATGACTTATTTAAAAAGTGGGCAAACGATGAAGCAATCCCGCTATTGTATAGCCGGGAAAAAATTGAGCAGGCAACAGAAGAACGGATTATTTTACTGCCCGGCCAGTGAAAATACTAAATGAGCCGCATGCCGAAGGTTATTAATTAGGTATTTGATGACTTTGTTTAGTTAGCTTTCTCACTACGGTTTATTTCCTTAATGACCTCCGAATATGTGTTGTTCAAGCATTTGGACGCACAAACACGGAGGTTTTTTTCCTCCTCTCCTTTCCACGTATAAAAAATGACTATGTTATTTTGCCTCTATATAATAGATACTTTTTTTCGATAGTTTTCCTCTTATACCTGCAGCCATTAATTATGTTCCTCGGCGCCAAATTTATGATCTCACGTACAGTAAGAGGCAGCCTGGGGAACTGTCTCTTTTTGCAGTTCTGTTTGTCTGCTTGTTATGCTGACTAGATCTTTACATTTTCGAACAAATATCGCTAATTTTACCTACTTATCTCTACACAAAAAAGGATGCAAAATTCTACTTACAATTTTTTTATTCAAAACTGAACATGACCCTATTCTTCCCGCTAACCTTTGCTGAGTATAAAGCATGGTCTGCACGCTTTAACATGGTTTTTGCCTCATCGCCTTTTTTAATACTTGATATTCCAAAGCTTGCCGTTACTGTGTCGACTTCGCTAAAAGAATAGTTATTTACAGCGATCCGAAGTCTGTCAGCTAACTGAATAGCCCCTTCCGCAGATTGGTTAGTCGATACTATGATGAATTCGTCGCCACCCCAACGTCCGAAGAAGTCGGTATCATAAATGTTTCTCTTTACTATGGAAGCAACCTCTTTGAGAACACTGTCACCTACTTCATGGCCGTATAAGTCATTAATCTGCTTGTAATTGTCAATATCAAAATAAATGATCGAGAAGGTACTATCCTGCTCGTTGGATCTGTTGATTTCATTTTGGATCCAAATATCGAGCATTCTTCGATTGCCAACATCAGTCAAAAGGTCTTGAAACGCCATTTTTTTAAGCAAAAATGATTCCATGTACACGGAAAGAATCTTTAGAAAATAATAAAGTACAATAATGTATATCAGGTTGGAGATGTAAAAATGAAATAATGGATATAGTGATGCATACTCGTATTCTTTGAAGCCGATAACCAGCGTAATGATGTAGATAATTAGAGAATATATCAATGCGGCATTTCCAGGCATTGTTATAAAAATACCAATAAAGAATAATGGGAACCATACTACATAGAAATTAAAAGAATGATTGCCTAATTGTTCTGTTAATGAATAAATCCTTTCCAAATGCATGATGGTAAGAAAGCCAATCATAATTTTTTCAGCAATGTTCATCCAAAGATTCCGATAATATAAAAACCACACGATGATTAAGACTATAGCAATCGCAAGTGAAGTGATAGAACTAATGGAGCTATCAAAAGGAGAAAATAATCCAACCGATGTAACTGCGATAGATATGAAAGGGATTGTTATAAGATAAAGCTTACGTTTCAATGCTGCAAAACTAATTTCAGCTGAATCTCTATCTATTGAAAGCATAAATACCTCCTAATAACTTAGCTCGGGGTTTGAGCTAACAAGTGGGTGAAAAGTAATTATTTGTTTTCATAAAATAATAATATTTACCCTATATAATGTCGGCATATATTTAAATAAGTTTATGAGTTACTCTATCTTTTATTATGAAAAAAATGAACAAATTCTTAAATGTAGTGTCTCGTTCATGATATATGGTGCGGGGCCAGTCGGTCTTTATGATAATTACCCCACATTTACCCAACAATAACTTGGTGCTCTGATTGAAAACAAACTAAAAATATTTGGAGTGTAAATGATAAAAACCTATATATAGAATGAAGGAATTTCAACGAAAACTGTTGGAAATTACATGCTGAAGGAAATTTATAAAATGGTTTGATTCCTGTAAAAGATAAGGGAGATGGCCTGAAGAAACTACTAACTGGTTTGGCAGCAGCAGCAATGGCCTGGGGAATTTGGTTTTTGCGGCTTCAGCCTCGATGTTTTCTTCCAAGTTTTCACTGTATTGTTCTTTAGTCATTCCGTTAACACCAATAGCTTTTACGCGAAGGAATCCCAGCAGCTATATGATACGACCAAGGCTCGGCCGCACACCTGCCCTGTTTAGCTCAACAAAAAAAACCGGCGAAAAATTGCCGGTTCTTTTAGCAAAGCACCCTTTAAGTACCATATTACACAATCTCGCTTCCCTGGATAAATACTTTTAATAAATGTTTGATATATAAAAAAAGGGAGCAACTGATGAACCAGGAATCTCACCTTTTATTCCACGAGATAAAATACACCAAAAACAACGATTGAAAAAGCAGGCTGTTATTACCTAGTTTGTTGATTGGTGACCCCGTTAAGATCAGTTGGAGCTGTTCCGAGGAATTGGTACAAGATACTCAAAGAGTATGCTTAACTTCCGATATAAACACTCTCACAAGTTCCAGCTTTTGGTTCATAATAACAATGATTTTTATATTGACCTGAGAAAGGTTGACCGTACCATGTTGGCGGACACGGACCATATGGATTAAAATACCAAAGGGCAAATTTCGCTGGGTGTTGTCTCCAATAATCCAAAGTCTTTTGTGCTAATCTTTTTTCAACAGTTCTCGCTCTATTATAAAATACATTCCCTTTTTGGACAGCTTCGAAAGAATAATTTCCTCCTTGTACTTGAAAAATAACATGTGAAATTGTTCTTAAATTTTTAAAGTCTAAACAATTTGCTTTAAGACGATTAACAATTACATTTCCAACATATAACATTCCTTGTTTTCCTTCACCTTCGGCTTCTGCTCTCATCATCCTTGCCATTAAGGCAACGTCTGTACTTCGGTATGATACTCTTGGCATTTTCCCACCCCAAATATATAGTATGAAAAAAACCTAAATTGATTACAATATTTATAAAAAAGAATGCTTAGTTCTTAAAGTTTCAGTTTTTAAGTAAAATGGCAACTATGTCGTTTTTTTTATGCCTTTATTCAACTATACTCTCCGTTAGCTACCAAAATGGCAGCCGTACTAGTGTAAAGCACCCGTAAATTTAGTTAAAGCCTAATGAATTGCAATATTTTCCGTATCCTGTTATGATATATAAGAATTATTTTTGTTCGGTGTAAAGGGATAGCATGAGTATCGACTTTTCGTCTTGGGAATCACTTTGGGCAAGAATAGTAATACATTGAGTGGTAACACACTAGGAGGCAACAAAAATGGAACAAGGTACAGTTAAATGGTTTAATGCAGAAAAAGGTTTTGGCTTTATCGAACGTGAAAATGGAGACGATGTATTCGTACACTTCTCTGCAATCCAAAGTGAAGGCTTCAAATCTTTAGACGAAGGGCAAAAAGTTACATTTGACGTTGAGCAAGGTGCTCGTGGGGCTCAAGCTGCTAACGTTCAAAAAGCTTAATCTTTAATTATACAAACAGGCTCTATATAGAGAGCCTGTTTTTTTATGCTCTCTCTTTAATAACCAATAAAAAACTCTACTCAATGTTCGAGCAGGTGGTACAAGTAATATAAAAAGGTTTAAAGATTTATAGGTAGATATGGCGGGATATCTATGTGGTCTTCGTTTACCATGTAATAATCTAGCAGGCTAGAAATGGCCACTTTGCTTAAGTAAAGCACCCATTCGTTTAAGTATTTTACTTTACAAAATCAAAACTAATTAAGCTCTTTAATGTTAACTGTTTTCTAAAAGATGGTTGGAAATAAATATGAAAATTTGTTAATTACCATAATGTGTTAAAAAGTTATAAATCATAAGGGAAGATATCTAAAGAGTATTAAGGAACATTTGTTAGAATTACAGAAAATGGGGGTGTTATAATGAGCGAAGACAAAGAAACACCTGGAAGAAGAAGAGAAAGACTAAGGCGAGAAGAATTAAAAAGAAACCCAACTGGAAATATGAATGATGCGTTTAATAGGGCTGAAACTGGAAACCTTGCTGATTTAGTAGGCAGTTTAGGTTGGAAGGGTACTGGAATACTTATCCTTATTATCATAATAGGTTTTATTGTCGCATCAATATACTTGAAATAATGTGACCTCTTTTTGATTCGCATTCTATTAACCTTTATGAATTATGGTCAAAATATTATCAATCTATACGACAAACAGCCGTAATATAAGGAGGTATCACTCCTAATGAATGATACCTTGTTTGCTTTTAAATGAGCTTTTATTTCATGAAAGCCACTTAAGACTTTCACAAAGGAAGATTTAGTTGCCACGATACTCCAAACCGGTCATTAAGCCAACCAAACCTTTGACTAAAACCATAATCACCAATTGGCATAAGTGCTTGCCCATCCTCGATAAGTTTCTGATAAAGGTTGTTAATTTCTTCTTCAGTATCACAAGTAACAAATATTGAGAAAGAAGGAGTAAAGGAAAACTGATGCTTCACATTACTGTCAATGCACATAAATTCTTGCCCTTTTAAGGTAAAAGTAGCCTGCATTACAGTTCCTTCGTCGCCAGATTCATTCGTTCCATACCGGACAATACTTGTAATTTCTGAATCGTCAATGATTGATATGTAATGATTCATCGCTTCTTCTGCTTTACCATCTTGAAACATTAAGAATGGTGTAACTTTTTCCATTAAAAATCAACTCCTTTAGTCACTTAATTAAGCTTCATTAATTAATATAATGAATTTACGTAAGGTAACTTTAATTTAATGATGACATTTCATAAAAAATAAATCAATTCGGTCATACTTCTTCTTCAACCTACCCCTTTAGTAGATCAAGAAAAAAAGCCTTTACTCCAATTGAAGTAAGGCACCCGTTTGTTCTATAGAGACAATAATTGAGATTTATCCATTACTATATTTACATTACAAACAATAACCGATTTATGGCAATATGGGTTATTATATTGTATATCAAGCCATTTCTTTTGTTACATTTTACTAAATCCCTTAGTTGATATAGTAAAATTTTGTAGATAATCAGAACTAAGACTGTAAGAAACAACTTTCTTCTTGCACTGCTTGACTACATCAACGTGGTCATCGAAACTATAAACAAAGATATTTACATCTTTTTTGCTTCCTTTTACGTTGATGACAAATGGAATAACATCAGTCTCCGGATGGAGAAATAATTTTTCATTACCTGGAAATATATAGTGTTTTTTCAAAAACGTTGCTTCATTAAAATAGTCAGTAAACCTAATTTTCTCTTCCTCTTCTATGTGCTTTCCGTTAAATGTTACAATAACATCTTCTGAATTAAGTTTTGGATGAATTGCAAATTTACTTAAAATCCATGCCACAACTGCACTTGGAGGACTCAATAAAAATTTAATAATACCTCCAATCACTATCGAAATAACAACAGTCCATGTCATATCATTTCAACCCCTTAAGTAATAATATCTGGTTACTACTTTATCTGTAAGTACTCGTTTTAAGCATAGTTTTTTAGTGAAGATTATCACAAATACATTTAACAAACCATTCAATTCTCAAGAATTTTAACCAACCACTTAGTTTACAGAAACTCCATCTTCTCCCATCCAGACTTTACTGTCCGCTTTGAAATCAACAAATCCTGCCTCCGGTCGAACTTACCCTGCTCTGAAGATACTAATTTATTATAATGAAAAATTAATCTTTTGTTAAGAAATAATACTTAACTTAAAACAAGATTGAAAAAACAGTGAAAAAAAATCTAGTCTATGACCAATACCTCAATTGGTTGAATGATATCAGAGCTAAAACGATTTTTTTCATTGTTCTGCAACTGATTAATAATGCCATATAACTAATATTGATCACCATATTCTATGGTTCCGCATTATTGGTCTATTACCTTCGGCTTCACCTATAACTTCATGTTAGTCAGGATTAGTGCGCTTACATTACGGTTCTTGAATAAGAAATCATGGAATAAGCATACGAATTTGAAACTCAAATTGCATAAGCATAATTTTTATTAATACTCCAAGATTAACCCAAAGGTTTCAGTTATTAGACTTTAACCTGATAGAGCAATAACAACTATTGCTAAAATAATCCAAGAATATAGCTTTCCCTATTAATTTCTGTACAATTTCTTTTTTAATCATACCAATTAACACCTTTTCATTTGTGTGAAAAATGGAAATTCCTTATTGAACTAAACTCCGTTAGTGAAACAAGAAAAAGCTGCTCGAAAGCAGCTTCGGATCGTCATAAGCAGTATTGTCGACCTTTAATACAGAAAATCAACAAGCTATTTCTGCTGCTGTTTTCGGTTAGTGATTATCGATAATCATCGAGCAGGTTCGATCTTGCTTTAAAAAATGCCCCGTATCATCATTACAGGGCAGTATAAACAGATTTTGCTTTATAGTTTAGAATCTATGGTATTCCAGTAAGTGTCATCGAAGTTATGACCCAATCTCCAAATCCCAATTCCTTTTAATCCTTCCCGCTTTATAATATCCAACTTATAGGCAATACTTTGAGCGTTTTCAAACCAAACTTGATGAACAACACCCTTTTCGTCTTTATAAGAGAAGTGGGGGGTTTTGGAAACACTATCAAATCGAATCGTAGCTTTGTATTTTTTAGCTATTTCCATGATTTCTTCAAAACTATGGGATTTTGTTTGCCCTTTTAGGCTCCAATCATACCCGTAAGAACCTACTCCTAATAAGATTTTATTCGCAGGAACCACGCTTTTGGTATATTTAATGACATTGTTTACCCATGAAATGGAAGCTACGGAACCAGGATTGCTGGATTTATAGTGTTCATCATAGGTCATAACGAGCATATAATCGACATATTTACCAATAGTTTTATAATCATATGCGTATACCCATGTGTGCCTTGGATTGTCGCTAGTCTTTGGTTGCAGAGATACAGATAGAACAAACCCCTTTGGTTTCAAAGCTCCTGAAAGTTCTTTGATAAGAGTGGAATATCCATTTCGATCAGCATCATCAACGTTTTCAAGGTCAATGTTTACCCCTTTGTATCCGTTATTTTGCAAGATAGATAGAATATTATTTACCATGCGATTTCGATTGGTTTTACTACTTAAAATCTGGTGAGCCACTTTAGAATTAAATTCATTTCCTACCATAAGGGTTGGCTTAATATGATTTTCATTCGCCAATGCAAGTTGTTCAGCAGGAACCGTCCCATGAATGTTGCCATTTCCGTCTACCACATGAGTAGCTGTTGCGATCGAAGTAAGACTATCGTGCTGTTTTTTCATAATGTTATACGAACTTACATCATTTAAATTATATTTAACTGTAAACCCTAGAACTTCTTTATCTACTGATTTATAAGCTATAGGATTGGGGGGGCTGATTTTTTCCGTTGCTTTTGGAGCTGTCGTTTTGACAGGAGTTTTGGATGTCACAACTGGTACTTTTAGTTTTTGTCCAATTTTTACTGTATCCGTCTTCAACTTATTTATCTTTTTTACATTCGCTACGCTAGTTTTATAAGATGCTGCAATTCGGTATAAAGTATCCCCACGCTTTACCGTATACAAGGACGTTTTAGAAGCGGTTGTAATCGTTGTTTTTGAAGCAGCAAGAGACAAAGATGGAGTAAAAGAAACCGTTAGTAACCCTGTTGCTACGATACTTGCAATCATTGTATTCTTTATGTTTTTTCGCCATTTCATTTTTGAATAGCCTCCTGTTGTCATTTTTTTAGTCTATAAAAATGTTCAGTATAGACTTAATCATAATATGTATATCGACAATAGGCCGTTTTTAGTAAAGTACGAACCGCTAGTTCTAATGGATTATTTTTTTCTGACTAAATAGTAACATGCACAGCCGAAAGATTGTTTTGAGAGATGATAACTTATACTTGGTTACCCACTCTTTCCTATTCTTATTATGGGCTTATGCAATAGACAACTGTGGATTCCTTTTCTTCAAATCCTATATGCTAAATATCCATTGGTTTTTAACCGATAACAAAGTCTCCTGTAATCGAATGTTTTGCCCTTCTTGCCCTGCGGATTGATGAATGACAAATCAATCTGCTTCTTATGTTTTTGAACTCCTTCAGCAACCGTTGAAAGAGCATTACAAAAATCATGCTTCTGTAAAGAGTACAAATTCGTGTGCTAATTCCATAACTAAAAAAAAAGACAGATAACTGTCGTCATTTAAACTTTTCTTATTCAAATATAAGCACCCATAAGTATAAGTACATTTATTCACAAACAGTATATTCCCTTTCATGTATGGCAGGAATGTTGCTATTTTATTTAAATAAGAAATATGTGTGCTAAGTGATGTCAGGGCGTTCCCAAAAAGAGTGTTAGGGCATGTAAAATCGTAAGGCATAGGTTGTAAAGCTATCATTAACCCGATAGTACAATAAGAAAAAGCTACCTAAATGGCAGCCCAAAAAATAGTTCTATGTCCTCCCGAAGATTAAGTCCTTCTAGGTTGTATTTTTTTATTTCTTTCCCTTTTTTCAGTTCCTGATTTGTCTGTGGAAAACCATTTGCAACCAATTCCGCTTTCAAAACGAGCCCTATTTCACATGCATCTTTATCCACATCCACGCTTTCCATTTGGTGCAGTTTTATGGTGTTTCTCATACTAAATCCTAAATTACATTAAATGATTCTCCCAGGTTTTCCTAAAGAGCCACTCTATGGCAGCCCAGATCTTAAACCCTTTAGTTAATTTCAATAATTCACAATCTTGCTGGTCTGAACTAATTAGACGACATCTGTCCCCTGTTCAAATATGGCTTTTTGGATATTTCGTTCTTTTTCCTTCGTACCCGCACCGCCAAGTGATGCACAGCTTCTCCAAAATTTATCCTTTGCCTGCTGCCATGGCATTTCCTTTGCAATTAAACCCATGTATTGTTCCACTTCTTCATCTGAAAGCCTTCTTCTTGTATCAATATCCCGAACATCCCCGATGTTCCAAATACTCTCCGGTCAAGCAGGATGTACAATCGAAAAACCATCATCCAGAAGGAAAATTCCATACTCGCGATTTTCCTTAATAACCTTCATAATATCCCTCCTCATTAAAATATGTGATGCATTATATATTCTTTTATTTGGCGTCGAAATCCTTTATTTTAGTGAAGGAAAATAGAGCGAGTTAATAAACAATCAAGTTAACGTAGCTTTTTAGAGGAAGAGTGAAAGTTGAGTATAATTCGTGTGAATATCTATCGGAGGTAAAGGCGGAAATTTAGCGGGTTATTTAAAAATATAAAAATCATCGTTATCCATGGAGATTAAACAAAATAACCCCGGTTCAATACCGAGTCTACTTTTTAGCAGCTTAGGTGCTTTTTTAAACTGTCCGTAAAATGGGGCACAGTTCAGCCTAGCCTGGGGTTTTCTTTTCTATAAAAAAGGCAAGCCATTTTATAGGCTCGCCTTTATCTATATGATGAAGAGATGAAAACGCTGCAAGTTAACCGCGTCTTCCTCCTCTTCCACCTCGTTTTCCTTCAGTGTTACGTTTTAGAGAAGATAAGCTTTCTTCACTGCTCTTTAAGAATTGGGACATTTTATCTTCAAATGTTTCTCTTGGTTTAAAGTTACCTCTAGAACGATCATTCCCTCTTCCTTGAGGTGTGCGGGGACGCTGCTTAAATGTAGATTGTCCTTCAGGTTTATCTATGGTTTGCTTGATGGACAAGGCAACCTTTCCTTCTTTCTCACTCATCACTTTTACTTCAACCATATCGCCTATTTTCAGATGGTCATTGACATCTTTTACATAACTATCAGCAACTTCACTGATATGCACAAGACCTGTTGTTCCTCCAGGTAATTCTACGAATGCTCCAAAATTAGTGATACCAGTTACTTTACCCTGTACCTTACTTCCTATTTCAATTGACATTAAAGTAATGTTCCTCCTTGATATGTTAATAACAGTTTATTATAACAAGGGAATAGTTAAATATCAAATTTGAAACTTTAAAGTATGATCATTATTTTTTTATATTAATTAACTTAAACTTTTACCGTAAGTTCTATGGGATGTTTATTAGGTATAATCCTCAATAGAAATGATCGTCTTTCTTACCGGACCAATTTCTAATAATGCCATAGTTAATACTGTGGTTTAAGAGTATGAGTCCATAGACACCAATATGTCTATGATAAGGATAAAGAAAACATTGAAAATGCAAAGGGGTGTTAAGTAGAATTTAATGTGAAAAATTAACTTCTTTATAAAAAAGTTTAATCATTTTTATATGTTTAATAGCCCCCCTTACCGAATTTAAAACATAATCATAAAGTCGTTTAGAATTAGGTTTCTTCTATTTCGACATTAAGTTATCTGAATATACTTCACAATGGTTGTTCTGAACATTAAATAAAGCGACCTCTTGCAAAGAAAATGGCAGTTCAACAATGTATTGGACCAAAAAGTATTTTCTCTTAGTTAAGAAACTAGGAATTTATTCATTTATTTGTCTTTTAAAAATTTCTGCTGTAAAATATATTTTAGTTAACTTAACTTAAATTCGATTCAGGGTGACTTTCATTGAAAAGTAAAGTTTTATATAAGCTAGGTTGGTTATTTATTATTATTTCGTGTTTATGTTGGCTTCTTATTGCTATTATCCCTTTTTTACCATTTTCTACTGGTGTAAAGGCAGTTAGTGTTACAGCTTCTATTGTGTTAGCTGAAGTTTTTTTCTGGATAGGGGCTTTATTGGTTGGTAAAGAAGTGGTAACAAAGTATAAATCATATATGAATCCAAAGAATTGGCGAATGAAAAAGGAAGATCAATAAATGGGACAACAAATTGTAGCTGTATCTCACCTGTAATTAGAAATGATTGAGGAAATATGGCTGCAATTTCATCAAGTGGAGAAACATTTTATGCCGTTTCAGTTAATAAACAACAAGAAATCTCCTGACTTATATCATTCGTAATCCGCAAAAGTCTCCGTCGTTTTTTGCGGACCAAATGGGGATTTCGAAAAGTGCAATTAGCCAGCTAATTAATAAGTTAGAAAGTCAGCAGTTTATGAAAAGAGTTCAATTAACAGAAGATAAACGTTCAAATGTTTTAGATTTAGCTGAGAACGGCATCAATAAGCGTATGACCAGTTTTACAAACAATTTAAATGATAAATGAAAATCAAAAATATAGTTACAGAGCCTTTTATATAAGGACATATCCCCTGTTTAAACTGTACCGGCATAAAACTAATTCTATATATAAATTACAAATTCTCTCTTAAACTGAACTCCCGTTAGGAAAGGGAGCTGCCGCAGAAACTCCCTATTCTAAACAAACGCACCCGTTTTTCCCTTGGATCCAGAAGAAAATGGGCTTACCCAGTTAGTAGATGCCTTCATTCTCCATCCACTATCTTTGCAAAGTCATCAAGAGTTGTTGAATACTTGATATAGAGTCGTGGTAAAAGATATAGTTCATCTTTTATGCCCTTCACAGAAAATGGTTCAGGAGTTGTCGTAAGTCCAAACATGTAGTACTTCTTCGTTTCTTTTACCACCTTGTTATTAACATTTCCGTATGGATACGCAAGAGCAATAACTGGTTTGTCCGTTATTTTTTGAATTTTATCTCTGGAATCTTTCAGTTCATATTGATATATTTTTATTTTCGTTAAATCAGGATGTGTAGCCGAATGAGACTGGATGGAGAATACACCCGAATCAGCCATCATTTTTAAATCCGATTTTGATAGTCGGTTGGAACGGCCGATAAAGTCAGAAATTACAAAAATGGTACCAGTTGGTTGGAAACGTTCGTTTTTCAGTTTCTGAAAGATTGCAAATGCATTCAGATTGTTTTTGTATCCATCATCAAATGTAATGAAAATGGGCTTATTTACTTTAGAAATGTCTTGCCACCGATCAAAAGTTAATAGAGTGTAGCCATGATCTCGTAAATAAATCATTTGTTCCTCAAAATTTTTAGGGGTTACATATAACTCCTTGGATCCCTGTCCTTTGAACTCGTCGATTGAATGATAAATTAAAATAGGTACTTTTCGTTGAGCAAAAACTTGTGATGGAAAAATTAAGATAAGAAGACATAAGAAAAACATTGCAGCCTTTTTCATAAAACTCCTCGCTTTATATCGTTTTTATATCGTTCAATTTATTGTTCCTCATTTTTTGTTTACTATGATTTCTCCTGCATTTCATTCCATCTTCCATCTGACTCATTTGTTTAAAACTAATAAGAAAAACCGGCTGGGAATGGCAACCGTTTCTTAAAGTAAACGCACCGTTAATGAAACAAGCATCAAGGTAATTGCCATACCGAAAGACTGGTTCTAGTGTCATTTTTGCCTGTAAATATTTTCAAACTCAGGTTCATACGCGTATTTAAGTAGTTGTTCAAGTTTGTCTTGCTCCATACTTCTTTGGTATTGTCTTTTTATGGTGTTACAGAAGTTTTTTTTATGGTAGTTTAAGCGGTTTCAGAATTGCTTTAATGGCCAGTTATGATTTTTTCCTGCATTTTATATGTACGGGAGATGGTAAATCAATATGTGATTACCGCCAAGCGGTTTTTCTAGCGATCAAATATGGACTTGGCTTCTTTTTCTTTTGTCCCGGGATGTAAGATAGATAACTTCGGACACAAAACGAGACAGACTAATTATTATTCTCTAACAGGCGATCTCCCTTGATAAGGTAACCAAACTATACTAACAGTAGAAAAAACACCTCCAAGTTGCTTTTTAGGTATTCCATACCCGTTTTTCAACTTAAAGGTGTTTTTTATAGTCTCGCTTTATGGGGTCAGTCCCGTGTCTATAGGATCATTTTTACTATATTAAAGCCTGGCCTCCACCGGATGGACTGATGAGTCCTCTTTACTGTTTCCAGCAGGTTTCTTTGACCAGTAAGTTGCGAGGATTGGTCCGGAAATGTTGTGCCATGCAGCACCCAGGACACTTGGGAGGGCTGCCAGCGGCCCGAAGTGTGCAGTTGCCAGTGCAACTCCTAACCCGGAGTTTTGCATGCCAACTTCAATCGAAATCGCTCTTCTATTCACTTCATTTTGCCCAAGCGCTTTTGCTGTTAAATAGCCAAATAGAAGCCCAAATCCGTTGTGAAGCATCACGGCAGTAAAAATAAGGAACCCGGACGTGGCAATGCTGGCAGCATTGCCTGAAACTACTGCACCTACAATAGTAATAATAGCTGCAACCGAAATAAGCGGTAAAACGGTTAAGCTTTTTTCAACTGCCGCAGGGAAAAATTTCTTAATAGCCAACCCTAAAATAATCGGAAGAATGATGACCTGAATAATGGACTTAAACATGGCAACCGCATCAACCGGCATCCATTGTCCTGCCAGCAAAAGCAGAAGCAATGGTGTCATGATCGGTGCCAATAGTGTTGATACAGAAGTCATGGCTATCGACAACGGAACATTCCCTTTTGCCAGATACACCATAACGTTAGAGGCTGTTCCTCCTGGTACACAGCCGAGCAAAACCAGCCCAGCAGCTAATTCGGCTGGCAAATTTAAGAGTTTGGCAATGAGAAAAGCGACAGTTGGCATGATGATAAACTGGGCGCAAACTCCAATTAGCACCGGCAGAGGCTTGGTAAAGATTATTTTAAAATCAACTGCCTTCAAAGTCAGCCCCATTCCAAACATGACTACACCAAGCAATATCGTAATATATCCCCCCAGTCCCAAAAATGGCTCTGGAACCAAAAAGGCAATGACAGATATTAAGATAACCCACACAGCAAAATATTTTCCCGCTATCGTACTGATTGCTTCTAAAGCTTTCATTTCATCACACTCTTTCTTTCGGCTTTAATATTTTACCTGGATTTAATAGATTGTATGGATCAAGGGCTTCTTTGATTTTCTCCATTACGAAAAGTGATTCTCCATGTTCTTTATGCTGATATTTTAGTTTGCCGACCCCAACTCCATGCTCTCCAGTACATGTTCCACCACGCTCAAGGGCATATAGGACAATTTGTTCATTTAGCTCTTTGGCCCTCGCAATCTCTTCCTGATTGT
Source organism: Peribacillus saganii (assembly GCF_003429095.1). Lineage (GTDB taxonomy): Bacteria > Bacillota > Bacilli > Bacillales > DSM-1321 > Peribacillus > Peribacillus saganii. The sequence goes on from NZ_QVTE01000003.1 coordinate 53,161, forward strand.
TGTTATCAATCATCAAAAGTACGTGATAGTTTCCATCTCCTACATGGCCGACGATACCACCTGTAAGACCAAGGGAATCAACCGCTTCCCTTGCATGGCGAATTGCACCTGACAGCTCTGAAATCGGTAGGCACACATCAGTCACCATCAGTTTCTTACCAGGAGTGCCGTGAATATAAGCATAGGCAAGATTGTGGCGGGCTTCCCATAACTGGTTCCTCGCCGCATTATCTGTTTCGAATTTAATATCAAGACAATCATGGTCTTCTACTATTTCTCTTGTGAACTCTACATCCTGCTTTAATCCTGCTTCATTCCCATGAAACTCCAAAAATAGTGTTGGACCTTCGTTATAGCTTGTGTCACTAAAAAGGTTAACCTGCTTCATTGATGGTTCATCGACAAGCTCCACCCTTGCAATTGGAATACCAGCCTGCAAAATGGATACAACGGCATCTACTGCATTGTTCAACTCCGGAAATGATGCTCTCGCTGCCATAACATGCTCCGGAATTCCATAAACTTTTAACGTTAATTCAGTAAAGCAGCCAAGCGTTCCCTCTGAACCAACGAAAAGACCGTTCAGATGGTAACCAGACGACGATTTAGCGGCCAAATTACCGGTATGTATAATCGAACCATCTGCGAGAACCACTTCTAGATCACGGACTTGGTCACGCATCACACCATATTTAACTGATGTTGTTCCACTGGCATTGGTTGCCGCCATTCCACCCAAAGTAGCATCAGCTCCCGGGTCCACCGAGAAAAACAAGCCGTACTTTTTAAGTTCTTTATTCAGTTGTGAACGCGTTACGCCAGGCTGAACTTTTACGAGGAAATCGTTTTCACGCACTTCCAGGATTTTATTCATTTGTGAAAAATCAATCGTTATGCCATGATCATATGGTATGACATGCCCCTCGAGGCTGGAACCCAACCCAAAAGGGACCACCGGAATTTTGTACATGTTTGCCAATTTTACAACTTCACTTACTTGCTGTGCCGTTTCTGGAAAAACAACAATATCGGGAAGGCTTACAGCATGGTATGATTCATCCCTGCCATGTAATTCTCTTACTGTCTGGTTTACTGTTACCTGACTTTCGGATAGAACTTCCTTTAAGGCGTTGACCAGATTTACACTAGCTGCTTTCATCCAATTCTCCTACTTTCTGCGTTGTCATATCAAAAGAATTGGTCGGACCGATACTAATATTGGTCCAACCAGTCCTCCATAATTATACTAAATTATCAGAACAATACAATTATTTGTTTAATTAATTTTCTCTCTTTATTATGAATGGAACTTTTCGTACTATTTTGCTATTGAAATAATAATAGGAATACCTTATAAATTTAAAAGTCTATAATATAAAAAAGCAAAACTCGCAAATGCTTTTCTACAGAACATTGAGCGGGCTTGGCGAATTTTGCTAAAGCCTAGCGAAGTGTTTGACACAAAAACCCTTGTTTAATATAATAGATGCATAAACTTAATTTCTCCTAAAGGGGAGTAGCTTTTACAGCAAGGTCGTCATTACGGAGCAGCAGGCTCCCGGCTTTGTTGGCAACTTAAGTTGTTAGCAAGACCTTTATCAATTGGTAGAGGTCTTTTTGTTTTTTTGATAAGACCCTTAGACTTCTGCCGCGATTGGGCAGAAGTCTTTTTTATAGGCTGCCCCGATTAAAAGAGACCAAGGAGGGTAACCATGCTTTATTTTAAAACCTTTGAACTAAGTCCCCATCAAGACTGGGTTGTGTTTATCCATGGGGCAGGAGGAAGCTCATCCATATGGTATAAACAGATTAAAGAATACAAGAAATTCTATAATATCCTTTTGCTAGATTTAAGGGGGCATGGGAAGTCCAAGGACCATATAAAATCACCGCACCCATATACTTTTAATGAAGTAAGTCATGATGTTATTGAGGTATTGGATCATTTAAAAATTAATGCCGCCCATTTCATAGGAATATCTTTAGGGACCATAGTTATCCGAAACATAGTTGAATTGGTGCCTGGGAGGGTGAAATCCATGATTTTAGGGGGAGCGGTCCTTCGTTTGAATTCCCGGGTGAAGACGCTGATGTTCCTTGGGAATATCAGTAAAAAAATAATCCCTTACATGTGGCTGTATAAACTGTTTGCCTGGTGTCTAATGCCTAGAAAAAAGCATGAAATATCTCGCCTTTTATTCGTGGAACAGGCAAAAAAGCTCTGTCAAAAAGAGTTTATCAGATGGTTCAAGCTGACAAAAGATACAGCCCCTCTTCTGCTGGAGTTTGAAAGGAACCCAGTTGACGTTCCAACCATCTATATTATGGGTAATGAGGATTATATGTTTCTTTTGCCGGTGGAGGAGTCAGTGAAAAGAAGTAAAAATGCATCCCTGGCAATCATTGATGACAGCGGCCATGTTTGTAATGTTGATCAGCCTCAAGCATTTAATAGAATTTCACTGGAATTCCTGCAGTGCCAAAAATCGCATCCTATGCTGGCGTCACAATCTCAATAAAAACAACGGTGAAAGGAAAGATTATATTGAATCTCTTCATGAAGGATATGTCAAGCTATATTGAAAAAGAAATTGAACAATTACAAAAAATCCTTGCTCCATTAATGAAGTAGGTTTCTAAATTTCCATTTTTCACTATGCCGCTCATAGGGATTTCCCTAATCAGCCTTTCTACCTTTTATTTAAACGGACAGGCAACAAGGGAATCTTTCAAGTGACTTTCCCCGTAAGCACCAGCTAGCATAAAAGGATGTTAAGATTTATATTGTCAAAGTATCAGTACTCCAACAAAAATCGAAACTACAAATACAAGAATTAAAATAGTTTTGACCATCCGCCACAGAGATAATTCTTAATTATTGCAGGATACAACATCTAAAACTTGACCAGTGCGAGTAAGGTAAATTTTGTTTTGCTCTTTTGTGTATTTAGTTCAATAATGTCAATAAAAAGGTGCGTTAATCCTGCTTGGATCAACGCACCCGAAAGCTACTCACAGCCACAAAAATCAACTATTCACCACAAAAAATGAAAATATTTCTTAAATGAACTTCAATACTCATTCGAAGGTCGATAGATTAATCTTTCGTATTGCTTTTCTTGGTGTGGCAAAAGTACACCTGTGTATTGGCAGCCTGCTACATTGTTATATGTCATTAATTATTCTCATCTTCCTCTGTTTATTCTTTGGTTAGGATTTATTTTTCGCCAATGACCTACTAGCAGGCGCAAACCAGCCGATTAAAGCAATAGCGACTAATACTCCATAGAAGATCAGAGTCCAAATGGTACTGTGGGGAAAATGATGATCTAAGATACCAATATCCTCATGGGCAAGAGTAATGACAGCAAGTTTGACACCGACCCAGGCGACAATTGCATATGCAGTCGTTTCCAATGCTGGACGTTTCTCGAGAAGTTGCACAAACCAGGTTGCTGCAAACTTAATCAACACAAGGCCAGCAATACCTCCAAGAACAACTACAATAAACTGTCCACCATCCATGCCGCCGAAATTATCGAGCGGTGAATCCGGAAGACCAAGGGCAAGAGCAACCGCAGCTAGAATCGAATCAATTGCAAAAGCGAGGTCAGCTAAAGCAATTTTCCCTACTGTGGCCCAGTAACTTTTCCCAGCGGATTCCTCTTTCACATCCTTATGAATATTCTCATTTTCTTTCCCGAACCGGGCCTGAATGACATGTTTTAAGCCTAAGTATAGAAGATAAGCTGCTCCTATCGCCTGTATCTGCCAGACGTTTGCGATAAAAGAAATTGCAAATAGTGCAGCAAATCGGAAAGCGAAGGCCATAATGATTCCGTAATTTATCGCTCTTTTTTTCTGTTCTTCGGGTAAATGCTTGGCTATAACTGCTAGTACAAGGGCATTGTCAGCCGATAACAATCCTTCTAATCCAATTAGAATGAGCAATGCCCAGGCATATTCAAGCCAAATTGATTCCATCCACCTCTCTCCTTTCTAAACACAAATGTTATGTAAAAATTTTCGCTACCAATAGAATTGCCCTCTAAGGCACAGGAAATCCCAGAGAAACGGCTTTATTAATTAGACAGCTTCTCCACTGTATTCTATTTGTCATAATAAGTATATGATTATTGACTATTCCTATACTACGCAGTTTATTGATCTTCAGAATACTTACGGAATACTTTAATATGCTGCTTCTTCATGTTAAAAGTAAACTCTATGTCCCAACTAGATTTTTTAACTTTAATAGCATCTTCTTTAAAGTAAAATACAAACACCGTATCTAATTCATGATCAACAATTAAATAATTGTGATCATTGTCCCAAAATGAGAATTCGGCATTAGTGTACAATTTCCAGCCATTGTTTAACTGGTGTTGTTTCATGTGGGGAAGCTGATTTAATTTTTCCACTTGTTTTCTCCATAATTCTCTTTGTGATTGAGATTTGTTGCTTGATTCTTCTTCAGGCATAGTCTTCACATCCTTTCATTTTTATGATTTTAAATTTTACAACATTTGGGTACCACCTAACGAAAACCTTGTGTATTACGTTTAAAGCTGTTCAAAATTTTACAATCGTAAAAGGGGTGGTATTATCACCTCTCTCTGGTTCATTGTTTGTTACATTGGATAATAATCCATGGGGTTCCCATTCTTTAATGGATTCTTATAGAGCATCAAATGTATTCGCATCAATTCCCCCATTCAAAGTAGTTAGGGTAATTAATTCCCCCTTTTTATTAAAGTAAACTTCGCATTAATTCAATAAGAAAAAAAGCCGCCTGTAGTTAAGTGGGTACTTAAGCCAAAGTACCCGTTAGTCACAAGGTTTTTTCACCGGTAAAAGCCGACAAAGGGTAAGCATACCCAACTTGTAAACCTTAATAATCACCTTAAATGACAAGAATTCATTATATTTCGTTGAAATTTTACAATTTTCATTCTTTTTAGGTAAAAATCCCCTAAAATTATAGGTTTGGTTTGTGGTATATTTGGGTAAAGAAATATTTTTTAATGTTTGTAACTTTATTTCCTAAAAAAATTGTAGGAGTGATTTTATATGAACTTGGATACAATCAAGAAAATGTTACAAGATTTAATCTACTTTGATGATTGTGAAATCACCCATACTTGTTCAAAAAGTACGCTGCCTTTTTCAATAACAGTTAAAAAAGAAAAAATGCAAAATTATTTCTTAATCACTTTCTTGAAAACAGAGCATACGGAATTTTACACTGATGTAGAATCAGCTGCCTTAACCATTAATAAATTGATAAAAAACTAGAAAATAATGACACTAAGGACAAGTGGTAAATAGCAGAAAAACAAATATAAAGAACTTAACAATTGGAATGATTACATAAATTGTGGTACAAGTTTTGAACTTACGAAACAATTGAAAAGATTATCATTATTATCAGAAAGAAGCATCAAATACTGCACTGGAAAACCTCTTCCTCCCCCTCATGAAGAGGTTTTTCTATCAAATGCGTATTATTTTGATACTTATTCCACTATTCAATCAGTTAATTTTCCCTCACCTTTGTAAACTAACAATTTTCTTAATTTTTGTAATATTTTATCTTTTATTGACGAAAACATCATACTGTCCCCTGTCTTGTGGTAGTGTGTATGTATAACATACGGCTACGCTTTTTGCCGTACATGATTGCCGAAAAACAAAGATAGGAAGGAATGGTAGGAAGTGGCGGAATTCCAGTACGGAGAAGAATTAAAAATGCTAATGTATGAATTAAAGATTGCTGACACAGACCCGCAAAATGCATGGGTAGTGAATGAACTGAAAATCGCGTTGGTTGAAAAACTGGGTGATTGCGACCGTGTCAAAATGAAGTTGAAATCTCTTTTTTTACGGAATTCTTCTGATACTTACTTTTAAAAAATAGACGCTTTATCCCCAGCAGAGGGATTTTAATTAATTGTTTTCTCATTTCCAATTTTCCTCAGGTTGAAGAGAGGTGTTCCCCCCGGAATCGTATATAACATTAGTGTTTGTTGTTTCCTCTCTTCTCCTATTTTATGCTCATAATAACCTAAAGTCTTTTAAAGTAACGATCGCCCATACATGATGACATGAAGGGCGTTTTTTATGTACTAACGTTGGAATAATCCATTCCAGTTTTATGAGGCTTAGAACGTGTGGTACCGTCAGAATGAAGTGGTCTCCATTCTTTATCTCTATCAAAGCCTTTGTAATTCTTCATAGCTGGTATAGTTTTTAAAATTTTAGCTACTCTTCACATAAACTGCCATCATTTGGACCTAAATCTAATGCTAGATATTCAAGTTGCGTAGGGTCGTCTTCCCAATTGCAAATATCACATATATCATAAATTACCCCGTCAATAAGGAAAAAGCCGCCTTAATATGGCAGCCTGTTCTAAAAGAAAAGACTGGAAACACCCTCTTATATTCACAGCCACCCTTCATTGTTTACATCTAAAATACATAGCTTAAATCTTCTTCATTACTTTTTCGATTATTTTTCCAACAGTCGTTCCAGCTTTTTTTGTTACTTGCTTCTTTATTTGCTTCTTTATTTCCTTCTTTATCATGCTCTTTAATCCCATTCTTTTTCCCTCTTCCTATAATTACTAACCTGTCCCTTTAATTCAATATGAAAATGCCAAGGATGAACTATTAACATACCTTAGATTTGAAACCTCTACCCCAACTTCTTCAGCAACTTCCCTTTTAAGCGTTCTTTCTAAGATATCTGTTGAGGTTCCTTCTTTTTCTACCTTGCCACCAACGAGAGAGAGAAATCCTCCTGTATGTTCTTCTTTTTCGCTACGTTTTATTAACAGCCATTTTTCATTTTTGTATATGGCACCTTCAACATTAACGATAAACATTATACTTGCCTCGTAAAAAAAGCCTATGTTTACTTTCTACATAGGACTTGCATTTTCCTTTTTCAATTGTTCTGATTGAACTCCCTCCTTTACTTGAAGAAAAAAGCTGCCTATTTAGGCAGCTCTGAATCTTGAACTTACACACCATATGGTTAAGTAAAGATCTTCACAATCTTCTTTCAAAGAAAAATCCCTATTTATTATAATAAGGGGAGGGAAATTAATTCAAATTATAAAAGAATATAGACTTTCCGCGTATATGTTTTTTGTATCTTATTTTGTTATGTGTCTTCTGAAAATTTACAAGTACATAACATCTAGTACAAATCTAATTAATATACATGCGTTATTCTATATTTAGTGGGGATAGCGCGAGTGGCTATCATGGTATTTGGCGTAGGCGGAGCCGGTACTATTTGTTTCTTTTTGTCAAAAATTGCAGCTGTATTTCTCCCCGTTTCTCAACCTTTCTGAATTTTTTAACTTCATAAAAATCTTTTGTCATAAAAAATAAGAACTTCATTTTATTAAGGCACTAATCCTTCATAGAATAGTGCCTTTATCTAATTGACTCTCCTACTTCGCCTTCATTTGCCGCTACTACATTTACCAATTAGGTGATCCTTTGATTTCCTCGAAAGGATGATCCGATTGAAACACCCATTGTTTAAACTTGTCTTATTTTATTTCCATGTAATGGGTCCGGAGAATCCCTTCCATTTCCGTCCCTTTTTTTGCTACCAGCTTACCCTTATACACTGTCTTGCCTGTCATTAAATCGGCAATTATGAGCTGGGCCGGCGGCTGTTTCGTCTGACGGGGATAACTTTCATCTGCAGAATACAAATATATTCTACTGTTTTTAATGATAACCTTGGTATCTTCAGTATTTTTACTGGATAGGACTGGAAATTCAAATGTCTTCATCAGTTTCTTTCTGTGTATATCATATGTTTCAATTTTTAATTTCTCAGCATTTCGTTCAATAACGTATATCGCGGAATCATTATAAAATGACTCATATCCAGAATAATCAGGATTATTCAATCTACCTGTTTGAATCGTTTGTTGTTTTCCTGTTTCAAGATTATAAGCAATCAGCTCGCTCGCTCGTTTTTCCATTGTCTTGTTCCCGTAGCTGTCTGTTCCTTCTTGAACCGAATATTTTTCATAAACGATATATTTGTTTGGGTTCCTTATATTGTTTTGAGCCAATCTTTGATAATTAATAAAGCTTTCCCCAGCGTTTTCACTATAAAAAATAAGATCGTCTGCAATGATTTTTTTGCTTGATAAATCGATGGTGTATACGTGGACTTCTTTGTCCTCAAAATCTGAATTTGTATAGGGAGCATGCTCCGCGACCACTTTCAACATCCGGCCTACCATCTGAACATCCACTTCACCCATGTATATAATAGATCTCTTCATCGGAATTTCAATTTTAATATCAGTTCGTTCTTCATTTTCCTTGTCCAGAAGCGAAATGCTGAATGAAAAATCTTTCTTTTCGCTACTGCCCTCTTCCTTAATTGTAGCATATAACAGGAAATCTTTATCTTCATAAAAAGACGCTGATCCCCATTTCCCCCTCATGAAGGACCGGTATTTCTCCTGAAGATCTATTAATCCATATTCTCCTCTATATCCCTCGGTGAATTGTTCAATAAGCGATTGTTCACTGCTGTATTGAATCTCATTATCTACTATTTGCAGGCCTTCCGAACTTCCAAAATGGCCAGATCGGTCAAAGGATCCAGCTAATACGATAGGCATTATTTCACTATCGTCACCTGACTCCTTCACAAATGTAAACTGTGGAAGGCTGCTTGCAGATACTGCATTCCTGATATAAAAAGTGCCAATTCCGAGCAAAACAGCGAGAGTAATTACTATTGTCTTCCAATATCGTTTCATTCGTTCCCCTCCTCACACAGTTACCTTTTTATTTAATAGAAACCGGCTGATGACGATTGATAATGCAGTGATCAAAATAAGCAGCACGCCCTCCAGAAGCAACAGCTCTGTCGGATAGAGCATATCCTCCGCAAAAAACGGTGCCATAAGCAGCAGTCCGGCAAAAATGATGAATAGAATCCCTATCACAATTCCCTTCCAACGGAAGCTTCTCTCGAATAATATTGCAGTAAACAGAAGGAATACAGCCATAATGCCAACGCCATACGACAGCAGGAATTGATCGAAAGAATGCGGGATAATCAAGGACAAAAACCAGAAGCTGTTCAGTGCATGATGATAGTCTGAATAGCCAAGAAACTCCGCAGGTACCAGCGATTCAAGAATCGTCTGCTGCATCGGGAGCAGGAACAGCTGAAATGCGATCAGTCCAAGAACCAGTAGGACAATCGCTGTAGCCTTGGCGAAAAAGATGTTGATTCGTTCAGTAGGCAGCATCAGCAGCCGGTAAATAAATGTATTTTTCCCGAACCAGTCACGGTACCAGATCAAAAAGATATACAAAATCAATAAAGCTGCGCTTAGTGCGATCGGACCAAGGAACCATAGGCTTGTTATGATTTGCGAAAAACTGATCGTACCATGGCTACTAAGGAATTCTGCCTGTGTTATTGATTGCTCCCGCATGACCCTGCTTGCTTCACTTACATAACTTTTTGACCTTACAACAACACCGGCAAATTGTGAAACTGCTACAATCGCTAATAGTGATGCAAATAATTTTGATGCTCTGTTTATTTCGAAATTTACCAATTTAAGAAAACGGTTCATCTCAAAAACACCTCTCTCATCACATCGACAACCGATTTGCCCTCCTGCATTCGGATCTCTTCAGTGTTGAATTCTTTCAGGACTTTCCCATTTTCGAGCAAAACCGCCTTGTCTATTAAATGTTCAATGTCACCGATTTCATGAGTCGTGATTATTACGCCCCTGTCTTCAATTAAATGGCTGTTAAAAACGTCAGCGATTTGTTCACGGCTAAACATATCGATTCCCGAGAACGGTTCATCCATCAGTACATAATCCACATCAATGGACAATCCAAGCAGCAGATTGATTTTAGCTGCGTTTCCCTTTGACAGTTCTGATATGCGGGTATTTTCATCAAGTTTGAAAAATGACAGCAGCTGTGATGCGCGATCCGCATTCCAATTGGTGTAGAAGTCCCTCATGAACATCATGGATTCCTTGATCGTCATGTTGGGCAGCATGGTGATCGTATCTGGAATGAATGTGACTTTTTCATAGCTGCTTTTTGAAATTGGTGACTCATCAATCAGGATTTGACCTTCGGAAATAGGTGTCAAAGCCATAATTGCTTTTAATGTAGTCGTCTTACCGGAGCCGTTGATTCCAATCAAGCAGGTTATTTCCCCTTTGTTCGCCTGAAAGGATAATCCGTCAAGCACCTTTTTCCTGCCGAATTTTTTCGAAATATTTTTCACTTCAATCACGTTGCCTGCCTCCTACTCCTCAATGTTCGCCACATATTTTTCCTTTACCAGCGCCAGCAATTCATCGACCGGAACATTGATCGGCTTTACCGATTCCAGGAACGTATCGATTGCCTGGAGAATCAGCTCTTCCCGCACACTGTTTAAAATCTTCTGGTCCGTTGTAATCCGGCTTGGATGATTTCTTTCTGTATAAATCAAACCTTGTTCCTCCATTTCCTTATACGCTCTCTGAGCCGTGTTTGGATTGATTTTTAAACTGGCCGCAATCTCCCTTCGTGACGGTACTTCCTGCCCTGCAATAATTGAACCTGTCGCAATCTGTTCCTTAAAATAGCGGACAACCTGTAAATACACTGGATCGCGGTTATTAAAGGTAACATTCATTTCAACACCTCCGATGTACACTCACTTTTATAGCTGGATTGGTAATTATTAGTGTATGTATTAAGTAGTCCATACATCTTATATTTGTACTATATACTTAATACACTTTTATCGTCAACAGAAAATTATATTTTTTTCAGAATTTAATGAGAATTACTGCTGTGGCTGCCCCAGCTATTTAGATAACCATAAAACCCCAAGACAGAGTCTTGGGGCAGATGCAGCATGTAACTTAAGTTGCAGTTAGAACTATAAAGCAAATGCTGTTTAATTTTAAATCTTAAAGTAATCACCATATAACCCTTGTAATTGGTTGCTGTTCGCGGAGTTTTTGCGTAGCTGAAACCATGTTTAAGGATGCAATTGTTTCTTCTTCCTGGGGTGTTTTCAATCCCACGAACAAAATACCAATTTAGGTTTGTGACAGGGCTTGTTAACATCCCTTTTAGAAGTCTCTTTCGTTAATACCTGTGAAAAAAAAGCCCAAAAAACAAGGATAACCATATGCGGTTATCCTTCTTGTAAGTGGCTATTGAGGGATCCCGCTGTTTTAACATTTATTTATGGAAGGAAGCGGTCCAGGAGGAGTATCATGTGTATAAAGAGGAGCGGGCGGTAAAAACGCTGGTTCCCCGTATGGCTGCGGCTGCCGCACATATTCGATGATTCCGCATCTGTCCTTCGATATTCCGTTTGCCCATCGTCCTGTACTGCTTTCTTCCCCGCGGGAAAGATTAAAATATTTGTATGAGAATTCAGTTCTTTCTCTGTCAATTGGGAAGGTACCTGGTGCCACTTTACCTTCTTTCGCTTCTATTTCTGAAATGGCTGCCATCCATACATTTTGGTGCATTGTGTCTCTAGCGATTAAAAATGCCAGAGTGTCTCTTACCCCGGGATCATCGGTCAATTCAAACAATCGTGCAGTTTGCAGCCTGCTTTGCGACTCTGCTGCCAGATTCATTCGAAAGTCTGCGAGCAAATTCCCGCTGGCAGCCGTGTAGCGTCCGTTCCAGGGAACACCTTCACTGTCTTCAGGCAGTGCTCCGAGGCCCGCTGCGATAAATTGGCGGGGATTCATTCCGCCCAAAGCAGCATATACGAGAGGATCTGAGGACGCTGCGATTTCCTGTTCTTTTAAAGGAGCACCATCGAGAAGCCTCGCAATTAATGTGGCTACAATTTCCACATGAGATATTTCTTCAGTGCCGATATCAAGCAGCAGATCACGGTATTTTTGCTCTGCACGGGAATTCCACCCCTGCATGAGGTATTGCATCATGACTGTCATCTCACCAAACTGCCCGCCCAAAATTTCCTGGAGCTTTCTTGCGAAGGCCGGATCAGGCCTGCATGGTTTTGCCTCAAATTGGAGTTCCTTTATGTGATAAAACATTTCAACACTTCTTTCTAATAATTTATGAGCTTTTTATATTATGAAAGAAGTTATATTATTGCCTACATCTTTTGCCCATGATTTTGATGAAATCGTCTAAAATTTATGGCACATATAAACATAAACTCTATTACAAATAACAGGGTTACTGGTACTGTTAATTTTCGCGGCAATAATATCCAACCAATGGGTAATAGGATGAAATTACTGCTGTACTGGAGAACCACCCATAATTTGTTATCTAGAGGTTCGATTTTGTTCAAATAGTTTTACAGCTACATATTCTTTTCCATTCAGGGTAATTATACATGACTTCTCTGTACAAATTTGGTAACATAAAGTTCATGTTGAAGTAGATCATACCGTTTTCACCTCTAGACCGGCCCGTTTAGAAAAATCGGCTGTGACTACTTCAGCTGATAAAAGCAACGATTTACACCACGATCCGCTATTTCAGATAAAACCGCCATATACAAACGCCGCTTTTGGCGTTTTTTCTCTGTGTATTACTATGTCTGAACTCCAAAGAGACGCTTATCCCGGAAGTTCCATTTGTCAAATCAGTAACTTGATATATTAAACACTCTTCTTTACCTAAGACGATAGTTGAACAAGAAAAAAGGCCGCGCAATCGCAGCCTTGATCGTCAAACTTTTAAGTGAGCAATTTAATAAAAATCCAATCCCTCTCGCTTTTAATCTATTAAAATACTCGGTCACCGTTAAAGATTGAATTCTTTACGACGACGTAATCCACGTTACGGATTGCTTCCAGCTTGTTTCCTCCTGCGTAGGAAATGGAGGATTGAAGATCTTGTTCCATTTCTATTAAAGTATCTGATAATAACCCTTTGTGTTCCACAAGTATTTTTTTACCTTCAACATTTTTCCTCTCGCCCTTTTGGAATTCCGAAGCGGAACCAAAATATTCTTTATATAGCTTCCCGTCTTTCTCAATTGTTTCCCCAGGTGATTCTTCATGCCCGGCAAACAATGAACCAATCATGACCATAGATGCACCAAACCTTACAGATTTCGCGATATCGCCATGTGTACGGATGCCTCCATCCGCAATGATCGGCTTGCTGGCTGCCTTTGCACACCAACGGACTGCAGCCAATTGCCAGCCGCCCGTTCCAAATCCGGTTTTAATTTTCGTGATGCATACCTTTCCAGGCCCGATTCCCACCTTTGTCGCATCCGCACCGGCGTTTTCCAATTCCCTGACGGCTTCAGGAGTTCCGACATTCCCGGCGATAACAAAGCTATGAGGTAAGTGTTTCTTAATATGCTGGATCATCTTGATCACCGCATTTGAATGGCCATGTGCGATATCAATCGTAATGTATTCAGGTGAAAGTTGTTCTTCTGCCAATTGTTCTATGAATCTATATTCTTCCTCTTTAACCCCCACACTAATGGATGAGAACAATTCACGCGATTTCATATCTTTCACAAACGCCAGCCGCTTCTCTGGCTCAAAACGGTGCATGATGTAAAAATAACCATTTTCCGCTAAATAAATGGAGACCTTTTCATCTATTATCGTTTGCATATTGGAAGGCACTACAGGCAGCTTAAATGTACGTCCGCCAAAGGTGACTGTTGTGTCACACTCGGATCGGCTTTCTACCACGGATTTTGCCGGAATCAATTGAATATCTTCGTAATCAAATACAGTTTCCATGAATTACACCCCTAAAATACGAATATTAAAGTTAACGTTATACAAAAACATTCGGATAACCTTTGTAAATGTACAACATTTTTATCAGCGTGTCAACGTTTTCATACGGCAAACAATGGAAGATTTTTTTTATAAGAACAATTGAGATAGCAAGAGCGACTTTACAGGAAACAAACATCGAAAATTCCTTTTTTAAAAGAGGACCTACCCTGGCAGCCAAGGATTGAGCAAAACTTCTCCCAAATAGTGAAATTAAAATCATTCATAGAATTATTAATTATAAAGTTACGTTTATTTTGGAATGAAATTAATAATAACGGCGGAAGGAAAGAAAAAAACTCTGAGAGTTGTGTGGCAGATACCTTTTTGCATATATTAGGGGAATTGTAGCCTACATACTATTATCCAAATGAATCTGACTCAAAAGTCGGTAGACAATCTTTTGAATCAGACTATTATTAAACCCTGGGCCTAGGGTTTTCTTTTCTATAATAAGAAGAGGCGGCTTACGTCTTAGCCACCTCTCGTTCTAATTAAAATTATTTATGGAGTTCTGAAAGCAGTTTTCCACCCACCCCAACATTGTCTGACTCATTCTCTCTAATAATTACTGTAAATGCCTGTTCAGGCATATTTAATACCTCTCGGGACACTTTTGTGAATTCCTCAACTAATTCAGCTTTTTTCTCTTTCGATAGAACAGGCCCATCAAATTGAATGTACGGCATACATATTCACTCCCTCTATAAATGTTGATTTATCAACGGTTTGACCCGTTGGTGG
>NZ_QVTE01000030.1 GCF_003429095.1 Peribacillus saganii
CGAAGGCTAAGACCGCCCCGTCCTGTGGCAACGCCTTCATGACCTGCGTGCTGCAGGCCTAGCGAAGGAAAGAGGACCGGAGTGTATTCTGTACATGAGGACCACAACGACTGAAGCTGACAAAGAGATTCGAAGTTCATCGCCGTTCAGGAGTAGAACACGGAAGTTAAGCTCGCGCGCCGATGGTAGTTGGGGTAAGTAAGGAACTTCTGCTAAAGGCGGCCACGTCCTGTGGCCAACGCAGAAGTCAGCACATCGTGTGCAAGTCCTGCAAGAGTAGGACGTTGCCAGGCATAAAAAAACGATCAGCTGATGCTGGTCATTTTTTTATGCCTTGTTTTTAAAATTAGGGATAAATACCTCTTAAAAAGGAGATGGGGGAGGCATATTTATTCAAAGGGAAAGTAAGGGCATCTTCTCAGGCTCTTCTTATGCTAATCTTTAATAAGAATGGTGCAATGTTATGCAACAATTAGGCGGTTTTGGCAATTAATTTTGCTGATGTAAAGAGAGTATATACTTTGCTATAAGCGGTCCCAGAAGCCTTATAGGTACTTGAAAAAAAGAAAGAAGAAGAGACCTCATATTTGCGCTTAACAAAGAGGGAAACAGAGGTTTTGAGGGAAATTGCAACGGGAAAAAGTAATAAAGAAATTGCCGCCGCTTTGTTTATTACTGAAAAAACAGTGAAAACCCATGTATCGAGTATTGTATCCAAACTAGGCCTCCAGGATCGGACTCAGGCGGCCCTGTATGCCGTTAAACAAGGAATTAGCCCGATTGCTTAATACATACATCATTCATCTGAGAGCAGAATAACGAGTAAAGTTGTTTTAAAGGGAGGGCAATACTTTTCGTGAACAAAAAAACGAAACAGATATTTGAGGTTGAAGAGGGTGAAACCCTCGTAGAGTGCCTTAATAGAATCAGAGAAGCCGGATATTATCCTGTAAAAAGAACGGAAAAGCCAATTTTTGAGGAAAAAATAATAAATGGACAAAAGGAATATGAGCCAATAGACAGAAAAATTATTTTTGAAGCGAAGTTAATTGAGTAAAATCCGAACGTTAAGCTAATTACCATAAAAAATGTTCGAATTTATGGTTGACTATGCCTTTTACCCTTGTTAAGATAAAAAAGTGATAAATAAGTTCTCTCATATAATACCGGGGATATGGCCCGAAAGTTTCTACCCAGCGACCGTAAATAGCTGGACTATGAGAGAAAGTGTCTTACTGGATGCTAGGTCTATTTAATTGTTGAACAAGGACTTTTCAATCCGGACAGACTACTTTCTCCGTGAAGTAGTTTGTCCGGATTTTTTCTTTTTAAAGATAAAATAAAGCTGAGGGGAGCATGTGATTTGAAACCGCAGATCGGAGTAATAATGGGGAGCATTTCTGATTGGGAAACAATGAAATATGCTTGTGAGGCGCTTGACCAGCTGGAAGTTCAATATGAAAAAAGAGTGATCTCTGCCCACCGGACACCTGACTTAATGTTTGAATATGCAGAAAGCGCAAGGAACAGAGGCCTGAAAGTTATAATTGCCGGAGCTGGAGGGGCAGCACATCTGCCGGGCATGACAGCTGCCAAAACCACTCTTCCTGTAATTGGGGTTCCGGTGCAATCAAAAGCCTTAAACGGGATGGACTCACTGCTTTCTATCGTTCAAATGCCTGGGGGAATCCCGGTTGCAACAGTGGCAGTGGGTAAGGCAGGTGCAACTAACGCCGGGCTCCTGGCTGCACAAATCCTTTCCTGTACGGACGCCGAACTGGCGGAGCGACTGCAGACGATGAGGGACGAAACAAAAGAAAAGGTGATTAGCAGCAATGAACAGCTTAAATAATAAAGTTATTCTTCCGGGCTCTACAATTGGGATTATAGGAGGCGGCCAGTTAGGAAGAATGATGGCCCTTTCTGCTAAGGCATCGGGCTTTCGGATTGCGGTTCTTGACCCAGTTGAAGGGGGACCCTGCAGTGAAGTCGCTGAAATCGAAATTGTAGGCAATTATGATGATAAATATGCATTGAAGCAACTGGCTGATGTCAGTGATGTGATTACTTTTGAATTTGAAAATATTAACTCAGAGGCGCTTGATTGGCTGCAGCAGCACGCTTATGTGCCACAAGGAACAGAGCTTTTGAGGATTTCTCAGGATCGCATACAGGAAAAAGAGAGAATTAACGCCTCCGGAGCTAAGACGGCTCCTTATTTCCCGATAAGTGAACTAAGCGAACTTTATGATAGGATAGAAGCGCTGGGACTTCCGTGTGTTTTGAAGACAGCACGGGGAGGATACGATGGGAAGGGCCAATTGGTTATCCGGAACAGGGATGATATCGCAAAAGCAGATGCTCTCATCAAGCAAGGAACTTGTGTACTCGAAGCGTGGGTGCCTTTTACAATGGAAATTTCCGTCATAGTTGTACGCAAGGTGAACGGGGAGACAAGCTGTTTTCCAGTTGCAGAAAATGTTCATGTGAATAATATCCTGCATCAAACGATTGTACCAGCAAGGATACCGGAAACCGTTGCAAAGGCAGCCATTGAAAAAGCGATGCTGATTGCTGATGCTGTGGACCTTGTCGGCATCATGGCTGTAGAGATGTTTGTTAAAGAGGACGGAGAAGTCATAATTAATGAATTGGCGCCGAGACCGCATAATACTGGTCATTTTTCCATTGAGGCGTGTAAAACTTCACAATTTGAACAGCATATCCGTGCGATTTGCAATTGGCCGCTCGGAAATACTGATTTGTATCAGCCAGCTGTAATGGTGAACATTCTTGGACAACATATGGGCAAATTAATGGAAACAATCCCTTCCCTGCAGGATTGGAAAGTCCATCTCTACGGTAAAAAAGATGCGAAAAATAACCGGAAAATGGGACATGTAAATATTCTTAAGGGAACCTCCGAAGAGGCACTGTCTGATGCGAAGGCCAGCGGAATTTGGGAAGAAGGAAATGGAGGCAGCGATAGATGATTGAAAGATATACAAGACCGGAAATGGGTGCTGTTTGGAAAGAAGAAAACAAGTTCAAAGCATGGCTGGAAGTTGAGATATTAGCATGTGAAGCATGGGCTGAGCTTGGTGCAATTCCAAAGGACGACGTTAAGCTTTTACGTGAGAATGCTACATTCAATATTGACCGCATTAATGAAATTGAACAAGAGACTCGCCATGATGTAGTTGCTTTTACAAGGGCTGTTTCCGAAACTCTTGGAGAAGAACGCAAATGGGTGCATTATGGATTGACTTCAACTGATGTGGTTGATACTGCACTTTCCTATATGCTTAGACAGGCCAATGGGATTTTGCAAAGGGATATTGAAAACTTTATCGAAATCCTTGGCGATAAGGCTAAAGAACATAAATACACCGTTATGATGGGCCGTACGCATGGAGTGCATGCTGAGCCTACAACATTCGGCTTGAAGCTTGGCCTCTGGTATGAAGAAATGAAACGGAATCTTGAACGCTTTGTTGAAGCAAGAAGGAATATTGAGGTAGGCAAGATTTCAGGTGCGGTCGGAACATATGCAAACATTGACCCTTTCGTGGAGAGCTATGTGTGTGAAAACCTTGGCTTAAAAGCAGCACCGATTTCAACACAGACACTGCAGCGTGACCGCCATGCGCAATATATGAGCGTACTGGCTTTAATCGCTACGTCTATTGAAAAATTCGCAGTGGAAGTCCGCGGCTTGCAAAAGAGTGAGACGCGTGAAGTGGAAGAGTTTTTCGCAAAAGGTCAAAAGGGTTCGTCAGCGATGCCGCATAAAAGGAATCCAATTGGTTCTGAAAATATGACAGGAATCGCAAGGGTTATCCGTGGTTATATGATGACTGCTTATGAAAATGTCCCATTATGGCATGAGAGAGATATCTCCCATTCTTCTGCTGAGCGGATCATACTCCCTGATGCAACAATTGCATTAAATTACATGCTGAATCGCTTTGGAAATATCATAAAAAACCTTACAGTTTATCCTGAAAATATGAAACGGAACATGGACAGAACGTTAGGTCTTATTTATTCTCAGCGTGTCCTTCTTGCGCTGATTGATAAAGGACTGGTACGTGAGGAAGCGTATGACACGGTTCAGCCTAAAGCAATGGAGGCTTGGGAGCGCCAGGTTCCTTTCCGCCAGCTGCTTGAAGAGGATGAGAAAATCACAAACCTGCTGTCTAAAGAAGAATTGGATGATTGTTTTGATTACAACCATCATTTGCAAAAAGTAGATTTTATTTTTGAACGATTAGGCCTTTAAGAACTGTTCCCGGCCGTTCCATTTGGCCGGGACTTCTGAAAAAAATTTAGAGTAAGAATACTATTGAAACGGATGGTGCGATATGGAGAAGCGGGCTCTTTTATATGAAGGAAAAGCCAAAAGGGTATATGCAACAAACGACGATTCAGTGGTTTGGATTGAATATAAAGATGAGGCAACTGCCTTTAATGGGCAGAAGAAAGCTGAAATCAGCGGCAAGGGAGTCTTGAATAATGCCATTACAAGCTTGCTTTTTGCCAGACTGAAGGAAGAGGGCATCTCGTCTCATTTCATCGAACAGATTTCTGACCGTGAGCAGCTCGTGAAAAAGGTATCCATCATTCCGCTTGAAGTAGTGGTCCGCAATGTTGCGGCAGGTACACTTGCCAGCCGGATTGGATATCCAGAAGGAAAGGCATTAAAGAAGCCGCTTGTTGAATTTTATTACAAGGATGATGAGCTGGGCGACCCGCTAATCACAGATGCGCATATAGAAGAATTGCAGATTGCAGGCCTGGATGATGTTAGATTGCTAGAACAGAAGGCGCTAAAGGTAAATGCAGTTTTATCAAGCTTTTTTGCAGACATGAATATCCGCCTGATTGATTTTAAGCTGGAATTTGGAACAACAGCCGAAGGAGAAATTTTGCTGGCGGATGAAATTTCACCGGACACATGCAGATTATGGGATGCAACAACTTATGAAAAGCTTGATAAGGATGTATTCCGTCGCGATTTAGGCAGTTTGACGGATACTTACAAAAAACTACTTTCTAGGCTGGGAGGACAACAGCATGTATAAAGTCAAAGTATATGTAACACTTCGTGAAAGCGTATTGGATCCACAAGGTTCTGCGGTGGTTCATTCTCTGCACAGCATGAATTATAAAGAGGTTCAGGAAGTCCGCATTGGAAAATATATGGAACTTACGATTGAAAAGACTAGCCGTGATATCGACGAAACGGTAAAGGAATTGTGTGAAAAGCTTCTGGCTAATACAGTAATTGAGGACTACCGTTATGAAGTTGAGGAGGTCGTCGCACAGTGAAATTTGCGGTAATCGTATTTCCGGGATCCAATTGTGATGCTGATATGTATCACGCCATTAAAGATAGTCTGGGCGAGGATGTTGAATACGTTCCCCATACTGCAAGTTCACTAGAAGGCTTTGATGGAGTTCTGCTTCCTGGCGGCTTCTCATACGGAGATTATTTGCGCTCTGGCGCTATTGCACGCTTCTCGAATGTTATGCCCGAGGTAATCCGTGCTGCTGAAGCTGGAAAACCGGTTCTTGGTGTTTGCAATGGCTTTCAAATTCTTCTGGAAGCCGGATTGCTTCCAGGTGCAATGAGAAGGAACGACTCCTTGAAATTCATTTGCAAACCTACCATTCTAAAAGTAGAGAATGCAAATACACAATTTACGAACGCTTACACTGAAGGGGAAACGATCCAGATACCGGTCGCACACGGAGAAGGCAATTATTATTGTGACGAGAGAACCCTCTCTGAACTAAAAGATAATAACCGAATCGTGTTTACCTACGATGGTGAAAACCCGAATGGAAGTGTATCTGATATCGCAGGAATTATAAATGAGCAGGGAAATGTTCTTGGCATGATGCCCCATCCTGAGCGTGCAGCTGATTCGCTGCTGGGAAGTAAGGATGGTTTGAAGTTATTTCAATCAATTGTAAAGAGCTGGAGGGAATCAAATGCTGTCAACGCTTGAACCAACACCGGAAAAAATCAAGGCGGATAGAATCTACGCAGAGATGGGATTGTCAGATGAAGAGTTTGCAATGATCGAATCTATTATTGGCCGAACTCCGAACTTCACCGAAACCGGCTTGTTTTCGGTTATGTGGTCTGAGCATTGTTCATATAAAAACTCCAAGCCAGTATTAAAGAGGTTCCCTGTAACAGGAGAGAAAGTGCTTCAGGGACCGGGTGAAGGTGCAGGGATCGTCGATATCGGGGATAAGCAAGCAGTTGTTTTTAAAATTGAGAGCCACAATCATCCGACTGCGATCGAACCTTACCAGGGTGCTGCCACAGGCGTTGGCGGAATCATCCGTGACGTATTCTCAATGGGTGCACGCCCGATTGCCCTATTAAACTCACTTCGTTTTGGCGAGTTGGATAATCCGCGTACGAAATATATTTTTAAAGAAGCAGTGGCGGGCATTGCAGGCTATGGCAACTGTATTGGCATTCCGACTGTCGGAGGGGAAATCCAATTCGACCCGGCATATGCAGGCAATCCGCTTATGAATGCAATGTGTGTCGGTTTAATCAATCATGAAGATATCAAGAAAGGCCAGGCGCATGGTGTCGGAAATACCGTTATGTATGTTGGGGCTAAAACAGGCCGCGATGGAATTCACGGAGCTACCTTTGCTTCCGAAGAACTTTCAACCGGTTCAGATTCAAAACGAGCTGCTGTCCAGGTTGGAGATCCGTTTATGGAAAAGTTGCTGCTTGAAGCCTGTCTTGAACTGATTCATTCGGACGCATTAGTCGGCATTCAGGACATGGGTGCTGCTGGACTTACAAGTTCCTCAGCTGAAATGGCAAGCAAGGCTGGGTCTGGCATAGAAATGAACCTTGATCTGGTTCCACAGCGTGAGCCTGGAATGACAGCATATGAGATGATGCTTTCGGAATCCCAGGAACGCATGCTGATTGTTGTGAAAAAGGGAAGGGAACAGGAAATTATAGATCTATTTGCTAAACACGGCCTTGATGCTGCTGCCATCGGTGTTGTAACAGACGATCAAAAACTTCGTCTTATACATCAAGGGGAAGTAGTTGCTGACGTTCCTGTTGATGCACTTGCAGAAGAAGCACCTGTGTATAACAAGCCATCCCGCATGCCAGAATACTTTATTGAATTTCAGGAAATGGACACTGACATTACAAGTGTGGATGATTATAAAGATACCTTGGTTTCACTACTATCCCAGCCGACTATCGCAAGCAAGGAATGGGTATACGAGCAATACGATTATCAAGTCGGCACGAATACGGCGGTTACACCTGGATCAGATGCTGCTGTGCTTCGTATCCGCGGCACAAACAAGGCGCTGGCCATGACAACGGACTGTAACTCCCGCTATATATATTTAGATCCGGAAACAGGCGGAAAAATTGCCGTTGCTGAGGCAG
Organism: Peribacillus saganii; assembly: GCF_003429095.1. Lineage (GTDB taxonomy): Bacteria > Bacillota > Bacilli > Bacillales > DSM-1321 > Peribacillus > Peribacillus saganii. The sequence goes on from NZ_QVTE01000030.1 coordinate 7,451, forward strand.
CGCGAAACATTATCTGCTCTGGGGCCGAACCGCTGGCTATCACGGACTGTCTCAATTTTGGAAGCCCGGAAAAGCCAGAAATCTTCTGGCAGCTTGAAAAAGCCGCCGATGGAATCAGTGAAGCATGCAGAACATTGGAAGCACCTGTAATCGGCGGAAATGTTTCGCTCTATAACGAAACGAATGGCGAAGCTATTTATCCGACACCTGTTATTGGAATGGTCGGTTTAATAAAAGATCTTAAACATATTACTACTCAGCAATTTAAACAAGCAGGAGACCTAGTTTATCTTGTTGGTGAAACGGGTTCTGATTTTGGCGGAAGCGAGCTGCAGAAACTGCTTTACGGCCGTATCTTTGGTCAGGCTCCAGCTATTGATCTTGAAACAGAACAAAAGCGCCAGCAGCAAATACTGGCTGCGATTCGCAGCGGAGTAGTAGCATCTGCCCATGATGTGTCAGAAGGCGGATTGGCAACAGCGGTAGCCGAGTCCTTATTTGGAACTGATTTAGGAGCTGCCGTTACAGTATCCGGTAACCCGATTGCAGGGCTGTTTGCTGAAACACAATCAAGATTCTTAGTTACGGTGAAGCCGGAACAAAAGGGTGCTTTTGAAGAGTTAGTCGAAGATGCGAAGCTAATTGGTGAGGTTACAAATGCTCCTGTTCTTCGTATTTCAAGTGAAACAGGCTCAAGCCTAGTAGAAGCAGAAGTAAGTGAATTGTTAACAGCCTGGAAAGGAGCGATCCCATGCTTGCTGAATTAAAAGGCTTGAATGAGGAATGCGGCGTTTTTGGAATCTGGGGGCATCCTGATGCTGCCCAGATTACCTATTATGGATTGCACAGCCTTCAGCACCGCGGCCAGGAAGGCGCAGGGATGGTCTTAACAAATGGTGAAACTCTTACCGGGATAAAAGGTGAGGGGCTTGTAACAGAGGTTTTTACCGCAGATAAAATGAAAGATATATATGGTAAAGCATCTATTGGCCATGTCCGCTATGCAACGGCAGGCGGCGGCGGGTACGAAAATGTTCAGCCGCTTTTATTCCGCGCCCAAAGCGGAAGCCTTGCTCTTGCCCATAATGGGAATTTGGTAAATGCCGTTCAGCTTAGAGGCCAGCTTGAAGCACAGGGAAGTATTTTTCAAACATCTTCAGATACCGAAGTCCTGGCGCATTTGATTAAGCGCGGCGGTTTCGCCGATCTGAAGGAACGAGTGAAAAACGCGTTAGGCATGATTAAAGGGGCATATGCGTTCTTGATCATGACTGAATCGGAAATGATTGTGGCCCTTGACCCGCTTGGCTTAAGGCCGCTTTCTCTTGGCAAGATTGGGGACGCATATGTGGTCGCGTCCGAAACATGTGCTTTGGATATAACAGGTGCTGAGTTTATTCGTGACATTGAACCCGGTGAACTGATGATTATCAATGATGAGGGTATTACATCAGAACGTTTCGCTCATTCAAGCAGCCGCTCTATGTGCACGATGGAATATGTTTATTTTTCAAGGCCTGACAGCAATATAGACGGAATCAATGTCCATACAGCGAGAAAAAATCTGGGCAAGAGGCTTGCGATGGAGGCATTGATAGAAGCGGATGTTGTAACAGGTGTACCTGATTCCAGTATCTCAGTCGCAATCGGCTATGCAGAAGCATCCGGTATCCCTTATGAAATGGGACTCATCAAAAATCGGTATGTCGGCCGCACATTCATTCAGCCGTCCCAATCACTGCGAGAGCAAGGGGTAAAAATGAAGCTGTCCCCTGTTAGAGGCGTAGTGGAAGGGAAACGGGTTGTGATGGTGGATGATTCGATCGTAAGAGGAACGACCAGTAAGCGCATCGTTTCGATGTTAAAAGAGGCCGGTGCATTAGAGGTCCATGTTTGTATCAGCTCACCTCCGATTAAGAATCCATGTTTTTACGGTATTGATACTTCTTCGAGAGAAGAACTGATTGCTGCCTCTCATTCAGTTGAAGAACTTCGTGAGATGATTGGAGCGGATTCACTGACATTTTTAAGCATTGAAGGAATGGTTGAAGGTATTGGCAGACCATTTGAAGGGGAAACCCGCGGACAATGCCTGGCATGCTTCAATGGGAAATATCCAACAGAAATTTACGGAGAAACGATTGAAAATTCGCAGAAATGCTAATGTTCAGCCGGATTTGGATAAAAAGATAAGAACAATTAAATGAGAATGTTAGACAAGTGTTTAGCGCAAGCAGCTCCAGCAGCTTCTTTGAAGGGAAAAAGCCCTCAAGCGTCAGGGCACTTGCGCTTTTCGTAATAGGAGGAATATAAATGGCTAATGCGTACAGACAGGCTGGCGTGGATATTGAAGCAGGCTATGAAGCTGTTTCACGCATGAAAAAGCATGTTCAAAGGACAATGAGACCTGAAGTTTTAAGCGGGATAGGTGGTTTCGGTGGAACGTTTGATCTTTCGGCGTTAGGCTTAAAGGAGCCTGTCTTGGTTTCAGGGACCGATGGAGTCGGCACAAAGCTGATGGTTGCTTTAATGGCTGACCGCCATGACACAATTGGCATTGACTGTGTAGCGATGTGCGTAAATGATATTGTGGTCCAGGGTGCAGAGCCGCTTTATTTCCTTGACTATATTGCTTGCGGAAAGGCTGAACCTGCACGGATAGAAGAGATTGTAAAGGGTGTGGCAGCGGGCTGTGAGGATGCCGGCTGTGCTCTAATTGGCGGTGAAACAGCTGAAATGCCAGGGATGTACGCTGAGGAAGATTATGATCTTGCAGGGTTTGCAGTTGGAGCCTGTGAGAAAAAAGAGCTTATTACTGGTGAAACGATTGGTTGCGGTGATGCGGTCATCGGGCTTGCTTCAAACGGTATTCACAGTAACGGATACTCTCTTGTTCGAAAAATATTATTTGCCGATAATGCGATGAATATGGATGAGTATATCACAGAGCTAGACAGCACACTTGGTGACGAGCTGCTTAAACCAACACGTATTTACGTTCGTCCTATATTGAAAGCCAAAGAGAATTTTACTTTAAAAGGTATGGCTCACATTACTGGCGGAGGATTTATTGAAAATATCCCGCGTATGCTTCCAGAAGGCTTTGGTGTTGAGATCGAGCCAGGTACATGGGAGATTCCACCGGTATTTAAACTTCTGCAAAGCAAGGGCAACCTTAATGAAGAAGAAATGTACAATATTTTTAATATGGGAATCGGCTTTGTTGTGGTCGTAAAAGAAGAGGAAGCGTCAGAGTTAGTCTCCTTTTTGAACGAACTCGGAGAGAAAGCAGCTGTAATTGGCAAAGTCACTGACAAAGACGGAGTTTCCTTTCTGAAATAATAGGCTTAAAAAAGAACTTATCCGAATGGCGTCACCAGTAATTTTAAAGTCCATACCCAACTTATAGTACGGGGCATAATGACGTAGGGTTGTTAAAAAGTAAACTGGTACAAATAGGTTTGCCCTTCTCAATTCAGAAGGGCAGGGAAGTTTAAAATTTTCTTTGAAACTGCCATACTGGGGACCTTAGATTTACACGTTAAGGTTCTCTTTTTTTGGACTATCTTTTATGGAAATTAGGAGGAGCCTATGAGTAGGATTGCAGTTTTTGCCTCTGGGAACGGGAGCAATTTCCAGGCGATTGTGGAGGCCATACGTAACAAATTATTAGATGCGACAGTTTGTCTGCTAGTGAGCGACAACCCTGAAGCATTTGCTGTGGATAGGGCGAGGCAGGAAGATATTAATACCTTTATATTTCAGCCGAAACAATATGCCTCCAAAGATGAGTTTGAGAAGGAAATACTTGAACAGCTAAGATTGGAACAGATCGAATTAATTGTCCTTGCAGGTTATATGAGGTTAATAGGAAACACGCTCCTAAATGCATATCCACGCCATATTATTAATATTCATCCATCTCTGTTACCTGCCTTTCCGGGTAAGGATGCAATAGGACAGGCCATTTCGGCAGGAGTAAAGGAAACCGGCGTCACCGTTCATTTCGTCGATGAAGGGATGGATACCGGAACTGTCATAGAGCAGATTGCGGTTCCTATTTTAGAGAATGACACGAGAGAATCGCTGCAGGAGCGGATTCAGTATAGCGAGCATCAATTTTATCCATCCGTTTTGAAAAAGCTGCTGGATCAAGAATAGAAAATTAATCATTTGTGGGGGATAGTCATGAGAAAAAAGGCACTGATCAGCGTATCTGACAAAACAGGCATTATCGATTTTGCAAAAGGCCTTCAGGAACTGGGCTTTGAAATTATTTCAACAGGTGGTACAAAACAGGCGCTGCAGGACAGCGGTGTTGCAGTAACTGGCATTAGTGACGTGACGGGTTTCCCTGAAATATTGGATGGCCGTGTGAAAACCTTGCATCCGAATGTCCATGGGGCGCTTTTGGCAAGAGTTGGCGAAGCGGATCATCTTTCACAAATTCAAGAGCATGGCATTCAACCAATAAGTGTTGTTTGTGTCAATCTTTACCCTTTTAAAGAAACTATCAGCAAACCTGATGTTTCTGTAGAAGAAGCCATTGAAAATATCGATATTGGCGGACCTTCTATGCTGCGTTCATCCGCTAAAAACCATGAATATGTTGCAGCGGTCGTGGACCCTGCCGATTATAATACAGTTTTAACGGAATTAAAGGAAACCGGAGATGTAAATAAAGAAACAAAGAGATGGCTAGCTGCCAAGGTATTCAGGCATACTGCGGCGTACGATGCAATGATTGCCGAGTATATGACCGAGCTTGTGCAGGAGGAGCAGCCGGAAACGGTGACTATGACATTTGAATTAAAGCAGCCTCTTCGATACGGAGAAAACCCGCATCAGAAAGCAGCGTTTTATAAAAAGCCTCTTGGCTCATCCTTTTCCATTGCACATGCCGAGCAGCTTCACGGAAAAGAGTTATCATACAATAATATTAATGATGCTGATGCAGCGCTTCAGATTGTCCGTGAGTTCAACCAGCCTGCAGCAGTAGCCGTTAAACACAGCAACCCATGCGGAGTCGGAACAGGCGAGACAATTGAAGCAGCGTTTTCTCAGGCTTATCAGGCTGATCCTGTTTCCATCTTTGGCGGCATCGTTGCCTTGAACCGTGAAGTAAATAGAGAAACAGCTGAACAGCTGCATGAAATTTTCCTTGAAATTGTTATCGCTCCATCATTCACAAAGGAAGCATTAGAGATTTTAACTAGCAAGAAGAATATCCGGCTCTTAACTGTTTCGTTTGGAAAGAAAGAAAAGGCTGAGAAAAAACTCTCGTCTATCGAAGGCGGTTTGTTAATTCAGGACAGTGACGAATTCGGGTTTGAACAAGCGGATATTACAGTACCAACTAAGAGAAAACCAACCGAGGATGAATGGAATGCTCTGAAGCTTGGCTGGAAGGTTGTTAAACATGTTAAGTCAAATGCCATTGTGGTGAGTGATGTACAAATGACGCTTGGAATTGGTGCTGGCCAGATGAACCGGGTAGGATCTGCCAGGATTGCCCTGGAACAGGCAGGGGAAAAAGCGAAAGGAAGCGCAATGGCATCTGATGCCTTCTTCCCAATGGATGACACCGTTGAGGCTGCAGCAAAGGCAGGAATTACTTCCATCATACAGCCTGGAGGCTCTATTCGGGACGAAGATTCGATTAAAAAAGCAGATGAATATGGGATTGCGATGGTGTTTACAGGAGTGCGCCATTTTAAACATTAAAAGCGCAAGTATCCTGGCAAGGAAGAATGGCTAAGGTCGTTTAACTTAGACCGTGTGCAGCCTTCGTCCTGTCGAGACGTCGGCAATCGGCGCTATACATCTAGACATGTTTAAAAAGTTAAACTTACCTATCTATTAAAAGCAGGATAAGCTTATAGATTTCGAGGAGGCGTTAAGTGTGAATGTGCTGGTAATTGGCCGCGGCGGCAGGGAGCATGCGATTGCAAGGAAGCTTTCTGAAAGTACGCGTGTGGATAAAGTATATGTGGCTCCCGGAAATCCTGGGATGGCGGATGTAGCAGAGCTTATCTCTATTGGAGAAACTGACCACTCATCATTAATTTCTTTTGCAAAAGAACAAAGCATCGGGCTTACAATTGTGGGCCCTGAAATTCCTCTTCAAAATGGGATTGTTGATGAATTTGAAGCTGCTGGGCTGAAGGCCTTCGGTCCTAGAAAGAATGCAGCAATCATTGAAGGCAGCAAGTCGTTTGCTAAAGATCTTATGAAGAAATATTCAATACCTACAGCAGGTTATGAAGTGTTCACTTCCTATGAAAATGCAAAGGCGCATATTGATACCAATGAAGCACCGTTCGTCTTAAAAGCAGATGGATTGGCGGCGGGCAAGGGTGTCGTTATTGCGATGACGAAGGCGGAGGCTCTGGATGCGATTCATGAAATGATGGTCATGGATAAGTTTAATGGAGCGGCTTCCCAGCTGGTAATCGAGGATTATCTCGAGGGAGAGGAATTCTCGTTAATGGCCTTTGTTAGTGGAGAAAAGGTATATCCTATGGTGATCGCTCAGGACCATAAACGGGCTTTTGACGGTGATACCGGACCAAATACAGGGGGAATGGGTGCTTATTCACCCGTTCCGCAAATTGAAGACAGAATTGTCGAAGAGGCGGTTGAGACGGTATTGCTTCCCGCAGCCCGCGCTTTAAAAGCCGAGGGCCGGACATTCACAGGAATTCTTTACGCCGGATTAATGTTAACAAGCAAAGGCACAAAGGTGATCGAATTCAACGCCCGTTTTGGCGACCCGGAAACACAGGTTGTTCTTCCAAGACTCAAGACGGACCTTGTAGATGTAATTGAAGCCGTAATGGCAGAAAAGCCGCTGGAAATCCAGTGGCATGAAGATGCGGTTCTTGGTGTTGTATTGGCAGCAAAGGGCTACCCGGACTCATATGAAAAAGGCAGCAAAATTAAGGGATTGGATCAATTCGAAAAAGGCGCATATATTTACCATGCCGGAACAGCTTTGAACGATGCAGGCGAATTTGTCACAAACGGAGGCCGTGTGTTACTGGTTGCTGCTCAGGCAAAAGATATAAATGCTGCAAAACAAAAAGTATATGAACAGCTTGGCCATATTCAGTGTGACGGATTGTTCTGGAGAAGCGATATTGGGCACAGAGCTATTCAGGCCGCTTCTTCTTTGCTTTCTTAACGTAAACGAATAAAAGAGCCACGAGTGACCCGATTAATAGGGTTAGTACAAACGTCATGTCTGACAGATATTCAGCAACCATATGCTCAACTCCTTTTGAGTAACTTGAGAAGATATGTAAAAAACGAGTAGAAAGAGACAAGCCGAATTAAGCAAAAAATCTATTAATCAAACGATTGAACAGCGTATTTTAACGAAGAAAATAATTAAGTGAAGCTGTGATTGATGTAAGGGACGCCTAGCCTATTTGTTCTGGTAATCGGAATACCACAACCATAAAAATCGCTTTCTGTTTCAAAAAGAGGCTGTTCGTATTTCAGATGAAATGCGCCAACAGCCTCTTTTATTTAATAAGATTGATTTTCTATTCTATCGTCCTTATTTTCACTACCCGTCATTCCCTTGCTTTCAGTAAGCATTTCCGTTACAGGACAGTAGCGAAGGATACCTTCTCCTACCTTCATACCTGCTATTAAGGCAACTAACAAAGCTGAGCCGCGCCGCCGCCTTTTTATCATTTTAGCCGTGGACCATGAAAGTAAGGTGAAGCCGCATGTTATTCGGATTAAGGCATTCATTGTGCCAATATTTTGTTTGACGTCCATTTCCACCTTCTCCTTCACAAATTAATCACATTAATTTTGTAAAACTTTAATGTGTTAAACGGTAAAATATGTTAGTATATAGGAAAAACAATTAATTGCACTATCTGTATATTTAAAAACATTTTATATATGCACTGATCCGTGCCTAATGGAGGGATGTTCATGCTGGAACAGCGCTACAGGTGGAAAAACAAGCATCTGCGTGAGCATATTGCCGTGCTGGACGGTTTACATGCACCACATATTCTGCTTAAAAATGCAACTTACTTAAATCAGGTGTTAAGAAAATGGATAACCGCAAACATTTGGATTTATGACGACCGTATCATATATGTTGGGAGTAACTTGCCTGAAAATATTGAAGGTACCGAAATTATCGACTGTGAGAAACGATTTTTAGTCCCAGGTTACATAGAACCCCATAGCCATCCATTTCAATTATATAATCCCCACACACTTTCTCGTTATGCGTCCCATTTTGGAACGACAACACTTATAAATGATAACATGGTGCTTTTTTTACAACCCGACAAAAAGAAAGCGTTTTCTTTATTGAGGGAATTTCGGAATTTGCCTGTGTCTATGTATTGGTGGTGCCGTTTTGATGCACAAACGGAAATTCAGCGTGAGGAAAATGTCTTTTCCCATACGAATGTTAAGACCTGGCTTGAGCATGATGCCGTCCTTCAGGGAGGGGAATTGACTGGCTGGCCCAAGCTTCTGGATGGCGATGATATGATGCTTCACTGGATTCAGGAAGCAAAGAGGATGAGAAAGCAGATTGAGGGCCATTTTCCGGGGGCATCCGAGAAAACGCTTTCAAAAATGATGCTTTTAGGGGCGGATTGTGACCATGAAGCGATGACCGGAGAAGAAGTTATGTCTCGGCTTATGCAGGGATATGCGGTTTCGTTGCGAAACTCATCGATTCGTCCTGATTTGCCTAAGCTTTTGCGGGAGATTCAGGAATTGGGAATTGATCAGTTCGATAAATTCTTTTATACAACGGACGGTTCTCCTCCGGCTTTTTATGAAGAAGGTTTTATCGATGTTTTAATCAAGATTGCCATTGAGGCGGGTGTTCCTGTCATTGATGCCTATAATATGGCAACGATCAATATTGCCAGGTACTACAATATAGAATATTTGCACGGCAACATTGCAACCGGACGGGTTGCTAACATCAATTTCCTTGAAAGCCCCGATAATCCTACACCTGTGTCCGTCCTTGCAAAAGGCATGTGGGTAAAACGAAACGGAATTGCTTGTGAGGACACACAGAAGGTGGATTGGAAGTCCTTTGGTTTTGAGCCGCTTGTCCTTGATTGGGAAATAGACCAGGACGATCTTCAGTTTTCCATGCCTTTCGGGATACAGATGGTTAATGATGTTATTACCAAGCCCTATTCTGTTTCTACAGATATGTCCTATGAAGAGCTTTCTTTTGATCATGACGAGTGTTTCTTCATGATGATAGACCGAAATGGCAAATGGAGAATCAATACCGTATTAAAGGGCTTTGCTACAAAGCTGCACGGTTTTGCCAGCTCCTATTCCAGCACAGGCGATATAGTGTTAATCGGCAAGAAAAAAAGTGATATGATGGCGGCCTTTAAGCGGCTGAAGGAGATCGGTGGAGGGATTGTTCTAACAGAAAATGAAAGCCCAATCTATGAAATGCCGTTGTCGCTTCAGGGAATAATGTCAGATAAACCTGTAGAGCTGCTGATAAAAGAGGAAAAAGAACTGAAAAGTCTTCTTCAGGAAAGAGGATATTCCTTCTCTGATCCTGTTTATACACTGCTATTCTTTTCATCGACCCACTTGCCTTATATTCGGATTACGCCAAGTGGCTTGTATGATGTTATGAATAAAAAAGTACTCTTCCCTGCAATAATGCGTTAATATATAAGAGTGATAATAGATAGAGATAATATATAAGATGACCTAGGGGAAATATAGCTCTTTTTAAAGAGCGGGGAGTGTCCTATATGAAGCTAAAAACCGTTGCATGTTTGCTTGCGATGTCGCTTATGGCTGCGGGTTGTAACAAAGATGTGGGGAAAGAAACGCCAAAAATAGATAAAGAGGACGTTAAGTTTGAAAAAGAGGTAAGTGCTGAGGAGGAGTTTGTGAACCAATATCCGTTGACAGGGATTGGCACAGATGAAAGTATTGAAAGCAGGGCAATAGCAGTAATGGTAAATAACCATCCGAAAGCCCGCCCCCAGACAGGCCTGTCAAAAGCGGATATCGTATATGAAATGCTTGCTGAAGGGGATGTCACCAGGTTCCTGGCTGTATTTCAGAGTGAAAGACCAGAAAAGATAGGACCTGTCCGGAGTGCCCGTGATTATTATATCCGGATTGCAAAAGGGCTCAATGGTATTTTTATTGCCCATGGCTACAGTCCGGATGCGAAAAAACTGTTAGATAGCGGTTATATCGATCATTTAAATGGTATGGAGTATGATGGAACCCTTTTTAAAAGGGCAAGCTTTCGCCAGGCACCACATAATTCCTACATAACCTTTGAAAAGATAGAAAAAGGGATAAGTGATAATTCATTTGATGGCAAATCCGCACCTAAAGCTTTTACATTTTTAACAGAAGAACAGATAGAGAGCCTGATGGGAGAAGAGGCTGTATCTATTAAGGTTGCATATGGTTCCCCTGTTTTCGATTCAACCTTTGAATATGATGAGGGTGCAGGGAAGTTTATCCGGTATTCTGATGGGGAACAGACGGTAGACTCTGAGACTAAGGAGCCCGTAGCCATTGACAATGTATTGGTCATTGAGGCACCTCACCAAGTAATTGACAAAGCCGGACGGCGAGATATTGATTTTAAGGCTGGCGGCAAAGCCATTCTGCTGCAAAAAGGGAAGATGAATGAAGCCGAATGGCGGAATATCGATGGGAGAATCGTACCATTCCAGGAGGGCAAAGAGGCAGGGCTAATGCCAGGAAAAACCTGGATCGCTGTTGTTTCGGAAGCAGGAATAGCCAACGATATTACTTTAAACAGCAATTAATGAGCTAATACGATAAAAGGAGTCACTCTATGCAAATTGATAAACTAAGAGGCAAAGAACTCGATCAGTTATTTTTAGCTATTCTATCATTAAAGGATCTTGAAGAGTGTTACCGTTTCTTTGATGATTTGTGTACGGTAAATGAAATCCAGTCCCTGGCCCAGCGGCTTGAAGTGGCACGTATGCTGCAGGAAGGGAAAACGTATCATAAAATCGAAACCGAGACAGGTGCAAGCACAGCAACGATTTCACGCGTAAAACGGTGCTTGAACTATGGAAACGATGCCTATACAATGGCATTGGATCGTTTAAAGTAAAATAAAGCAGGCAGGGATTACTTAATCTCTGCCTGCTTTTTTATGTAATCCTGAGAAAACCGGATAATTTTTTCAAAAATTCGTTCACTTTTTGCTGCATTGTCCATGAACAGATCTTCCTTATTTTTAAAATAGGGAAATTTAGAGTCTGCTTTGCTTTTTTCTGGCCTAATGAAGCAAAGGGGATAATTTACAGTGAATAGTCTTTTTTCTTGAAAAACAGAAATGATATAATGGTGTAATGGGAATTAGAATGGGAGGCTTTACAATGTACGATTATCGCGAGTGGAAGCATGTTTTCAAACTCGATCCTAATAAACAAATAAGTGATGAAGCATTGGAACGGGTGTGTGAATCAGGTACCGACGCGATTATTGTCGGCGGCACGGACGGCGTGACCATTGAGAATGTACTCGATTTGATGGCAAGGATTCGCCGTTATACTGTGCCGTGTGTTTTGGAAGTTTCGTCTGTTGAATCGGTTTCACCCGGTTTTGACTTATATTTTATTCCAACAGTACTGAACAGTTCTGATCCAAATTGGATGATGAAACTTCATCATCAAGCGGTCAAAGAGTACGGAGAAATAATGAATTGGGACGAAATTTATGTCGAGGGCTACTGTATTTTAAATCCCGATTGCAAAGCGGCAGCGTTAACGAATGCAGCTGCTGAAATGGATGATGAAGATGTGCTGGCGTATGCAATGATGGCTGAAAGAATGTTCCGTCTGCCAATCTTTTATATGGAATATAGCGGCACATACGGGGATCCCAAGCTGGTAGAAAGGGTAAAACACATCTTGGATAGCACCGTACTTTTTTATGGCGGAGGCATTAAAACCGCTATACAAGCGGCGGAAATGGGGAAACTGGCTGATGTCATTGTTGTGGGCAACATTATATATGAAAATTTGGACGAAGCGTTACAAACAGTTTCCGCAGTAAAATAGATGTATGTAAAGAAAAATTTTAGTATAATGAATGGAACAAATGTTCTGATATGGTGGTGCTTATATGCAATATTTAAGTGATAAATTACTGGCAGGGTTAAACGAGCAGCAGCAGCAAGCGGTTAAATGCACGGATGGCCCTTTATTGATCATGGCCGGGGCGGGAAGCGGAAAAACGCGTGTGCTTACACATCGGATTGCCTACTTGATGGTTGAAAAACAAGTAGCCCCCTGGAATATCCTTGCGATTACTTTTACAAATAAAGCAGCACGGGAGATGAAAGAGCGGATTAGCAGTATTCTTGGAGGAGCTGCAGAAGAAATCTGGGTTTCTACTTTCCACTCGATGTGTGTCAGGATTTTAAGAAGAGATATTGACCGGATCGGCTACAACAGGAACTTTTCAATCCTGGATACAACAGATCAGCAATCGGTTATTAAGCAAATCTTGAAGGATAAAAATATTGATCCGAAGAAATTTGATCACCGGGCGATTCTGGGATCTATCAGCTCGGCAAAGAATGAACTGATTACCCCTGAAGAATATAGCAAAAATGCTGGCGGTTATTATGACCAAGTAGCTTCAGAGGTCTATACAGAGTATCAAAAACGACTCCGCAAAAACCAAGCCCTTGATTTTGATGATCTGATTATGATGACGATCCATCTATTTCAGCGGGTGCCTGAGGTACTGGAATATTACCAGCGAAAGTTCCAGTACATACATGTGGACGAGTATCAGGATACGAACCGCGCTCAATATATGCTTGTAAAACAGATGGCCTCCCGGTTCAAGAATCTATGTGTTGTAGGGGACTCGGACCAGTCTATCTATGGCTGGAGGGGCGCTGATATCGCGAATATCCTTTCATTTGAAAAAGATTATTCTAGCGCCAATATGATTTTTCTTGAACAAAACTACCGTTCAACAAAAAGGATACTGCAGGCAGCAAACAAAGTTATTGAAAACAACAGTAACCGTAAACCAAAGAATCTGTGGACAGAAAATGCCGAGGGAAGTAAGATTTTTTATTTGCGCGCTGAGAGTGAACAGGGAGAAGCGCAATTTGTAGCCGGAAAGATTCTCGAACTTGTTAAACAAGGCGACAAGACGTTCTCTGATATTGCCATCTTATATAGAACGAATGCCCAATCGCGTGTAATGGAGGAAGTCTTGCTTAAGTCCAACATCCAGTACAGTATTGTCGGAGGCATTAAATTCTATGACAGAAAAGAAATTAAAGATATTCTTGCTTATCTGCGGCTGATTGCAAATCCGGATGATGATATCTCGCTTCGCCGTGTGATCAATGTGCCAAAACGGGGAATTGGTGCAACGTCACTCGACAAAATAGCTGATTTTGCAATGATGAATGATCTGTCAATCTATCAGGCGCTCCAGGAAATTGAACAGATTGGTGTCAGTCCGAAAATTACAAAGGCCGCAAGAGAGTTCCGTGACTTAATTGGCGGATATACACAAATGCAAGAATACCTTTCGGTTACTGAGCTTGTGGAAGAAGTGCTTCAAAAGGCAGGATACCGAGAAATGCTGGAAGCGGAGAAGTCTTTGGAATCGCAAAGCCGTCTGGAAAACCTGGACGAATTTTTGTCCGTAACCAAGAACTTTGAAGAAAAAAATGATGATAAATCGCTGGTTGCTTTTCTAACTGATTTGGCATTAGTAGCTGACATTGATCAGTTGGACAGCAATGATACGGCCTCTCAGGATACGATTACCTTAATGACTCTTCACTCTGCAAAGGGGCTGGAATTCCCAGTTGTATTCTTAATGGGAATGGAAGAAGGAGTCTTCCCGCATAGCCGCTCATTAATTGATGAGGGAGAGATGGAAGAAGAGCGCCGTCTTGCATATGTAGGCATTACCCGTGCTGAAAAAGAGCTTTATATTACGAATGCGCAGATGAGGACCTTATTCGGCAGGACTAATATGAACCCTGTCTCCCGGTTTATTGCCGAAATTCCGGAGGAGCTTGTGGAGGACTTGATGCCGAAGAAAAGTGTCCCAAGTTTTATGTCATCTTCCCGTTCTTCCTCGCAGCAGGCTAACCCGAGGAGGGCCGGGGCGTTCGCCCGTCCAGTGAATGCCCCGTCCTCTACCGGCGGAGACGAAATTGGGTGGAAAGTCGGCGATAAAGCTTCCCATAAGAAATGGGGCGTAGGAACTGTTGTCAGCGTTAAGGGAGAAGGAGAGGGCAAGGAACTGGATATTGCTTTTCCTAGCCCGACTGGCATCAAACGATTGCTTGCCAAATTTGCGCCAATTACGAAAGAGTAACTATTTTGCCTAAGGAGCTGGACTTATGGACTTGAAAACTGCAGAAGCGCATGTCCGTGATTTACAAAACTTGCTGAACCAATACAGCTATGAATATCATGTGCTGGACAAGCCATCTATTCCTGACGCAGAGTATGACACCCTGCTTCGCGAACTTATCGAATTAGAAGAAAAGTTTCCTGAGATGGTGACGCCGGATTCTCCCACTCAGCGTGTGGGCGGAACTATTTTGGAAATGTTCGAGAAGGTAGAACATACATCGCCAATGCTTAGCCTAGGCAATGCTTTCAATGAGGCTGACCTGCGTGACTTCGATCGAAAGGTACGCCAGGCAGTCGGCGATAATTTTTCCTATGTTTGTGAGTTGAAGATTGATGGACTTGCCGTGTCATTAAGGTATGAAGACGGAATATTTGTCAGAGGTGCCACACGCGGCGATGGGACGGTTGGTGAGGATATTACTGCTAATTTAAGGACGATAAAATCCATTCCTATCCGACTGAGAGAACCAATGACTCTCGAAGTCCGCGGTGAAGCATTTATGCCGAAAAAATCCTTTGAAGCATTGAATAACGCAAAGCTTGAAAGAGATGAAGAGCCTTTTGCAAATCCCCGCAATGCAGCGGCAGGTTCACTGCGCCAGCTTGACACCAGGATTGCAGCTTCCAGAAATCTTGATATCTTTTTATATGGGATCGGTGATGCAGGAAATACCAATGCTGCATCCCATAGTGAGGGACTTGACTTGCTGGACAGGCTTGGTTTTAAAACAAACAAAGAACGGAAAAAATGTGCCAACATCGAGGAAGTTCTTGAATATGTTGAGGGATGGGTAGAAAAAAGGCCAAACCTTCCTTATGATATAGATGGAATTGTCATTAAAGTTGACTCCTATGAACAGCAGGAGCAGCTGGGCCGGACTGCAAAAAGCCCGCGCTGGGCAATTGCCTTCAAGTTTCCGGCAGAAGAGGTTGTTACAAAGTTAAAAAACATCGAGCTGAGTGTGGGACGCACTGGGGTAGTTACCCCCACGGCCATCCTTGAACCCGTAAAAGTTGCGGGAACAACCGTTCAGCGTGCATCACTTCATAATGAAGACTTGATTCGTGAAAAGGATATTAAAATTGGTGACCAAGTCGTTGTTAAAAAAGCGGGGGATATTATCCCTGAGGTGGTAAATGTCCTAGCTGAGCTCCGGACCGGTGAGGAAGTTGACTTCCACATGCCAACCCATTGCCCTGAATGCGAAAGTGAGCTTGTCCGTCTGGAGGATGAAGTGGCCCTTCGCTGCATTAACCCGAAGTGCCCGGCACAAATCCGGGAAGGACTGATTCATTTTGTATCACGAAATGCGATGAATATTGAGGGGCTTGGCGAAAAAGTCATCAGCCAGCTGTTCCGTGAAAACCTGATTGTGGATGTAGCGGACATTTATAAATTGTCTTTCGAGCAGCTTATTGCATTGGAGCGAATGGGGGAAAAGTCCGTCAATAACCTGTTGCGTGCAATTGAAGCATCTAAGAATAACTCGCTTGAGCGGCTGTTATTTGGATTGGGGATTCGCCATGTTGGCGAAAAGGCGGCCAGGATACTTTCCCAGGATTTTCAAACGATTCATTCTTTACAAGAAGCAAGCCGCGAGCAACTGACAGCGATTAATGAGATTGGGGAAAAAATGGCTGACTCAGTAGTTACTTTCTTTGAAATGGAAGAAGTAAATGAGCTAATTAGGGAACTTGAGGCAAGAGGAGTAAATCTCACTTATAAAGGGCCAAAGCCTGTAAACATAGAACAGTCTGACTCATTCTTTGCCGGAAAAACAGTTGTACTGACAGGCAAGCTAGAGCAGCTTACCCGAAATGAAGCCAAAGAAAAAATTGAAGCTTTAGGTGCAAATGTAGCAGGAAGCGTCAGCAAAAAAACCGACCTCGTAGTTGCTGGGGAAGAAGCCGGCTCAAAGCTAACGAAGGCAGAACAATTAGGAATTGAAGTGTGGGATGAGGCGAGACTGGTCGAAGAATTAAACAAATAAGAGGTGTAAGTTATGAGAAAAATCTCCTTTCTGGGATTGGCTCTTTTCTTGCTGCTGGCTGGGTGTGCACCCCAGTTTGAGAAGAGGAATGAGGTTGTCCAAGATTCAAATGAAGAAAAGGAGAAAGCGATCATTCCCAAATACAAGATTTCAGATGAGTACTATCGGATCATTACTCCTTTTAAGCCCGCCAAGGCAAGAGGACTCGTGGTTGCAAACTTGAATACTCGATACGATATTAACGAATTTGAAACAGGTTTGACGCGAATTGCCCAAGAGAATTTCGATACCGAAAAGTATCTATTTCAAGAGGGCCAAGTATTGGAGAAGGATACAGTCCGGCTTTTGCTGAATCGTCAATTTACAAAGGCACAGCTAAAAGAGAATGAAATGAAAGATAAGGACAACATCGGACTTAATCCTTTGGATCCTGGAAAAGGAAGCATAGCTGATAGGAATACAAAGAATCCGATTTATCTTGCCCATATCCTGGAACATGATTATCTGCTTAAAGACGATAAGAACAATGTAAGCTTAGGAGGTGTCGTAATCGGACTTGCATTAAATTCTGTCCATTATTATCAAAAAGAGGAGTTCGGAGCTACCTTCGAAACCGAAATTGCTCAAAAAACAATGGAGCAGGAAGGCAAAAAAATTGCTGAAAAGCTGCTCCAGCGCCTTCGTGGAATGGATGAATTAAAAAACGTTCCGATTACAATTGCCCTTTTTGAGCAGAAAGAAAATAAATCCGTAGTTCCAGGGAACTTTTTTGCCTATACTCATGTGGATAATGGAAGTTCAAATATTGGCAGCTGGGAACCGGTAAAGGAAAAGTATGTCTTATTTCCTTCAGGGGAAGCAGAAGAAAATCATCGGGACGATTTAACAGCGTTTAAGAACTTTAAGCAGGATGTAGAGACATATTTTCCAAACTTTAACGGAGTAGTTGGAAAAGCCTTTTATGTCGAAGACCAGTTGCAGGATTTAAGCATAGATATTCCGATTCAATTCTATGGGAAATCTGAGGCCGTAGGATTTACCCAGTATGTAACAGGGATTGTAATGGAACATTTTCCGGAATATATTTCTGTCCAAGTCGAGGTCAGTTCTGTAAATGGACCTGAAGCTCTAATTGTCCGAAAAGCCGAAACAAAAGAACCCTTTGTCCATATTTATAAGTAATATAAGCGAACCTTGCCGTGGAGAAAATCTGCTGGCGGGGTTTTTTATATGAGGAATAAAAAATAGGGGGATACAGTCTAACAACTGAATACGGAAAAAGTGCTTACTTTTTGAAGTTATTGTATAATTGAAGAGTTCTGAATTTTCAGTTAAAATGAAATAGGTGTGAATAGTTTCTATTATGGAGGCGATTGGTTTGGTACAACCTTATAAGCACGAACCATTTACGGATTTTTCTGTGAAAGAAAACAAAGAAGAATATCTACTTGGGTTAAAAACAGTAGCATCATATTTAGGGACAGATTACGATTTGGTGATTGGCGGGGAGAGAGTCTCTACTGATGATAAAATCGTATCTGTAAACCCTTCTAATAAGGAAGAAGTTATCGGCCGTGTTTCCAAGGCAGACCGTGAATTAGCAGAAAAGGCAATGAAGATTGCCGATGAAACTTTTAAAAAGTGGAGCAAAGTGAACCCTGAAGTAAGAGCAGACGTACTTTTCAAGGCGGCAGCTATCATTCGCCGACGCAAGCATGAATTCTCTGCCTTATTAACGAAAGAAGCTGGTAAGCCATGGAATGAGGCGGATGCAGATACAGCTGAAGCAATTGACTTCCTGGAATTCTATGCACGCCAAATGCTGAAACTTAAAGATGGCATTCCTGTACAGAGCCGTGCAAACGAATATAATCGTTATGATTATATCTCTTTGGGAGTGGGAATCATTATTTCTCCATGGAATTTCCCATTCGCTATTATGGCTGGAACAACAGTTGCTGCAATTGTCACAGGTAATACTGTTCTATTAAAGCCAGCTTCTACAACTCCGGTTGTAGCAGCAAAATTTGTTGAGGTCATGGAAGAAGCGGGCCTGCCAAAAGGCGTCTTAAACTTTGTACCAGGAAGCGGTGCAGAAGTGGGAGATTACCTTGTAGATCACCCGCGTACTCGCTTTATTTCCTTCACAGGTTCACGTGATGTTGGAATACGAATTTATGAGCGTGCTTCAAAAGTAAACGAAGGCCAGATTTGGCTTAAGCGTGTAATCGCTGAGATGGGCGGCAAGGATACAATTGTTGTGGATAAGGAAGCAGATCTTGAGCTTGCAGCCCAATCTATCGTCAAATCAGCATTCGGATTCTCCGGCCAAAAATGCTCAGCTTGTTCAAGAGCTGTTATTGTAGAAGACGTCTACGATCAAGTATTGAATCGCGCTGTTGAATTGACGAAGCAATTGACAGTAGGGAATCCTGAAGATATAACTAACTTCATGGGACCTGTTATCGACCAGAATGCATACAACAAAATTATGGAGTATGTTGAGATTGGTAAGGGTGAAGGCAAGTTAATGGCAGGCGGAAAAGGTGACTGCTCAAAAGGATTTTTCATCCAGCCGACTATATTTGCGGATCTTGATCCGAATGCACGTTTAATGCAGGAAGAGATCTTCGGTCCGGTTGTTGCATTTGCGAAGGCCAAGGACTTCGACCATGCACTTGAAATTGCCAACAATACAGAGTATGGTTTAACGGGAGCGGTAATCACCACTAACCGTGAGAATCAGGAAAAAGCACGTGAAGACTTCCATGTAGGGAACCTGTACTTCAACCGTGGCTGCACAGGAGCGATAGTTGGGTACCAGCCATTCGGTGGCTTTAATATGTCCGGAACTGACAGCAAAGCTGGCGGACCGGATTACCTGACACTGCATATGCAGGGTAAAACAACTTCAGAATTGTATTAATATATCAACTATAAGGCCCTTTACGCGTATTGCGGAAAGGGCTTTTAAACGAGCATACGAGATTTCTGGATTATTTTGTAGAATCATAGATATTTCCCGGACAATATTTGCGGTTCTTCTTATTCATTCGAGAATAAGCACCTGAGATTGCTAAAAAACTCCGCACTTCCGGCAAAAAATCGACAGATTAAGAGGAGAAAAGCCAGAATTATAGCTGAGGAATGTATTCATGAAAGGAGAAATAATAGGAAGCGGAGAATACATTTGCCGATGGAAGAGAGGTGGAGACCTCCTGTTTAAGCTGTACGGTCACCAACAGTGCCATAGGGCAACGGGTGGAACAATTTATGAAATGCCCCATTTCATAACCGCCAGGATATTGATTATCCTATCCCTGCCCTTATTGATAGTAGCATTAAAAAGACAATTTTTATCCGGTGGACGAGCTTACTGAAGAAGAAGCGGAGGAATATTTTTTTAATCCGCATGCTGCAAAAGGCTGAAAGGGAAGTACGGGAAATGAACATGTCTATTACTTTTACAATGAAGATGATATCCATCATTTTCACCTTTGGATGATTTCCCGGTATCAATGGATGTATGAGCTGGGCCGGTCAATAGAGAGGGTCCGGCCGGTGTTGAAGCATAGCCGGGAAACAATGAGTGATGAGAAGAACCTTAAGCAAGTCATCACCGCAGCAGATTCAATCAGGGCATGGCTGAAAGAAAATTAAAGCAGTGACTATTCCTCGGGAACTTTTATTGCGTTAAACCGTCAAACTTTGATATTATCAGTATATTATGTTTAAATTTAAAGATTTGAACTTGGAGGTGGAATGAATGTCACGAATTTCAATTGAACAGGTAAAGCATGTGGCGCATTTGGCAAGGCTGGCTGTTTCGGAAGAGGAAGCAGAGAAATTCACAAAGCAGCTTGATGCCATAATATCTTTTGCAGAGCAGTTAAATGAGCTGGATACCGAAAACGTTGAGCCGACTTCTCACGTTTTAAATATGAAAAATGTACTGCGTGAAGACAAAGCTAAAAAAGGGCTGCCGATTGAAGAGGTTATTAAGAACGCACCGGACAGCAAGGATGGATATGTTCGCGTACCATCGATTTTGGAGTAGGGAGGGGACACTATGTCTTTATTTGATCATAAAGCTTCAGAGCTTCATGAATTTTTATTTAAAAAAGAGCTTGCGGTATCAGAACTTGTCGACGAATCATACAAGGCAATAAGCCGTATAGACGATAAAGTAAAATCATTTTTAACTTTGGACGAAGAAAATGCCCGTGCACAGGCAAAGGCATTAGATGAAACCCGTGATAATCAAAACGGGATTCTGTTTGGACTGCCAATTGGCCTGAAAGACAACATTGTTACAAAAGGTTTACGGACAACCAGCGGAAGCAAAATCCTTGAAAACTTTAACCCTATTTATGATGCAACAGTAGTTCAAAAGCTGCGGGCAGCACAAACAGTTACAGTTGGAAAATTGAATATGGATGAATTTGCAATGGGTTCCTCAAACGAAAATTCAGCCTATCAAGCAACGCGGAATCCATGGAATCTGGATTATGTTCCAGGTGGTTCATCTGGTGCATCAGCAGCCTCGGTTGCAGCTGGAGAGGTGTTATTCTCCCTTGGTTCAGACACAGGCGGATCCATTCGCCAGCCAGCAGCATACTGCGGTGTTGTTGGGTTAAAGCCTACATACGGAAGAGTTTCCCGTTTTGGCCTTATCGCGTTTGCATCATCCCTTGACCAAATCGGCCCCATCACTCGCACAGTTGAAGACAATGCTTATTTGCTGGAAGCTATTTCAGGCCTTGACGAAATGGATTCTACTTCTGCCAACGTCGACGTTCCACGCTTTGTTGATTCTCTGACAGGAGATATTAAAGGGCTTAGAATCGCTGTGCCAAAGGAATACCTCGGTGAAGGTGTCGGTGAAGAAGCGCGCAATTCTGTACTTGAAGCATTAAAGGTATTAGAAAAGCTTGGAGCAACTTGGGAAGAGGTTTCATTGCCGCATTCTAAATATGCGTTGGCAACCTATTACCTGCTGTCTTCTTCTGAGGCTTCAGCTAACCTGTCACGCTTTGACGGAGTGCGTTACGGTTACCGGGCAGAGAATGTGGAGAGTTTAATCGAAATGTACAAGCAAACTCGGGCACAAGGCTTTGGAGATGAGGTAAAACGCCGGATTATGCTTGGAACATTCTCATTGAGCTCCGGCTACTATGATGCTTACTACAAAAAAGCCCAAAAGGTCCGTACATTGATTAAAAAGGACTTTGAAGATGTGTTTGAAAAATATGATGTCATAGTCGGACCGACAACTCCGACTCCTGCTTTTAAAATTGGTGAAAAGACAAGCGATCCATTAACAATGTATGCGAATGATATCTTGACTATCCCGGTTAACCTGGCAGGAGTTCCCGGTATCTCAGTGCCATGCGGATTCGCAAATGGTCTGCCTCTAGGTCTGCAGATTATCGGAAAGCATTTTGATGAAAGTACTGTTTACCGGGTTGCCCATGCATACGAGCAGGCAACTGACTACCATAAACGAAAGCCACAGCTGTAAGGGGTGAAAAAAATGAACTATGAAACGGTAATCGGTTTAGAAGTCCATGTTGAGCTTAAAACAGAATCAAAAATATTCTCTTCGAGCCCAAACCAATTTGGATCTGCACCGAACACAAATACAACGGTTATCGATCTCGGCTACCCGGGTGTCTTGCCGGTGATGAATAAAAAAGCGGTAGATTATGCAATGAAAGCAGCGATTGCACTTAATTGTGAAATTGCCGAGGAAACAAAGTTTGACCGTAAAAACTACTTTTATCCGGATAATCCAAAAGCCTATCAAATTTCCCAATTTGATAAACCTATTGGTGAAAACGGATGGATTGAAATTGAAGTAGGCGGCAAGAAAAAGAAGATTGGCATTACTCGTATCCATATGGAAGAGGATGCGGGCAAGCTGACTCATACAGGTGATGGTTATTCTCTTGTAGACTTTAATCGCCAGGGAACTCCACTTGTAGAGATTGTATCGGAACCCGATATCACATCTCCTGAAGAAGCGTACGCGTATCTTGAAAAACTGAAATCAATCATCCAGTACACTGGAGTTTCCGATTGTAAAATGGAAGAAGGCTCATTGCGCTGTGACGCGAATATCTCTATCCGTCCTGTTGGACAAAAGGAATTCGGCACTAAGACTGAGCTGAAGAACTTGAACTCCTTTAACTTTGTCCGTAAAGGTTTGGAATATGAGGAAAAGCGCCAGGAAGAGGTTCTTCGTGCAGGCGGCACAATCGAGCAGGAAACACGCCGATTTGACGAATCCACGGGCAAAACGCTTCTTATGCGTGTAAAAGAAGGCTCTGATGATTACCGCTATTTTCCGGAACCTGACCTTCTTGTAATCCATATCGATGAAGAATGGAAGGCTCGTATCACTGCGGAAATCCCTGAGCTTCCTGATGCAAGGAAAAAGCGCTATGTTGAGGAGCTTGGATTGCCGGAATATGACGCAGCTGTTTTAACAGTTACTAAGGAAACAGCAGATTTCTTTGAGGCAGTAGTTGACAAAGGAACAGACGCAAAGCAGGCCTCCAACTGGATCATGGGTGAGCTTTCGGCTTATCTGAATGCGGAAGGTAAGGAACTGCATGATGTAGCTCTAACCGCTGAAGGGCTAGCCGGCATGATCAAGCTGATTGAGAATGGCACCATTTCTTCGAAAATTGCGAAGACAGTTTTCAAAGAGCTGATTGAAAATGGGGGAGACCCAGAAACGATTGTAAAAGAAAAAGGGCTTGTCCAGATTTCTGATGAGGGAACGCTAAGAAAAATCATTGAAGAAGCAATCGACAACAACCCGCAATCAGTTGAAGATTTCAAAAACGGAAAAGCAAAGGCAACAGGCTTCCTGGTCGGCCAGATCATGAAGGCAACAAAAGGACAGGCCAATCCGCCACTTGTGAATAAATTACTGCTTGAAGAACTTCAGAAGCGGTAACATAAAAACCCCTGTATTTCATTAGTGAAATACAGGGGTTTTGCTATCAATAAGATTTTTTCAAAAAAGCAGCATGATTCCCTATTGCGGGTCCATGCTGCTATAAGTTGTCTGTCATTACCCTTTTGTCCCGGAAGATACATTTGTTCCTTCCATAAAGTAACGCTGGAAAAAGAAGAATAGGATAACAGTCGGCAGAAGGATCATGACTGACATGGACATTAAGTAATGCCATTGTACCTGGACGCTTCCTTTGAAGGTTTGTAATCCTAGCTGCAGGGTGTAGAGATTTTCATCATTGAGATAAAGCAAGGGTGACAGCAGGTCATTCCAGGCAGCGTTAAAGGAGAACAAAGCTACTGTTATGAGAGCTGGCTTGGTTAACGGCAGCATGATATGCCACCAAATCCTTAAATGACTCGCGCCGTCCATCCGTGCTGCTTCAATGTATTCATCGGGAATTGTCATCATAAATTGGCGCAGCAGGAAGATATAAAATGCACTTCCGGCAAAGGCTGGTATAATCAATGGCAGATATGTGTTGACCCACCCTAATTTGGAGAAGAGCATGTATTGCGGAACGAGTGTGACAAAGCTCGGAATGAGCATCGTTGCTAATACAATAACGAACAATGTATTCCTTCCTTTAAAATGAATCTTTGCAAATCCGTAAGCCACATATGAGTTGACTAAGACGCTGCCGATTGTCGTGACTATGGCAATGAAAAGGGTATTTAAACCCCAGCGGGCAAACGGACCGGTCTGCCAGGCTTCAATATAGTTTGAAAAACGGAAGCTTTCCGGGATAAAGGTAGGCGGGTGCTGCATGATTTCCTCAGGGGATTTCAAGGAAGTTGAAATCATCCACCACAGGGGCATAAGCAGCAATATGCTGCCAAGCAGCAGAAATGCCAAAGTAATTGTCTTCTTTGTCCGTTCCTGAAAAGACTTTGTCTGATGGAATTTTAAATCTGATTCAGCTTTTATCATTTGTTGTCACCGCCTTCGTAGTAAACCCATTTTTTGCCGATTTTTAAGTTGAATACAGTCAGGATCATGATAAACACGAACAAGAACCAGGCCATAGATGATGCATAACCCATATCGAACATTTCGAATGCGTTTTTCCACATATGAAGGTTATAGAATAACAGCGAGTTACCCGGTCCTCCGTCTCCATTCTCAGTCATTACATAAGCTTCCTGGAAAATTTGGAAGGCATAAATAGTACTTGTAATGACATCAAAGAAAATGATTGGCGTAATCATCGGGAGTGTAATATAAAAGAATTTATGGATAGAGTTGGCCCCATCGAGGTCGGCCGCCTCATACAGCGCAGTTGATATACTCTGAAGACGCGCTAGATAGAGCAGCATTCCGCCACCGACACTCCAAAGTTTCATAAAAATAAGAGCGGGTTTAGTCCAGGCTGGATCAAACAGCCAAGAAGGACCTTCAATTCCAACCCAGCCAAGGACTGTATTCACCAATCCGGTAGATGGACTGAGCATTTGCATCCAGAGAAAGTATACAGCTACCCCGGAAAGGACGGCCGGCAAATAATATATGGTCCGGAAAAACTTCATCCCCTTTATTTTCTGGTTAAGAAGGACAGCAATGAACACGGCTCCTGCAGTTGTTAATGGAATGGAGAATAATACGAAGTACAAAGTATTCCAGAGAGAAGTCCAAAATAAATCATCCATTGTGAACATTCGTTTATAGTTATCCAGTCCTACAAAGTTCATTTGGGAGGTAATATTGTAATCGGTGAAACTGACGTATAACGAGAATAAAAGAGGGCCTGCAGTTAGAAATAATAAACCGATCAGCCAGGGAGAAATGAAAAGGTAGCCGCTAAGATTGTCCATTTTGCCTGCTTTGCTTTTTGAAGTGATTTGCCAGAATCGCCGGGAGCTGACAGCGGACTTGGCTGGCTTTTTTTTCTCGGTTGTCTTCGGCGCAGTACCTGTCTTTTCTTCCATAATGGATTGCTGCATGATACATTACTCCTTTCTGAGTCAATTAATACACGAAAAGCACAAGCGCTCTGACTAAGGAACGTCGACTAAGGTCAGGCACGTCCTGTGCGTCGGGGCTTTACTTTCCTCCGGAGCTGGGCGCTGTGTAGCAAAGAATCTGTTCTTGTTAAAAAGTATACTTTCGTACCTTTTTAAAAAACCTTGCCATCCGATATTGAATGACAAGGCTTTTCATCAACAGAGGCATCCTTATTTGCGTACCTGCTTAACTTATCATTTCTTTAATTCCTCAATATCTTTTTCTGCCTTCTCCAGAGCTTCTTTAGCAGACATTTTGCCTATAATGGCTGCTTCAAGCTGAGGATCTAGACGAGTTTTATAATCAGGATACTCAAGCGGCACTGTATGGAGCTTGGTATCCTTCAGGTTAGCAAGCGCTTGGTCGTAAACGGTTTTTTCGATATCTTTCATTTCAGTTGCTGCAGATTCTGCTGCTTTAACGTTTGCGACATTATCGTAATTCTTAAGAGCCCAGTATTTTTGAGCTTGTTCACTGGCCATATATTCAATGAACTTTGCTGCTTCTTTCGGGTGCTTAGATCCTTTTGGAATTTCCAGTGCAAAGCCTCCGCCTTCATTCCAGTGACCGCTACCCGTTTCTTGTTCAGGAATTGGAGCAACGCCAATTTCCATTTCTTTTCCTGAGTCACGGATTTGTGTGTAGAAGCCAGCAATATCGATCCACATAGCTACCTTTTCAGTAACAAAAGGATTCGTTTGGCCACTGCTAAATTCCGCTTCAAAAGCCTGTACGTTTTTGTCGCCAATGCGTTTATTCCATCCTTGAACCCATTCTAGTGCTTCTGCTTTTTTCGGTGTATTGACTGCAAGTTTGCCGTCTTCAATAAAGCCTTTGCCGCCATCTGCATTTGACATCCAGCTGCCTGCACCAAAGCTGCCCCATAAAGGATAGAAACCAATCCGGTCATACTTCTTCCCTTTTTTTACATCAAGCTTTTTAGCGTACTCTTCAAGTTCCGCCCAAGTGGTTGGCGGCTTTTCAGGATCAAGTCCTGCTTCCTTAAAAGCCTCTTTGTTGTAAAAAAGAACGCGTGTATCGGAAGTAAACGGCACTGCATAAGGCTTGTCCTTATACAATACAGGCTCCCATAAATGAGGATAAAGATTACTCTGTAAATCCTTGCTGATAAGCTTGGATAAATCCTCAGCCTGCTGATTATCAGCTCGGTGAGCAACACTGGCCAAGTCATTTACGATAACATCAGCTGGATTGCCGGCTGCAACGGCTGCAAGGTTCTTAGTCCAAATATCGCCCCAAGGAACGAAAGTATGCTTTACTTCAATTTCATCCTGTGATTTATTGAAGTCATCTACTATCTTTTCAATAACAGGCCTTCTGGTTTCCGAACCCCAGAAGCTCCAGAAATCGATAATCACTTTACCGTCTTTAGTAGTTGCATTTGCTTCCTTTTTCCCGCCTCCAGAACAGGCAGAAAGCAATAAACTGAATGCAAGCAATAAAATAAATGACAGCTTGACATTTCTCTTCATTTTTTCAATTTCCCCCTAAAAAAATTAATAATGATCGACTTTGCTAGCTGTCTAACTTTTACCCAGTGTTTCGACAAATAAACTAGTAAATAAATACTAGTTTCTTCATAAAATGGAACCATTTACAAAATTTAAACAAAAAAAGCCAATATTTTGTCAACACTTACTTTGCTTTTTCACCAATAAAAAAGAGAGCCGCAAAAGTGTTCAATACCCTGAACTGGCTGGCTTAAAACTATTTCTTCTGATTTGCTACTCTATATTTGCTTCCGGTGAAAAATAGGAATAAAATTGAAATGGCAAATAGATCATCCATATAAGGATGTTTGCTTTATAATGGCCGAATGCGATATTATGTAAATTATGGAATACGGTTTAAATGAAAAGTAGGATGATATGAAATGAAACGAGCAAGATTAATTTATAACCCGACTTCAGGACGTGAAGCAATAAAAAGGCATTTACCCGATGTGCTGGAAAAACTTGAATTGGCGGGCTATGAAGCTTCATGCCACGCAACCACCGGTGAGGGTGATGCAACTAGAGCAGCTCGGATCGCTATAGAACGAGGGTATGAGACTGTAATTGCAGCAGGCGGGGATGGGACCATTTATGAAGTGGTAAATGGGCTGGCACAGGCTGAAAAACGGCCGAATCTTGGGATTATACCGGTTGGAACGACAAATGACTTTGCGCGTGCAATACATGTGCCCCGTTCGATTGAAGCGGCCGTTGATATCATTGCGGCTGGCCACACGATGCCAATTGACATTGGGAAAATGAACGATAAATACTTTATTAATATAGCTGGCGGCGGGCGGCTTACTGAGCTGACTTATGAGGTGCCGAGCAAACTGAAAACAATGCTGGGCCAGCTGGCTTACTATTTAAAGGGTATGGAAATGCTTCCTTCTATTAAGGCAACGGAAGTATCAGTTGAATATGATGGAAAAATATTTGAAGGCGAGATCATGCTTTTTCTTGTAGCGAACACTAACTCAGTAGGGGGCTTTGAAAAACTGGCACCTGATGCATCCTTAAATGATGGGATGTTCACATTGCTTATTCTGAAAAAGACGAACCTGGCTGACTTCATTCGCGTAGCCACTCTGGCAGTTAGAGGCGAGCATGTTAATGATCCAAGTGTGATTTATGCCAAGGCAAACCGAATTAAAGTTATGCCTAAGGACAAAATGCAGCTAAACCTTGACGGTGAATTTGGCGGACTTGCTCCGGCAGAGTTCGTGAACCAATACCGTCATTTCAATGTATTTGTGCCAAAAGGCGAGCTGCCGGATGACCCGGAAAATCAAAAGGAAGAAAATTAAGCTTAAAAAACCTTGTTCTCTGGACAAGGTTTTTGTTCTTGTTTAGGGGAATTAACAATGATGAGTAAGGGGGCAAAATGTTTGATTATACGGAAAGCAACACCCGAGGATGCTGACACTGCTGCAGTACTTATTTTAATGGCTATTAAGGATATTGCAGAAGCATTGACAGGGGAGAAAGAGGAACGAGAAATCCTGAAAGTGCTAAGGGAGTATTTTACACAGGAAAAGAACCGCCTAAGTTACCGAAACTCAATGATCCTGGAAGCAAACGGGGAAATTGCAGGGATTGTTATTGCCTACCATGGCAGTGAAGCTAATCAGCTGGACGCCTCTATTCTTGCCAGGTTAAGGTTAAGGAATAAGAATGCAAGTATTGGAAAAGAAGCCGAAGAAGCGGATTATTATGTCGATACTTTATGTGTAGCCCAAGCATACCGGGGGAAAAGAATGGGTAGGATGCTCATTGCTGCTGCAGAGGAAAAAGGCAGACTGCAGGGTTATCCTACAATTGCCTTGAACGTAGAGAAAGACAATGAGCGGGCGCGGAGACTATACAGCAGGCTGGGATACAAATCCAGTAAAGTAATCACAATCAACCACCATTCCTACGATTATATGGTAAAGCATTTATAAAAGGAGAGGATTGAAGTGCTTCAAGGCTGGGTTAAAAACGGGGATATACGCATCCATTATCTCGATAATACTGGCACGTCTGAAAAAGACACGCCACTTGTCATCATTCCGGGATTAACCGAAGCCGATGATGACTACGAAGAAATGATCCGGGAACTGCTGCCGCGAAGGACGGTTGTCATTACGCTGAGGGGTCGCGGCCAAAGCGAAGCACCGTCAGAAGGCCACACGCTTGCTGACCATGTATCGGACGTTGAATCGGTAATCAACAATATTGTGATTGATAGTTTTATATTATTTGGCTATTCGCGTGGTGTATCCTATGCACTTGGGTATGCCATTAGAAACAGGGAACGGATAAGAGGGTCATTATTGGAGATTATCCAGCGATCCATGCTAATCTTCGGCCAGGCTGGGCTGATTTTTTTGCAGGATTACCTCTCCCGGGAGGTAATCCTGTCCTGGAACGTATGAGTAAAGAAACGCTTCAAAAAATTGAAGCTGAGTCTGAGGAAATCTACTTTAAAGAGGATTTGAAAAAACTAAATTGTCCATTTTTAGTTATTCGCGGAGGCCTTGACGGAGCCGCTCTAACAGAAGAAGGTGTAATGGAATATATGGATGTAGTACCAAATGCGAGAGTCCGAGTCTTTGAGAAAGCAGACCATAACAGATTAATCTTAATTCAGAGCAGATGGTCCAAGCTTTTCAGGAGTTTTTTCGGCAGATAGACAGGCAGGAGATAAAATTACAATAAAAAATACGGCATCTAACCGTATTTGTTCTGCTTTCGTGACAAGGAGTACTAAAAGGATGTATTGGCCTTGTTAAACCAGCATAATTCTGTCAACGGGTTTTTCCGGGAAAACAGAGACTCAATCCGTGAAAAAATTTATTACACGACGTGCCGGGCCATAGAACGTGTTCCTTTTGTCGCTACCTTTGTGAGGACATGGCGACCTTAGCCGTTCTTCCTCTGTCAGGTCGTGCTGGCGTCGACGTTCCTTAGTCAGGAACGCTTGTGCTTTTCTATATCTGCTGATTTGTACTGACCCAGTCAGCATACATGCCGCTGCCTTCACAGCCACTACATTCGTAAATATTATTATAGTTGAATTCATTGGGTGCAAATGTATAGAAGCCTTTTCCGCTGCAATCCGGACACAGACCTTGCTCCTCCATCCTCAGCATCCTTTTCTCGGCGCTTGCCGCTTTCCATTGTTTAATGGCGTCAAACAACCCCATGTTACTCACCTCAAAGTGTGTTTTGTTCTTAACATGCGATAGTTCATTATTTTTTATGCATAAAATGGAAATTTTTAATTGAATCAAGATGGCTTGTCTTAGTGCTTTGTCCCTCTGCTGTATTTTATGATAGAATACTTACAGTCTTTGCCAAGCAAACCTCTTACTATAGGTTATGTACAGAAAAGGATGAATGACAATGAAAAAGACCGCTCCGATAGCAAAAAATGATTATATAGATGTAATGTTTGAAGACCTGACTCATGATGGCGCAGGTGTGGCCAAAATTGACGGCTACCCTGTTTTCGTGCCCAATGCACTGCCGGGAGAAAAGGGTCAAGTTAAGATTACCAAGGTCAATAAAGGCTATGGCTTCGGCCGTTTAATGGAACTATATGAAAAAAGTGATTACCGGATCGATGTACCAACGGAGGAAGCACATAAATTCGGCGGCTGCCAGCTGCAACACATCAGCTACGAAGGGCAGCTGGCTTATAAAGAAAAACAGGTGCGGGAAGTGCTAGCCCGCATCGGAAAGCTGGAAGATGTAAAGGTACATCCAATTTTGGGTATGGACAACCCATGGAAATACCGTAACAAGGCTCAGGTACCTGTAGGTGAAAAAGACGGTAAACTGATCGCCGGCTTCTTCAAACCACGAAGCCACGAAATCGTTGATACAAATGAAAGTGTCATTCAGCTTCCGGAGGTTAATGAGGCTATCCAAACGGTGAAGGAAATCTGCACTGAACTTGAGATACCGGCTTATCATGAAGAATCCCATAAAGGAGTGCTCCGCCATATCATGGCCCGTTATGGGCAGCAAACAGGAGAGCTGATGGTGGTACTGGTCACCCGCACAGCCGACCTGCCACAAAAGCATCAGCTGGTTGAGGAAATAACTGTCCGTCTGCCCAAGGTTAAATCCATTATCCATAACATAAACTCCAAGCGCACCAACGTTATAATGGGAGAAAAAACAAAAGTGCTTTGGGGCAGTGAAGTCATCTATGATTATATCGGCGACGTTAAATTCGCTATCTCAGCGTTATCTTTCTACCAAGTCAATCCGGTACAAACAAAGGTGCTGTATGACAAAGCGCTTGAATACGCAGGGCTGACGGGAGAAGAGTCTGTGATTGATGCGTATTGCGGGATTGGAACGATATCTTTGTTCCTGGCTCAAAAAGCGAAAAAAGTGTTCGGAGTGGAGATTGTTCCGGAAGCAATAGAGGATGCAAAACGGAACGCAGAACTCAATGATATCCGCAATGCAGAATTTGCAGCAGGAGCAGCGGAAACGGTTATACCAGAGTGGTACAAGGCCGGAAACAACGCAGACGTATTGGTCGTTGATCCGCCGCGTAAAGGGTGCGATGAAGCTCTGCTCAATACCATAATTGAAATGAAACCCAAGAAGGTTGTATACGTATCGTGTAACCCTGCGACACTGGCACGAGACCTGCGAATATTAGAAGATGGCGGATATCGAACGATCGAAGTACAGCCGGTAGATATGTTTCCGATGACGACACATGTGGAAGTCGTGACGGTTTTGGAATTGAAGAAGTCTAACTAAAAAATACACTTGCTCGTTAAAATAAACATTTGCCAGTCCGGCCCTGCTTTCGTTAATTGGCGATTTAGGGGTCTTTTTCCTGTTAAACCTTTTCAATCCAGTGTTTTTACAAATTTCTTTTCAGTCTTTTTTAGCAAAACTTTATTTTTAACACGAAAAGTGGAATGCTGGTTGGTGAGGAAGAATTTAGCAGGAATTTATTTTGGTAGTACAGAGATCTTGAAGGTAAAATAAACAATAACTAATAAAAATAAATATTCCAATCAGTTTGATAAAAAGTGCTTTAGCATGGTATAAGTGTAAAAGAAGCAGGGACATTTGCTTTTTAATTTTGGGATAAGGGTTTGACCTGGTTTATCTCATAAATGAGAGGATTTAAATATGGAAGATAATTTTTGGCGTGATTTACCACGACCTTTTTTTATACTGGCACCAATGGAAGATGTGACGGATGTTGTTTTTCGCCATGTAGTGAGTGAAGCAGCCAGACCTGATGTGTTTTTTACAGAGTTTACAAACAGTGAGAGTTATTGTCATCCACAGGGAATCCAGAGTGTGCGCGGGCGTTTGACTTTTACAGAGGATGAGCAGCCAATTGTAGCCCATATATGGGGGGATAAGCCTGAAAACTTTCGGCAAATGAGTATTGGTATGGCCGAACTTGGGTTTCGGGGTGTGGATATCAATATGGGCTGTCCTGTACCGAATGTAGCACAGCATGGGAAGGGAAGCGGCCTTATCCGTCGTCCAGAAGTTGCAGCAGAATTAATACAAGCAGCAAAAGCAGGAGGATTGCCCGTAAGTGTAAAGACAAGGCTTGGTTATACTGAGATAGACGAATGGCGTGACTGGCTGACACACATATTGAAACAAGACATTGCTAATCTATCCATTCATCTGCGTACCAGAGAGGAAATGAGCAAAGTAGATGCTCATTGGGAGCTGATCCCGGAGATTAAGAAACTTCGTGACCAGGTGGCACCAGATACACTTTTGACGATTAATGGGGATATTCTTGACCGCCAAACTGGCTTGAAGCTCGTTGATCAATATGGTGTCGATGGGGTTATGATTGGGCGTGGTATTTTCAGTAATCCATTTGCCTTTGAAAAGGAGCCGAAAGATCATAGCAGTAAGGAATTGCTTGATCTCTTAAGGCTGCATCTGGATCTTCATGATAAATATTCGCTGCGTTCGTTCAAGGCTCTTCATCGCTTTTTTAAGATATATGTCAAAGGATTTCGAGGGGCGAGTGAATTAAGAAATCAATTAATGAACACAGAGTCAACAGATGAAGTGCGTGCTTTGCTTGATAACTTTGAGTCAAAGCATCTTGATGGAATGGAGGAACAGTAGAACTATCCCAATTCAAGGTAAAAGTGAATTAGAAGTTAAACTGGTGTGCCCCCCAGAAGTTAGAGTTTATACTAAGCAGTTAATTGGCTGGTGTAAAGGCGGTATTGAACATTCCCTCCAATTTTTACTTTGTACGCTAGGTAACGGAATCAGGTGATTCTGGTTCCGTTATTTTTTTGTAAAATCACCAACATCTCTTGTTTTGTCAAATTCGGTCCAGACACGTGGAGTGTCTAGTGTCAACATATCCTGTTGATGCAAATAACTGGGAGCGCCTAACCCCTGACTCAAACCCAAATAATTACCATAACCTAATGAGCTCATGCTATGATGCGTGAGCTTTTATATTGCTAATGTAAAACAATACATTTGACTTATTTTTAACTACTATTTTCCCTCGATACGTTTTATAAAATCGTTGTTTAAATGGGCTTAAGATAAGAATTATGTTACAACTATTCCAGTATCTATCATAAATAGAGCCTAAGCAAGAAAGTATGATTCCCCATTCTTAACAGAAGAGGAAATTGAATTATTACGTGAACCATGTGAGACTACTTTTGAAAAAGCACTATTTGAGTTTATGTATTCAACCGGTGCAGGATAGGATAAGTTGAAAGCTTAACCGGAAAGTGGTATTTCAGCCGAAATCTTTATAAAAGCAAAACCCAAGAATGCTGTTAAATCAACATTCTTGAGTTTTTAATTTGGGTTCATTTTTCTCTTAAATGGACTTTTTAGCCAGCCCTAGATGTAGGTTGAAAAGTGCTTTTTTATGACATTTTCTCAAACCACCTATATAGATGCTTTTTGAAGTTCGAATTGTTCATTTAATTTGTTTTACATTAATTAGTCTAAAATATAAAGTTTTATTACATTATTAATTATTAAGCATGTTTGACGATATTACATATAGTACTTTTATACTGCATCAAGGAGTGTCGGGAAATGAATAGCTTAGATCAAGCTCTGGCCATTGCGCCAATACTTACAAAGATATTAAAAGATGAGGATTTTATCGTAGCGATTACTGATACAGAGAAATACATCTATGCATCACCGGGTAAGAACTTAGATCCAGGGATAGAATATGGACAACCCTTTTTGGATTATGATCTATTCGGCCAAATTAAAAAGACGTTGAACCGAGTGGAAATTTTAACGCCTCCCGAGTATGGCACACCATTTAAAGGGGTTGGTTATCCTTTGTTTGACGCAAAGAATAATTGGATTGGGTCTTTAGGTTTTGGAATTAGTTTGGAGAAAGAATATATTCTAAAAGATATTATTGCTAACCTAAATCATATTTCAGGTACAATTGGGGAACAGACCAATACCATCACAGCCCACGCAGAGGAACTCTCCGCTACGATTGAAGAAATTTCAGCCTCTTCGGAAATTACAATGAAGCACACTGAAGAAGTGAATAAGGTTATTTCTTTTATAGATAATGTTGCCCAGCAGTCCAATTTGCTCGGGCTAAACGCTTCCATAGAGGCAGCAAGAGCAGGCGAACACGGGAAGACCTTTTCCGTTGTTGCATCAGAAATAAGAAAATTATCAAGCAATACAGGGGAAGCTTCTAAACAAATCGGGACCTTCTTGGCTGATATGAAAGAGCAAATAACGGCAGTAACGCACAGTATCGGGGATATTGAAAAATCTTCAGCTGAATTAAGTTCAAATGCCGAAACCTTCACTAAACTGACAGAGGAGTTAAACCAACTAAGTGAATCACTTGATAGTTTCATGAGTGGTCTGTTAAACGAAAAGTAAAGTTTTCAACAAGGTCAGCATAAGCCTTGCTGTCCTTTTTAACAAATTTGAAATAGTACTAGAGGAAATCGGAAGACTATTGGGCTTGAAGATCAAATGCAGCAGCAAATTTTAGATGTTAGGGGTTGACGCATTTAACATAAGTGTATGGACGTTCTATATAAGCATCAGATTGGAAGTATTTCAACGGAAAACTGTTATATTTTTATCCGAAAATAAAGTCTATAAGAAAATGAAGGAACTCTTTTTCAATTTTGCAAAGTAACTATGCCCCGATTAATTTTGAATATGTAAATTTAATGGTAATAAAGTAACAGGTAAAAAGGCGATGTGACCAAGTTGAGCAAACACTGTCCAGATGTACTTTACAAAGAATACTCTGGGTAGCGGTAGTATTAAAATAATTGAAGGTGAGGGGCCTTATTTCTAAAGAACATATTTTACTCATTTGAATATACGCTTAATTAATAAATTTATATATTTGAATTTATTTATTCTTAAGAAAATGGCAAACCTATTGAAAGGTGGGGACGCAAAGCCACAGGCCTAAGGCAGAAATGTTATGGCAGCTGGGTTACCTAATAAGATGGCTTTATTTTTTATAAATCCACCTTTTTGGGGTGGTTTTTTTAACTTTTTTTAATTATTTACGGTTGAATAAGAAGCTATACAAGCATATTTGGAGAGTGGCGTAATGAAGTTAGTTGTTAAAAACACGATCGTTATCAGTTTACTAATTACAATATCCATGATAAGTATTTCTGCATTTGGATATATGAAAGCAAAAGACTTTCTATATGAAAGATTTCAAGATCAAGCATATAGTGAACTTGAATCAGTAAAAGCGAATATAGATATATGGATAAAAGGTAAACAAGAAACAATGGAATACATAGCTGAAGCGGATGAATTAAAAATGAGCAATTTTAATAAAGCAGACGCTTTAAATGCCAGAATAGCAAAAAGAATGGATAATCCGGATGCTTTCGGCTTTATGAGTGCTGATGGATTTCTATATTTGGGCGGAAATACAATTCCGGCTAGTCATTATGAACACTATAAAGGCGGTATGGAAAAACTTACTAAAACATATAATCCCGTTCCTTCGGCATCCCCGGGGTTAAATGGAACACCAATCGTACTATCTTCATCGCCCGTATATGGCGATAGCGGAAAAGTTGTCGGAGTGGCATCAAGTGGCAGCCCAATCGAAAGTCTAATAAATATCATCACTAACATAAAATTAGGAGATAGTGGCTATGTCACCGTCTTTACGAACGATGGCACGATTGTTGCAGGTCAAAATAAAGAGGATACTCTTAATAAGAAAATTTCAGATTATAAAAATAGTGATTTAGATCAATTGGTTGTAAAAAGTATCAGTGGTAAAACAGGCGTAATCGAAACAAATTTTAATGGCGAAGACAGTTTAATATTTTTTAGTAAAGCAAAAGAAATGGATTGGGGCATTATGATTTCCGTTCCAACCAGTGAAGCTTTTGCAGATGCAAACTCCCTATTAAATTACTTTGTTATCATTACAGTTGTGGTTATTCTGGTAAGTGCAATTATCAGTTATATTATTAATTTCAGATCGTTAAAACCAATAAAAGAAGTTACTGATAAAATAGAAGAATTAGCAAATAACGAGGGCGATTTAACTCAAAGATTAAATATTAAGAGACAAGATGAAGTTGGGAAATTAGCAGCAAGCTTTAATTCATTACTGGATAGTTTGCAGAATTTAATTGGTGATATTCTTCATAAAGGAGAAGTTGTTACAGAAAACACTTCAGTCCTATCAGAACATGCTGAGGAAATGGTTCAATTATCTGGTGTGGTTACAAAGAATGTTCAAGTTGCAGCTGGAATATCTACGGAACAAGAAAATGGAAATAAAAAGAATTTAGAATCCATTAATCTGATTATGGAAAGTGTAGCAGAGATTAAAGATCATTCATTATTAGTCTCCGAGAAAACAAAGAATTCTTACAAAGAAGTTAAGAAAGCGAACGAGGAAGTTATTTCATTGTTAACTCAAATGTCTCAAATACAGGACTCTGTCCGAAATTCATCCGAGATTGTAAGGAAATTAGGAAATCGTTCATCTGAAATTGGCAATATCGTTGAAATGATTACTAAAATCTCAGAACAAACCAATTTACTTTCATTAAATGCTTCTATTGAGGCAGCTAGAGCTGGCGAGCATGGAAAAGGATTTGCTGTTGTCGCGAACGAAGTGAAAAAGTTAGCGGAGGAATCTGCTCAATCGGCTAAACAAATTTCCGAGCTTATTGATGAGATACAAGCGGAAACTTCTAATGCGGTTGTGGAGATGGAATCTGGAACAGGCCGATTTGGCAATGGTATGTCAAAATTAAAGGATGTAACCGGAAGTTTACAAGGTGTGTATCATTCATCTAAAGAATCTTCGAATGAAGTAGATAAGATATTTATAGAAATTGAGAACCTGCTTTCTAAGGTAGAAGATGTGGAACGAGTAATCAATGAAAATTCACAGAAATCTATAGAATCAACTACATATATTCGTGAGGTCGCATCTTCTGCAGAAGAGCAGTTATTTTCTATACAGGATATTACATCTTCCATTGAAAAAACTGCACAATTCGCTGAAGAATTGAGTGATTTATTGAAACGATTCAAGATATAAGTAAAAAAAGATAATCACTATTGAATTGCACAATGTGGTGAATAGTACCTGAAACGGACTGAATCATTTAATACTGCGATAATCAAACATGAACAAAATGCTTGTTAATCGGTAGGCAAAAAGACAAGGAGTAGAACAGATTTCCTTTCTGCTCCGGTGTCTTTGCTGAATAATTTCATGCATAAACCACCTTA
Source organism: Peribacillus saganii (assembly GCF_003429095.1). GTDB lineage: Bacteria > Bacillota > Bacilli > Bacillales > DSM-1321 > Peribacillus > Peribacillus saganii. Next base: position 45,177 of record NZ_QVTE01000030.1, read on the forward strand.
TCGAACTTCCTTCTCTATTGAAGTTCCTTCAACTGGTTTAAAATGGTCTTCTGCCATTTATCCACTACTTAATACGCACCCACTTATATTTCTTTATCCTTTTTATTAATATTATGATATAATAAAATGTGAAAAAGAATAAGGTACCAACGTGAATATATTCGCTCATACTATTACAATTGAATAACTAACACGCGATGAATGTTAGGGGTAAAACTCTAGCAGGAGCAGTTTCTGGAGAGATCGCAAATCTTTGCGACGCCGAAGGGTTCACAATCTCAGGCAAAAGGACAGGAGTAAACAACAATGCGATTTGTTATTCTATGAGGATAATAAAGCGTTATTTTTTATTCTTGACTTTTAAGAGATTGGAGCACTCCAATCTCTTTTTTTGTGTTTAAAAAAGCATTATATGCAAAGTTTAATAATTCAACATGGGGGAATGTTACGTGGCGCAGCAAGAGTTAAGACGGGATTTGAAAAATAGACACGTACAATTAATAGCCATTGGCGGAACGATTGGCACAGGTTTGTTTTTAGGTTCAGGTAAGGCTATACAATTAGCAGGTCCATCTATTATACTGGCTTATTTAATAATAGGGATGGCAGTGTTTTTTGTTATGAGGGCATTAGGAGAGCTCCTTCTATCCAATTCAGGTTATCAATCGTTTACGGACTTTGCTGTAGATTATATTGGGCCTTGGGCAGGATTTGTTACAGGCTGGACTTATTGGTTTTGCTGGATAATGGTGGCAATGGCCGATATAATAGCGGTTGGTGTTTATGTGCAATATTGGTTTGATATCCCCCAATGGATACCCGCTTTAATCTGTTTAGTCATTTTATTGGGGCTGAATTTACTTACAGTTAAGCTTTTTGGAGAGTTAGAGTTTTGGTTTGCCTTAATTAAGGTAATTACGATTCTTGCTTTAATCATTTTGGGTACGATTTTGCTAGTCATTGGGTTCCAAACAGATACGGGAGCTGTTTCTGTACAAAACCTATGGGAATATGGCGGTCTATTTCCGAATGGGGCATCTGGCTTTTTACTTTCATTTCAAATGGTTGTATTTGCCTATGTCGGCGTAGAATTAGTAGGAGTATCTGCAGCGGAAACAGCCAACCCACAAAAAAACATACCATCTGCTATTAATAAAATTCCTATGAGAATTCTATTTTTCTATGTGGGGGCCCTTTTCGTCATTCTATGTATTAATCCGTGGAATCAATTAAATGCATCTAGCAGTCCGTTCGTTCAGGTGTTTGGCTTAGTGGGTATTCCAGTAGCAGCAGGGATTATCAATTTTGTTGTCTTAACATCAGCTGCGTCAGCCTGTAATAGTGGATTGTTTTCAACGAGCAGAATTTTATTTAATTTAGGCAGTCATAAGCAGGGACCGGCTAAACTTGCTAAATTAAATAAAAATCATGTGCCGAGTAACGCTTTGCTTACATCAACGGTTGTCGTTTCAATTGGAGCTTTTTTAAGCAAACTTATACCTGAACAAGCTTTTGGCATTGTGACGACCATAAGCGCGATTTGTTTTATTTGGGTTTGGGGTATAATCTTAATTTCTCATATCCGATATACCAAATTACGCCCGGATTTACGAAAAAAATCAACTTTTAAAGCGCCATTGACGCCCTTTATGAATTATGTAGTATTAGCGTTATTTGTATTCATTTTAATTATTATGTTATACGCTGAAGCAACTCGTTTATCTGTATTAATGACACCTTTATGGTTTGCGCTTTTATTCGTATTGTATTTATTTAGGAGGAAAAATAGTAATTAATATTTCCCTAAAGCAATCTTATATATAGACGGCAGTATGGAATACAGTAAAGGGGCATGGAGCCAGGTTCAATATTCAAAATTTTTTTAGGTTTATCAAAGTATCCATCTGCACTAGAAGAGTCAGTCGCGAAGTTTATACAAACAAAGAAGCAGGAACCCGATATTAAGGGGTTACCTGCTTCTTTTTTATAAGATGAGAAAGTATAGCTTTTTAACAAGTCCAGATGTCTAGCTCCAGCGCCCAGCCCCTCGAGTTCATAATCCAATCGCTTCGGAAGGCAAAAGCGCCTTCTGTCAGCGTTTGTCTTATGTTATCGGGGCTGCCCAGAGCGCTTGCGCTTCACTTAATTGTGGGAAGGTGACCTTTTCCTGGATCATAATCAAGAAGTATTGACCGGAAAGGTTTTATGTACTGTTGAGGCAATATTTTGTACTAAATATTATAAAAATTTTTTAGCGAAGAAAAGGGAAAACAACATTTAATTAAATTTACTATTGAAGTCGTAAACAGTTCAAAGTAACAACTGACATTCCGATATAAGTCAAGATATTTTAAAAAAAATGCCGGAAACAGTAAAATAGTATTAGGGATATCAGCTCAGAGGAGTGGCGGCAATGGATATAAAACTAATTGTAGGTCAAAATGTGAAGAAACTAAGGGAATACCATAATATGTCTCAAGAAGAATTGGCAAGACTTCTTAATCTCTCCCGTTCTTCTGTGGTTAATATCGAGAATGGGAGACAGAATACTAGCTTAGAAAGTTTACGAGAGCTGTCCACGGTTTTCAAAGTACCTGTAACTACTTTTTTCGATGGTGTAGAGGATGAGGAACAAGCTACATTAATATCTGATATAAATAGGAAATTTAAAAAATTAGAACTAAGATATAACAAATTAAGTAAAAAGCATCAAAAATTAATTAAAACCCTATCTGAATTGATAGAAACAGAAGTTGATTGATGCGTTGATTTTAGAAAAAATTTGATAATAAGCCCTTTTAAAAGTGTTGGTTTATTTATTTAAATACATTGTAAATCAAACAAAATCCCAAAGGCGAATGGATCATAGATTAAAAAAATCTATAGTCTTTTTTATATTCTTTCTTGGGTGATCATGAAAACCTGTTTAGTAAAGGAAATAGTTTAGCATGTCATGGAAGAGAAGGTGCTGATGGTCACAGTGGTCCTAATCCGGAAGAACAGATAAATAATGTAGCCGATTATTTAACAGAGGTATTAGCTGAAAAGCAGAAATAAGCACTTTCTTTCAAGCTATATAAAAAACAGAACCGGCTTGTCACGTAGAATCACAGAAGTCACTTGCATAAATATATGAGGTTATGAGAAATCGTAACGGTGAAGAGACCTTCAGTAAAATGAAGGTCTTTCGGAGGAAATTGTTGATCGTCCGTTGCGTGCAAGACGAGAAAAGCTCTATCTAGCGTCAATTAATGCTTTCAGCGTTTTTCCATCACATTTATTAACACCATTTTTCCATTTTGAGAAACATCCAGTCGATCAAAACTGCCGTATTTTTCTTGAACAAATAAAAGTGCAATACACCCAAGGATGCTTGGAATGGCAAAGGCCATAAATGCGCTTTGTGGCGCAAAGTTGGCTGCGAGAAGCAAACCGATGATAATTGGAGCAAGGATCGCCCCAATCCGTCCAACACCAACAGCTACCCCAACTCCTGTTGCACGTGTCTCTTTCGGATAAAACTCAGAGATATACGGATTCGCGAGATTTTGCGTTCCACCTGTGCAGGCGCCGCCAACGGCGATCAATACATACAGCAGCAGTGAATTGGTCGTAATGCTGAGTGCAATGAAGCAAATCGCACCAAGCAAATACATCGAAACAAGTACTTTTCGATGGCCGATTCGGTCAACCAAATAACCACCGAGCAAGGATCCTACTATCTGTCCAATCGCCAAAACGAGACTGAATGAGAGACTGGAAGTTAATCCGTAGCCGGACTCCTGCATGATTTTTGGCAGCCATGTATTTAACCCATATATCATCAGCAGACAGCTGAATACCATGATCCAAAATGCGAATGTACTGACGGCGCGGTTATTCGCAAACAACTTCTTTACTGGAAAGCCTTTCGCACTTTCTTTGGCATTTGTATATTCATAATCATCTGTTTCTTTGTAATTTCCACTAGGGTCTACTTGATTTAATATTTTTGCCAGTTTGTCTCCCTGTTTATGAAGAATGTAATAGGAAAGAGATTCAGGAAATTTTTTAAGAAAGACCGGCAATGTAAACAGTGGAATAATTCCCAGCCAGTACAAAACTCTCCATCCGAAGTCTTCCATGATGTACATCCCAATCAGTGAAGCTAGGATGGTTCCCACTGAATAGCCGCAGTACATGGTCGCTACAATGAGAGCCCGGTTTTTTTTGGGGGAATATTCCGTCATTAAAGAAATGACGTTTGGCATAAGGCCACCCATCCCAAGGGCAGCTATAAAGCGCATAACAGTAAAAATCGTTATTGTTGATGCCAGTCCGGCTAACAAAGAAAACACACTGAACAAAAACATGCAAATAGCCAAAACTTTTTTGCGACCTATCATATCGGCTAGCGGGCCAAATACAAACGCACCGACCATCATTCCTACCAGTGTATAGCTGCCGACGGCCCCTGCTTCAACAAGAGTTAAACTGAACTCCTCCATCATCAATGGCAATCCTACCCCATACATTGCAATATCAAAACCGTCGAATCCAATCGCGTATACACACCATAAAAAAACCAACAAATGAAAACGGCCAAACTTACTGGCAGCCATTACTTCAGAAGCATTAATTTTACGCACTTTAAATGCAGATGGTTTTGCATTGGTTGTCATTGTTTACTCTCCCTTGCTATGTAGATTGTGTATGTATCATAGCACGGGAAATAAGATATAGCGTAACTGTTAATATGGATAATCAGATATAGCCAAAAGCTATATCAAAGTGCGGCATAATAGTCGATAATTTGCTTTAATTCCTCCAAATAAATATTGGCCATTTTGCTTATCCTTGTTTTTTTGTGGACGATCCAGCCGACTGAAATGGTCTCGTCTTCATCAAGCGGCACGGAAACAATGTCAGAACCGTTTAAATCGGAACTTAAAATACCGGTGGAAATCGTATAGCCATTCAGCCCAATCAATAGATTAAACAGGGTTGCCCGGTCGCTGACATGAATGCTTTTTTTGCGTGGGATGGTGCTGAATATTTCTTCTGAGTAATAAAAAGAATTAAACTCACCCTGTTCAAAGGAAAGACGCGGGTAATTTTCTATATCTTCGAGCGTGACCGATGATTTAGAGGCAAGCGGGTTTTGGGCACTGACAAAAATGTGCGGTTTCGCTTCAAATAGTGGATGGAAGTCCAATCCCTCGTCCTTCATCATTTGCATCATGACTTTTTCGTTAAACGAGCTAATATATAAAATGCCGATTTCACTGCGCAGATTTTTCACGTCTTCGATAATTTCATAGGTTCTTGTTTCTCTTAAGGTGAATTGATATTCAGGAGCACCATGCTTCTTAATCATTTCGACAAACGCATTGACTGCGAACGCGTAATGCTGGGTGGAAACAGAAAACATCTGCCGGGAAGGTGCTGCGTTAAAATAACGGCGCTCCATCAGTTCCGTTTGCTCCACCACCTGCCGGGCATATCCAAGAAATTCGGCCCCGTCGGTTGAAAGCGTAATGCCCTTGGATGTACGGAGAAAAATGTCAAAGCCAAGTTCTTTTTCCAGTTCTTTCACCGCCTTTGATAAACTTGGCTGCGATATATAAAGGCGCCGTGCAGCTTCATTAATGGAGCCGCAAAGTACAATTTCAATAACATATTTCAGCTGCTGCAATGTCATTTTACTTTCCCCTTTTTTTCTTTAGTATAGATGGAAAACAACAAAAGGGAAACAGAAAAGGAAATGGAGGTAACATTACGTGTTTGCATTAAAATTAAGTATTAATCATTGGGGAAATTGAATTTATCATATTATCTGTAATTGATTTTCCGGGCAACTGAAGGTAAACACCTCGCATCTTTTATGTACGTTCACTATCCAACCCATGTTGTGGTTGCCAAGGTGATTTTAAAAATAAACCCTTAAAATAATTAATTAAATAATATCCAATGGCATTTTCCTAGTAGGTTTAGGAAATACTTGATCAAGTCTTTTGAGATCTTCTTCAACCAATTCAATCATTGCTGCTTCAGCATTTGCAAAAACATGTTCTTCTTGAACCGCTTTTGGTATGGCAATGACGCTATTTGAACGTATGGTCCAGGCGAGAGCAATTTGTAGTGGCTGGGCATTGTATTTGTCAGCAATATCCTGAATAGTTGGATCGCTTAAGAGTTGTCTTCTTAAAGAGCCTCCTTGAGCAAGAGGACTGTAGGCCATGATTGGCATGTTATGTTCACGATGCCATGGTAAAAGATCGAAGTCGATTCCTCTTGAACCTAAATGGTATAGTACTTCATTTGTCATACTATTTTTTCCATTTGTAGTGTTCCATAGCTCTTCCATATCAACTGTATCAAAATTGGAGACGCCCCATCTCAAAATTTTCCCTGCTTCGCGTAATTTCTCCATACCTTCAATTGTTTCCGCTAAAGGAACACTTCCTCTCCAGTGAAGAAGATATAAGTCTAAACGGTCTGTTCCGAGTCGTTTTAAGCTGTTTTCACATGCGTTTGAAATCATATCTAAACCTGCATGATGGGGATACACTTTTGAGACTATAAAGACTTCATCTCTGCGTCCTTTAATTGCTTCGCCTACTAAACGTTCAGAATCGCCATTTCCGTACATTTCAGCAGTGTCAATAAGTGTCATTCCTAAACTTAAGCCGAGCTGTAAGGCTTTAATTTCCTTGTTTCTCTCTTGAGGATTTTCCCCCATGTACCATGTTCCTTGTCCTAAACAAGGTAAAGTAGTGCCGTCAGGCAGGGGTACAACACGTTTGGCTAATGTATTTTTAATTTCTTCTATTTTCTTATCATCCATTAGGTTCAGCCCTTTCTTTTATCTATCTGTGCATAATAGAAGCAGAATGTAACGTCAGATCGTATTAAGTACGCATATTTAGGATTTACGCGGCCCGCAAAAATATTCTTTGTTGTATGATATCTGGCCATGTAAGTTTCCACTGTAATAAAAAAGATGAGGATGACCCTAAGTTTATGGCAACTTGAGTCATCCTCATCACTTCTTTTGTATACAAATTATGAATTGACTTTGAGATGAATGGATTAGATTAAATGAGCTCCACCATCGATAAGTACGGATGTACCAGTTGTAAATCCGTTTTTCGCCAGGTAAACATAGGTTTCAGCTATATCTTCAGGTTGAGCAACACGTCCAACAGGTAATTGCTTTGCAATCCCATTAAACATATCTTTCCTTTGTTCTTCTGGCATTCCGCCGTAAATAGGAGTGTCAACGATTCCAGGTGATACCACGTTTACTCTGATCGGTGCCAGGTCTACTGAAAGTCCCCGTACTAATCCGCCAATTGCTGAATTGATGGAAGCTAGAGTCGATGCACCTTTAGGAGGGCGTACACCATATACACCTGAAGTTAATGTAATGGAACTTTCATTATTTAAGTATGGAAGAGCAGCATGAACGGAAATGTATTGCCCCCAGAATTTGCTGTCAAAAGCTTCTCTTACTGTTGAAACAGGTAGTTCGCTAAAGTGACCCATTGCACCTTCCCCTGCAGTAACCACGAGGTGATCAAAATTACCAACCTTCTTGAAAAAGTCAGCAACCTTTTCCTCGCTGCGAAAGTCAATTTCATAACCTTCTACGTTACCACCAAGCTTTGTTTTTGCTTCAGATAAATTTGAAGCAGAACGGCTAGCGATAATGACTTGAGCGGCTTCATCGAGAAACGCCTTAGCAGCGGCTAAACCAATTCCAGATGTACCGCCTAAAACAACTACTCTTTTTCCTTTTAATACCAAAGTAATAACCACCTTTATTCAAATGATTGCTTAACCAACCTGCGGATTCTTATTAAAGAATATGCAAGCTAAAGAAACTTATGTTTTACATGCGCTTTTTGTGTATTCAATATTTTACTGTATATGATTACATTTCTCACATAAAATGCTCAACAAATACCTTTGAGCAGAATCGTAAAGTAAGCTCCAATCATTATACTATTTGCTACCGGGTCTTTACTGGTTGTGGCTAATATTTGATCCACAAGTTATTTTATCCTCATTTGAAAGTTTCCAATCTTTCTTTCACAAAATTATAGTCCGAAAAAATGTACGGGATTATAAATTTGTTGGATTCTTTTTATACCACTATTTGGGATAAGGTATCAGATTAAGCGGAAAAAACAACGACATAAAAAAGCCTGCTTTTACTGTATAAAATCATTTAAAACAGAAAGCTGACTCAAATGGCTAACATTAGCCTATGAGCCAGCTGTTTTTTTAAAAAGTATTTATAAATGTGCAATGTCTCTAGAATGGGTTCCCATTATCCAGTCATAACTTTATCAATGTTCTTTTGTTTCCCCTGTCGTACCTCTTCATACCACCAGAGGGCTTTATCCGGATGTTTTAGCACTTCTTTTATTTCACTTTGATTTTCTACAACAGGTGCTGATCCGCGCAGTGATTTTCCGGCTGTTTCTTTGACGAACAATGTAACAATAACAAGCCCAAAGAGGCACATTCCCATTAAATAATAGGCCGGCAGCATTTTGTTTCCTGTTATGCTGACTAACCACGCTACGATAAGAGGTGTGGTACCCCCAAAAAGTGAGGTTGCAGTATTGTACGTAATTGCAAGGGCACCATAACGAATTCGGGTGAAAAATAATGAAGGCAGAGTTGCTGGGAGGGATCCTTGTAAAGCAGAGAGCAGAGCGCCAAGTATCAGCAGGCCAAAAAATGCGCCATAGACATTACCTGAACGAACAAGCATAAATGCAGGAATGCTGAGTACTATAGCACCGATTAAAGCTCCTTTTAAAATGCGGTTTCTGCCAATACAGTCACTCCAATAACCCATGGCCATTACTAAAGGAATCATAGCGATCATAACAATTACAAGCAAAAGCAGTCCTTTTTGTTCACCATAACCAAGTTCTTCAGACAAGTATGACGGCATATACGTCAGCACTGTATAGCTCATTACGTTATAAAAGATGACAACAGCTGTGCATATTAACAGCGCTCTCCAATGCTCGGCAAAGATCTCTTTGAAAGACGTGCGTTGATTTCCTTCATCTATTGCTTCACTCATCGCTTCAAATGCCGGGGTTTCCCCCAAGTGGTTGCGGAAATAAAAACCAATTAAGCCTAGGGGAGCTGCAATAAAGAATGGAATTCTCCAGCCCCATTCTACCATTGTTTCTGTTCCAAGTATGTAGGTCAGTAATGTTACTAAACCGGCTCCGGCAATAAAACCTACAAGAGTTCCAACCTCCAAACCGCTCGCCATGAAAGTGCGTTTTTTATCGGGAGTTGTTTCTGCTATATATGTCATGGCACCAGCATATTCTCCGCCGGTAGAAAACCCCTGTACCAGCCTCGCTGTGAGCAATAGTATCTGTGCGGCAATCCCTATAGTGGCAAAACTCGGAATAAGTCCAATACTTAATGTGGCGGCAGCCATTAGAATCATTGTAGAAGCGAGGACCTTCTTTCGGCCCATGCGGTCTCCTATCATTCCAAAAAACATACCTCCAATTGGCCTTGCAATAAATGCAACCGCAAAAGTCGCGAAAGCATAGATTAATTGAAATGAAGGATCTATTTCAGGGAAAAATACCTTTCCCATTGTTACTGCTAAAAATGAATATATACCAAAATCAAACCACTCCATGGCATTTCCGATAGATGTCCCAATCATGGACTTTTTCGCTACGCTGGAATCCACGACTAAAATATTGTCTTTTAATTTATCCAGTGACATATTCACATTGTTCCTCCTATCTTATTTTTTCTAGTATTTAAAATTAGTGCATAAACGTTTTTTCCCTTATGTAACCGGCTAAAACATGTAAAAAAACGGAAATCATCATAAGAATTTTCAATTGCAATGGTGTAAAAACTCTATTTCAATTAAAAGCTCCTTAAAGGTTAGTGAAAAAGACTTTAGTTTAAATGGAGAAAAAATGATTGGCTCATCTCAAAAAAGGGTATTGAAGAAGAAACCTTATAAAGGAGGTGGCCCTGCATGACAACTGAGGTATTATGCAATGTGGAGAATTGTAAATACTGGGCAAAAGGTGATAAGTGTATTGCCGACTCTATTTATGTGATTGGCGAGCACGGCAGAGATGCTGCTGATGTTGAGGAAACAGCTTGTAAAACCTTTGAGCACCGCAAATGAATTTGAGGATTCCTTATAAAAAAAACTGGATAGAAAAAAACGCGTAGAAAGGTATGAAAAGAGATATTAATTCTTTAACTCTTACATCTGTAAAAAGGGCTGTACTCTAAAAGTCTAATACCGACTTTTGAGACAGTCCTTTTCACTTTTTCCTATTTTCATCTGTGAATAACCGCACGCGCACGAGTTTTCCGCTGAACTGATTATCCTGCCCCAAAAGTACCATAATATTTACTTACCCTGGATATTGATTTTTATAATATTATAGAGTTATAATATATTAGTCTACTAACATGGTAGTGTGTTAAAGTGAGTTTAATTTCAATAGAAGGTGGTCAACATAGATATGAAACGTTTAGCAACTCTGCTGCTTATTGTGGCATCGGTATTTGTGATTGCTGCAGGATGCTCTAAATCTGCTGGAAAAGCAGAGGACAATACACTTGTCATTGGTATTGATGATAAATTTGCTCCAATGGGATTCCGCGATGAGGATAATAAAATTGTCGGTTTTGATATTGACTATGCTAACGCTGCAGCAGAAAAAATGGGAACAAAAGTTAAGTTTCAGCCAATAGACTGGAAAACAAAAGAAGCGGAGCTTAGCTCCGGACGAATTGATCTTATCTGGAATGGTTACACTATTACGGAAGAACGGAAAGAAAAAGTTCTTTTCACAAAACCCTATTTAGAAAATGCACAGGTAGTTGTGACAAAGGCGGACTCAAAGCTTACTAAAGTGGCTGACTTAGAAGGTAAAATCGTTGGTTTGCAATCTCTATCATCTGCTTCAGATGCCTTGAACGCTGCCCCGATTAAATCAAAAATTAAGACGGTTACAGAGTTTGCCGACAATGTTCAGGCCTTATCTGACTTAAAGAGCGGCCGTGTCGATGCAGTAGTAATTGATGAGATTGTTATTAACTATTACATGACTAAACAGGGAGAATCATTTAAGGTGCTTGATGAATCTCTTGCTCCTGAAGAATATGGTATCGGTGTGAAAAAAGGCAACGATGAATTGCTTGAAAAGCTCCAAAAAGCACTTGATGAATTGAATGAGGACGGAACAGCCGCTGAAATCTCTAAAAAGTGGTTTGGTGAAGATAAAGTATTAAAGTAATATGGAATTTAAGGCAGAACAGGTTTTCCGAAGGGAACCCTGTTTTGTTTTTCTGAAGGGAATTATTAAATTATCGAGCTGAATAACTAAGCAGGGCTATGTGAAGCTCCAGCGCCTAGCCCACTGTGGAAAAGATAAAAGCCCTCGAAAGGCAACAAGCGCCTTCCGGGTCTTTTCCTATTTCCTTCATGGGCTGTTCAAGGCGCTTACGTTAAGCTAGAAAAAATAGAATAACTTTTTTCACAAGTACAGATGTCTAGCTCCAGCACCCGGCCCCTCGAGGTCATAAGCCAATCGCTTCGGAAGGCAAAAAGCGCCTTCTGTCAGCGCTTGTCTTATGCTTGCCGGAGGCCCACAGGAGGTGGGTCAGAACGGCGTTGCCACAGGACGTGGCGACCTTAGCCGTTCTTCCTCGTGGCGGGGTGCTTGCGTTTTTCTTAAAAGATTAAGAAAGTATAACTATTTAAACGTATACTGATGTCCAGCTCCAGCGCCTAGCCCACTGTGGAAAAGATAAAAGCCCTCGAAAGGCAAAAAGCGCCTTCCGGGTCTTTTCCTATTTCCTTCATGGGCTGTTCAAGGCGCTTACGCTAAGCTAGAAAAAATAGAATAACTTTTTTCACAAGTACAGATGTCTAGCTCCAGCACCCGGCCCCTCGAGGTCATAAACCAATCGCTTCGGAAGGCAAAAAGCGCCTTCTGTCAGCGCTTGTCTTATGCTTGTCGGAGGCCCACAGGAGGTGGGTCAGAACGGCGTTGCCACAGGACGTGGCGACCTTAGCCGTTCTTCCTCGTGGCGGGGTGCTTGCGCTTTTCGTTTTTGGAGGTGTTTTTTTGTCTTTGGATTATATTACATCAATACTTGGGCCGATGCTTGAAGGGGCTCAGATGACAGTCCTTTTGTTTTTAATTGCTATTATTACGGCGATACCGCTGGGTTTCCTTCTAACGCTGGCTGTTAAAAGCAGCTTTAAGCCATTATCCTTCCTTGCGCAGGGCTATATTTATGTAATGAGGGGAACTCCTCTTTTACTGCAATTGCTTTTTATATGCTTCGGCCTGCCAATGCTTCCTGTTGTTGGTGAATATTTAGTATTAGATAGATTTGTCGCAGCTTGTTTGGGCTTTGTGCTAAACTATGCCGCATACTTTGCAGAAATTTTCCGCGGGGGGCTTTTGGCCATTGATAAGGGACAATACGAGGCATCCCAGGTTCTTGGTTTGAATAAATGGCAGACAACCACCAGGATAATATTGCCTCAAATGTTTCGTGTTGCACTTCCGGCTGTTGCAAATGAATCGGTAACACTGGTTAAGGATACCGCTCTTCTTTATGCGGTTGCAGTCCCGGAATTGCTGCACTATGCCCAGACTGCTGTCAATCGTGACTTTACGATTGTACCGTTTTTTGTAGCGGGTTTGATCTATTTAATTATGACACTCGTATTAACGGTAGTCTTTAAAGTGATCGAGCGGAGATTTAAATTTGAATAAGAAGGATTGGTGAATGTGGCTATCATTGAAGTATCCAACCTTAAAAAATCGTTTGGCGATCTGGAAGTATTAAAAAAGATAACTTTTAATGTAGATAAAAATGACGTGGTTGCAGTTATCGGTCCCTCTGGGTCAGGAAAAAGCACAATGCTCCGCAGTTTGGTCCATCTTGAGGAAATAAACGGCGGCAGCATCAAGGTAGCAGGTGATCAGTTAGTCAAGGATGGAGTATACTCGAAACCTCAAGAGGTTAAGAGAATCACATCTAAAATGGGAATGGTCTTTCAGCATTTTAACTTGTTCCCGCACCTTACCGTTAAAGAAAATCTTGAGCTGCCTCCTAAATTAGTGAAGAACGAGCCAACATCCGTTATTCATCAAAGAAGCACAGAACTTTTAAAAAAAATAGGACTTACCGATAGGGCGAACGCCTATCCGGCAAATTTATCTGGTGGCCAAAAACAAAGAGTAGCCATTGCAAGAGCTCTCATGATGAATCCTGAAATCCTTCTCTTTGATGAACCTACATCAGCATTAGACCCAGAATTGACAGGGGAAGTATTGAAGGTAATGAAGGACCTGGCTGAAGAGCAAATGACAATGATAGTTGTTACACATGAAATGGGATTTGCTAAGGAAGTAGCAAATCGTGTTATTTTCATGGACAATGGAGAAATCATCGAATCCGGCCATCCATCCGAGTTGTTTGATAACCCTCGAAACGAACGTACAAAAGCCTTTTTGAACCGAGTTTGAAGTGATATTTTGTTAACGGAAAAGTACAGCAGTTACGCGGGATATAGGAGCGTGCTGCAGTGATACAGAGCCAATTACATGTGAGAATTCATATCAGTTTTCGCGTAAACGGGTCTTTAGCTTAATTCGTATGAATTCCCGCTTAATTGGATATTAAGTATATACAGGGTTTAACCTAATAATGAAGATGTTTTTTGATTTCCCTCAAACTGCTCGTTTGGGGGATTTTTTTTATTAAGGAGTATTTGTGTTTGCTCTTTAAAATGATGGTCAATTGTTGTTAGCTGCAATTATAGATATAGGGAAGAAATGCAAGAGTAGGTTTGCTTTATTTCTTTAACCCTAACATCACTGGATTTAGTACGTAGTCAAAAGTGTTTAAAGTGCGTTGTATTTGTTTGGAAAGGGTATAATTAGTTGGAAGAAGTAGACTTTAAAAAGGGCTGTCTTGTGCTTATATTGAGAGTAGATACCTAAATAAATCAAAGAAGTAATATGATACTAAAAGTCAAAGGAAGAAAAGGAGATACGATGACAAAAGAAACAGGATGGAATTTAGACAACAGCTATGCCCGTCTGCCTAAGACATTTTTTACCGCTCAAAATCCGCACCCTGTCAGTTCACCGAAATTGATCACTTTTAATGCTCCGCTGGCAGCATCCCTGGGATTGAATACGGAGAAGCTGCAAAGTGAAGATGGCATAGCGGTGTTTGCTGGCAATCGAATTCCGGAAGGCTCGGAGCCTCTTGCTCAAGCTTATGCGGGGCACCAATTTGGGCACTTTACAAAGTTAGGGGATGGCCGTGCTGTGCTCCTTGGTGAACAGATCACTCCCGATGGTGATCGGCTTGATATCGAGTTAAAGGGGCCAGGCCGAACGCCATATTCCCGCGGAGGCGATGGCCGAGCGGCACTTGGACCGATGCTGCGCGAATACATCATCAGCGAAGCCATGCATGCGCTTGGTATCCCTACCACCCGCAGCCTGGCCGTAGTTTCAACCGGTGAGCCAGTAATTCGGGAGACCCCGCTGCCAGGAGCCATTTTGACCCGCGTGGCTGCCAGCCATCTGCGAGTCGGCACTTTTGAATACGCTGCAAATTGGGGTACAGCTGAGGAACTTAAAGTCCTGGCTGATTATGCAATAAAACGCCATTATCCAGAGGTTGAAGCTGATGAGAGCCGATATCTTTCATTGCTTAAGGAAGTGATCAAGCGCCAAGCGCGGCTAATTTCCAAATGGCAACTGGTTGGCTTTATCCATGGAGTTATGAACACTGACAACATGACCATAAGCGGAGAAACAATAGATTATGGTCCTTGTGCCTTTATGGATATTTATGATCCGGCAACGGTATTCAGCTCCATTGACGTTCAAGGCCGCTATGCATACGGAAACCAGCCAGGTATTGGCGGTTGGAATCTTGCCCGATTTGCTGAAAGTCTATTGCCGCTGCTTCATGAAAATCAGGAGAAAGCTGTCGAAATTGCTCAGGAGGCCATCTCAGTCTATCCGGAGCTATATCAGAATAATTGGATTTCCGGTATGAGGGCAAAATTGGGAATATTTAATGAAGAGAAAGAGGATGGAACTCTAATTGCGGACCTTCTAAATATAATGAAGAAGCATCGGGCAGATTATACCAATACCTTCCGGGCATTAACGTTTGAAAGACATGAGGATATGGTACTGCATGGAACACCGGAATTTACCGAGTGGCATAAGGTATGGCAGGAAAGATTACGCAGGCAAAATGACTCGAAAGCGTCTTCCCAACATTTGATGCAAAACAGCAACCCTTCGGTAATTCCTAGGAACCATAGGGTTGAAGAAGCACTGGAAGCCGCAGTGGAAGAAGGAGACTACAGTGTAATGGAGCGGCTGTTAGAGGTTCTTTCAAGCCCTTACGCTCACTCTCCTGAACAGGCTGAGTACTGCACACTCCCTGCGCAATCAAACATTCCTTATCAAACCTTTTGCGGTACATGATAAAAAAGCAATAGAAATGAGTATTTCCTCTTTGTTGTCGGAAATAAAAAAAGCTTGTAGAGTTCAGTTTAAGAATCTATACAAGCTTTTTTTGAGAAAAATGAAGCTGGCTTCTTTTATCTGATAACTGCGATTATACCTTCCTTATCATCTAAAACTAGCTCAATTCCGGTATAAGGATCTCGATTCATAAATTCATCAAGCCATAAGCGAAGAGCTTCTATAATGTTTGCTGTAATAAGCACTTGTTTTCGGCCATATACATATGCTTCAGCAGAAAAACCTAATTCATCATCATATAGGAGTTCTACTTCAACTTCTTCGGGTTTCACTTGTTTTTTGCGAGAAATATAAACACAAATAGCATTAATAATATCCTGCTCAGAAATGATTATCTTCTCCATGAGCTTGACTCCCCGTGTCTCTTTTTATTACGGAAATATGAGAAAATGCCCCGTATAGCTGAGATTAAAAGGAATATCGCCAGAATGTTTATAAGTAATCCGAAAATAGAACCTAGCATTCCCATGTTTCCAATTAAACTTCCGAATAGCAGTCCAGCAAGTCCTCCTACCATAAGGCCCTTCATTAAACCGCCAGAACTAAATCCGCCTTTTTTATTATCAATTGAGGACTTACTCTTGGTAGTGCTCTCTGCCTTTTTATTTTGGAAAAACGAATTGTTGTTGTTAGATTGGTTGTTACTATTAAAACTTCTCTTGCCAGACTTGTATGATTTAGCTTCCACCTTTGTTGAAGAATCATGAAACACAAAGTTCCCCACAGGAGAAAAAATAAGCGCTGCCGATAGTAAAGCTGCTAAAATCTTTTTCATTGTATTAACCTCCATGTTATTTAGTATAAAATAGATTATTTTAAATATGGGATAGCCAGAAACTTTTAAATAGCAAGTCGCCTCCTAAAATAGAACTTAAAAAAACCTTTACCAAATGATAAAGGTTTTGAAACGTCTATTTTATCCCTTTACCAATCTGGCAAAGGTCTCGCAAACAACATAATGTTGCCAGTTAGGCCGGTGATGGAACCATCACGTAATGACGACATAACTGTTAGCTACTCCCCTTTGGAGTATATTAAAATTATGAATACAGTGTAATTCTTAACTGTTAGCTATATTATAATGCAGTAGTAAGCAGTAGTCAATAGATTGCATCAATTTTTTGAGGTGAAAAATTATAAAAGAGTTTTAATGTCTTACCTTTTTAAAGTAATCCATGGATTATAATTTATAGCAGTTTGAACCTATTAAATTCAATTTTTTAGTCATAAGCTTACACTAACGAGTAGAATAACACCTTTTGGCCTATCCTACATCTGTATCTGGGTACATCGAATGGTTATATTTTCAAACTATTAAATATTTTTCCAAAATACTGTAGATTCGTATTATCAAGTGAAAGGGGTGTGTGTATATGTATCAAAATAAGAAACCGAAAAAGCCTTTTTTATTATTCCTTATGGCCTTATTAATACTTTTTCCATTTTCCGCCGAGAATCAGGCATTATTTGCATCGGCCTCAGGGGAAACTGCTCAATCAAATATAACCCAGCCGGTAACTTTAAAAGCTAAGATAGACAGTTTATTAAAGGACGAGGGGCTGGAAGGAGCGTTAACAGGAGTTAGTGTCAGAAACGCCAAAACAGGGGAAATCTTATATTCCAATCTCGGTAATACACGGTTGCACCCTGCTTCCAATATGAAACTGATAACTGCCGCAGCAGCATTGGAAAAACTCGGAACAGACTATCAATTTACTACGGAAATATGGACTGATGGAACTGTTACGGGTGGAGTTCTTCAAGGAAATCTATATTTAAAGGGAAAGGGTGATCCTACTCTTTTAAGAAATGATCTTGATCAGTTTGCAAAGGATATAAAAGCAAAAGGTATACATAAGATTAAAGGAGACTTGATTGCTGATGATAGCTGGTATGACGATGTCCGCTACTCACAGGATTTGAATTGGTCCGATGAGTTTAACTATACCGGTGCTCAAGTGTCAGCGCTGACCCTTTCTCCAAATGAAGATTATGACGCTGGAACGGTCATCGTGGAGGCAAGCCCAGCAGCTAAAATTGGAGAGAGCGCTCAAGTGAAACTGATACCTACAACCGATTATGTGGCTATTGTAAATAAAACAGAAACAGTTGGAGAGAATGAACCAAAAAGAATTTCGGTTACTAGAGAGCATGGAACAAATAAGATTATAGTAGAAGGTACAATCCCGTTGAATGGATCGAAATCAAGAAGCTGGATTGCCGTATGGGAGCCAGCGGGTTATGTACTTGATATTTTCAATAGGTCTCTTCAACAGAATGGTGTGAAGCTGATCGGAAAATCAGACAAAAAAATGGGCGTTACTCCACAGAATGCAACTTTTCTGACCCTTAAGAAATCAATGCCGCTAAAGGAACTGCTCATTCCATTTATGAAGCTGAGCAATAACGGGCATGCCGAAACGCTTACCAAAGAAATGGGGAAGGCAGTATACGGGGAAGGCAGCTGGGATAAAGGTCTTCAAGTACTTGAGGAATGGCTTGCAGATTCAGGGCTTAATAGCAGCACGATTGTTCTCCGGGATGGCTCGGGTATGTCTCATAAAACGTTGATCCCAGCCAACGAGCTAACAGAACTTCTTTATTCTTTACAGGATAAAAGCTGGTTCCCTTCATTTGAAGATTCCCTGCCGGTAGCAGGAATAACTGACCGTTTGGTTGGAGGAACATTGCGTTCCCGTATGACACATCAATCGACAAAAGGAAATGTGAAGGCAAAGACTGGCTCATTAACCGGGGTTTCCACTCTTTCGGGTTATGTAACAACACAGGACGGAGAGAAACTGATTTTCTCTATTATGAATAATAACCATCTCAGTTCTTCCGTGTCTAAGGTAGAAGACGCGATTGTAATTGAACTAGCGGCTCATGAATTTAAAAAATAAACTAAAAAGCTGTTCCAGGAGTCACTTCACTTCGGAGCAGCTTTTTTATTTTCCAGTGAATGATAACTTTTTAGAAGCCTGCTTATTGACAGTAAAATATAAACATGCTATCTTTATCTTGAATTAAAGATATATGAATTAAGACTATTTTTGTGCCATATAAAATGATTAATACTAGAAATTTTAGGAAAAATGAAAGAGTATGTAACGGTTGATATCATTCCCTTAGAGGAATGTAGTACGAAACATGATAAAAGGTTGATGGGAGGAATAATTATGAACAGCTTAAAGGGAGTACATCACGTCACAGCTATTACAAGCAGCGCAGAGAAGAATTATGAGTTTTTCACATTTGTTTTAGGTATGCGATTGGTAAAGAAAACGGTTAATCAGGATGATATCCAGACATATCACTTGTTTTTTGCCGATGATACAGGCAGTCCGGGTACAGATATGACGTTCTTCGATTTTCCTGGCATTCCAAAAGGTGTTCATGGTACGGATGAAATATCTAAAACGTCCTTTCGGGTACCAAGTGATACAGCCATTGAATATTGGGTCAAGCGGTTTGACCGTCTAGAGGTAAAGCATTCCGGGATTACAGAGCAATTTGGTAAAAAGACACTGTCTTTCGTTGATTTTGATGACCAGCAATATCAATTAATTTCAGATGAAAATAATAAAGGTGTAGAGGCTGGTACACCATGGCAGAATGGGCCGATCCCGCTTGAGTATGCTATTACCGGCTTAGGCCCAATCTTTGTTCGTGTTTCTAACTTCGATTACTTTAAGGACATGATGCAGAAGGTTCTATCATTTAAAGAAATTGCTCAAGAAGGATCTTTCCATCTTTTTGAAGTTGGTGAAGGAGGGAATGGTGCGCAGGTGGTAGCAGAGTATAATGCAATTCTTCCTCAAGCGCGGCAGGGGTATGGTACGGTTCACCATGCTGCATTCCGGGTGGACGACCGTTCAGTACTGGAAGAGTGGGATAAACGGTTAAGAAGCTTTGGATTCCAAACATCCGGTTTTGTTGATCGCTTCTTTTTTGGATCTTTGTACTCCAGGGTTTCTCCGCAGATTTTATTTGAGTTTGCAACCGATGGTCCAGGATTCATGGGCGATGAGCCGTATGAAACTTTGGGTGAAAAATTGTCATTGCCTCCATTTTTGGAACCGAAGCGTGAACAAATTGAACGGCTGGTTCGGCCGATTGACACTGTGAGAAGTACACAACAATTTATCAAAGAATAATAAGAAAGACCACCCTAATGCTGATTTAACATGGGGGTGGTCTTTCTTGTGTAAAAAAAGTGTCTCGGTAGAACTCTGTGCAATGCATGGGAGGGGGTGTGGAAAAAGCATAACCAATGGTTTAGAATGGTAAATAATTTAGCATAAAATGAGGATGAATGGGATGTTACATGAATTTACGATTACAATGCTGCTTAAGAAAGCAGATGAAGCGATTGAAAAACTAAATCAATATGGTTTTTACAATACATATTACGACCAGCCAATCGAACAGTTTGCTGAGGAAAATGGATATGGGTTTGTTGAACTCAAGGATGTTGATGTTGAATTAAAAGTTATTTTAGAAAAAACGAACGTTTTCTCAGTTGACTCAAAAAAAGCCAGGGAAGAGTTAGCCGCGATTTTAGAGGTGGGAACGGAAGACATTCAGTATAAATTTATTGAAACACAAGATTGGCAGCAGCCTTTTCCGGTTATCGATCTAGGGAATGGGTGGTTCATAAAGCCAACTCTTACGCAAGAAAAGGTGGAAGGCCGTGTTATCCACTTTGAACCGCCCAGGGCGTTTGGTTCGGGATTGCATGGAACGACCCAAGATTGCCTGCGTTTTATTTTAAAAGAAGATTTGCAAGGGAAAAGGGTGCTTGATTTGGGAGCGGGAGCGGGGTTATTAAGCATTGGTGCAGCTCTTGTTGGTGCAGAACAGGTGATGTCTGTAGACGTCGAGGATGTTAAAGCAGAAGTGTTGTACAATGCAGGTTTAAACAAAGTAGAGAATAATATTTCTGTTTTACAAGGAAATGTCCTGCTTCCTGACATTCAAATAGAGGGTGTGTTTGATTGGATTTTTGTGAATATCGCGGCAAAAGAAATTGAACAATTACTGCCTTTTCTGAATAGCCATCTGTTAATGGATGGAAAGCTGTTGTTATCAGGCATGGTCGACTGGAACTACAAAGAAACCTTATTACTATATAAAGAAAAAGGATATGTCGCTGAAAAAATTGTACATTCCGAAGAATGGGTGACTGCGTTGCTTACGAAGAAAAGAATATGAGTTAGAGGCATAATGCCTTGATTAATGTTTATATTGTTTGGTGAGTTTTTGAGCGAGCTGCCAATATGGCAGCTTTTTTAATAGATAATAACAAATCACTTTTTTAACAAGTACAGATGTCTGCTCCAGCCCTGTCGAACAGGACGTTCCAGAACTAAGTCTAGTTCCTTTGTCAGGAAGCGGAACAGAACAGAGTGCCGTTGTAATAGGACAAGGAAGGCCTCGGCAGAGATATATTCAACGAACAAAGTGTTAGTTTTGTGTGGACGTTACAATCTTAAACGTTCTTCCTCTGACCAGGGCGCTAAGCAATTTCTGCAACCGGATTGATAAAGTGGGCCAGCTAAAAAAAACCGGCAGGCAAACACTGTTTTATTGAATATTAAAAATGAATATCCCTCAAACGTTTTTGATATGCTATTGTTGTTTTATGGCTTTTTTATAAATAATAGACGCGGGAATACTTATGGCGGATGTTAGCGTAATAATGACATGGACCTTTTATGAAGAAACGCAGGTTCCACAAGAGATACAGGATATTCTGATTGAGGGAGATGCCGCAGAGATTGCCTGCAAAACGGTGAGAGACGTGGCTGTGGTTACAAATAAAAGAATTATTAATGCTGACCGCCAGGGAATTACCGGGAAAAAAGTAGGAATGTTGAGGAGGGTTAATAATGAGGAAATTAATAATGAGTTGTATTGCTGTTTCTTTTCTTTTGCTCTCGATTGTTTCGGCAAGAGCTGACGCTGCCGGTTTTGTTGGTTTTGGGGACAGCAATACAGCAGGGACATACTTTCAATCGTATGGATATAACTTAAATCATCGCTGGGTCGTCCTGACAGGTGCAGTGAATGCAGGGATTAGCGGCAACCATACAAACCAGGCAATGAAACGTTTCAATTCTGATGTAATTGGAAAAAAACCCGCTAGTGTGTCAATTATGTTTGGCCAAAATGATGGGCTATTACTTGATAATGGCAGACCCCAGGTTGATAAGGCAAAATTTGAGCAAAATATTACCAGCATGGTTACTCAATTAAAAGCTAAAAAAATAAAAGTATTGTTAATGACAAGTATACCTGTACATCAAACACTCTACTATTTGAAGTATCCAGAGAAAAAACAGCTGTATGTGGATAAAGGCGGAATCCGGCTATGGCTTAATAGTTATAATGAGGTTATCCGTAAAGTCGCTAAGGCGCAAAAAGTGCAGCTTGTAGACAACTATGCGAATGCCTGGATTAAAGCAGGGGGTGGAGCGGGGTCCGATGCACAGCTTACGAAAAGCGGCCTGATTGCTCCTGATGGTTTCCATTGGACACCGAAAGGCCATAGCATGATGGCTTACTCTATTAAATATTATTTAGCGAGATAGACCTATGCTGTTACTCCGTCGCGTCTGCACTTTAGTACATAAGTAAGTTTAACTTTTTTACAAGTACAGATGTCTAGCTCCAGCGCCCAGCAACTTTTTTTCCGCAGGAAAATAAAGCCACGACAAACAGGACGTGGCGACCTTAGCCGTTTTTCCTCTGCCAGGGCGCGTGTGCTTTTCGTGTAAGGAGCGGATCAATGAAAGAATATTATTACGATAAGCTGCTGAATGTTAAAACGAGTGGTGATCAAAAAGGATTTAACGAGTCCCTGCATTATCACCGCTATGAACCAACGCCATATAGTGCCCTCGAGATATTTTCCAGTAATTACAAAATGAAGCGTACGGACCGCATGGTTGATTTTGGCTGCGGGAAAGGGCGTTTAAGCTTCTATGTTAACTATGTCTACAATGCCTCTGTTGTAGGCGTGGAAATGAATGATGACTTTTACCATAAAGCGATAGCAAACCAAAATAGTTATTTTCAGAATTTCAAAAATAGAAGAGATAAATTTCAATTCTATCACGGCTTGGCTGAAGATTATCCGATAGATTCAGCCGATAACCGGTTTTATTTTTTCAATCCGTTTTCAATTCAGGTGTTTCGGATTATCATCAACAACATATTGATTTCAGTAGAAAAAGCAGAGAGGGATATAGAGCTGATTTTATATTATCCATCCGATGATTACATTTATTTTTTGGAAAACCAGACACTCTTCGATTTGAAGGAGGAAGTCACGCTGCCAGGTTTATCTGAACATAACCCTTACGAGAGATTCTTAATTTACCGATTATCCTATTATTAAAGCAGACTACAGGATTTAGGAATTAAAAACACAAAGTACCTAAATAAACTAAATTCAGAGAGTCAAGAAACGCAAGTTCCTTGACCCAAGTTTAAGTTAAACTATCGGAATTGGTCTCGATCGTAATATTCCCGGTCTGCATTTTCAAAAATTGCTTCATTTAATATTGTTGAATCGGGATCATTAATAATGATGGGTCCCCGGCCACGCGACCCTATTTGAGGATTTTTATCCCGATTCGTTGATAACCCTGAAACGTCTACAGCATTATGATGTGTTGATTCAGCATTGTTATCACTTTTTGAGTCTAAATTGCCTTCATTGGAAAGCGGGTTTCGGTCAGACATTGAGGCTTCCTCCCTCTATAATTTGTCGAGTATGAAAATGAGATGGAAAGCTAAGAAGGGAAGCATTGCTCCCCTTCATTTTTAATTGCAGTCTCCTGTAATCAATGTGATAGATAAAAAATGTTTTAAAAAGGATTGGAAATTTTGTTTTGCATTTGGTATTCAATCAAATTCTGCTTTCCACCTGCTGGCATACTTCTTCGGCTGTTAGGCCGCTTGCATCAATAACGGAACATTGAACAGAAGTGGCTTGCATGCCCATCACATTTTCATCCTGTCCTGAAATCACGCAGCATTGGCAGCCGTTTGCATCAGATTCCTGTCTTAACTGGACTACTTCATGACCTCTGTCGCGCAATGCCTGCTGTACATTTGTAAGTGACTGCTCTACACCAATCTTCGCCATGTATAACACCTCCTCGAAAAATATCCTTTGCTTAAAGGGGATATATTATTCTTTATGCTTCTCCCGCTTATTATTCTTGGTATAGGTGTGTGAATAAGATAAAATTTACTAGTATTTTCTGTTGACAGATGCAAATAGTCAGTATAATATAATAAATATAAATAGTTGAATAGCAGTCTCCTAAAGGGGAGTAGCTTTTACAACAAAGTCGTCATTTCGGAGTTCAGCTCCCGGCTTTGTTGGCAACCTGACCGTTGTTAGCAAGACCTTTACCAAATGGTAAAGGTCTTTATTTGTTTCTAAAAACCTTTGCCGAATAGGGTAAAGGTTTTTTTATTGGTCATTTAATATTTGATAACAGGAGAGATTGAGTATGAAAAAAGTAAGAATGTCGTTTGCAGAACTAATTAAGAAGAACAAAGATGAACTTTTAAAGGATAGGACACAGCTAGAAAAGATTGAAAAGCGGATTGATGAGAAGCATATGGCCAAAAACTAATATATGCAGCTGTAGAGTTAAATCAAAGTCATTATAAATTAAATCAATTCAGGAGGGTAATGAAGTGTTATTAAGGAAGTACATGTCATTGTTAGGAATTGGCTCAGCAAAAATTGATCTAATTTTAGAAAAAGACACTTATAAGGCAGGCAATCCAGTTCATGGGTATTTTCAAGTCATGGGCGGCACAATCGAGCAGCAGATTAGACGAATCGATTGTGATCTTGTCATGACAGATAAAGCAGAAGGTAGCGAAACGGTTATTGATACAACAACCATGCTTTCAACATCAAGGATTCATTCTGAGGAAACGAATAAAATTCCATTCGCTTTTCAGCTGCCAGCTTCCATCACAGTCTCAAACGAAGATATTTCTTACCGTTTTAAAACAAGGCTTACTTTTAATGAGGGAGTGAAAAGTATCGACCAGGATATAATCCAAATAGTGGGATAAAGAGGTGATTCTATTGTTCAAGTTTTTTAAACGAATCAAATTTATTTTAAAATTTTGGAAGTTCATACCATTTTTAAAGGATTTCTTTGTATCAAAGGATGTTCAGGCTCACAAAAAAGCGCTCGGTGTGTTAATGATCCTGACTTATGCGTTCTTCCCTTTCGACTTGATACCGGACTTCCTATCCTTAATAGGAATAGTCGATGATGTGGTGATCGCTGGGTTCGTATTAGAAAGAATGGTGGCATTGGCACCGGATTCGCTTAGACATAAACATGGCCTTATCTGATAAACGTAAAAGGGGGATTATATTAGATGGAATTATCGATTTTATTGGAATACGGATGGGTTTTATTGCTACTCATCGCGATTGAGGGACTTTTGGCGGCAGATAATGCGCTTGTATTGGCAATTATGGTTAAACATCTTCCAGAAGAAGAAAGAAAAAAGGCCCTGTTCTACGGGCTTGCAGGGGCATTCGTTTTCCGTTTTGCCTCACTATTCGCAATTTCGTTCCTCGTCGATGTTTGGCAGGTTCAGGCGATAGGTGCGCTATATCTCCTATTTATTGCGTTCAACCACATATTTAGAAAAGTGATTATCAAAAAAGGTGACGAAAAGAGCAAGGATAAAAAGGAAAAAAAGCAGTCAGGATTCTGGGCCACTGTGTTTAAAGTGGAACTTGCTGACATTGCATTTGCAGTTGACTCCATTTTGGCAGCTGTCGCGTTGGCGGTTGCACTCCCAAATACAGACCTGCCAAATATTGGCGGTCTTGATGGTGGTAAGTTCCTTGTCATTTTTGCCGGAGGGTTTATCGGACTCTTAATCATGCGATTTGCTGCTAACTACTTTGTAAAGCTACTCCATACAAGGCCAGGACTTGAAATTGCTGCGTTTATGATCGTAGGGTGGGTAGGGGTAAAGCTCTCCGTCTACACACTTTCACACCCAGAACTGGCTGTATTGCCTGAAGGATTCGCCAGCTCTTTCGGATGGAAAGCGACATTCTATACGGTACTCATCTTGATCGCTTTAGGCGGCTGGTTTTTATCAAAGGAGAAGAAAGATGAGCTTACCTCGGCAGAGGGATAATCGGTAATCAATGTAGCAAAAGCTGCTCTCTTCAAAGGGGGCATCTATTTTCAGGTTTACTAAACACAAAGACAGGTTAAAGGCAAGAGAGTGCTAAAACACCTGCTGAATATAAGTTACCACTTGTTGTTACAATGATAAGACATAGTTAATATTTGTTCCCTGGAGGTTGGACTTTTTTGACAGCTGAATTATTGGTGCTTTTAGTACTGATTTTGTTAAATGCATTTTTTGCGGCATCTGAGATGGCTTTAGTTTCATTAAATGATAATAAAATTAAGATGATGGCTGATCGTGGAGATAAGAAGGCATTGATGCTTCAAAACCTTCTGTCCGAACCAAGCAGGTTCCTTGCTACAATTCAAATCGGAATCACCCTTGCCGGATTCCTGGCTAGCGCATTCGCGGCCGGCAGCTTTGCAGGCAGCTTGGCAGCAGCTCTTTATAAGCTGGGTGTCCCTATTTCACAAGAACTGCTTGAAACAATTTCAGTTGTAGTCATTACCCTGGTATTATCATATTTTACTTTGGTATTAGGCGAGCTTGTCCCAAAGCGGCTTGCCCTGCAAAAAGCAGAAGCCATTTCCATGATGGTTGTAACGCCTTTAACAGTACTTTCAAAGATAACGGCACCCTTTGTCAGACTACTTACGATGTCAACGAACCTGATTGTCCGCTTATTCGGTGTCGATCCGAACGCCGAGGATGAACACGTGACAGAAGAAGAGATCCGAATGATGGTGGATGTCGGCAAGGAAAAGGGCACCATCCAGGCATCCGAAAAGATTATGATTAATAATATCTTTGAATTCGATAATAAAACAGTATCAGATATAATGACACACCGGACCAACATTATCGCGATTCCAATTGAGTACGGATTAAAAGAAACTGTCCGTATTATAAATACTGAAAAATACACGAGATTCCCGGTATATGAAAACAACATCGATAATATCATCGGTATACTCCATGCGAAGGATTTAATTCAGTTTTTGGAAATTGGTGATCACACATCCTTCAGTTTAAAGCAAATGATCAGGGAACCGTTGTATGTGCTTGAAACTAAAAGAAACGATCATTTGTTTAGAGAGATGCAAAAGAGAAATGTTCACATGGCAATCGCTGTGGATGAATATGGCGGTACGGATGGAATTGTTACAATTGAAGACCTGCTTGAAGAAATTGTCGGCAATATCTTTGACGAGTATGATGAACCGGCATTAGAATCCCAACAAATAAAAAAGATCGATCAAAACACATTCTTAATTTCCGGAATGTCAAATCTATATGACGTTGAGAAAACTTTAAAACGGGTATTGCCTACTCAAGAATATGACACATTAAGCGGTTTTGTTATAGGTCAGCTGGGCTATATACCAGGTTCAGATGAACACGTATCCATTGAATATAATGATATGCTGTTTATAGTAGAAGAAATGAATGATAAGCGGATTATGAAGATTAAGGTGCAAGTGAAGGACAAAGATTAAACGAAAGTAAAAAGCTCATTCAGTGTTCATACCTGGATGAGCTTTTTTTCTGGTGGTGTTTCTGCATATAAGAAAAAATTTAATGGTTCGGGCAAATAAACGAACCAAGGATATCAGTTATGTAAAGAAAGATGGTATAATTATGAAATTAATCTTGAAAAAACAATATTCTTAAATGTCAGGAAATTTTTAGAAGAAATGTGGTGTTTTCATGAAAAACTGGTTTTCCTCTTTGACCATTTTTTCTTCCATTCAGTGGCTTTTCTTTATTTTTGCGAACACTGTGGTAGTGCCGATTTCCATTGCTTCAGCTTTTGAACTGCCCCCTGAAACGTTTGAAATGATGCTTAGAATATCCCTTACTGTTACGGGGATCGTTTGTATATTTCAAGGATTGCTGGGCCATCGGCTGCCTGTGATGGAGGGCCATTCCGGGGTATTATGGGGGGTTATTCTAAACCTTGCACTGTCAGCTCCAGCTATGGGGATGAGTTTACCTGCTGTCGGGGGAGGGATTGCTACAGGCGTATTGTTAGCATGTCTTTTCACTCTGCTTCTTGCTGCCTTCAATGGAATAGCGCTCCTTCGTGCTTTATTCAGTCCGATGGTCATGTCGGTCTATCTTTTTTTGCTTACCTTCCAGCTTATATTTATATTTTTTAAAGGTATGCTTAAAGTTAATGAATCCGGAACGCTGGATACGGCCATTAGCCTGTATTCCATTGCGATCGTAATATTTGTCATAGCATTGAAAGTTAAAGGGAATAAAACAATAAGCAACTTTTCGATATTAATTGGCTTAATAGTTGGCTGGCTTGGGTTTTCACTGCTGTTTCCCCATGAACAGGCACAAACCGTTAAATCATCAATTTCTTTTGTGATGTTCCCATTGGGAAAACCCAATTTGGAAATTGGAATTATTACAGTGACTTTTTTTGCGGTAGTCATCAATCTAAGTAACACAATTACGTCTATTCTGGCAGGAGCAGAGCTGCTTCAAGAGAAACCAACAAATAAGCAATTCAGATATTCTTTCGCCATTACATCCATTTTTACGGCTATGGGAACAGGATTTGGGCTAGTCCCATACACTCCATTCACTTCTTCTATTGGTTTCTTGCAAAGCACCAGGATTTTCGAAAGACTGCCATTCCTCCTCGGAGGCGGACTGCTAACGCTAATTGGCTTAGTGCCAGTTTTCGGCTCTTTTTTGGTAACCATGCCGATAACGGTAGGTAATGCCGTTTTATTTGTAGCTTACCTGCAGCTGTTTGGAACGTCTTTTAGCAGTCTGAATGGGTACACATTCAATTCAAATACCATCTTTAGGCTTGCAGTGCCTGTTCTAGCAGGAGTCTGTCTAATGAATTCTTCTCCAGCCATGTTCACAGAGCTTCCCGTTGTAATCCAGCCGATCATTTCAAATGGGCTTATCATCGGTGTGGTGATTTCTATTTTATTGGAGCGGTTCGTACGCTGGCATGCTTATGAAATTGAGAATATATAAACCTTTTAAGTCCAGGATGACTTGTTGCATACATTGTTACAGGTCAGCCGTTTTTTGGTTAGGTAAGATTTATTTGGCATGATAATAGGATTAGCGTGGCTTTTGGGTAGATTATTCATCAAATTGGATAGATTTTTGTTAAAATCGGATAGGTTATTTTTGAAAGTGATTAAAGTAAACTGTGAGGAAACATAAACCCCAGTCTATTTGCTTCTGTACATAATAAATTGCACAGAGATATGGCATCAGGGTTATATGCTGCATCCCTTTTAATCAGCTTGAATCAATAGTGACTCAAACAAAAGGCTTAAAATGCACGATATGTACAACGCTTATTACAAAAAGCCATCCCATGATTTGGCTATTTGAACTCAATTCCATGGAATGGCAAAAGTATAAGAGGAATGTCTATTCTTAGTCCAAATTGTCAGAGCGGAAATGTAATAAACCATGCAAAATGGTTCTGCAACCGGCTATATCGCCTAAAGCGCTTTTCATCCGTTTTGCCTCTGCTTTAATGCTCTTGCTTTGCCACTCCCATTTTTATAAGGGTCAATCCATGTAATTTCTTTACATTTAGCTATTAAAGGAATATTTTTTCTTTATAACAAAGAAGCAATTTTTAATATGGAAGGTAAATCCATTATATATTACTGCTCTAGCTTGGCTGTTTGCTTATTAAGAATGCGTCGATTCCCCACCATCTACATGAAGGACTTGGCCGGTCACAAAACGAGAATCATCGGAAGCCAGATAAACATAGGTTGGCGCCAGTTCAAATGGATGAGCCACACGCTGCATTGGATTAAAAGCTCCGTAAACGGCAACTGTGTCTGATGAGAAACTAGCGGCGATCAAAGGAGTCCAAATCCGGCCAGGTGCAACGGCATTTACCCTGATGCCTTTATCTACTACGTTTTTCGCCAATGCACGTGTAAAGCCAACATTGGCACCTTTTGTAGCAGTGTAGTCAATCATTTGTTTTTCTCCGACATAGGTTACTACAGATGAAGTTTGGATGATGGAACTTCCGGGTTTCATATAGGGAAGTGCGGCTCTCGTTGTGTAAAAATGTGAGTAAATGTTTACTTTAAAGGTGTCATCAAATTGCTCGTCAGTAATATCAAGTAAGCTCTTTTGCTGGAATTGGATACCTACATGGTTACAGAGAATATCCAGGCATCCAAACATTCTTATTGTTTCCTCTACAATGGCGATGCACTGTCCTTTATCCCGCAAATCACCCGGCAATAACAAACAGCGTTGACCTAGCTGTTCGACTCTCATTCTTGTGCGGTTTGCATCCTCATGTTCATTTAAATAAGCAATAGCTACGTCGGCACCTTCCTTGGCGAAAGCAATCGCTACGGCCGCGCCAATTCCGCTGTCACCGCCTGTAATGAGCGCAATCTTTCCTTTTAGTTTCCCGCTTCCTCGATAATTTGGATTTTCAATAATCGGCCGGGGAACCATTAACCCTTCAACCCCCGGATGAAAGAGCTGACGCTGTTCTGGTAAATTTATTGGGATTTCCTCATATCGGACTATTCGCCCATAGTTAGGGTACATCGGGTATGGATGTTCAACTTTGTTCGCATCAAACATTTGTTGCAGCTGTTGAATCTGTTGCAGTTTCATTTGATCCAGCTGCCCCATCTGCATTCCGTTATCATGCTGATATTGGTTCATTTGGTACGGGGGGATCTGATACTGGGGCATCTGATATTTCGGCATTTCACTCGCTTGTTGATAATCGTAGCTATACTGCTGGTTCATCATTTGGTCCATTGAGTCCATCTTTTGATATTCATCGTTTTCAGGAATTTCACGATTTTCTTTTTCTCGGTTCATTGGAATCCTCCTGGGTTATAAACGTTCTGTTTACCGTATGTGGCAATAGAAATTGAAGTGCATGTTCCTAAATAAAGTAAAATGCCAAAAATCCCAAACAGAGAAAGTTATTCGCGAAGGAACCTGTACCTCCTGTTAATAGGCAGGGTAGTACTGGCTCCACATTGAAAGGGATTGAATAAGGTAACACGTAAGAATTAATGACTAGAGGGGGCTAAAGCTTTGCAATTTGAATTTAATCCAGAAGTAAGACTTTTGCTGGTGAACCACTCAGACGCCAAGGTAACGATGGTATATGACGCTCATTCCTGGCCAATGTCTGAAATTGGCTGGAGACCGCCATTTTACACCAACCCGCGTTATGGTTTTAACTATCCGGTCATTTGAATTTTTTAGCAGATACATCATAACAATAGGTAAATAAAAAGCCTGTATTTTTGATCCAGCAGTGATCATTGATACAGGCATTAATAATGTTCATGCAACCCTTAAAGCAAGTTAAAGGAAAGTAAAGGAAATTCTCTAAAAACTGGCATGGAAAAAACGCTACTATTAAGATTGTGCTTAATGGTTACATTATCTTCAGGAGGTGAGGATAATGAATCAAAAGCGAAATGGTTCAGAACAAGATATTCATGTAGGGCTGGGAGGCATGGGACTGTATGGCACCACTTCCAACGAGGAAATCGCTGGGTATCAGGCGACCGGTGATATTGAAAATACCGGAAAGCTGGATAATTTAAAAAAAGAAAGAAGGTCACCGGGTGCCATGCCTCGTTAAAGGGGCAATACCAGCGTGATTAATATGGAACTTGCGGTTGACATTGTCTAATCCCGTGCACAATTCAACGTGAGAATATTAAGATAAGGAAAAGGCAGCCAAATACGGATGCCTTTATTCTGGTTGACTTTCAGAGCTTCTTCCACTTACAGCTTCACGAGTTCGCCGGTCATTCTCTAAACCAGCGCTGCTATACGCATTATCACTTTCTAAAGTTCCTTTTACTGCGGGTTCCTCGTTATCAACGGTCAATTTTCTACTTTTGTCCTTATCTTTCGCCATTAAGAATGCCTCCTTCTAATATCTTATTATATTCTTCCAATCATGGTAGTCCTATACTCTCAGCCTTTCCTTGTATATGAAATATCTATCAGTCGCATAATAAAACCACATCAATATAAGGGGGAAGCTGCATGAGTAAACGCAATGGAAACGATTCTAACGCCGCACCTGATATCAAGGGTGGCCAAAAAGTAGTGAAAACATCTCCTGAACTTGCTGGATTGGATGACCGGACATCATTGGAAAGCAATCGTTCAGGCAACGACTTAATGGGCGGCACATCCGAAAGAATCTGATAAGACCGTTTCATTTTGTGTTTTACCCGATTGCAGGACTAAAATGAAGTTCTGTATTCGGGTCTTCTGTGTTCTAAAAGAAATGGGTATAGTAAATAAACCTGCTGGGACTATTAAATGGGAAACCGCTATCTCTATATTAAAGATGTACTCAGAGGTAATAGATATTTTAAAAAAATTACTCAAGAAGGGATTTTAGGGAGGACGCTGCATCAGATATGATGATATCAATATCAGGGGTCCCGATAAAGGAGTCTACTGAAAATAAGGGAGAGAATGAGAAGGAATGAAATCTGCTGCTCTACTAAAAAGGGCATATCTTATGAAATAATTCATAAACTATTTTAAGAATCTTTTAAAATAGGGGGATATTATGATAGGTAAAAATAGGTTATTTCTTATAATTTCAATATTACTAATGCTATTATCGGGCTGTAATAATGGAAAAGCTTCCGCTGAAAGAGGGGAGAAGAAGGGAGATAAGGTTTATTTTCAAATAAATGAAACCCAATTAACAAATAATGAAAAGAACATGTTGGAAAAAGTGAAACAAAGGATCAAATTAGCGAACCAAATCACCAAAGAGTCAGACACTATTATTAGAGAAGCCCAAAGTACAGATGATCTAGAAGGAGCATTGGATATTATGGCTATTTCCAAAGATGAAGTGAATAAACTTCTCTTGGAATTCCAAAGTGATTCCCAAATGAATAATGGTGATTTATTAGATCTGCAAAAAAAAGCAAAAAAATCTCTTGAAAAATACACTGAAGGAATCAAACTGCAAGAAGAAGGAATTAATGATGGTGATGGCATGAAAAATCAAAAGGGATTTGTTTTATCAGAAGAAGCGAAAAAAGAGATAGAAGATCTTAGTTCATTATTTAAGGATTGATTGTGCATATGCAGGGATAAGAGTGCCAGCGGTATGCAGTTTTCATACAAAATCCTGCTCATAACTCGGGGAAACGAGTCGAAAGCAAGAGAAAGCATTTTGGTTTAGCGTTATGACAAACCCGAATACGGGAATTGAGAATTTGATTTATACTTTCGGATTGTTAATTGATGATAAGCGGATTAAGCATAGAAGAAAGCAGAGGGATATGTGCTTTCTCTATGCTATTTTTATTGGGCTTATAGGTCTGTTTTAACAGACCGGCCAGTATAAAATTTCATACCTTCATTCATCGGGTTTTCCTTTGCTGAGATATTCTGAGGCACCAGCTTGATCACTAGAGTTTTGCTGCCAAGCGAAGAACGGTATTTCTCAACATGACTTTTTGAAAGCGGCGTATCATAATACCCTGGTACATACTTATTTAGCATGAGCTGCATAACTTTAGTCGCTTCAGTTAGATCTGTTACAAATTGTATTTTCCCGGAAACCATGGCACTCATGTAAGAAGTGTCGGTTTTCGCAGGTACTGGGTTTGCAAGGGTCCCGAAGTTTTCACATACTACTAAACTTGCATTTACATTCTGTTTCATTATTTCAATCTTCCTGCCTTCGCTTGCTCCGTGAAAGAAGGCTGCACCATTATGCCAAATGAAATTCATTGGTACGACATATGGAATTTGGCCTTCTGCCAGTCCTAAGAAACCTGTTTGGGCGTTTATTAGAAAAGATTCAATTTTTTCTTGGTCATTGCAGGCTAATGCTTCTTGTCTCATTTATTAATCCTCCCAGGTGTTGTGGTAAAATAATCTTATTCTTTTTCTGTACTGCTAAAAAGAGACAGTTCAAGGATATTTAACCTGGTCAGAATAGAGGTGTTCGCGTTGATATTTACCCTTTTTTTAGATAAAAATGCAACTCTGCCTTTGTATGTTCAATTATATGAATACATAAAAACAGAAATAGAGTTTGGTAGGATGCAAGCAGGTGAAAAGCTGCCATCCATACGGTTTTTGTCAAAAGAACTGCAAGTGAGTAAACAGACGATAGAAAATGCTTATCAGCAGCTAGCCTCGGAAGGATATGTGGAAAGCCGTCCCAAAAGCGGTTTTATTGTGGTGCAGATTGAAGAACAAGTGATTATTCCGACTCATAGTAAAGCCCTAGATTTGCCTGAGCCAGCAGCAACACCCAAAATTGTATATGATTTCAAATATGGGGATATAGAATTGGAACTGTTTCCTAAGAGAATCTGGAGGCAATGTATTAACGCTGCCTTGGACGGCGCTACAGAAGATATTCTCTTGTATGGTCTACCTCAAGGGAGTTCTGAATTGCGGGACGAAATAAGAAAGTATGTACGGAAAGCTCGAGGAATTACTTGTTCAGCTGAGCAAATTTTTATATTCGGTGGCACACAGCAGTCCATAGGTTTTCTTGCGCGGCTGCTATCTTTACGCAACAACAATGTCGCGATGGAAAACCCCGGTTATGAAGGAGTACGCTCAGTATTTCTTGATGAGGGTTGTTATATCGTCCCCATATCACTTGAAAAAGACGGTATTTGTATTGAGGAGCTGCAGGATGTTGCCGCTCGTGCACTTTATGTAACCCCGTCCCACCAATTTCCTATGGGTATGGTGCTTCCTGTCGGAAAACGGCTGCAGCTTCTGCATTGGGCTTGTGAAGCGAATTCCTACATTATAGAAGACGATTATGATGGTGAGTTTAGGTATATTGGGAAGCCGATTCCTTCTCTTAAATCCCTGGATAAGGACGAAAGGGTTGTTTATTGCGGAACTTTTTCAAAATGCTTTTTACCAGCTGCACGTATCAGTTATGTGATTTTGCCGCCTTCTCTTGTTGAACAGGGAATTGAGGTTATTACCCCATACAGCCAATCAGCATCACCGATCCTCCAAAAAGCCTTGGCAATATTTATGAAGGAGGGTTATTTTGAAAGGCATATCCGCAGGATGAGAACTGTCTACCAGCAAAAACACCAGGTGCTTTTGAAGTCGATAGGTGAGTATATGGGCGATCATGTGGAGATTATCGGCCAGCGGGCTGGACTGCATATATTGATAAAGCTAAGGGAGGGGGATGCCGACACTCTGATAAGGAAGGCAGCGGAACATGGGATTCAAGTGTACTCACCCGCCAAGAATTGGCTGGAAGAAGACCAGGTCCCAGCCTGTTTTGTGATGCTTGGATTTGGCGGGCTGTCTAAAGAGATGATAGGTAAAGGGATAAAACAACTGGCTAACATCTGGAAGTTTTTTTCATGATTATTGCTTCCATAACAGCAGTAAGCAGACATTAATTATCACTGCAGCAATAATTATCCTGCCTAAAAGCGGAATTCCTCACTTCGATAAAGCTGCTGCACCAAACCCGAAAATGACAAGCTCCAAACCAGCCGATAAGGAGTTGGCAGAAGAAAAGGTGACTTCGGAGCGATAAAAGTTCTCATACTATCGATATTAGGATGGGAGTGCCAATTCCATTCCTAATTTAGTGATTTCCTGTTTATGTGCTTGGAAACCCCAGGAGCCTACTGACAGCAGTATACATAATTCCAGGAGCAGAATAATAGTAAATTTCCATTTTCAATGATGGCGATTTAAATCTCCTTTTAGCTAGGTAATTTAAATATAGCCTGCTCTTAACTTACAGTAAATTAATTTTCAGTAACCTAAACTAAAGCTCAGCGCTACTAAAGAAAAGACTGGTTCTAGATTGGGAAATGTGAGTATTTGCCAGGCATCTATCTGTCACAAAAACGGAGGAAGGCTATTTCGCCTTCCTCTGTTTGTTTCTCAGAAATATCTATTACCATCTGTGAGCCTTTGCATTACTTCTTAAGATTAAATTCGATCTGGACATTTCGGTATGCCCATTTACTTGAGAATTAAAACGCTTAGGTCTTGTCCAATTATGGTGAAACAGCTGAGAATGTTGATCTAATTGACCGCGATAACTCATTATGGAATCACCTCATAGTTAGGATAAGATAATCTGAGAAGAATGATATTACTTGAATATCCTTTTAAGTATTTGAATATTTGAATGAAAAAATACCTATATGAACAGATAGGGAGTAATATTTCTGGATAGAAACCCTTCCTAAAAAGTTGTACACTAACCCTAGACTACATAACAAAGGGTGTATTAACAAATGGAAAATATTACAGAGGCATCTCTTTTAGAGGTAATCGGAGAGCTGTTCTCGGATGAAATATCGATTGCTGTCTCTAATACAATGGAATATATCTATTATCGGCCCAGTAAACGGATTGATTTAAAGATCAGGCCCGGAGATCCTATAAAGGAAGGTACCATTGCCCATAAGGCTTTATTAAGTAAACAAAAAGTGTCGGAATTTATTAACCGGGACTTATTCGGAGTTCCGTATCATGGCATGGCTGTTCCTTTTCTGAGAGATGGTGTTGTGGAAGGCTGTGTTACAGCGATTTATCCTGCACTTACGGATGGAAAGTCAGTCGTAACCGTAAAAACAAATGATGGCTGGACACCTGTTCCGTTTCAGGAAGTGATCTATTTGGAAGCCAAAGATCGTAAAACACATGTTTGTACACAATCGGTTTCAGGTACACATAAACATACTCTGCAGGAGTTTGAATATCTTCTTCCAAGGGATTCGTTTATCAGATGCCATCGCTCCTTTATTATCAATGTAAATTTCATAAAAGAGATTTTTCCTGACACACATTCCACATTTCTGCTTGCGATGAAAAATGAAGCGAGGATCCCAGTCAGCCAGTCTTACTCAAGTTATTTTCGAAAGCTGCTTGGGTTTTAAAAAAATGCTGGCTAATGATTAAAAAATGCTGCTTTGTCCTAATTTTCCATAAAAGTATCCCATTATCCTTATTTAGTAGTTTCTAAAGGGTAAAATAATTCTAAAAATTAGAAAAACGAGGGTATCTTATGGAGATAAGAAATGAACGTATTAAAGACCCGCTCCTAAGAGAGCGAGTTGTTACACCGGAAGAAGCAGCATCTTGGATCCAAGATGGCATGACATTAGGATTAAGCGGTTTTACCCGTGCAGGTGATGTGAAAGCGGTTCCATTTGCCCTTGTGAAGCGAGCAGAACAGGAAGATTTTAAAGTCAATGTTTATACTGGGGCCTCTCTCGGATCTGATGTGGATAAACTGTTTGCTGAAGTGGGCATTATTAATAAACGATTACCGTTCCAGGCAGATGCTACTATGCGCAAAAAGATAAATGAGGGTAACATGTTATTCGTTGATCATCACTTGTCCCATACGGCTGAATTAGTACGTGCTGACGTGTTAGAGCAGATAGATTACGCCATTTTGGAAGCGATTTCCATAACGGAAGATGGAATGGTGATTCCAACTACATCAATCGGCAACTCCATGGTGTTTGCCCAGCATGCAAAATCGATTATTATTGAAATTAATACCGCACAACCAGAACTGCTGGAAGGTTTGCATGATTTATACGAGCCTGGAAAACAAGGGGACCGTTCCCCGATTCCACTCACTCATACAAATGACCGTATAGGAACGGCTGGAATCCCAATCGATGTTGAAAAGGTAAAGGGTATCGTGTTTACAAACCAACTCGACTCTCCTTCGACGATTGTGGCCCCGGACGAAGAAACACAAATTATGGCTCAGCATTTGCTTACATTCCTTCGCAGTGAGATAAGTTCCGGCAGATTGACAGAACGGCTGGCTCCGCTTCAATCAGGGATCGGTTCGGTTGCCAATGCAGT
This sequence comes from Peribacillus saganii, assembly GCF_003429095.1. Taxonomy (GTDB): domain Bacteria; phylum Bacillota; class Bacilli; order Bacillales; family DSM-1321; genus Peribacillus; species Peribacillus saganii. The sequence continues at coordinate 82,856 of NZ_QVTE01000030.1, forward strand.
CCTTCATGGGATGTTAGATTCAGAGTTTGAAGGGTTAGAGGTTTATTCCGAAGTATTACAGGATGCCGTGTTTGATTTAATCGATGCAGGAAAGGTAAGCTTTGCTTCCTGCTGTTCGATTACGCTTTCGGAATCAAAAATGGAACAGGTCTTTTCAAATTTTGAAAAATATCGGGATAAATTAATCATGAGGCCACAGGAAATTTCCAACCATCCGGAAATTATCCGCCGTCTCGGCTTGATTTCAATTAACACAGCTCTTGAATTAGATATATATGGAAACGTAAACTCAACGCATGTATCGGGAACAAAAATGATGAATGGAATCGGCGGATCAGGAGATTTTGCCCGCAACGCAAGGCTGGCCATTTTCGTTACAAAATCTATTGCCAAGGATGGAAAAATTTCAAGTATTGTTCCGTTTGTATCCCATGTGGACCACACAGAGCATGATGTCGACATTATTGTCACCGAGCAAGGGTACGCAGACCTTCGTGGACTGGCGCCAAGGCAACGGGCGGAGTTAATTATTGAAAATTGTGCCCATCCAATGTACCGCAAACAATTATGGGACTATTACCAGGAAGCCCTCACAAGAGGCGGCCAAACTCCACATGTCTTGGAGAAGGCTCTTTCCTGGCACACAAATTTCGCAAAAAATGGAACCATGTTAGATCAAGCATTACAGAATGTTTGATCTAGTTGAAGGAATGGATAAAAAATGCCCTGTTGCTAAAATGCAGCAGGGTGTTTTTAACTGGCAGGAACCTTTAAGTCTAAACCAAGTATCCTACATGCCTAACGCACACTAGCCAGCCAATGCTGAGAACACATTGCACGTATTCTTGTATAAGGGTGCGTGCACGTTTGTAATTCAAAGCAGTAATATGACTGTTGAAATTTTTCCAATCAAACGTTTGATTAAATCATGTATACTTATATCAAATTATTGGCTGCGCTGGAGATGAAAACATGGTTACAATTTCTGATATTGCTAAAATCGCAGGGGTTGCGAAAAGTACAGTTTCGCGATACTTGAACGGTGGCTCCATAAGTGAGACCACAAAGAAAAAAATTGAAAATGTTATCGCCGCTACCGGATATTCACCGAATAAATTTGCACAGAGCTTGAAAGCGAAAAGAACAAATATCATTGGCACCATTGTTCCTCGCCTGGATTCGTTTGCAACTTCGCAGACTTTGATTGGGATAGACGATCACTTGAGGGAGCTTGATTGCCAGATGGTTATTTCCAATTCAAGCCAGGATTTGAAACGTGAAATTGAAAACATCTATAGCCTGGCCAAGCAAAAGGTTGCAGGTATCATTTTGCTTGCAACGGAAATTACCACTGAGCATTTAGAAGCATTTAGAACTGTCCAGCTTCCTGTAATGCTGGTTGGCCAGCAGCACGACCAATTTCATAGTGTGATTCATAATGACTATGATGCAGCCTATGAGCTGGGGAAATATATTTTGGCAAATGGCCACCGGAAAATTGCGTACCTGGGTGTTACGGAAAAAGATGTCGCGGTAGGGATTAAGCGAAAAGAAGGCTTCAGGAAAGCGGTAGAAGAAGTACCTGGCTCTAAAGTACGCTATTTTGAGACAAGCTTTAAAATCGAACACTCCATACAAAAAGTGCCTGAAATATTGGAGGAATTTAATCCAACCATCATTGTCTGCGCGACAGATAATATTGCTTTAGGAGCGTTAAAAGCAGCTCATATGAATCGGCTGCGCGTGCCGGATGATCTCTCAATCACCGGTTTCGGCGGTTATGAAATCACTGAAATCACCCATCCAAGTATAACCACTGCCAAATTTTACTACCGCGAAGCCGGCAATTTGGCTGCACGGAATATGGTCAAGCTTGTTAATGAAGAAGAAATAAATCAAATAACATTCTCGCGATATAAAATTTTGGAACGAGAAAGCGTTGACAAGTTGAAATAATAATCTTATAATCTAGTTGTGAAACCGGTTCCACTATTGTTTAATAATCAGATGGAACCGGTTCTTGAATGATAAAGTTAAATTTTTTTAATAAATGTGGAACCGGTTCCTTTTTTTATTATAATTTGGAACCGGTTCCGAAAAAAGAGGGTGAGATAAGTTGAATTACTCGAACATAGCACAGGAAATCCTGGCTGCCATTGGCGGCAAAGAAAATATCAATGCTGCAGCGCATTGTGCAACAAGATTACGTTTGGTTTTAAACAACGAAGAAACCATTGACCAATCCAAACTGGATGAGATGGATGTTGTAAAAGGAACCTTTTCAACTGGCGGACAGTATCAAATCATTCTTGGCTCAGGAACGGTTAATGAAGTGTATAAAGAATTTGCTAAGCTGACAGGCCAATCCGAAATGTCAACGAAGGATGTAAGCAGTGCGGGGTCAAAGAAATTGAATCCGCTTCAAAGATTCGTAAAAATGCTTTCGGATATTTTCGTCCCGATCATCCCTGCAATCGTAGCCGGCGGTTTATTGATGGGATTAAACAACCTATTAACAGCAAAAGATTTCTTTATTGAAGGCCAATCGTTGATAGAAGCGTATCCTAATATGGCGGACTTGGCTGCTCTGATTAATACTTTTGCTAATGCGGCATTCGTATTCCTGCCAATATTAATAGGATTTTCAGCAACCCAGAGATTTGGCGGAAATCCTTATCTTGGAGCTGCGCTTGGAATGCTGATGGTTCATCCGGATTTATTAAATGGTTATGGGTACGCTGATGCGATGGCAAAAGGAGAAGTTCCAATCTGGAAGATATTTGGGTTCGAGATTGAGAAGGTAGGATATCAAGGCAGTGTGCTGCCTGTTCTTGTATCTTCCTTTATCCTAGCCAAAATCGAAACCTTCTTAAGAAGAAGGGTACCATCTTTTCTTGATAACCTGGTAACACCATTATTATCAATTTTCATTACCGGTGTGCTTACATTCATTTTTGTTGGTCCAATTACACGCAGCGCTGGTAATTTATTGACTGACGGCCTTGTATGGCTTTACGATACAACCGGTTTCATCGGAGGGGCCTTGTTTGGGCTTTTATATGCACCGATCGTTATTACCGGAATGCACCATAGCTTTATTGCAGTTGAGACACAGCTGCTAGCGGATATGGCGAAGACGGGCGGATCCTTTATCTTTCCAATTGCAGCAATGTCTAATATTGCGCAAGGTGCGGCAACAATTGCGGTTCTGCTTCTGGTTCGTGATGCCAAAATTAAGGGAACTGCTTCAGCTGCCGGTATTTCAGCCTTGCTTGGGATTACCGAACCAGCCATGTTTGGGGTAAACCTTAAACTGAAATATCCTTTCATAGGAGCCATTTCTGGTGCTGCCGCAGGCTCTGCATTTATTTCATTATTTAAGGTCAAAGCAATCGCTTTAGGTGCTGCAGGGCTGCCTGGCATTATCTCCATAAAACCAGGAACAATTACGTTCTATATCTTGGGTATGGCAATTACTTTTGCAGTAGCCTTCTTGGTTACTATTGTGCTTGGAAAACGTGATTCGAGAAAACAGGCATTTGGTAATAAAGGAACCAGAGAACAAAAAGCTAGCTAAAGCCATAAAAAAACGCCAGGGAAATCGCAAGCAGATTTCCCTGTATTTATTTCACGTAGAATGCATAATTTTTTCAACATTGACAACAGTCTAGCTGAAGTACCCAGCAATTTTTTTGCGAAGTAAAAATAAAGCCCGCCGCACAGGACAAGAAACAATTCCGCAGGGACACCTGGCACGAACCAATGCAACAGCATTTGTGAGGACGCGGTAGTGCTCTGGTGTCCCCACTGGACGAAGGCTGCAGCGGGTCTAAGTGAGAATTCACTGCCGAATTCCCCATTGCCAGGTGCTTCAGCTTTTCTATAAAGGAGAGACAAAGATGGAATGGACTAAAGAACAACGATATAGCCGGCTCGAAGATCAGAAGCCGGAATTTATTGAAGCACTAGCTGAGCAAGTGAATTCGTGCCCTTGGCGTCAATCCTTCCACATTCAGCCTCGAACAGGACTCTTGAATGACCCAAACGGATTCGCTTACTATAACGGTCATTATCATTTATTTTATCAATGGTTCCCATTGGGACCTGTTCATGGTTTAAAATATTGGTATCATATGAAATCAAAAGATTTGGTACATTGGGAGGATGCCGGGATTGGCATAAGACCGGACAATAAGTATGACAGCCAGGGAGCATATTCAGGAAGTGCAATTGAACGTGATGGCAAGCTGCATTTAATCTATACTGGAAATACACGTGATGAAAATTGGATAAGGCACCCTTATCAATGCCTAGCTGTGATGGATGATGAAGATCACATTGAAAAAATGGAAAAACCTATAATTGCTGAAATACCCGCGGGATATACAGATCATTTCCGTGACCCGAAGGTTTGGAAAGAAGATAACGCATATTATGCTGTCATCGGAGCCCAGCGCGAAGATGAAACTGGCTGTGTGGTTTTATATAGTTCCCAAAATATGACGGAGTGGCAGTTTGAAGGAGAGCTTGAAACAAGGCTGAAGCAATTCGGTTATATGTGGGAGTGTCCTGATTATTTCGAGCTTGACGGCATGGGTGTTTTGATTTTTTCACCACAAGGGATTGTTCCCTCTGGTGATGCTTATCAAAATATCTATCAATCGGGCTATATAATTGGTGATAAATTACATTTTGCGGATAGAACATTTGAACATGGCGGTTTCCAGGAGCTCGACCGGGGGTTTGATTTTTATGCTCCTCAGACAACGATAGATCCAAATGGCAGAAGAATCATGGTCGCATGGATGGGCTTGCCCGAAGTCGAATATCCAACTGACAAAAACGGCTGGGCACATTGCTTAACGCTCCCAAGGGAACTATTTATAAGGAAAGGAAAGCTTATCCAGAGGCCCGTAAAGGAACTGGAATTACTTCGAAAACAAAAAAGCTTTGTTAATGCGGTGTTAAAGAATGAAACCAAGTCATTTGATGACTTCAGAGGAAACAGATTTGAATTCCGATGTGAAGTAAACCGTTTTGACGCCGAGGAGTTTGGTATTGAAATCCGTGCCAGCGAATCAGAAAAAACGGTGATTAAATATGATGCCATTCAAAAAAAGATAATCTTCGATAGAAGTAAATCGGGCAAACAGTTTGCTAATAAATACGGTACAACTAGGTCTTGCTGGCTGGATGCGGAAAAAATTATTTTTCATATGTTTGTAGATACGTCTTCGGTTGAAATATTTATCAATGAGGGAGAAGAAGTTTTTACTGGACGTATTTTTCCTGGGAAGGACAGCAGCCAAATCCGTTTTTATGCGAAAAATGGAAGTGCTGATGTTACCGCACAAAAGTGGGAACTGTAAATATTTGTTCGGAGGAGCGAGGATATGGGCAAGTTATTTTCAATAGGTGAGGTTCTTATCGATTTTATCCCAATTCAGAAAGGAAAGGCATTGAAGGATGTTTCAGGGTTTGAGCGCGCTCCGGGCGGGGCACCTGCCAATGTTGCTGCGGCGGTTGCAAAATATGGCGGGGAAGCTTCCATGATTACAAAGCTGGGGAAAGATGGTTTTGGTGATTTTCTTATTGAGACTCTAATAGAGGCTGGAGTTCAAACTGATAAAATTTTGAGGACAAATGAAGCAAACACCGCTTTGGCTTTTGTATCGCTGCGGGAGGACGGGGAAAGGGACTTTTCATTTTACCGGAAACCGTCCGCTGATTTATTGCTTTCTGAAAAAGAGATAAGCGGGGACTGGTTTTCAGAAGGTGATATTCTTCACTTTGGGTCGGTTGATCTGGTAGAAAGTCCGGTTAAATATGCTCATATAAAGGCAATCGAACATGCTAAAGCGAATGGAAGTTTAATTTCTTTTGACCCAAATGTACGGCTGCCGCTTTGGGATAATCCTGAAGATTGCAGGCAAACCATTCTGGAGTTTGTACCCAAGGCCCATATCATTAAAGTTTCAGATGAAGAATTGCCTTTCATTACGAATGTAACTAATCCAACAGAAGCAATCGAATCTCTTTTTGTCGGTGATGTAAAGGCTGTCGTGTATACAAAAGGGGGCAATGGAGCCGAACTTTATTTGAAATCAAATAAATATGAATCCAGAGGGTATACCGTAAACGTACAGGATACAACGGGTGCCGGGGACGCATTTATAGGCGGCTTCTTGTATAAATTGCTGGAAAAGCATGTTACCCAAGAAAGTATTGCTGATTTTTGTAAAGACCATTATCAGGAGCTGCTGGCATTCGCCAATGCGAGCGGTGCACTAACTACAACAGGGAAAGGTGCAATTAGTTCACTGCCTGCTAAAGAAGATATCCTGGATCTGATGGCCAATGTATAAATAGTATAAAGTGAAAATGCTGCCAGGAAACCCGGAAGTTTATAGTTATATAGAATAAAAAGGGATGCCGCTAGATTTAGCAGCATCTCTTTCTTTAAATACGGGGTTTCACAAAAAAGATGATTCCAACTTACATATGAATGAAAATACATTCCCCTGCTGGCATTTGCCTTTGAATCAAATATTGGCTTACTGCCCAACTTGATGTACTCAGTGTCTTTCTTCCATTTTTAATAAGGTAAGATTTAGAATATTTAAGAATTCCTGTATATCAAGGGGCTTTGTAAGGTAGCTTATAAACCCTTTCTCTAAAGCTCGTTTAATGTCATTTTCCATAGCGTTTGCACTGAGGGCAATGATAGGTATCTGTCTGGTAACTGAATCTTTCTTTAACCGTTCAAATACAGCCTCTCCACTTATATCGGGTAAATTTATATCCAGCAGGATGAGATCAATCTTTTCCTGACTGGCTATTTTTATCCCATCTCGTCCATTTTCCGCAGATATTAGTGTATAATTTGGCAAGGATTTAAATACTTGGTTTATCAAATGAATATTGGATTGATTATCTTCAATATAGAGAATCCGGAAGCTTGCGTCTGCACTTATAAAGATATTATCTTGTTCAATTTGTTGCTTTGATTCTAATGACTGGCGTAATTCAACTTTGAGATTAACCCAAAAATCGCTCCCCTTGCCCTTTTCACTTGATACTCCTACATTGCCTTCCATTAACGATATTAATTGTTTGACGATAGGCAATCCAATGCCATTGCCCTGTTCCTTGGTGTCATTTATGCGATAGAAGGGAAGAAAAATATTTTCATATTCGTCCGAAGAGAATCCTTCACCTGTGTCCATAACGTGGAGTGTCAATGTATCAGCTTCCCTTTGTACTGATATAGTTACTTCTCCATTTATTTTGTTATATTTTATTGCATTATCAAGAAGGTTAAATAAAACCTGTTTTAAGCGGAGGGGATCAGCCTTAACAAATATATTTTGGTATTCGTGGCATTCCTTTTTTATCTTTATGTTTTTACTCATTGCGGAAGGCTGAACAATATTTATACATTCATCAATTAGGTTATCCAGGTGGACGGAATCCATCTCCATTCTCAGCTTTCCGGTTTCGATTCTAGATAAATCCAATATATCATTAATGAGGTGAAGGAGATGTCTGCCAGCATTTAAAATTTCAAGGACAAAATCAAGCTGTTTTTTGTTTAAAGCTTTATCCATTTCCAATAACTGTGCAAAACCTAAAATACTATTCAATGGAGTTCGGAGCTCATGGCTCATTTTAGCTAAGAACTCTGATTTAGACCTATTTGCTTTTTCTGCCTGTTCCTTGGCATGAATAATAGTTCTTTCTAATCTTTTGCGATTGGTGATATCAACAAATTCAAAAATATTGCCACTAATTTCTTCACCTGCACTGAATGGAATATAGCTTGCTGACACCACTTTTCCGTTGTCCATTTCAATTTCTCTGCTAACGTTCACTTTACGATTCATTGAAGCAACAACCTGTTTATTTACCGTATCTCTCTCTTCACTTTTCCAAACTGTATGGTAATCAGGAGCGAATTTTCCTAAGTACTGTGCCTCATCAGATAAATTGAAGAGTTCTAACGCTTTCTTATTAATAAGGCTGAAGTTTCTATTCTGATCGGTCACCACAATTCCGCTTTCCAGATTATCTAATAAAGTTTTTTGGAAGGCGTTGGATTGCCTTAGCTGCATTTGTTGTTCCTTCTGTATGGTAATCTCGAAGAAAGAGACTAAAGCTGCTGTTTCTCCAGCAATTATCAGTGGATTGGAGTTTAAAGAAAACCATCTTATTTTGTTATTCTGCTTTAAAGCACAAATAAAATTATTAACTGAAACTCCAGACGCTAAAGTTTTAAATCCTGGAAGCTCAGAATAGTTCAATAATGTGCCCTCTTTATTGAGAAATTCTATCCCATGGGTGTTTATTGTCTCAGCGTCAAATGTTTCACATACAATGCCGAGAAGTTTTTTAACATTCGCATTTAATGGTGTAAAATTACCGCTTTTATCAATGATAAGAATACCTTCGGTCATGGTATTGACGACTGAACGATAAAGCTCGTCTTTTTGCCGATTTTCTTCTTCTCTGCTTTTTCTTTCAGAAATATTGACTGACGTAGCTAGTAATTCGACAACTTGATTATTATGCCATATTGGCCTTACAGTCGTGATATAGTAAACGTTATTAAGGAATGTTTCATATTGAAGAAACTCTCCTGACCAAGCCCTCTTGTAAAACTGCTGTTTTGAATCCGCCAGGTCAGAAGGGAAGAAATCATAAGCTGTTTTTCCAACTACGTCCTCCGGCGTCATTCCCAGCCAATAAAGTAAATCACCATCACAAAATGTGTGGATAAAATCAGTTCCCGACTTTATTATTTTACAAATCATACCCGTATTGCTCAGGTCAATTTCATTAATGTATCTGGAATAAGTCATTGTTTCCCCTCTTTGAAACTGTGATGATATAACAATATAAGCAGTAGTATCGGTTGATTTATTCTTTAATGAATTGAATAAAGAAAATTAATAAATAGCATGTTAAAGCCTTATTGTAGATTTGAGGCACTTAGTTGATTGAAGTGGACGGTACGAGACACCTCGAAAATGCATCCGCTTTTCTCGTGCTTTGTTTATTCGGGAAGCCAATACAACGTCCTGCGGGAAAAACGAACGGGTTAAGGAAGACCCCGCAGGCGCGAGTGCCGACGAGGCTCCCCAAACCGCCACTAGAGCGGCAATCACAGGCATGCTTACAAAGCCAAAAGATAAATAACAAGCAGACATGCCTAAACTTTAAACTATCATCTAAAAAGGGGGGATACAATCATGAAATATTGGTAATGGTTTATCTCTGTCATTCAGTATGATTTCTTATCATTGGAACTTTTCTTGCTCTTTGATGGAAGCATTAATTGATAAAAACTTACGTCCTGCCATTCCCCAAATTTAAATCCAACCTCTTTGAACCTTCCGGCCAACTCAAAGCCGAATTTTTCGTGAAGCTTTACGCTAACTATATTTCCACTGGTAATAACAGCGATTACCGTATGATATTGAAGCTGAAATGCTCTATGTAAAATTTCCTTCATTAGAGAAGTACCAATCCCTTTCCCGCGGTGATCTTCTGAAAGATAGATTGACACCTCTGCGGTCTTTGCGTATGCAGCCTTCTCTTTATATGGCAATAAACCGCAGTAACCGGCAACTCCACCATCCAGTTCGGCAACTAGGAGAGGGTAGCTTTCGCCAAATTTCTCAAACCAAGTTATTCTTTCCTGCAGACTCTGTTCCTCTAAATCAAAGGTTGCCGTAAGATTTAAGACTGCGTGATTATAGATTTCCAGCATTTCTGGCAAGTCACTAATTAAGGCCTTCCGTATCAAAAAATATCTCCTTCCTTTCCTAAAAAATTTTTCTCTTTTTTTAAATAATTGTCCTTGTATAAGTGTATTTAGTAAAGTTTATTTATAATAAAAATTTGCAGAGGACAACTTGCCATCAAAATGGCAGCGCGACCCGAAGGAATATATAGCTAAGCCCAATAATGAATATAAACAAAACGAAAGTGGAAGATACATTAGTAATCACCGATCAGCTCCTTATAGCGTAAATGAAAGACACTATAACGGAGAGTAACTACAACAGCACTCTTGAGTAAAACAGTCGATTTATTCGGAAACTAATAACCTTATAATTGAAGAAAAAGATGAGTGTTGCTAAGCGGAAGAGGGGGTTGCGCATATACAGCTCGTACATTTCACTTGTAACTAGGATTTTTTGTCCTGGTAAAAAGCAAACGGAGGTGTTCACCGTGGAATTAAGGCAACTCAAGTATTTCTTAGAGGTTGCAAAGCATAAGAGCATTACGAAAGCTGCAGAATCTCTGCATATTTCTCAGCCGGCCTTAAGTAAAATGATCATGGGATTAGAAGAAGAACTGGGTATGACATTAATTATTCGCACAAATAAAACAAGTGAAATTACGGACGCCGGAATGGTTGTGATGGAGTATGCTCAGAAAATGGCTGTCCTTGTTGATGAGATGTCGACAACCTTGAATGATATGACGAACTTAACAAGAGGCAAGATCAATATAGGTCTCCCCCCTTTTATTGGCAGTCTATTCTTTCCTCAGGTGTTGGCGAAGTTTCATCAAAAATACCCGAACATCGAAATGAATATTACTGAGTATGGTGGAGCGCGGGTTGTAAAGAGTGTGGAGGAGGGTGAAATTGAACTGGGGGTCGCTGTACAGCCCATTGATGATCAGGAGTTTAATGTCTTTCCTATTGTCGAAGAGGAAATGAAGCTACTTGTGAACAGTGAGCATCGCTTTGCTTCCCGGGACAATGTGTGTATTAATGAATTGATTAATGAGGAATTTATATTTTATAGTGAAGAATTTGCTTTACATGATATTATGAGAAATCTGTTTATTTCCGAGGGTTTTGAACCGAAAATTTTATTTAAAAGCTCTCAATGGGACTTTATGTCTGAGATGGTAGCTGCAAATTTAGGGATTACAATTCTGCCTGAACCTATCTGCAACAGGGTGTTTCATAACGAATTAAGAATAATTGGATTAAAACCCGCAGTATTATGGAAACTGGCTGTTATTACTAAAAAGAATCGTTATCTCTCAAATGCAGCGAGGATGTTTGTTGAATTTATTTTAAATGAAAGGAAGATAACCCATTATAATTAATCGTTATGTATTTTATTCTGAATATGTATTTTACGAATGGCAAAAACCGTCGTAACATTATATTAGAATACAAATTTCAAAGCAGGGAAAGCATCAAATTGTTTTTCCAGCTGCAGAAAGGACATAACGATGAAACTTGGAGTTATTATCATTCAGGTATTATTTATACATGTGTTTCTTTTCGCCGGTGCATTATTCAAACATTTTGTCCCGCTTCCAATTCCGGCCTCCATGTTTGGTCTTATTTTTCTCTTCCTGGCCCTGCAATTGAAATTGATTAAACTGGAATGGGTGGAACAAGGTGCAAATTGGCTCATGGCTGAATTGTTGCTTTTCTTCATTCCATCAGCCGTTGGAATCGTAAATTATGATGACATTTTGAGTTTGCAGGGAATTGGAATTGTATTGTTGATTGGAGTCAGCACCATCATTGTGATGGGTGTCACTTCCATTACCGCGGAAAAAATTTCTGCCAGAAAAAGAAGTGATGTTCTATGACTCTGTTGTTTACGATTATTACCTACCTTGTTTACCGTATGGCTAAAAAAGCTTACTCGAAGTGGGCAATCCCGGTCTTTCAGCCTTTATTACTTGCACCTATAGTATTAATTGGTCTCATAAGCTTGATGCATGTAACGGCAAATCAATATCTTGAAGCATCCAAATGGCTTACGCACATGCTGGGGCCTGCAACTGTTGCATTTGCAATTCCTATCTATAAACACTTGACTATCATTAAAAAATATATGGGTACTATCATCGTCAGCATTACGGCGGGAACTCTTGCAGCAATATTTTCTACCTATAGCTTATCTAAATTGGTTCATTTAAAATATGACTTTATTACAAGCATTCTTCCAAGATCGATAACCACTCCATTTGCGATTGAAGTCTCACGAGAAATAGGAGGGGTGCCCACTTTGACAACTGTCTTTGTAATCCTGACCGGTGTAATCGGCGCTGTTGTCGGCCCCATGGTGATTAGGTGGCTATCAATTAAAACACCAATTGCCAAAGGACTTGCCCTTGGGATGGGCGCACATGGAGCAGGCACCAATAAAGCGCTGGATTATGGAGAACAAGAAGCGACATTCTCCTCCCTGGCCATGATTTTCGCTGCATGGATCACATTAATATGGGGATTTTCACTTATACCTGTTTTAATTGGGATTTAACAAGGCGCCATGTTTTTAACAGACAAATCATATAAATCGTTGAATAATACCTTCCTGAAATACAGTGAAGTTTTCAAACGTTACTGTGATATCTCATCAATGGATATATACCCAACATAAGTCCGATAGCACCCGTTTGTATAATATAAGGTCAGCCAGATTTCTGGTTGACCATTTTTATTTGATTTAGTTGACCAATGGGTCTACAGATGTTTTTAGTGGGATCAATTTAATATATTACTTTATGACTTCTATCGCCTGTAACACAGATGCGTATGTCTTAATGGATGAAAAATCAATTCCTGCAGTAACAGATTTTATCGATAAATCTGGCCGAATACCAGTAAAAACCATATTGATCCCCAATAACCGGAGAACATCATTAATTTTAAATAACTGACTTGCAACGTATGTATCAATAGTAAGAATTCCCGAAAAATCCATGATAAGATACTTAACCTTTAATCGAGGAATTTCCGGTATTACCCTGTTGAAGATATGTTCAACCCTTTCAGGTTCAATGTTGCCAATCAAAGGAAGAATGGCAATGCCATCATGGATAGGTACAATAGGGGCTGATAATTCATTAATAGCTTTTTGTTTTTCAATTAATTCTCTTTCTCTTTCATCTATAACACTATCGGTCTGCCGTTCAAAAGCAAGTATGGTCTGAGTAACGGTGGTATCAAGCATATAGTTAACTCGTTTATTTATTTCAATAGCTTCCTCAGTTGTAACGCCATGCTTTAAGGAGACTTTCGAGATTTGTTCAATAAGACCGAAACGAATTTGGGGATAGCGTCCTATTATTCCTGATATTCTGCCCTTGAGGGCTGCTTGCCTTTCGCCGTTTTTTTGGCTCATTTCCAAAAAACCTGGCGGGACTTCATATTCATTTAAGGTTAAGCCTTCTGCCGAAAACGTTATAAAGTCAGTATAAACGCTGTAGTAATACTTTAAATCTTCTTTAGAAAGTGCAAGCTCAAGTCTTTGGACAATATCATCAACGACTCTAATTGCTAATGATTCGGCGTGTATAGTCAGATAATTAGCAACCTTTGAAAACGAATTCATAACTCTCCCTCCAAGTCACTGTTTTACTTTTGATTATATCCTTTAATCATACAATTGAATATTGTTATATCTTTTTGTAATTTGCTATATCTTTTTGTAAACTTGATTTTTATCTAATATTAATACGTCTTCTTCGTCTAAACTCTCCCTTTAGCCAAGCATTCAGCGCACCAGGAGAGGATGGAAAATAATGTCTTTTAACAATTCTACAAAAATCTTTAACAGTAGCCAATAGAAAAAACCATCCCTGCAGGATGCAGGGATGGGTATCAATATATTATTCTGATTCTTCGCCTGGATGGCTCTTTTGCTCCGGTAGTGTATTCCAAAAGCTTGTATCAACCGTTTCGATTGATCCATCCGCATTTGCTCTAACTGTAGAATCCAATGTTGTAACGGTTTGCTTTATTAAATAGCCATTGCTCTTTTGACCTAGTGCATAGCTCTCATTATAGTGATCGGACATTCCGCGCATTTCAAACAAAAGAGTTGAGATATCGTAGCGTACTTCTGCTTCGTTACGTCCAATATTTTCACCTGATCCGCCAACATATTTTCCTATATGGCCCCAGCCCGTATTTTCAATAGAGTTATAAACGACAGCACCAAGTTTTTTAGATCGTTCTAAAACTTCGGGTTTTACATTTGCATTATCGAACCTGACACAAGTTCTCCTTCTGTCTCACTTAAGGAACCTTGGTGATGCAGATCGATCATATAGTCGATTTGGTATTTTGTGAATACATTTTCGTGTAAGGATTTTATTTCAATCTCCAGTTCGCTGGTTGCTTTATCATGTTCACGGTTTAAATCAATTTTGTTTGCATTATAGCGAGTCAAGTGGCGATCGCCATCGGCATGATAATCTTCAAGGGAGAAGTTCACATCTCCCATTGCACCATCAGCGTTAAGCATAGGGATGACAAGAATGTTTACTTTATCGAGAAGACCCTTGGTTTTGTTTGTGCCAAGGTGCTTAATAAATTCGAGTGACCTTCTGTTGTCAGCTGTTCATTTCCGTGCTGCTGGGTTAAAAATAAAATGGTAGGATTCTTTGGATTTGAATTGTATTTAGCGAGGTAAATATCACGGCCTTTTACAGTCTTTCCGATAACCTCAAGCTCCATTGCACCTTGTTTGCTATCTTGAGTTTTAAGATAATCGACCATGCTTTCATAAGTATGTAGGATTGAAGTTTGAACTGAACCATTACCGGGGTCCGGTCCTTCGCCAACAGCATTTACCGGTATCGAAATTCCTGTTGATCCGCCAAACGCTATTATACCTGATAATGAAAAGACAAGAACTTTTTTCTTCAAATTCATATTATCCCTCAAAAAAAATTTAATAGCCTGAATAGAAAGACTATTAAGCCCATTCTACTCTATTTTATTTGAGGATTTAATAGAAACAAATATCTATTGTTTTGGGGTAATTTTGGTTATTTTTAAACGGATAATGGTTGAAGTTAGAAATGTGGTCGTTAGATAAAACTACTAGAGATGATTCTTTTTAATAATGAATTTACTTGAAGTCTATCAAATGATAGACTTCGCTGCTTTATTATTCACAGGTGATTATTTACTCCCGTTATTCCCACTGCCTGATGATCCACTGGCTTGCTGATTTTTGTTTTTCTCATTTCCGCTTTCAGGAGCAAACGTTTGATTATCCTTTGTCACTTTTGCACCTTCTGAAAAGTCATCCTTCGTTTTCATTTTTTTCACCTCCTGCCTTATCATGTCCTTGTATGCTTTATTTATGTTAATAAGCCTGGAGAGGGGAGGTGTTAATCAAGAGTTCAAAATGAAGGCTTTGAAAATGACGGTTGGGTTTATTCACTACCAATCCTATAGAGGATAAAACTACTGCCCATTCATTAATTTCTTCACAGCAGGTATGTCAGCAGGAGCCCATTTTAACGAACAAAGACTTTCCCGCTTAAGCCAAATTAGTTTTGCGTGCTCAGCTGCAACAGGAATACCTTCGATAATATTGCATGTAATCACACTCAAGTTAATGATAAATGTGCCGTACTCATGAGTGTGTTCATGGAATAGCCCTTTTGCTTCGACCTTACATCGCAGCTCTTCTTCAATTTCTCTAACTATTGCGGTGTAAATATCCTCGTCCTTTTCAACCTTGCCGCCAGGAAACTCCCACATATTCGGGATTAGCATGTTAGGGGACCTTAGAGCGCATAGTATTTCATTATGTTCATTTTCGATCATCGATGCAACCACTTTAACCGTCTTTTTCACTGTAATCCTCCTGAAAAATCAATTGTATGGGAATTTTGTTTTATGATTGAAAGGGATTCTCCACAGCCCTTGTTAACATTAAAAATAAGAATACAGCATACTTTTGTTGTTGAAATTTTTCACAGTATGGTATATTATAAATTCTACTGTTCAGAATGGGTAATATATCACACGAAAATAATACTATTAATTTAGATAAAGGCAAACTTATCGAAAGGTAAGGACGCAAAGCTTTGGGTCTAAGGTTCTAATAATAGAACTATGATTGCCAGGTTGCCGAGTAGTCCTAATCTTAGAATGGCTATTCCATCTTCTTTGGAATTGGCCATTTTTTGTTTGCTTTTAATAAGGGGGATGTTTAATAAAAAAGATTGCTTGCAAGTCAAACACGATACGGAGACAAATGCTGAAAAATAAACGGAACAGGAATTATTTTTGCTTTTTCCTGCGTTAGGAAGGTTTTGTTATGAAAAAATTGAAGTTCTCATTTAAAGCAAAACTATTAATATATTCGTTACTACTGTCACTAATACCTATCTTATTCATTGGTTTCTTCGTTAATAATAATGTCAGTGACACTACTGAGGAAGCATATATCAGGTCCAGTGAACGGGAAATTAAACAGGTTGATAATGCGATTTCAATGTATTTTGAATCTATTAGAGAAAATGCAAAGTTGTTAGCAACTAATCCAACGGTAAAAAGTGCTGATAACAGTATCACCTCCTATGCAGCAGTTGATGAAACTGCTGGTGATTCGATCGAAATGACCCCATCCCAAAATGGAACTAAAGAAAAGAGCATTTATGAAGTGTTTTCCCAATTTGGTAAAACGCATCCGACTGCAGCTTATGTTTATATGGGAACGTCTGCTGGAGGGTATATCCAGTATCCTGAAGGACCTACGACACAAGGTTTTGATCCTCGAGAACGGCCTTGGTTCACCAAAGCAGCCGAGAAGCCAGGTGAAGTAACGATGACAAGTGCCTACGCGGCTACTGGACAAGAAGGAATTATCGTAAGTAACGTGGTGACCATTGAACAAAATGGACAGCAGATAGGTGTGCTGGGGCTAGATGTTAGTCTGGAAGGTCTGACAAGCATAATCAAGGACATTAAAATCGGTAAGAATGGTTATGTTATTTTAACGCAAAGTGATGGAACAATTCTTGCTAATCCACAAAATCCCAAATTAAATTTCAAACCAATCTCTGAGCTAAAGGTTCCAGAACTTCAGGATTTAAAAAAAGATGGGACATTTGAAGCGGAAATTAACGGGAAAGATTATATGCTAAATACAGTTAGTTCGGATAATGAAGGCTGGAAGTACATAGCTGTTATTGAAAAGAGTGAATTGTCTGCAGCAGCAGATGACATTCGCGGGGCACTCTTGTTAATTGGCGCAATTGTGGCTGTTGCAGCAGTATTGGTTTCTATTTACATGAGCTTGAGAATTACAGGTGACATCAACAAAATAAGTAGTTTATCCTTAGCTATGTCTAAAGGTGATTTCACTCAACGAGTTACTATAAAGGCAAATGACGAAATCGGGGAAATGGCCCAGAATTACAATATCATGGCTAATAGCCTCAAAGAAGTCATTACAAAAATTGCCGGTGAAACTCAACAGTTATCGGCAACTTCAGAGGAGCTGGCAGCAGGTTCAATAGAAAACCAAAAAGCATCCAATCAAATATCTGAATCTATTCAAAGTGTTGCTGCAGGAACGGACGAACAGAACGACGCTATGGAGGATGCAGTAGAAATTATTAATGAAGTGACTAAGCATGTTGAAGATGTATCAGTAAGCATGATGAATGTCAGTAATTCTATTAATCACTCTGCGGAAGCAGCGAAACAAGGCAGTGATGTTGTAGATAAAACAGTACAGCAAATGAACGAAATTGATAAGAATGTCTCTTCCTCAGCTGAAAAAATAAGTGAACTGAATGAAAAGTCGAACAAAATCAGCCAAATGAGTTTGATGATACAGTCTATCTCAGAACAAACAAATTTATTGGCACTGAATGCTGCCATAGAAGCAGCTCGAGCTGGAGACCACGGCAAAGGCTTTGCTGTTGTGGCAGATGAAGTAAGAAAGCTTGCTGAACAATCAAGCCAATCAGCACTGCAAATAAATGATATTATTATTGATATACAGGATGGTATCCACGAATCTATGAAACTTGTAGATAAGGGCTCGAGTTCTGCAAAAGAAGGATTACTGCTTATTAACGAAAGTGGTGTAGCCTTTGGAGAGATTAAAGAGTCCGTTATGGCTGTATCCACTGATATATCAGAAGTGGGCTCAGCGATGGAAAAGATGAAAAACCGAATAATGGAAGTTGTTAGCCATATTGAAAATGTAGCTAAGACTTCTGTAGATGTGAATGAACATTCTCAGAATGTGGCAGCATCCTCTCAGCAAATGAGTGCCTCTATGGAAGATGTATCTTATGCGGCACAAGAGCTGGCAAAAATGGCAATCGATCTTGAAGAAGTTATTTCTCAATTTAAGCTGTAATTTTTTCAATGGCAATATCATCATAGCGAATACTGCTAAATCCTATAAACCAAAAGAGTGTCAAAAGGAGGTAATATAATGGAATCTGAGAAGTATGTGGTGTTTCAGGCAGGTAAACAACAATATGGTATCCCGGTTTCCAGTGTCAGTTCGATTGAAAAAATGCTGGACCTAACCAAATTGCCTCAAGTGCCAGATTATATGTCGGGTATTACAAATGTTCGCGGCAAGGTGATACCTGTTTTAGATATCGCGAAAATACTATTTAACCAACCGTTTAAAAAGAGTAACAGCAATAAAATTATCCTAGTGAATCTCAATGATTCTATCGTTGGAATCATTGTTGAGGATGCAAAAGAAATCGTAGATGTACTTTCAGAAGACATAAACGAAGTAAATGGCCTGGTAACTGCAAATGTGACCTATCTATCAGGAGTAATACAAACTGATACTGGATTTGTCACTTTACTGAACCTGGAAAAATTAGTAGTTAATTTAGGTGATATTGAATCAATTCGGGAACAAATGGAACAATTAACAACTTAGACCCCTAACTGTTTTGGCAAGAATATTCCCCTTGATAATCCATAAGCTATAATCATTCTGTGGTGCAAGTAAATGATCTGTGCAGGCAAACAAAAAGCCTAATGAATGTTTATAAAATCTCGTAATTTAAAAGGATGGACACCGGTGTTCAAGAAAGTAAAAATTCGGTGTCCATCCTTTTTTTTGAATACGTTTTTTGTGATGCTGTTTGCAATTCCTTAATAAATAATTCTATTCTAAAACGAATATACAAACCTGTTCAGCAATTGTAGGGGGGCTTATAAACAGCTCTATTGTATCTATGATCAATCCTAATTCTATCTCCTTACCCCAAAATGCCGGAGTGCCTGTTTTAAATCGCTAAATGTTTTTAAATGGCTAAAGTCTATACCTAATTTTATGGCAGTTTGAGCTACATCAGGCCGGACACCGGCTATGATTGAGTTTATTCCAAGCAAACTGATTACATTTATTAGCTGATACAGTCTGTGAGCAACTGATGTATCCAAATAATTTGCGCCTGAAACATCAATTACAAGGTGAGCTATATTTTTTCTAACACATTTATCAGGTATGGATTGCAAAATAGATTCTGCTCTAGATTCGTCAATAAGCCCAATCAGTGGCAAAACCGCCACATCATCCACAACGGGAATAACTGGACTATTGATTTCATCAATGAGCTCCTGCTGGACCTTTAATTTATGCGTTGTGGCATTATAATAGCTTCTTGAGAATTCATTGATTAACGTGTCCAAGGTTGTATTATATATGGAATTCCATCTGAGCACATCCTGTTTGTCAATCTCTTCTGTTCCCTTTATATAATCCTCTACAAATCCCCAAATGATTCTTCTTGTCCTGCTAAGAGCTTGCAATACTTCAAATATTGGCGTGTCGTACTCAATCCTGCTTGTAACAACAAACTTCGTCCATTCTTTCATTTTATCTTGAAAAATACTTCTATCATCCAAAAAACCGCTTGCTATTAAATCAATAGTGTATTTATGCTGCTCTTTCAGCTTTTGTTCAATTGATAAATCGGCATCTTTAGAATATATAGATCCCTTAATATGAGTTCTTTCACCAAACCATTGTGAACTAATATTGGCGGAATTATTTATTATATAGTCATACAATTCTTTATCCTTATCATACATTTCAAAACCTCCGACAATCATGATAGTTCAATTATAGCTTCTTTAAACGTTTAAAAGAAAGGATTGCTCATAGCAGGTTAGAATGCCATTAGATGTTTATTCATTCAGTAATAAATTTGACTGGGTGGCATAGAATTTTGGTGTTTCGTGGCATTTAAATCTTCCAGCTTAACTTTGTTATAATAAGTAACGAACACTCCGGTGTTTGTTTGTGTTTGTAATGGAGTATTAATTAAACGTTTGATTAAATAGGTTTATTGTAAGTAAAGCCTCAGTGCAGTTGAGTTGCTTATTTGGAGGATAGGAGATAAATAGGGGACAGGTTCCTCGCATAAATTGCACCGACGGGGACCTGAATACCTATGATTTATGCTTTTTGTTCAAATAACTTAATAATTTCAACGATAACCATGGTGGCTTTAATCATGTTGTCGACAGAGACATATTCATACTTGCCGTGAAAGTTTTCGCCGCCTGTAAAAATATTCGGAGTTGGCAGTCCCATGTAGGATAGCTGGGAACCGTCTGTGCCGCCGCGGATGGGCTTGATGTCCGGTTTGATATTAAGGTTCTCCATTGCCTCATAGGCGAAGTCCACTATTTGCTTTACCGGTTCAATTTTTTCCCTCATATTATAATATTGATCCTTCATATCAAGGGTAAAGCTGTTTGTTCCATAGAGATCGCGCAGCTGATCCACAATACGTTCAATCGTCGCTTTTCGTTTATTGAAGTTTTCTCTGTCAAAATCCCTAATGATATAGTGAAGCTTTGTTTGCTCAACATCGCCGTTAATCGAAATTAGGTGATAGAAACCTTCATAACCTTCAGTCCATTCTGGAGCTTCCTCAGCTGGGAGCATTTTGTTTAATTCCATGGCTATCTTTGCAGAATTCACCATTTTTCCTTTTGCTGTACCCGGATGAACGTTGTTGCCTTTAATGGTGATTGTTGCTGCTGCTGCATTAAAACTCTCATACTCCAATTCACCAAGCGGACCGCCATCCACTGTGTAAGCAAATTGGGCATTGAATGCGGTGACATCAAATTTATGCGGGCCTCGGCCAATCTCCTCATCCGGTGTAAACCCAACCCTTACTCTGCCATGCTTTATTTCCGGATGATTAATTAAATATTTCATTGCTGTCATTATTTCAGCAATTCCGGCCTTATTGTCAGCGCCAAGCAGTGTAGTCCCGTCTGTTGTAATCAATGTATGGCCCTTGTAATTCGACAGTTCAGGGAAGTCCTGTGGAGATAAGACAATATGTAATGAATCATTTAATGTAATATCCTCTCCACTGTAGTTTTCTACGAGCTGAGGATTAACGTTGGCCCCTGTAAAATCAGTAGCAGTATCCACATGTGCCAAAAATCCAATTGTAGGAACCTGCTTTTCAGTATTTGGAGGAAGAGTTGCCATAACATACCCGTTTTCGTCCATTGTAACTTCCTGCATTCCAATCTCTTTTAATTCGTCAACCAGCGTGCGAGCTAAAGTAAGCTGCCCGGATGTAGAAGGGGTGGTTTCACTATTTTCATCTGATTGCGTATCTACTTTTACATAAGAAACAAATCTTTCAATGATTTCGCTCTTCACTTAACCTCAACTCCTTTTGTTCATCTTATCATGAAAAATAGGCGTCCACACAATGTGTGGACGCCTATATGCCTGTTTAGCCGATTGGCAGCAGGATCTTCACTTCAGTGCCTTGATCGAGTACACTATTGAAGGAAATTTTTCCGTGATGGGCTTCAATAATACGATAGGTTACGGTCAACCCAAGACCGGTACCTTTTTCTTTTGAAGAATAGAAGGGTTCACCTAAATGCTTTATCCGGTCTTCCTCCATTCCGCAGCCGTCATCCTTAATGTTAATGTAAATCCACTCCTCATTCTGCTCAAAAACTATATTAATATTTTGGCTGGAGGCTTCAATAGAGTTTTTGATAATATTGATAAACACTTGCTTTAATTGGTTTGCTTCACAGGATATCAATGGAAGCGGGTCTTTAATATCCATGGATATCCTTGCTCCATCAATATTAGCTTGAGGTTCTAGCAGTGCTTTCACATCCGTCATAAGGTGAATTACGCTATGCTTTTCATATTGTAGGTCCTGCGGTTTTGCGAGCACTAGCAGCTCACTAACTATCAGATTTATTCGGTCCAGTTCACTGAGCATGATCGAATAATAATGCTTGTACTCGTCTTCACTGGTTTGAAGCAATTGAACGAACCCTTTGAGGGAGGTCAACGGATTTCTAACTTCATGGGCCACACTGGCGGCAAGCTCACCAACCACAGAAAGCTTTTCCGTTTTTCGAAGTATCTCTTGGGTTTCCCGTATTTGCGTAACATCTTTTGCGTAACTGATGATTCCTGCTAGCTCATCATCTATCATCATTGGAACAAAAGTGCAGGCAAATATCCTAGTCCCATTTATTGTTTGAAGCCTTATATCACCACTATTAATGCCGGTTTTATTGTTTATCACATGTAAAAAAGATTCCATTAACCTATCTTTTTCTTCTGCGGAGTGAAAAGTATAATCAGAAATAGAAGTGCCGACCAATTCGTCATGGGGAAGGCCGAATATGGATTCAAATTGTGGGTTAATGTTGGTTATGAAACCTTTTAAGTCCATCATATAGACTGGATCAGGATTATATTTAAACAATGATTGGTATTTCTGCTGCTTCTCGGATAATTTTTTTTCCGCTGCCACTCTTTCGGAGATGTCTCGGCCAATTACAACGAGTCCTTTCCTTGAACCATTTTGATGAAATAAAGGAACCTTGATTGTATCAAATGTTTTTATATCACCATTCGGCAATGGCACATTTTCTTCGCATCTGCTTATCGTCTTATTTTGCCATGTCTCTTCATCTGAAACCTCACAAAAACTTAGCGCTTCTTTGAAAAATCCAGAGTAATTGGCAAGCTCAGAATCCTTCTTTCCTTTATAATCGATGTTTTCTAATTGGAACAACTTAAGTCCGAATTCATTTGCTTCAATCCATCTCCCCTCGCCATCTTTGAAATTGACAAAATCGACCATGGAGTTGATCAAGGTATGAAGCCGGCGCTCCTCTTCCTTCAATTTCGACAGTTTTTCACTTTTAGCAAGATAAAAATAAAGCAGCAATCCTGTGAACAGGACGAACAATAAGCCTTTTATTTCTTGAATAATCAAAGATAACTTTCGATCTGCTATTAGTTTATCAATGGAATAATCAGTCCCAAAAACCCATACTATTCCAAAACAAATATATATTAATATAATCTTTCCTTTAGACATTAGTAATACGTTCTCCCTCGTTGTTAATGGATTACACATTTTAAAGGACCAAATTAAATCAAAAAGATTGCAGAAAATTATGAGCTTAATAAACTAAATAATGACTTTATAACTAAAGACATACCAATATATCATTATAACAAAACCCAGGCATAACATATAGGATATTTGTCTTATTAATAATAGGGGAAAAAATAAAAATGGTTGGAAATCATCTTGATTACATAAAAATGAACTGCAGTCGTTTTACAAACATAAAAAACCTGAGTTTATTTTCTAAACTCAGGCGTTTAATCATATTGGTGTTGCTTGGGTACCTCATCAGTAATGCTGGCTTGAAGTTAAGATCGTATGTTCTATAAGCCTGCAATTCTATTACTGTATTGACTATGCGTACCATTCTAAGCCCATGCTAGCCAGCATAACCCTCATTCTGCTCCATCTCCTGCTTTTCTTCCGGATTAGCTGGATCATTTGGTACATTTGGGTTTTTTGTATCAGTATCATTATGTTCTTTGTGTAATTCCTCTACTCCGTCTTCAACCTTTTCTTGATCCTCTTTCCACTCTTTTATTTCACTCTTCTGAAGCTTTTGGTCTTCTTGATTACTGTTTGGTTCTTCAGGTGCCGGATCTTGATTTCCTCCGCAGCCAGCTAATCCTAATGCTAAACTTGCAGCCAGCCCGGCTGTCAGAAATTTGGATTTCCATAGAAGTTTCATGATGTCTCCTCCATCTCCAGTAGATATTTTTTGGTTCTCTAATGGTATTTTTCACGTAACCTGGAAGTATTAAACTTATATTAACTAGAAATAAATTTAAATAAATGTAAAATTTCATGGGTTAAAACTGTTGGGATATTCGTCTAATTTAAGAAGGGGAGGGCGAGATGTGTTAAACAGGGATGTTAATGAGCTCGAAATTACAAAAGATATGCTGCTGAATCAATTAATGAGTGAATATCCTCCCGTTCGCGCTCATTCTTGCGTCGTTAAAAAGAGCTTTTGAAAGGGAAAGAGTTAGCATACAAATAAAAGGGCAAAATAAGGGTGGAGGTGAAATCCTATGAGCAATGGAAATGATGAGCTATTAAAAAAAGCAAGAGACATGGATCAGGATGTAGAGTATGAAAAAACATCCCGCCAAGAACAAGGTCAAGGTAAAAGCAAATTTAACGACAGAAATGCGGCTGGTCCGGCAGGTCTCGGCGGCGGCGATACCAGAGGAAGATAAAGAGAGGGAATCCGTTTATTGGATTCCCTTTTTGATTTAAAAAGCTTCTTATTTCGGAATTTTGTATAACAGATGTAAAATAATAAGTAAAATAGGGGTTTCATACAATTATAGTTTTTCTACTATTAATCTCCTTGAAATTAGCGGATAAGAATACTAAAGAGAACTTGTTTTTGTGTTTGGATTAATCTCAAATGATTTAATTCATTCTTAGGGGAGGAACTATATAATGGATCTTTTTAATTTCGAACAGTCTTTTAAAGATACAATCCTAAAGCGCGGGAAGGATTATTACAAAAACGGCCATATTTTATCTTTGGAAGAAACCGAAAAGGGCCATTATACGGCTAGTGTGGATGGATCTGAAATCTATTCGGTAGAGGTCTATCTTGATTATAATGAAGAAATAATCGATACATGGTGTGTTTGTCCATATGAGGGTGACTTTTGTAAACACCAGGCAGCAGTTTTTTTAGCTTTAAGAGAGAGAAGAAAAAAACCAAAAGATAGCAAGGTTCCTTACACGAAAACAGACTTGAAAACGATTCTTCTTAAGCAGTCAAGCGAGGATCTCGTGAACCTTGTTGTGAAGTTAATGCAAGAATATCCGGAAATTGAGTCGAAGCTGATGCTGAAATATGTGCAGACCGATGATGAAATTACAGCTGCGAAGAAATTGATCAAGGAATCTATCCGGCCATATAAACGAAGAGGGTTTATCGAGTGGAGGGATGTTTCTCTTGCGCTTCAGGGAGCCCATCAAACGCTGCAAACCGCTTCCAATAGAATGGAAGAGGGGAAGATTGAGAGTACAGTCAATCTTTCGGTTGCTGTCCTATCGATTGTGGTAGAAATGATTCAGTACTGTGATGATTCTGATGGGAATCTTGGTGAAGTAATTTATGGAAGTATTGACCTGATTGATAATGCAGTATTGAGAGGAATATACTCCTTAAAAGAAGATGAACAAAAAAGGGTGTTTGATTCGATTTTTAAGGAGGCACTTCACAAACGCTATGATGGGTGGGAAGAATGGAGTGATGCCCTCTTGAAAGTCTGCACACGCTTTGCCGGTATCCCTGAATTGCGCAACAAAGTCATGAAGCACCTTGAGAAGATGCTTAAGAAATTTGACGGTTCATCTTGGAGTGGTGATCATAACATTTCAAATATAAAGCTCCTTCAGCTGGATATCATAGAATCCTGTGAAGGGTCCGAAAAAGCTGAGCAATTTATCTGGCAAAATATTCACCATAGTGAATTTCGTGAAAAGGCGATTCATATCGCATTGGAACGAGAAGATTTTCAGGAAGCAGAACGGTTATGTATTGACGGAGAGAAGTCGGATAGCCAATATCGAGGGCTTGTCAAGCAGTGGCGGGAAATTTTGTATGAAATCTATGGGAAAATGGGGCATGTAGAAAAGCAGCGTGAATTGGCCATGGGACTACTCTTAGGTCAAGATTACGAGTATTATGTAAAGCTAAAACAACTATATCAGCCACAGCAATGGGAAAGAGTATTGAAAAATATTTTGGAAGCCTTTGAGGTACGACATACATCTTCAGTATATGAAAAAATTCTAATCGAAGAAAAACAAACTGCAAAGCTGCTGGAATACTGCAGGCGTCACATTATGTCTATAACCGAGCATTATCCTTACCTTACTAAAGAATACCCTCAAGAAGTAAGCGAGATATTTATAAACTTAATAGAACTATCCTCAGAGGCTGCATCGGACAGGAAAAAGTATAAAGCAGTGTGCCGGATTATCAAAATATATAAAAAAGCTTGTGGAAGTGAAAATGCTAAGGCATTAATAGGGAGGTTAACACAGCAGTATATTAGAAGACCGGCATTTCTGGACGAGCTAGGCAAGGTCAAGTAAGGCGTCATGTCACAGAGAATGCAGACATTTTTGTTTGTTCAAACGATTCCTTAATTGGAAAGTCCACCTGAAAATCTTTGAAAATTGAATTTCAGTGTGCGGTCATTGCAAAATTCGCTGGAGAGTCCGGGCTTAACCTTCGCCCTTATTATTTAAAAATGGGGAAGAGGCCTTAAAAGGCTGCTCTCCTTTACTTAAACAGGGGCGTCACATGTGGAGGAACAGTATGAATAATCCATTATGCAAATCTGAGTCGGGATAAATAAAGACCTTTCACAGCTAAACAGGCGCAATTTGTCGTCACCATCTATTAAAGTTCGCTTAACAGCAATAAAAAAATCCCGGTAAATCAGATTTAGCCGAAATATTTATGTGTTTCCCCCAATGGCCTTCATTCCAAGAGGTCCTTTTTGGTAAATCTATAGATTACTGATTTCCGTGAAGATAAAATTAATTCCGTGAGAATTCCGTGAAAATCCGTATGTAGAATAACTGCTGTGTAATGTTTTTGTTAAACCGTTTAAGCATAAGCGGGCTACGGGTTGAAGTATGGAGTAAATCGGAAAAAAGTTTTGAGGAGGAATAAAATGATAGATATAAAAATTGTTTATGTTCTTACGTGGCAACAACTCAGGAAAAACTGCGGGAAGCTCTAACAGCGATGATGTTACAAAACAATACTGGTTTGGATAGAAGTACAATCTGATTGGTCAGAAGGCTCAACCATATCTTACTTAGACAAGAATGGGAAGGTGGTAGATCAGGAAAAGTATTAAAGAATGAACCGTATCGTCTTCTTTCCTATACTTTTAACTCGGTAGAAGATAAAACAGTATGCGAACGCTCCCCTAGAGTAACTTTTATGCTGGAACTGTAAAATTAAGGCTCAAACACGAAGATTTACTGCCTGCAGATTTCGTTGGTGAAAGTGAAGGATTCTTTGGCATTAATAATGGCTGGCCAGCAATTCTTAGCAATTTAAAAAGTATCCTTGAAACGGGACGTACTCTGCCGCCAATCACGGGATTGACCTAAAGGGTTCGGCGCATTGAGGGTTTTCTTTATTAAACGATTTTCAGGAGTATCGCTTATCGCGGGAAATCAACATCAAAGAATAACAGAATTAACAAAAAACAAACAAGAACTTCATATCATCCCCCTTTTTGTTATCATGGATATAGCATATTTGAAAGAAGTGAAACAGGTGAAACAAAAACAGATTTATCTGATTTTATTTTGTGTCATGATCTCATGGGGATTGAACGTCATTGCGACAAAAATACTTGTAACAAATTTCATGCCTGTTACAATGACGGCTTTTCGTATTTTTTTAGGGGGAGTCAGTGTCTTTATTATTCTTTCTATTATTAAAAAGGTTAGAATGCTAACAAAAAAGGAATTCATTTACGTCTTTATTGGCGGACTTTTTAATGTAGTCGTGCACCATTACTTTTTGGCTGTGGGATTATCAGAAACCTCGGCATCCAATGGCGGGCTTATTCTTGGTCTGGGTCCCATATTAACTGCGGTGCTTGCTGTCTTGTTCCTTGGGAGCACAATGACTGTCATTAGGGCAGTGGGCTTTTTGCTTGGAATTACAGGGGTTGGCTGTATCGTGCTGCAAAGTGGCGGAGGTTTTCATGGCATTGCGTCCGGTGATGTTTCCGTATTCCTATCTGTTCTTTCACAAGCAATCAGTTTTGTGCTTATAGCAAAAGTATCAAAAACCCTTGATCCTCGCTTAATGACAGGTTATATGCTTGTAATGGGATCCGTCATTCTGTTTTTTATCAGTCTGGCTCTTGAACCTGAAGGCCTTGCAAGCATGCAGAATGCTTCAATTGGCCTGTGGGCACTATTTTTTGCATCTGCGGTCATTGCTACCGCTTTAGGGCATATGCTTTATAACTTTTCAATGGGAAAGGTAGGAGCGGCAGAAGCTTCGATCTTCATCAATCTGAGCCCGTTTTTCTCCCTTATTGGATCCGTAATTTTTCTAAAAGAGAAAATTGCAGCTGCACAGCTGATAGGCTTTGTTTTTATTTTAATTGGTGTTGTACTTGGTTCAGGAGGTTTTGAAGAATTGATTCGTAAACGGAAAAGGAATCAGCAGATGAACATGAAAAAAAAGTACACTGTGTAAATGTACCACATAACCCATGCATATAATGGGCCTTATAGAAGAGTAGGGGATCAAACAGACAGTATAAACTATTTGGGACTGCTCTTCTTTTTTTTGTCACCCAGAATCAAAAAGATAATTTTAAATAACAAAAAGGTGTCCCAAAAGCGAACTTTTGAAACACCTTCTGTATTGTATATTGATTAAATAACACCATGTGCGATCATTGCATCCGCTACTTTTAAGAAACCTGCGATATTCGCACCAACTACAAGATTGCCCGTGAAGCCATATTCCTCGGCGGCTTTCACACTGTTTTGATAAATATCAACCATAATCTTGTGCAGTTTTTCATCCACTTCTTCAAATGTCCAGGATAGTCTGGCGCTGTTTTGGGCCATTTCCAATGCGGAGACCGCTACACCACCAGCATTTGCAGCTTTAGCCGGGGCAAAAAGAATGCCGTTGTTCAGGAACTCATCAATTGCTTTCAGTGTGGATGGCATGTTTGCACCTTCACCGATCGCTTTTACACCGTTTGCAATCAAGGTCTTAGCTGATTCTTCGTCGATTTCATTTTGTGTTGCAGATGGCAAAGCGATGTCACACGGAATATTCCAGATACCTGAGCAGCCTTCGACATATTGTGCGTGAGGATGTTCTTCCACATATTCCTTAATTCTTTTTCTCTCAACTTCCTTAAGCCTTTTCACTGTGTCGAGATTAATGCCTTTTTCATCGTAGATATAACCGTTTGAATCACTGCAGGCCACAACAGTTGCACCTAACTGTGTTGCTTTTTCGATTGCATAGATGGAAACATTGCCGGATCCTGATACAACAACCGTGCTTCCTTTAAAACTAAGTCCTTTATCTTTCAGCATTTCCTCAACGAAATAAACCGCACCGTAGCCTGTCGCTTCTGTACGTGTTAAGCTTCCACCGTACCCAAGCCCCTTGCCTGTCAAAACACCAGCCTCATATCCGCCGCGGACTTTTTTATACTGTCCAAACAAATAACCAATTTCTCTGGCTCCGACACCAATATCGCCGGCGGGTACATCTGTATCGGGACCGATATATTTAGAGAGTTCTGTCATGAAGCTTTGAGCAAAACGCATGACTTCGCCATCAGACTTTCCCTTAGGATCAAAATCAGATCCTCCCTTACCGCCTCCGATTGGCTGTCCGGTTAAGGAATTTTTCAAAATTTGTTCAAAGCCTAAAAATTTAATGATGCTGGCATTTACGGAAGGGTGAAAGCGTAAACCACCTTTATATGGACCAATCGCGCTATTGAATTGAACCCGGAAACCACGGTTTACCTGTACTTTTCCTTGGTCATCCACCCAGGGAACCCGGAACGTAATCAATCTTTCCGGCTCAACAATTCTTTCAAGTATGCCGTGATTCTTATATTTTGGATGTTTTGCAAAAACGGGCACCAAAGAATCAAGAATTTCTTTAACCGCCTGGTGAAATTCGCTTTCATTTGGATTGCGCTTCTTCACAGTTTCGTACACTTCATTGACATAGTCTTTCGCATCTTGTATTTCTGGTTGGATAACTTCTTCTAAGGTAGTAGTCATTTTCTTACTCTTCTCTCCTTCTATGTTAAAAATAATTTTAAATTGTTGGTAAATT
Organism: Peribacillus saganii; assembly: GCF_003429095.1. Lineage (GTDB taxonomy): Bacteria > Bacillota > Bacilli > Bacillales > DSM-1321 > Peribacillus > Peribacillus saganii. The sequence goes on from NZ_QVTE01000030.1 coordinate 112,911, forward strand.
ATTATTTTATTTTATGACATTTAAAATAATCTATCCAATATGGATAATAGATTAAATTAATGCCAAAATGAGATATAAGCAAAATTGGAGTTGATAAAGTTGGAACTGAGACAAATACAATATTTTATTGAAGTTGCTAAAAGAGAGCATGTGACAGACGCTGCTTCAGCATTACATGTCGCACAATCCGCTGTCAGCCGGCAGGTTTTTAATCTTGAATCAGAACTAGGTGTCGATCTTTTCATAAGAGAAGGCAGAAATGTTAGGTTAACACCAATAGGCGGAATATTTCTTAAACATATGCAGAAAGCAATGAAGGTAATTGATAATGCGAAGCGGGAGGTTGAAGAGTTTTTAGATCCGGAGCACGGTACAATCCGCATCGGATTTCCAAGCAGTCTGGCCGCTTATACGCTGCCTACTGCCATTTCAGCTTTTCGTGAGATGTATCCTCAAGTAAAATTTCAGCTGAAGCAGGGATCCTACCGTAATCTAATAGATGGAGTTGCAAAAGGGGAGATTGATATGGCACTGCTTGGTCCGGTGCCAAAAGAAGAAAAAAAGGTTGAAGGAAGCATCCTGTTTACAGAAAAGATTGTAGCCCTATTGCCAGTCAGCCATCCGTTGGCACATAAAACATCATTAAACTTAAATGAATTAAGAGATGATTCATTTGTTTTATTTCCTAAAGGATTTGTTTTACGTGAAATCATTATGAACGCTTGCGGGCAACTTGGTTTTGAACCTGCAGTGTCATTCGAAGGAGAAGATATTGATGCGATAAAAGGATTAGTATCCGCAGGGCTCGGTGTGACGCTAATTCCAGAAATTACTTTGATTGATAGTCTCCCGCGCTCCACAGTCAAGGTCGCGGTCAGTCAGCCCGAGGTTATCCGCACAGTTGGTGTCATTATTCCCGTAGAACGCCAGCTGCTGCCGACAGAAAAGATATTTTATGAGTTTCTTAAAGGCTTCTTTATTATGCTGGATGACTTTCAGAAGTAAGTACTCTTGGAGATTTTAAGTGATATAAAAGAAAAAACTATATAGGAGATGTGGAGAAAATGACGACAATACAAAGGGACCATTAGGTTCACAATGTTAATAGTTTGGAGGGGTGATATCTCGGTTTTAAGGAGAATGGACTGATTGCATTTAAAGGTGTTAAAAGACAATATTATCAATACAACAATAAAATGAAAGTCCCGCTGGTTCTATTGGCAACCGAATCAGATTCTTTTCCGGTCCTTTTGTAAAGGTGGATGATTTTCATTCGGCATATGCTTCCGCACATTATTTAACGATAAAGGTGATAGAAATATCGGAATGATAAGCGGCAGCAAGATTGATCCTATGGCTGGTATTCAAAATCGAGAATGATTGGAGTGAGTGAGGATGAAGAAAACATGGTGGAAGGAAAGTGTTATTTATCAGATTTATCCGAGAAGCTTTCGTGACAGCAATGGAGACGGAATTGGCGACCTGAATGGAATCACGGAAAAGCTTCCATATTTAAGGGAATTAGGAATTGATGTTATCTGGGTATCACCGGTTTTTAAGTCTCCAAACGATGATAATGGATATGATATTTCCGATTACCGGGATATCATGGATGACTTTGGTACGATGAATGATTTTGACAGGATGCTGGAGGAAGCCCATCAGCACGGGATAAAAATCATGATGGATTTAGTTGTCAACCATTCAAGCGATGAGCACCCATGGTTTCAAGAATCCCGCAAATCAAAGGATAACCCATACAGAGACTATTATATTTGGAAAGAACCTGTAAACGGAGAACCTCCAACAAATTGGGGAGCGGCTTTTGGAGGAAGTGTCTGGGAATTCGATGAACAAACTGGAGAGTATTATTTGCATTTGTTCAGTAAGAAACAGCCTGATTTGAATTGGGAGAATCCCAAACTTAGAAAAGAAGTATACGAAATGATGCGTTTTTGGCTTGACAAAGGCATCGATGGTTTCCGTATGGATGTAATTAATTTCATTTCCAAGGATACAAGATATCCACAGGGTGATGTGGTTGAAGGGTTAAAATATGGAAAAGGCAGCAAATATTTCCGGAATGGCCCGAGGATCCATGAGTTTTTAAAGGAAATGAACAAGGAAGCATTGAGCAATTATGACACAATAACAGTTGGGGAAATGCCCGGAGTATCGGTTGAGCAAGGAAAACTGTACACTGGGGAGAGCAGACGTGAATTAAACATGGTTTTCCATTTTGAGCACGTTGGTTTGGGTGATGGAAAATTTGGAAAATGGGACCCAAAAGCATGGAAGTTGACCGAGCTTAAAGAAATCTTTACAAAATGGCAAAAGGGACTGGAAACAGAGGGATGGAACAGCTTGTACTGGAGCAACCATGACCAGCCAAGGGCCATCTCCCGGTGGGGCAATGATTCTGAAGAATTTAGGGAGATTTCTGGTAAAATGCTTGCCACATGTCTCCATATGCTTCAAGGTTCACCCTATATTTATCAGGGAGAAGAGATAGGCATGACGAATGTCAAATTTAATAGCATAAGTGATTACCGTGACATTGAAACGCTTAATGCCTACCACGATTTGACCGATGGTTCCCTATCGAATGAAGAAATATTTAAGGGAATACATGAACGAAGCCGTGATAACGCCCGAACCCCAGTACAGTGGGATGGAAGCCCCAATGCCGGGTTTACAATTGGAACTCCCTGGATCAGTGTGAATCCAAATTATGAAAAAATCAATGCTAAGGCTGTACTAAACGATCAAAATTCTATTTTTCACTATTATAAAAAATTGATTCAGCTAAGAAAAGATAATGAAATCATTGTGTATGGCAGTTATGATTTGCTTATGGAAAATGATGAGGAAATTTATGCCTTCACAAGGACGTTAGAAAATGAAAAATTGTTGGTGATTTGTAATTTCAGCCAGGAAACACCTGAATTTACCCTTCCTGAAACAATACAATTTTCAGAGAAAGAATTATTAATCTCAAATTATGATGTCAACGCACAGCAATCCATTCAAAATTTAGCTCTTAAACCTTATGAAGCCAGGGTGTACCGCTTAAAGTGACTAATAGCAAAACAATTCCTGCTGTAATAAAAACAAGCCTGCCGAAGTGACCGAGCAGGCCTTTTCCTGCGGCAATCCCGCTCTTATAAAATGAAAGTCAAACGGCTACATTGATTTCAAAGGAAAGCTATTTACTGCATAACGCTCTTTCTTCCACATCGAAGGCATGTCCGATTATAAATGTTAAGCTTGTGATTGCCCTTAAAATAACAGATAAGGGATTTAATCCATTTCATTTATATTTCCTCCTTATGCGTGTTTTAAAATAACTATTCTCCGTGGATTCGGTTTTACCCTGCAAGACATATATAGAAAATTCCGACAGTATTTTTCGTCATTTTAGGAAGCAAGAAGATTAATTGGCTATCAAAAAAGGACTCAGTATAAAAACTGAGTCCCGTAACGTTATTTATTAAATAACGCTGTAACGGCTTTAAAAATCAGGACCAATGAAAACACTGTTACTGCCAATACTCCTATGATAGTAAAAATCGGCTCTAAGCTAAATAAGAAAGTATCTGCGAAAGAGACCTTTAATAGTGAAAATCCGGCTAAAACACCGGCTAATAGTGCAAGGATTATTCTATCCATCTTTTATCCCTCCTTTAAGATTAATATATGCAACGTCAATATCGTGTGTTATCAAACTAAAGTATTATTATAATTCGGGCATTAAGAAAGGTTCTTTGAATAAGATGGGAAATCATGAGGAAAACGGATGGATATTGTTATTGCTAGGCATCTAAATTTAGGGTGAAGTAAATAATTCAGTGAAATACTTCCTTAATTCCCGTAAGGACACAAGGATTGTAGGGCTTTATATAAAAGATGTATACTATTTAAAACAATGACGACGGGGGAGTTTATTTGAAAAGTTTAGAAGGCAAAAAAATTGCTCTAGTAAGCCAGCGCAAAACTGAGGAGCTTAGTAAATTAGTAGAGAATTTAGGAGGCATACCTGTTCTTCGTCCTGCTCAGGGAACCGTTTTTCTTGATGAAACCAATATTGAATCAGATATAAAATCCTTGGTAGAAGGCAATTTTGATTGGATAATTTGTACAACTGGCATTGGAATGGATACATTGTACAGCATTGCGGGGAAGTTGGGCCGGGATAAGGAATTTATCAAAGCTTTAGAGAAAGCTAATATAGCAGCCCGTGGCTATAAAACGGTTAATTTTCTTAAAAAGCTGGGTATCACACCGGTTGTGCGTGATGACGATGGAAGTACAGCGGGGTTGGTACGTGAACTTGCCGCCCATAATTTAAGTGGATGCAAGGTCGCTCTGCAATTACATGGTGATCCGGCACCGCGATTAATCGACTGGCTGGATGAACAAGAATGTGACTATAAAGAAATACTTCCTTACAAACATGTTCCGCCGCAGCCTGAGGTGATGGAGCAATTAATCTCTGAATTACAGAGTGGGGAAATAGATGCGGTGAATTTTACAAGTACACCTCAAGGCAGATTTTTAATGAGCTTTGCCAGGGAAAAAGGAGTGGAACAAGAAATCCTGCATGCCTTCTCTACCGGAGTAGTTGCTGTTGCAGTGGGAAAGGTGACAGCCCAAGCTTTAAGAGAGGAAGGGATTGAACGGGTGATTGTTCCCGAAAATGAACGGATGGGAAGCGCAATAGTGGCTTTGGGCCAATACTATCAGAAAAATAACATTCAATAGACTCTGGAGTGAACGGATATGTTCACTCTTTTTTTGCGTGTTATCAAGCATTTAATCAAACGTTTGATTAAGGCAGTAAGTCTCCTTACTGTTTTTTTACACGAATTTTACAATAGTTTAACCCGTTTAACATGGCATCAAGGTAGGCTTTAATTAGAATTAATACACTTATTTTCATAAACAGCGCCGAAATTCAGGGATTATAGAGGAGGTTTATGATGAAAGCAGATTTGCACTGCCATACCAATGTATCGGATTGCTCTTTTTCAATTAATGAGATTCTTGAGCTAGCATTACAGGAAGACGTCCGCTACCTGGCCATTACAAATCATGATACTACAAAGGGCCTCAAAGAGATGATCATTAATGGCGAGCGTTTTGGGATAGAAATTATACCGGGTATTGAAATATCGGCTTATGATTTTAAGCGGCAAACAAGGGTTCATATTCTTGGGTATTTTATTGAACAGGCTCATTCCGCAATTCAGGAAATCTGTAACCCTCTATTGGAAGCACGGCATCAAGCATCATATATTATGGTTCAGAGATTAATCCAAGCTGGATACGTGATCAGTTGGGAACAGGTAATGAACCTAGCTGCTGGCGGGACAGGGGTCTATAAGCAGCATATTATGCATGCATTGATTGAAAACGGATATACAGACACCATTTATGGGGAGTTATATAAAGAGCTGTTTTCTCGTGGCCTAAATGGGACTGCACCCGGAATTGCTTTTGTGCCATTGGAATATGTTGATGCAAGATTAGCGATAAAAGCTATTGAACAGGCCGGTGGTGTTTCAGTTCTTGCCCACCCGGGACAGTATCATAATTTCGATGCTATTCCGGAATTGGTTGAAGCAGGACTTAAGGGAATAGAAGTATGGCATCCGTTGCATGGGCCAAATGAAGAAGAAAAAGCAAAACAATATGCTGTTGAATACGGCCTTGTGATGACGGGTGGATCGGATTTCCATGGTTATTATGGAGAAAAAGAAATTAGGCTTGGGTCTAAAAGTCCGGGTGTGGAGGCAGTTGAGGCTTTAAAAGAAAGAAGAAATAAAAATTTCAATAATAAAGGAGCGGACACATATGCAGCATATTCACAGTCCTCAAAAAAATGAAACTCTTTCTGCAGATCCGCTAATCCATGTAACAAGCCATATAATCAATAGCTGCGCAGGCGAATGGACGTCTATTGGTCAGTATAATAACATTATTGAATCAAAGATCGGCGATTACACCTATACGATGGATGATGTCACAGTTAATTATACTGAAATCGGAAAGTATTGTTCGATAGCTTCCCATGTGTGTATTAATCCTGTTCACCATCCTATGGATCGTGTCACTCAGCACCATATGACTTACAGAAGGGCAGCATTTGATTTTGCTGAGACTGACGATGAAACGATATTCAAGTGGCGTCGCTTAAACCGGGTACAGATTGGTCATGATGTATGGATCGGGCATGGGGCGATTATCATGAAAGGAGTTAAGATTGGGACAGGGGCGGTGATAGGTGCAGGTTCAGTTGTAACGAAGGATGTAGAATCTTATTCAATAGTGGCAGGTGTACCGTCTAAGCCAATTAAAATGAGGTTTCCCCGGGATATTGTCTCAAAGTTGCTGGAAATTTCCTGGTGGGAATGGCCGCGAAAGGTTATTGAGGAACGTTTTAATGAATTAAACGATATTAACAGCTTTATAGAGAAATATGGAGAAATTAATACAGCTGTATTGAGTAAATAGGCAAATACTTTCCGTAAAATCATCATATTTGAGATTCATAACTTAGTATGCCGGAGGGGGGATGAATTATGGAAGAAATGGGTATTGTGGATGCCCTGATTATCGATATGAATGCAGGAAAGTATGGAGCCGATGATAAACTGCCATCGGAAAACGAAATGGCCGATCGCTTTAAAGTGCCCAGAATTAAGATCAGGAAAGTTTACGAGCGACTTCAAGAACTGGGTTATATTTATTCCCAGCAGGGAAAGGGAAGTTTTGTGAAAGATAGGAAGTGCCAAATTCCTCTCGTTTTGTCCGGGGATGTAAGTTTTAGTAAGAAAATGGCGGAGCAGGGTTATCAATTTGAATCCAAAAATATATTTTGTGAAGAAATTAATCATAATCCGAAGATTTATCAGTCTCTGGGTGTGACTGAAGCAGAGAGGGTTTTCAAAGTAGGAAGGCTAAGACTTGTTGATCAAAGACCCATCGCTCTTCACATCTCTTATGTAGCAAAGTCGATTTTTAATGATATTGATATCGATGGGAAAAAAATTACTTCAATGTTTGGATACTACAACCGCAAAGGTTATAGGGATTTTTCGTCAAAATCCAGTGTTTTGAGTGTGGTTTTCCCTTCAGCCGTTGAACGGGACATCCTGGAATGCTCTAGCCTGGTTCCGCTTTTAGCTTTAGAGTCAGGCTGTATCGACATCAAAACAGATACGGTATTGGAGCATACAAAAATTTTATACCGAAGTGATAGTTTCACATATGTCATTTGACCAGCTGAGATTTACCGCTGGTCTTATTTTTTTATCTTAATAGATAAGACGATGTGGGTAAGAACCGCATTGCCACAGGACATGGGACGAGCGATACAATCACAAAATAAAGTTATCTTTGTGAGGACGAAGCGAACATAGCCGTCCTTCCTTTAAACAGGGCGCTTCCGCTTTTCTATTTACAAACCATTCATAAAAGCTTAACGGAGTTAATGGATACTTTACGTTCACGAACTTGGCAACAAGGTAGAGTAAAAGCATAGAGGAAAACAAAAAGGAGGCAAGAGGATGAATAGAAGAAAAAGAACGGGAATTTTAATAAACGGTTCAACGGAACTTGCCGAACAGTTAGCAAAGGAAATCGTGGATAAATATGAAGTGATTATGATTGAAGAACCAAATCCAGGCCTAGTTATGATGAAAATGAGAGAAACTTCTAAAAGAAGCCTATTTTATCTAGGAGAAGTATTTGTTACAGAATGCAAAGTCCAAATTAATAGGTGCTTAGGCATCGGGATATTGAAAGGTAATGACCCAAAACTTGCACATCATCTGGCTGTAATCGATGCGGCTTACAACGCCGGTTTAATAGAGACATTCAAGTGGGAAGAGGCGCTGCTTTTGCAACAGCAGGAGATTAATAGAAAAAAACAATCATTCAGCAGTGCGGTTCTAAAGACAAAAGTAAACTTTGAAACTATGGATGTTCAATAAAAAGGAGTTGAAAGTATATGAAGTTGGATGTTGTCCATGATGTCCAGTCATCCTATCGAAAACTTATTGAATCCATGTCAAGGCCAGGCTTAGTTTCCAATATTGGTGAACAGGCAGCCAGAGTTGACATAGAGACTGGCTTTTATCCCTCAACAACTATTCTTATGTTTATGCTGCTGGATACAGAAGTCACATTTCATGTGATGTCAAAAAGAGCAAACGAAATCACTAAATTGATCAATCAGCTCACATATGCCAAAGCAGCAGAAGCAGACAATGCCGATTATTTATTTGTGCTGGGCGATGCTGATCCACGTCAGTTGGAAAAGGTGTTAAGAATTGCAAAGGTAGGCGATTTAAAAAATCCGCATGAATCAGCAACAGTGATTATTGAAACTTCATCGGTAACTAACGGCAATGAATTCGTTTTAACAGGGCCTGGAATAGCAATGGAAACCACTGCCAGGGTGAATATGACAGGCGAATGGCTTGAAATTTTGGCGGAAAAAAATGTGGAATATCCGTTGGGAATCGATCTTATTCTTACAGATGAAAATCATGAACTTTTATGTTTGCCAAGAACGTCACAAATCCTGAAACGGGTGGCTGGATAAATGGGATATGTAGCAGTAAAAGGCGGAACCAGGGCGATAGAAGAATCAATTAAACGGCTAAAGTTCGAAAGAGTAAAGAAAGGTACAGTTCTAGATGTCCATAAAATAGAAACAGGAATGCGAGGTCTGATCGACCAGGTAATGTCGGAAAGCAGCCTGTTTAGCGAAATTCTTGCAGCTATTGCAATAAAGCAGGCAGAGGGAAATCCGGAAGAAGCGGTATTCCTCTTAAGGGCATACCGCTCAACTCTTTCAAGGAAACATTATTCACGGACGATTAGTTCAGAGGATATGCTTACTGAACGCAGGATATCCGCAAGTTTTAAAGATATTCCAGGAGGCCAGATTTTAGGGGCAACTACCGATTATACCCACCGTTTGCTTGACTTCGGTTTAATGATGGAATCTGAGGAAGAGGCTCTCCAGTGGCTGGAAGGCTTTGAAGAGGAAAATGGTCAGCAGGAGAATGTTACAGACCTGGCTAAATTGCCGAAGGTCCTTGATTACTTGCGTAAAGAAGGTCTTATGCCAGAGTGCAGCGATGATGATCGGGAGCCGGATGATGTGACAAAAAAAAGCCTCGAATTTCCTAGTACCCGCAGCCAGCGTTTGCAAATTTTGACACGGGGCCAAACAGGAGCCCTCACTTCCCTGGCATATGCGGTTATCCGTGGCTATGGAGCGCTGCACCCCACTGTTGGTGAATTGCGTGTTGGCAGCCTGCCAGTCTGTATTGATAATCCTTTTAATCAATACAACGACGAGGATGATTCTTATTATATTGGTGAAATAAAAGCGACGGAAACTGAGATGCTGATTCCTGTAACAGTTGAAAAAGAACGAGGGAAAAAGGAAATAAAGTTTGAAATAGGATACGGTATCTGCCTTGGGCAAAATGAAACAAAGGCGATAGCGATGGGAATTCTCGACCATGCCCTCCAAACAGGAAATAAGGAATATCCAACCGGTGACGAGGAATTTGTCCTTTATCATATTGATTCGGTTGAATCAACAGGATTTATCTCCCACCTAAAAATGCCTCATTATGTGACTTTTCAGTCGAAGCTGGACAGTGTCCGGAAGACAAAAAAACAGGAAGCGGAAAGTAAAGAGGAGAGCAGCTTATGCAAATAGATTACAATTATGCGTTTTTCGATGAAGGATCTAAGAGAGAAATCCGACGAGCTACTTTAAAAGCTATCGCGATTCCCGGATATCAGGTTCCGTTTGCTTCAAGAGAAATGCCAATCGGAAGAGGCTGGGGAACCGGCGGCCTGCAGCTCACTCTTTCGCTCGTCGGAAAAGACGATGTTGTAAAGGTCATTGATCAGGGATCGGATGAATCGGTAAACGCTGTGAATATAAAAAAGCTGATTGAGAAAACAACCGGAATTAGTACAACGGATGAAACTTCAGAGGCAACCATCATCCAATCACGCCATCGAATTCCGGAAGTACCTCTTAAGGATGGACAAATAATGGTGTTGCAGGTACCACTTCCTGAGCCATTGAGATTCTATGAACCAAGTGAATTTGAAACGAAAAAGCTTCATGCTGAAAAAGAATACAGTGGGGCATGGCTTATGCTGTTTGAGCAAATCATGAAATATGGGAACTTAGCTACGGACGCAGATCATCCAGTAATGGTTGATGACAGATATGTTATGGCGCCAAGCCCAATTCCGAGGTTTGATAATTCAAAAATGAACTATTCAGAAGCCCTGATTTTGCTTGGGGCAGGGCGAGAAAAGAAGATTTATGCAGTTCCTCCCTATACGAAGGTTGTATCATTGGCATTTGATGATTATCCGTTCGAGGTAGAGTCCTTCGAAGATAACCATTGTAAACAATGCGGCGCTGCAGGTGTTTTTATGGATGAAATCTATGATGATGAAACGGAAACAACATACTTTCAATGCAATGATACGAGCTATTGTGTAGCAAGATTAAATCACCAAACCGTATAAAGAGGTGCGCATAAATGAGTGATTATGAAACTCCGATTATGTCTGTGAAGAATTTAAGCAAGCATTTTGGCGAAGGATGCAGCAACTGCAGGGATGTAAATGAAAATCATTTGATAAGAAACTTTTGTCCGGATTGCGGTACTGTTTACGCCTGCCGGAATGTTTCATTCGATCTTTATCCAGGAGAGGTATTAGGCATCGTCGGGGAAAGCGGCAGCGGAAAATCAACCCTGATGAGAAGCCTTTATTTTGACCAGGATGTTACGAGTGGTGAAGCATATCTTCGTTCCTATGAAATGGGCAGCAAAAATGTATTCGAAGAATCTTCACAGAAAAAAAGATACATCCGGAACCATCTGATGGGAAAAGTGTATCAAAACCCGATGCTTGGTTTACGAATGGGATTCTCATCCATTGGCAACATAGCTGAAAAGCTAATTGCTGCGGGGATTAGACATGTAGGCGAAATGGAATCAAAAGGAAGGGAACTGCTCGAGTATGTGAACATCCCAGTGTATCGGATGAAGGAAGCCCCAAGGAATTTTTCGGGGGGCATGCAGCAAAGGGTGCAGATCGCAAAAGCATTATCAAATAATCCACCTATTCTTTTACTGGATGAAGTGACCACAGGTTTGGATTTATCCGTCCAGGCAAGTGTACTCGATCTAATTAAAGAGCTGCAAAGGGAGCTAAATGTAAGTATTGTTATTGTTTCACACGATTTAGCCGTTATCCGGATGATGGCTGACCGAACAATGGTTATGCTTGATGGAAAGGTCGTTGAGCATGGGCTGACAGATCAGGTTCTCGAGGATCCGCAAGACCGCTATACACAGCAATTGGTGCATTCACTGCTCTAAGTCATGGGGAGAAAAGGGGGAAAAAGATGTATCTCATCACAAATGGACGCATCATCACAGAAGAGGCCATTCTGGAAGGCTTTGACTTGCTTATAATCGAAGATAAAATCGAACGAATTGCCATGCAAGGTGAACTTGAAAACGATGAATATACGGAAATAATTGATGCAGAGGGCGGTTATATATTGCCTGGCTTCATAGACCTTCATTCAGATTATATTGAGCATATGGCAGCGCCAAGGCCTACTTCTCTCATGGATTTCCATTTGAGCATCAGAGAAGCGGAAAAACAACTAATATCACATGGGATCACGACTATGTATCATTCGCTTTCTTTATATAAATCTACTGAGTATGCATATAAGCCGATTCGAGAACCGGAAAATGTAAGGAAATTTATTGATCTGATCGAACAGACTCACAGCAGCAAGCACTTGGTGCGCCACAGGTTCCATGCCAGATTTGAAATTGACAATGTTGAGGAAATTGAGAATTTAAAAGCCTATATTAATGAAAAAAAAGTTCACCTTATTTCATTTATGGATCACACGCCGGGCCAGGGCCAATACAGGGATTTAGAAATTTATAAACACACGGTAAGAGGATATAACGATCTAAGCGATGAAGCAATTCAAGGAATTATCGTGAAGCATCAGCAAAAGGAAAAGGTAACTATTGATGGAATCAGGGAGTTAGCTGAAGCTGCAGCGGAAAATGGCATTGCCATCGCATCCCATGATGATGATTCCGTCGAAAAACTGGACCTTGTACAAAGCTTTGGTGCTATTATAAGTGAGTTTCCGATCACGATGGACATCGCTAAAAAAGCAAAGGAAAAAGGGATGTATACGATCGCAGGCGCACCGAACGTCCTGTTGGGAGGATCTCATAGCGGGAACTTATCTGCTGCAGAAGCGATTCAGGAAAAGGCCATCGATATTCTCTGCAGTGATTATTATCCTGCGGCGATGCTCCACTCTATTTTTGAAATGAATAAAGAGTATGGACTGGACCTTGTTGAAATGGTCAAATTACTTACAATCAACCCAGCAAGAGCAGTTAATCTCGACAATGAAATCGGTTCAATCAGAGAGGGAAAAAAGGCAGATTTATTGATTATTGAAAAGATAAATCCCGATTTCCCGGTAATAACAGCGGTTTTCGTTGACGGTAAGCTAATCCAGAAAACAAATTACCGAATATAATAGCTCTTTAATAAGAGAAATAAGTTTGGGTGAGGTGATAAAGTGGACAACATTTTGACGATTGAAAATTTATCCAAGTCTTTTATTCTGCACAACATAAATAAGCACATTAAAGCAGCGAATGGCATCAATTTCAGTTTGAAGGATGGCGAGTTTGTGGGAATTACAGGAAAAAGCGGCAGCGGCAAGTCAACTGTGCTTAAATCCATCTACCGTACATATGCCCCTCAGGAAGGGAATATTTGGTATGATTCAAAAAAATTTGGACCAATCAATCTATCACAAGCATCAGAAAGGGAAATTATCTATTTAAGAAAACATGAAATTGGATATGTGTCGCAGTTCTTAAGTGTAATGCCACGCACAACCGCAAGACAGCTTGTGAAACAGTCTATTTTAGAAATGGGCCATAATGACAGGTTTGCCGAAGAAGAAACGGAAAAAATGCTGGAGCATTTTGAATTGGATCAGGAACTTTGGGATAGTTACCCGGCAACCTTTTCAGGTGGGGAAAAACTGCGCCTTAATATTGCCAGAGCTATGGTGAAAAGGCCGCGTCTGCTGCTTTTGGATGAACCGACTGCCAGTTTGGACCATGCTTCAAAGCTAAAAGTGAAGGTACTCATTCAACAGCTAATAAATGGGGGAACGACAATGATTGGAATATTCCATGATCTTGAGTTCATGAAGGACTTGTGCCACCGTGAATATCATATCCACAATGGCGAATTCTTAATATCTGCTAATTAATTCTAACAGAAAATTTATAATTTTTTAATAAATATTATCAATATGTTAATAGTGTGTTGATAATCGCCCGTTATAGTAAACATTGTTGGATAGTACTTTGGTAATACAGTCTATTAAAACCAGGAGGAATTTTATAAATGAAGAAGGCGTTTTTAGCTATGATGTCTTTATGTCTTGCAGTGATTACAGGCTGTTCATCAGTAGCCGGATCGAAAGGACAAGCCGCTAGTGATGACACGTTAACAATTGCATGGCTGCCTAACGAATCCGGTGCCGATATGGGGGAAGCGCGTGAAGAAATAGGTAAAGTCATTGAAGAAAAAACAGGCAAGAAAGTGGAACACAAAACAACAACAGACTATATTATTGCCATCGAGTCAGTCGCTAATGGCAATGCCGATGTTGCATTCCTGGGGGCTCAAGGTTATATCGAGGCTCACAATAAAAACGAAAAGGTTATTCCATTAGCTGTTCCGAGTGGTGAATCGGGTACGCTGGAAGATGCAGTGTATTATAGCTGGCTGTCGGTTAAGAAAGAAAATCAGGACAAGTATAAAAGTGGCGGTGAATTTACCATTGATAATATTGCCGGCAAGAAGTTTTCCTTTGTTTCAAATAGCTCCACTTCAGGTTTTAAAGTACCGTCAACAGGAGTTGTAGAGTACTTCAGTAAAAAAGAGGAATACAAAAATTTGACTGCAGAGGATTTGCTTGAAGGTGGTAAAGGCAAATTCTTCAGTGAAGTGCTTTATGGTGGTTCTCACCAAGGTTCAGCAGTAAATCTTCTGACAGGAAAATCTGATGTTGCGGCCTTCTGTGATACATGTGTCGGAAACTACGTAGAATTGGCGGAAGGTACTGCTAACAAGCCGGGAGCGCTTTACAAGGTTAAAGAAGATGCTGCAGAGCCTTTTAACACAGTTCCGGGTGAAGAATTTTCATTGATATCTGTTACACCAGTGCTTAATGCTCCATTTGTGGCTAATACAGAAATGGTCAGCGAAGAAGACCTGAAGAAGCTGCAGGAAGTATTTACATCTGATGAGGTAGCAAGCAATGAAAAGATTTTTGTTCCGGAAGGATCAGAGTTTTCAGGACTGTTTAGCAAGAAATCTGGAAATGAACGCTTGGTTCCTGTAGAAGATGAGTGGTTCAATCCGATCAGAGAATTATCCAAATAAGATTAGAGAGATGCTCCAGGAAAATTTTAAAAAGGAGTTAACTATGACGACGTTATTACAACTAAATCATGTATCAAAACACTATGGTAATGATACAAAGGCGTTATCTGATGTTAACTTCTCCGTGAAAGAAGGAGAGTTTGTTTCCATCATTGGCCCATCGGGTGCGGGGAAATCAACTCTTCTTCGCTGCATCAATCGGATGGTTGATGCTAACAGCGGAGAAATCATTTTTGATAACGTTGATATAGCAGGTTTGGGGAAAAAGGATTTAAAAAAAGCCAGAACGAAAATCGGAATGATTTTTCAACATTATAATCTTGTTAATAGATTAAGTGTCATTGAAAATGTCCTCCATGGCCGGCTTGGCTTCAAATCTACCTTGGCTGGGGCATTAGGGTTATATACAGAAGAGGAAAAAAGGCAGGCGCTGCAGATATTAGGGGTTCTCGGGCTGCAAGAACAGATTTACAAGCGATCAGACCAGTTAAGCGGCGGGCAAAAGCAGCGTGTTGGGATTGCTCGAGCCTTGATTCAAAACCCGAAAATGCTCCTATGTGATGAACCGATTGCTTCGCTTGACCCCAATGCATCAAAGATTATAATGGATCACCTGAAAAATATCTCTGCTTCAATGGGTATTACTGTCCTGGTCAATCTGCATCAAGTTGAAGTGGCATTAAAGTATTCCGACAGAATCATTGGTGTAAACAAGGGCAGCTTGATTTTTGATGGGCCCCCAAACGAAATAACGGCGGAAATCATTGAAGCTATTTATGGATCTGAAGCAGGGGATCTGATGTTTGACCTGGGAGGGCAATATGCAGGCTGATGTGTTCGTGAAGAAAAGGTGGAATTCCTTCATTTTTTTGCTTATATTACTCGTTGTTACTTTTGTCTCAATCGTTATTACTGAATTTAATATGGCAAAAGGGCTTGCTTCTTTACCTAAAGCATTACAATGGGGATTCACAAATTTTTACCCTGATGAGATGGCACTGACAAAGCTTCCCGATATTTTGAACAAACTGAGGGAAACAGTCTTGATTTCGGTTGCTGCTACCACAGTAGGAGCTATCTTCGCCTTTTTATTTGCATTATTTGGGTCAAGGACAACTAAAGTTAATGGGGTGTTAAGCAAAGTCAGCAGAGGAATTGCAACCATTTTCCGAAACATTGATATTTCCGCCTGGTCAATGATTTTGCTGTTTTCTTTTGGACAAAGTGCGTTAACAGGCTATTTTGCACTGTTTTTTGGATCGTTTGGGTTCCTGACCCGCGCGTTCATTGAAACCATTGATGAGGTTAGCAGTAGTTCAGTTGAAGCTTTGCAGGCCACAGGTGCAGGTTATTTTTCAATTATCTTCCAGTCAGTTATCCCTTCTGGCATTCCACAAATGATTAGTTGGATACTATTTATGATTGAAACAAATATTCGCAGCGCCACCTTGGTAGGGATTCTTACAGGAACCGGAATCGGTTTTGCATTTGACTTGTATTATAAAAGTTTGAATTACCATACGGCGAGCCTGGTTGTTATCGTCATTGTGATAACGATTTTAACAATTGAATATATTTCAAATTACGTAAGGAGGGTGATTTTGTAGTGGGAGTTGATCAATCCGTCAAAACGGTCTCTGCTGATTCAATCAATAGCTTTCATTTAAATGAAAAAAAGCGCATCAAAGTGAAGCCGTTTAATAAGGCGTCTTTAATCATTCAACTCACGATTATTTCGCTAGTCTTAGTGACAATTTATACTTTTATCAGCTTTGATTATTCTGATATTAATCTGTTTGAAGGAATCATCTCAACCTTTCAAAACGTTAAAATAATGTTCCTTGAACCCCACTTTAAGCATTTCTCCTTTGTTACCGCACTTTACCAGGTAATGATTACACTTGGCCTGGCCTTTTTGACAACGCTGTTCGGTGCTTTAATTGCGTTGTTCTTAGGATTTTTTGCAGCCCGGAATTTATCTTCAAAACCTGTTTCAGCTGCGATTAAGGGATTTGTTGCTGTTATCAGATCTGTTCCAACAGTGTTATGGGTATTAATATTTGCGGTAGCTGCCGGGCTGGGCAGTGTTGCAGCTGTGATTGGCATGACCTTTCATACCGTCGGCTATTTAATCAAAGCTTATTCTGAGTCATTTGAGGAATTGGATGAGGGAGTAATTGAAGCTTTGAAGGCAAGTGGTGCAAATTGGTGGCAGATAATCTTTCAGGCAGTTATCCCATCATCTATGACGTATATTATCTCCTGGACATTCCTGCGGTTTGAAGTGAACTTTGCCGTTGCAGTGGCCATGGGCGCTGCAGCGGGTGCAGGCGGAATCGGCTTTGATATGTTCATGGCGAGCGGGTTTTACTTTGATCTCAGGGAGGTCGGTGTCATAACCTACTTCGTTCTGGCATTCGCGATAGCGTTGGAGTTAATTGCTACAAAAGTCAAAACGAACCTTAAAACCAGCGCATAGTACACCTCCTTTTAAAATAGAATGTGTTTTTCTCTGGGAAACCTTCTCCTTCGCACAGTTGGCCGTTTTTTTCGAAAAGAATTAATCGAAATAGTACTCCTATTCAATAGCAGGGAATGATAAGTGTCATTTCAATGAAAAGAGACAGATTAATTTCGGTCTTTGTATGGTTATTTGAATGAAACCATTGAATAGCAACTCATGCAGCTTAAGCGCTAAACAACTGAGAAGGAGGATGGATTGAATTCATCGATACTCTTTCTAAGGCTTGTAAGCAAGGTTGATGGAGATGGTGACTTAGAGACTTTCCGTTAATCTGACTCCCATGGGAGTGATAGTCTGTGGCGGTGAATCTTCATACCCTGAATAAGTATAAATATGTAAAATGTTACCTTAGCCGCTTTTTAAAGAGCTCTTTATATTTAGAAGTAAATAGATGATGGCAGTACTAAACAAGCTGCTTAGCAAAGCGGCCAATATACCAAGACCAATAATTGTTTGAAGTTTATTTTTATAACTTAGAAACATCGATAAATTCTCCTTTGATATTAATACTTTAGTGTTATCTTTGGTGATTTTCATTTTATTATCCTATGTTTAAAAAATTTCGCTTTATTCAGATTTTTTAATTTGGTAAAATTTAGGAACTGTTAAGCTTGCCTGTTGATTTCCGCTATAGCGGCAGTTCGGGGGCAGTGTATTCCGCCTTTGGGGTCTCCCTTGACCCGTTTTTCCCGCAGTCTCGCACCTTCCGCTGCAATATAGAAAAGCGAAAGCTCCCTGACAGAGGAAGAACGGCTAAGTTCGCCACGTCCTGTGGCAGCGTCGGCACTAGCACGTCCTGGGCGTCGGGGCTTTATTTACTCCGTAAAAAAGTTGCTGGGCGCCGCAGCTAGACATTAACAAAGTGTCAAACAACAATAAGCTATAACATGACATTACGAAGAATATTTGTAAAATAGATGAGAAGGTGTGTTCAGCTAAGGTTAGTTGAAGAGCGGTCTCACTTTTAACTGGTCATAGAGTTGAAGGAATTTTTTATCACTAACATAGTCTTTGAATACGGATGACCGGATTGCGTATTAATAGCAAATATTGAATATTAAAGGATCTTATCTTATTTATGAAGAAACACAGTAGGAATGGTAATAAAATCTTATTTGTCCAAAGAAAAAAGCTTCCCGGAAAATTGCTGGCGCAGTACTGTGGGAAGCTTTTTTCATTTATGTATGCTACTGATATTAAGTTCTATTCAATCCATTTTTTGTAGAGAGCGTCAAATTTGCCCTGCAACTTCATTTCATCCATCCACATTTCCAGGTAGCTGGCATAAATGAAATCACCTCGGGGGATCATATAACCTTTTTCATTCTTGGTGAAAGGATCGTCAGTCAGAGCGGCATATAGTCTTTGATCCGCTTTCGCATATGTCATTGCTTCTACAGTGTCTGTGATCATAACGTCATAAGTTCCGTCCGCAACTAGATGCGGGATATCCAGGTTGTTTTGAACAACGGTTACATTTGCATTACTCAGATGCTGACGAACAAATACTTCGTTTGTTCCGCCTGGATTTACGCCGATGCGCACGGCAGGCTTGTTGATATCTTCAATCGTAAGGTATTTGTCCTTGTCTTCTGCACGTACCAAAGGAGCCTTGCCAAATGTAATGTAGCCTTGAGATACATAAGCCGTTTTTTGTCTTGCTGTATTGCGGGTTACGCCGCCGACAGCGATATCAAATTTGTCCGCATGCAGGTCTTTCATCATGTCAGGCCATGTGGTTGAGACTAAACGTACTTTCACGCCGAGGTCTTTTCCGAGTTCTTTGGCAGCGTCAACATCGTAGCCTTCGTATTCATTTGTTTTCGGGTTTAGGTATGTAAAAGGTTTGTAATCTCCGGTCATACCTACCCGAATGTATCCTCGGTCGATAATTTCATCCAACTGTGAAGTTGCAGCATTTTTCAGATGGCCAGGTGAAATTGCTGAAGCGGATTCAGCCGATACGTTTGGTGTGGAGATGAGATCGTGGCCAATATAGCCTGTACCTACCAAGGATAACGAGATAGCGCCTGCCAGTATAACTTTTTTCCATTTCTTAAACATATTAGTTTCCCTCCATTTTCTTCCCTAGTCAGACAACGTGCTTTAGTTACTTTCCATAGTAGGTGAAGTTTGCGATGCTGTGGCTGTTCGCATTGGCTGGCTGGAATTTTCAGCCCATTGATGGTAATGTGCAGTGTCATAGAGCATAGTAACCAAGTTCGGGTCTTCGTTTTAGTGTGCCTTTGCTGATGACAGGGATGAGCAGAACATGAGGACGAAGGTGAAGAAAGCCCCATTTTTCCGATGACATGTTTTTTTAAGTAGTTTCCTCCGTGTATTTTTCCATAGCTAGAATGATAGATTTCCATTTCCAGTTTATGAAATATGAGGAAACTGTGTCTAGAAAAAATTAGGGATACAGCTAATTTGATTCTTATTCCTTACTTACTTCTTACTTCTTAACTTATTAAATGCTTCGAAATGAATCATATTTCATGGTTCGATTTTATTAGTGAGGTATTCTTTTAAATCTGGTGTATCAAATCCTCTGGCAACGGATGATTTTGTTTAACAGCCAAACTTGCTCAAGGACCATTCCAGGTCCTTTTAATGGCAGTAAATCAACAACAACAATTTACAGAACAAAAGAGGAGATAATAGTTTTACTCTAAAGTAAAGTTTCTTTTGGGAAAAACCAAGAAAAAAGGGATTCGCGCTATGACTGGGAATCCCTTTTTTCTGGCGTTATTTTCTCTCTTTTAATACTTCTTGTAAGCGATCAGGGAAGTTGGTAAATAATCCGGTTACTCCCCAGTCAATCAGTCTGTGCATATCGTCTTTTTCGTTAACCGTGTAAGGATGGATTTCCAGCCCATGCTGCCGTACTTTTTGAACGTATGCTTTGTCGAGCATATCAAAGTTCATCCCGACCCCGATGCTGTACTCTTTATAACTGTTTAACTCAGCATCAGTAATTCCTGCTGCGTGATCGTACCATAATAATTGCACAAGCGGGATCTGGGGATCTAATTCATGTACAATCTTCAAGCTGTCAGAACTGAACGATTGGATCAGAACCTTGCCGGAAGCGGCTTTTTTGCCTGAAAGGCCATATTTTTTCAAGACTTCAAGCAGCTTTTCTTCCATTCCGGGGTAGACTTCCGGAGACTTCGTTTCAATATAATAGCGGTTGCCCTTACCAAATGTTTCAATTACTTCTTCAAGTGTTGGAACCTGAAGGCCGACGTATTCTTCTTTGGCTAATTCCGGATATTTTTCATTAAACCAGGAACCGGCATCCAGCTGTTTAACTTCAGCTAATGTGTAGTCCTTTACAAGCCCAGTCCCATTTGTTGTGCGGTCAAGAGTCTCGTCGTGCATCGCAATGAGTTCGCCGTCCTTAGTCATTTGAAGGTCCACTTCAATGTAATCGCCTTTCATCTTTTCCCCTAGTTCATATGCTAAAAGGGTGTGTTCGGGGGCATGGCCTGAAGCTCCGCGGTGTGAAATATTTAAAACTTTGTTTTTATTCTGCAATTGATCCGCAGGACTAGCCGCCTCTGCATGGGCAACTACACCGGATCCGATTCCAACTAGTGCAGCTGACATGAAAACATTTCTTAATAGTCCTTTCATAATTCCTACTTCCCCTTTCAAATTAAAATCAACTTTATTATAAAAGGGCAATATAAAGTCAACTTAAATAAACCATTAAAGTAGAATTACAAACTTGTAAAGTTCTCTATTCACTAATATCTTTTGGTTTAATTTATATCTCAATTCAAACCAAAGGACATCGTCATTAAATTAAAAAAGAAGCAGGAATCATAATATTTCCTGCTTCTGCTATTAATATGTGTCTAAAAGTGCGGCATTTCGCAAAAAACATTTTAGGTAAATGCGATTACTCTGGCCATATTTGGGTCAGTCTCCTGTACAAAGCCTTTTTACGCTTCTGCTTCTTCTGTAACCGGAGTTTTTTTGCCAGAGTTGCTGAGCAGAAGGCCGATTCCTGTCCCGACAAGAGCTGGTACAATCCATTGAAGACCGACTGCGGAAAGTGGCAAAATTTCCTTGAGGTTTTGCAGCGGCCCTAAATCAAGACCAAATGTATTTAATCCATCCATCACGGCGAATACTGCGGTAAATAAGATGGCACTGCCGTAGACCTTTTTGGAATCTTTAAAATATCGATTGAAGAAAGTTAATACAACTAGAACAATTGTTAGCGGGTACGCAGTTACTAAGAACGGTACCGAAACCTTCAGGATTTGGGCCAGTCCCATGTTAGACAGTGTGAATCCGATAAGAGTTACTGCTAAAACAATCATCTTATAACTTGCCTTTGGCATTAGTTTAGAAAAATATTGTCCGCAAGCTGAGGTTAAACCAACAACTGTTGTGAAGCAAGCAAGTGTGAAAATAAAGCCAAGCAGAGTCACTCCGCCTTTGCCCAATAATTGAGTCGAAGCAGCGGAAAGAATTTCAGTACCATTGGAAAACGTTCCATTTGCAGCCATTTTTCCGCCAATCAGTCCAAGGCTTACATATACCGCTGAAAGCAACACGCCAGCAATTAAAGCAGCTTTAAAAGTATAGTTGGTTAATTTCTTCCTCTCAGTTACGCCTCTTTGCTGGATGGCTGAAAGAATGACGATACCAAAGGCCAATGAAGCAAGGGCATCCATTGTGTTATAGCCTTCAAGGAATCCTTTGAAAAAAGCACCGGATTGATACGCCTCGGAAGGTGATGGCAGCTGTCCATCCAATTTTACGAATCCGACTGCACACAATACAACCATTGACAAAAGCAGGGTAGGAGTAATCCAGCGGCCCATGTATTTTTCCATTTTGGAAGGATTTAAGCTGACCAAGTAAGACAGGGCAAAAAATACTGCAGTGAATAATAATAACACTAGTGAAACATTCCAGGATTCATTAAGGAAAGGCTTTACTCCCATCTCAAAAGCTACATTAGCATTTCTTGGAATCGCAAGGAATGGCCCGATCGATAAATAAACGATAACCATAAAAACTGTACTGAAGAGAGGATGAACCCGGTTTCCGATTGCCTGGGCACCTCCGTTTACAAGGGAAACTGCAAGCAGGACGGCAAATGGAAGCCCGACTCCGGTAACAATGAACCCTGCCATTGCAACCCAATAGGAAGTTCCGGATTCCGCTCCAAGGAAAGGAGGGAAGATAAGGTTTCCGGCTCCAAAGAACATCGAAAATAACATTAATCCAATAAATAAGGTGTCTAGCTTTCTCAAAGTAATCTCTCCTTTATTGTTTTAACAAAACCAAAAAACCCGTCCCAAAAATAGGGACGAGTTGCGCTCGCGTTACCACCCTTATTCCGCATATTAAAAAGCATGCGGCTCTCAGTCAACGTACAATCATACGTGTTCCATTGTAACGGCGGATAACCCGGCAAAGCTTACTGGAGCTTTCAGCTTTGCATCTCAGAGATGATTTTCGGACAAGGCCTGGACACCGGCTTTCACCAACCGCCGGTTCTCTGTAGAACAGGGTTCCCATCTTACTCGTTCTCGTCATTGATTTTATTATTTGAATATAATTTATCAGAATAAATTAGACATGTCAATATTTTTTGACATTTTTAATAATTCAGTTCTGTTTCTCAACACAAGCTAGGATGGAAAGTGGGAATATTAATGAAAAGAAGAGATGGTAATACCTGTTTTCATCGATATGTTCAAAATAAAAAGATAAGGCGTGTTTGTACTTATTTTATCCTAAAAAGAATTTTGCATTGTGAAAATCTTTGTTTATTAGATACATAGGCGCAAGTTTTGAAATACTCCTGATATACTAAACAGTGAAAACTTATGAAAATATCGTATTGGGGTGCATACCAATGAAGAAATTCAGCACAGGATATTGCAGACGTTTATCCCCGGCAAGAAAAGGTAAGCTCTGTGATGATGGCCGGATAGGTTTCCCGGATGACTTCTCAGATAATAAATTTATTCATGTAGATGGCGATTGTCTATGTGCATTCCAGTGCTTTGACCCTGAACTTGGCGGCCAGAAAAAATAAGATTAAAAGGCGGGGCGGTTCTTTCGTTTTGAAGGACTGTTTCTTTACTAGAAGCCTCTGAATAAATGTTAATCAAACAATAAATCTGCGGCTAATCATAGGTCATGCAGAAAGAAGCAGGACGGCATAATCGGTCCTGCTTCTTTTTATACTAAATAACATTTAGAAATCAGTGTCAATATAAGGAATATTCAACCGGCCTTCGACAGCACGCAGCCGTTGGTTTAACCGCTGGATGCGACGTGTATGCCGTTCGTCGTTGCGATTAAGGCGGGAGATTTCCTGATTAATCCGGTTTATTTCTCTATTGATGCGGGTAACTTCCTGGCTTATCCTCGCCAGCTCCCGTGTTTGTTGTTCATTTTGTCGTTCAAGTTCTCTAATTCTTCTTTCGAGTTGTGGCTGTCTTTCGTCTTGCTGCTGTTGAATCATATTAAAGTAATCATGATGTTCCGATTGGTCTGGCATGCTGTATGCATCCATGGGTTGAGGCATAAACATTTGGTGCTGATCCATATCGTTTTCCATAGGAAGATAGTCAGGCTGTCTCATGTCAAATGAATTTTGCTGTTCAAACGGCTGCTGCATAATTGGATTATATTGCTGCTGTTCCATCATCGGATTGAATTGCTGCTGCTCCATCATTGGGTTGAATTGTCGTTGTTGATGCATCATTTGGTCAAATTGTCCTTGAGATTGAGGCATATTAAATTGGCCTTGCATTAATTGCTGTGATTGTTGTGGGAAAAATCCTTGCTGAATTCCAAATGAATTCATATTCATCGGGGTACACTCCTTTTTTCTCTTGGGTTAAATACCCTATAAAATATGTCTGAAGGATATAGCCGACACGGCAAATGCCCAGTTACAGCCCATAAAAAAAAACCTGAAACAATTTTGTCAAAAAGGAGCTGTTATATGCCGGAATAAATACAGTATTTGTGTAATTTCAAATCATAATTACGTCATTATAAAAAGGGAAGGTAATCCATCTTAGGGTGGATATTCTTTAATCTGCACGATATTATATTTTGTATCGCTTTAGTTCCTCTTCTTTAGTCCTCATTCTGGGTCTTTATCTCCAGTGAATCCCATATAAAGTAAAATATGATTACAATTTAACAATTCTTGTCTTTTATTTGTAAGCAAACTGAAATCTTTCTGGATTTCTTGTTTGTTAAAATAATGGTTGGTGGTTACATAGAATTAAAAAAAGGGAAAAGAAATAGAAAAAGAAAAATTGGGGGAGTACTATGACTTCGACTTCGGATAAGACAATGATTGAGAAACGTTTTTATGAAACGTTAATAAACTCTGAAGATGCTGGACATCCTGTACAGGTGCTGGGTGAAATGTATGCTAAAGAACAGAAGAAGGAAATGGCGGAGCTGTCTTCTATCCGTTTTGCACAAGGAGAGATTTACTTTCACTGCCGGGATTATGAAACGGCCATCTTTAAGTGGGAGAATATCCTTGATGAAAAGATGATGTGGGCCAAAAAAAATTCAGGGGATGCCTATTATGAGCTTGGGCTTTTAGCTGCAGCAGAAGAGATTTATAAGTCTATAGATTCCGAAAATCCTTCCCTGCTTACGGAAGCATCATTGCAGTTATTTTCACTATACATAGAAGAAAACAGGATGGAAAATGCTACGGCTGTAATTAAACAAATTATGGAGGTGAATCCGGATTACCCTAACGCTGCAGAAATAGCCCGAACTTTCTTCGAAGAGCAGCAGGATTGGGGAAATGCTGTTGAACTTGCCGCTAAGGAAGGGATTAGATCAGAATCCGTCCATTGGTTTGAACTGTTAACAAGCTATATTGATAGAGGTATAACAGGCGGAGGTGCGCCTGAGTATTATTCTAACGTTTTGTTTTCTCTCTATCATTTGGATCTAAACCGGTTTGAACAAATGGCAGTAGCTTTATGGAATACCTATAAAGAAACGGACTCTTATTTTGCCTGGCTCCACACTATCAATAGTTTATTTATGAATGTAGAGACCGATTCCCCGCATATATGGCGGGAATTGTCACGATGCTATGAAGAGGCCTATCTCGAATTAATAAGCGGTAAGTATTTAGTAAAAGAGATTCAGGGGATGATTCCAGCTGTCTTGGCCCAATGGCTTAAGGTGGCTGACAAAAAGCATGAATTGGCTGCCGCGGCGGCCGTTTTATCGTGGAATGAACGTTTTGCGGAAACGATGGAGGCAATAACCATACAAGATGCAGAGTTTAAAATCATGAATGCGGCGGAAGCAGAGGACGGGTTTGAAGAAAGAATCCAATTGTTCCAGGCGGTCGCGGAATGGGCCGCCAGCCATGGCCTTGATGTGGATCGCAGGTTAGAATGGTTTGTCAGCCAGCTCGCAGATTTGAACGAACGTAAATTATTGATTGCCGGCTCTGAACAAAGCGGAAAAACATCTGTTATTCATTCAGTTTTGCAGGAGCAAATTCTTGGAGAAGCAGCCACAGGAGCAGTGATGGTTAAGGATGGAGACGTTTTTGGAGTTCGGGAAATAAGCGAGACGGAAGTAAGAGAACGGGAAGAATTCCTGCAGGAAGAGATGCCGATCATCCGCGGACATCGGGAAACCTGCCTGGAGGTACAACTGGCTTCTGATTTCCTGCACAGAAATAAGCTTGCATTTATTGATACACCTGGTTTGATAGGAAGCTCCGCAAAGAATGAACTGTTCAGTTACATTCACGCAGCGGACGGCTTGCTGTTTGTCCTGGACGCAACGGCACCTTTCACTGATACGGAGTGTGAAGCCCTGCTCCAGGTCCAGAAACAAGCGCCGAATCTGCCCATCCATTTCCTTTTAAATAAAATGGATGCTTTATATAGTGGAACGGAAGTACAAAAACTGGCTGAAGAAACTACTGTCAGGGTGCGGCAATATTTCCCGAATGCACGGGTATTCCCGTTTTCTGCGGCACGCAGGAGCACGGAACAGCTTGGTGACTTCTCGCAATTTTTGAATACTGTATTTGTAAGCAGGGATAGGAAGTCGTCACGTACTGATCAACTGCTCTATTTTATCCGCGCAATTGTATCAGAATTATTCCAGCGCAGAATTGATGCAGAAAATAACCTGACAAACTTAATAGAATGGAATGAACAAGTATCAACCAAGCTGAATGGTGCAATTCACCAAGTAGAAGATCTGGAAAAGGAAAAGGCTAAGTCGATTAAAGCTGGTTTTGCGGAAAGCAAAGAGGAGGTCAAATATGATATTACCTCCAAAATACCTGAGATTTTACGCGGGTGTACAGAATTGGTTAAAGAGGACAGCGATTTCAGAAACATCCATGTTGAACTAAATAAAGAAATGAATGAAAGAATCCAGGATTATGTCAGGGGTACTGCTTTGCCAAAGCTTTATCGCTCATTGCAGAATTGGATTGAAGCATCTAGCGATGAATTCAAGCATAGCCAGCAATTTTTGTGGGATATGGCAGAAGGATTCAACAATCTGTTCGGAGAACAAAGAATTACTCTTGATTGTGATTTCAAGGTTCTGGATGACTGGCGCAGGGATGCAGACAGGATGACAAACGGGATTCATATGGAAGAAATGAACATTCTTCTCCGTCATACACCATCTCAGCTGCTATTAAAGGGTGCCGGAAAGCTGCTTGGGGTGCTGCCGCAAAATAACTCTATGCTTTATAACAGCTATAAAAAGTTTCTGGAAAACGAGGATTATCAGGAGCAGGCGATCTCGTTCACAACAAAGTTTCTGCGTCAATTTGAAATGTTTGAAAAAGCGATCGAACGGGACGTAGCCATGTTTTTCAGAAACCCTGCCCAAGAGCTGGAAAGAACACTTCAGCAGTCTGGAGAGAAAATTACGGAAGGAAAAGCAGCACTGCATGAAATGAATATAAATCCTGAAAGCTATAAGGACCCATTAACATTGTTTGAGGTAAGACTGCGTCAATTCGAATGGATGAATGTCCAATAATATCACTGGCTGAAAATCAGGCTATCGGGAAACCAACCGATGCCTGATTTTTTTGCTCTAGGTAAGATCAATCTGTTACATTTCCTGAACTCACGTATCTAATGTGGCAGGAAGGTATGTGAGATTATGGGGGGATCCAGTGGAAATGCTGTTTAAGCATATATATGAAGCATATTTTGATGATGTTTACCGATTTGTATATGTAAAAACAGGGAACAAATGGGATGCGGATGACATTGGTAGTGAAACATTCCGCAAAGTATATGAAAAGAGCGCTCCTTCAGAAACGATTTCGATAAAATAAGCCTGGGTGTTTACAATCACCAGAAATACGGTCATTGTTTTTTCGGAAAAGGAAAAGGTCTTAGTGGCAAATGGTATTATATGGACGGTTCTTTTTTTGCTGTATTGAATATTAAAGCCACATGTATCATGATCAATTATGGGGAGCATCTAGCAGGAAGAATATCGGCAACAGCGCGGAATTAAGGCATAAAAAGTGTTCGGCATAGTACTAATAAGTAATATATAAATTGGAAGCGATACTGCAATTGTGGTATCGTTTTTTAATATATAAATCTTAAGAAAATTAAATAAAGATGGGGAAGGATTAATGAGAGTTATCGATTTACACTGTGATGCGCTTCTTAGGCTGTGGGATTCGAAAGGGAAACTGAAGTTTGGAAATGCCCCTGAAATTCAGACAAATAAAAACCGCCTTCAGCAGGGAGGGGTAATGCTTCAAGGCTTCGCGATCTGGATCGATCCGGACATGAAACAGGAGCAAAAATTTCAGGCCGCACTTGAACAGATCGATATATTTTATAAAGAAGTAATAGGACAGCACCCTGAGATGAAACCGATAAAGGATTGGTCAGACATTGATTCACTGCAGGACGGAGAAATTGGCGCAATGCTTACGCTTGAGGGTGTGGATGCAATAGGGAATGATATAAAAAAGCTTAGTATTTTGCATCAGCTAGGTGTTAAGTCAGTCGGATTGACATGGAATAATGCCAACCTTGCAGCCGATGGGGCAGGCGAACCTCGCGGAGCAGGCCTGACTTTATTCGGAAAAGAAATTGTCCGGTTTAATAATGAACATCAAATCCTGACAGATGTTTCACACTTAAGTGAAAAAGGATTTTGGGATGTCATGGAAATTGCAGATTATCCGATTTCCAGTCACTCCAATTCGCGGAAAATATATGACCATCCAAGGAATTTGACTGATGAACAGGCGATTGCGATGTTTAAAAACGGTGGCATGGTACACGTGATTTATTGCCCTTACTTTACAAAAGCAGATGGCATAACAACAATCTCCGATTTAATGAAGCATATAGACCATTTTTGCTCTCTGGGCGGAGTAAAGCACCTAGGATTTGGTTCCGACTTTGATGGCATTTCTTCATTTATTAAAGGACTTGAGGATGCTTCACAAACTCAAAATTTAATTAATGAATTATTAAAGTATTACAAGGAAGAAGAGGTTAGCGGTTTTGCGTACCGAAACTTTTTGAACCATCGCCCGAAGAAAGTGTTTGCTGGTGAAATCTGATGAAAGCAAGGGAAAGAGGAATACAGATTGGAAGAATAAATCCTGGAAGGAAAAACTGCATTACCGATGTAAAGGGCGTAAAAGTGGGCCATGTTACCCTCGATTATCCGCTTGATAGTATTAGCCAGGACTATGCCTGCACAGGTGTGACGGCCATTTTACCGCATGAGGGAAATCTATTCCAAAAAAAGGTAACGGCAGCGGGCTTTGTGATTAATGGCTTTGGAAAAACGACCGGGCTTATACAGGTAAATGAGCTGGGGCTGCTCGAATCTCCTATCATGCTAACGAATACATTTGGGGTTCCGGCGGTCACACAGGGGACCCTTCAATATATGCTTGAAAATAATCCGGATATCGGTGAAGCAACGGGAACCATCAACATTGTTGCAGGTGAGTGCAATGATAGCTATTTAAATTCTATCCGCCTTTTTCCTGTCAAGCCGGAGCATGCAATTGAAGCAATACTAAAAGCGAGTTCTGAAACCGCTATTGAAGGAGCGGTCGGTGCAGGAAAAGGAATGGTTTGCTTTGGATTTAAAGGCGGAATTGGGTCTTCCTCTAGGATTATTACAGACGGGTATACAATTGGCTGCCTTGTTTTAAGCAATTTTGGGAAAAAGGAAGAATTCCAATGGTTCAGATACTCGCTCGACAAGCAGAATTCAGGTGGCCTCTCTGGAACCTCGGACGGATCTATCATCCTTGTAATTGCTACAGACGCCCCATTAAGTGACAGGCAGCTGCTCAGAGTAGCAAAGCGCACTGGGGCAGGCCTTGGCCGTACAGGAAGCCACTTCAGCCATGGGAGCGGAGATATTGCAATTGCTTTTTCGACAGCACACAAAGTACTGCACTATTCAAATAGCAGCACGGAGGCCCGAAATCAAATAAGGGAGGACCATCCGGTTATGAACGAAATTTTTGCAGCTGCTGCTGAAGCGGTGGAAGAGGCGGTATTGAATTCACTTTCACAGGCTGTCACAACGTCAGGAAGAAATGGGCGCATTGTTAGTGCATTTCCGTTTTAAATTGACCTTGTAAAAAAAATATTGGTGAATGGACCATAAAAACCGTTTTCAGTTTAAGAGTAATGTTTTGCAAATAATAGCCAAATACGAAACAGTATGCAGCTGTTTCTATTTGGCTTTTGTTTTTTTCAGCATATACAAAGAAAGGGTAACGTCCGCCATGTATTTATCAACAACTTACTAACTTTGCTTTTGGAAATAAGTTTCTTTTAGATCAGGATGAAAAACTTGGTATATGGAAATTTGTTTTGCCTTTACTAAACAGGTATATACGCCCCTTTTTTCGTCCATAACGATAATATCTGAATGTTTGGGGTGTTATCGTGAACGGAATTTATTTAATTAATGAGAGGACAAGCATTGACGGCTTATCGAGCCATGAAAGTATTTCGCTGCAAAAAGAAGCCCTTTTAAAACTGATTGATGAATGGAACATTAACATTATCACCTTAAACCCCCACCAATTATATCCACATTACACAAATCCACATGCGCTTCTATTTGATTTACAGAAAAGTGGGGCGAAGACAGATTGTCTTATTCTTTATTCAGAAGAAATGATCTTACCTTTTTCAGAGCTTTACTATGAGAAATGGCTATTGCTGCGAAGTTACACTGGATTGTTGATGTCGGTACAATCAGATATAAGTAAAAATTATTACATCTCATAAACATTTTCTTATTAACCTATAAACGATAATTTAAGCTAAGATATATTTTGTTGAGAAGGAACTGAGATGGAATTTGTTTTTTAATCGATTCCTCATATTCAACTGGCTGCACCAAAAGGAAGCGAGGATTCATATCGGAGATTTTTTTGTGAAATTCTTGGAATGGCGGAGCTTGAAAAGCCGGATGGTACTATAAGAGCGAGGCGGAGTATGGTTTGGGTCTGGAAATTTATTGGTCTTGAAGAGCCTTTGTCACCCGCAAAAAAAAGTACATCCAGGCATACAGGTTGAAAATCTTAACGCGTTAAAAGATCCATATCGCAGTTGACTTAAACTGTAAAAAAAAATCCCACATAAAAAGTGAGATTAGATTAGTTAAGGACTATTATTTTCTATTCTAAGGACGAATGTCTAAGTTTATATTCATTTTTTGTGTTTGGAATATTAATTAAATTGTTTCACACCTGTCTTATTTTTCCCAAAAGTAGTATGTACTTAGGGGGTTCATCTTTAAATGAAATTGTTCGCAATAATGGCCAGAACCTTAATCTTTGTAGGCTTTACTCGGTAGTAGATCGTCCTTTTTATAACCTTTTTCATCTATTAAATAGTTAGTAACATCCCTTTTTATGTTATGGAGTGCTATTGGATTACTATTAAAAAAAGTCCAACCATATACAAGAAGAATAACAGCTACTAAACTTGCCCAAATTAAATGTGTCATTATTTCAGATTCTAATAGGTTAAGCTGAAGCCAGTATTTCTCCCTGGACTCTCATTTTCAATTCGTTTTCTATAGCAGTAACCTCTACTGCGTAAGATTCAGCTTTATCATTATAATATTTTATTCTTTCAGGTGTTTCTCCATCTAATTCTCCTTGAAGAAATAGATTTTTCCAATTGGTTCTATACTGACGTGCTTCTTCCAGCTGCAATTGTAATTCTTCAGTACTTACCCCTTGATAATTCGCCATGATCTTTTGCTCCCCTTTTTTGTGTCAAATTGATTGGCTATTTCAATTATAGCGCTTTTATCAGTTGATTACTCCATATTTTTTGTTCCTTTTTTAGCTCAATAAAGTTTAGTGTTTTTATAGTTAAATTTAGGGGGGAAATTGTTGAGAGGGAGGAGATCAAATGAAACAAGCACTCCTAATAATAGATGCTCAACAGGCATTAATGGAAGGTGAAAAGGAAGAATAGAGCTTTTTGATAATAAGTGATATCAAAGCCTACAGCTGTGTAAAATTCTTAATGTTCATCTAGTTCATAGATACAATTAAAAATAGGGACGGTGCCACTTAGGGAGTCCTCACAGCAGCAGAGCAGCAAGTCGCCTTCATGCAAGAAATTGTCACTTCAGCTAATTCTCTGGCAAAAATGGCCGACGATCTGTAAACCACTATTGCGTGCTTTAAAGTTAATTAGAACCTGGTAAAGCAAAGTGGCAGCTTTTTCGTTTCTTTGCCATTTTTCTATTTCTGAATGCAGCTATTAAAACCCATCCTTTGGTTATTCCTAGAAGGAAAGGGTTTTTTATGTTAGAAGAGTGATTAATTTTGTAGAAAAGTATGAATTATCTCGATATTTTAATTTTATATATATATATCCTTGCAAAAGATAATGATAACCATTATCATTCATTTATAGGCTAAATTCTTCAATGAAGGCTGTGAAACTAACAGCTGATTTTTTTGTGATTAATTGATAATGATTCTCTTTCGCGGAGAAAATTGGGGAAAGAGCAGGATCGGTAATGAAAAAAAGATACTTAATTGCAGCCTTAATAATACTTTCCATTACCTCCTTATTTATCGGAGTTAAGGATATTACACCGCTTGATTTATTTAAACTGAGCGATGATAAGGTCCAAATTATGCTGGAAAGCCGGATCCCGCGTCTGGTTAGCATCATTATCGCCGGTGTAAGTATGAGTATCGCGGGTTTGATCATGCAGCAGCTAACCCGAAACAAGTTTGTTTCACCAACAACCGCCGGAACGATGGATTCCGCGAGATTTGGGATCCTTGTCTCACTGATGGTTTTTATGTCTGCAAGCCCATTGGTAAAAATGCTGATAGCTTTTCTCTTTGCTTTGCTGGGAACCTACATATTTATGAAAATTCTTGATCAGGTAAAGTATAAGGATGCGATTTTTATACCGCTGGTAGGCTTAATGTTTGGCGGTATTATAAATTCAATAACTACTTTTTTTGCCTATAAAAATGATTTAATACAGAATATGGCTTCTTGGCTTCAGGGTGATTTCTCAATGATTATCCAAGGGCAGTATGAGCTGATTTATCTGAGTATTCCGTTAGTGATAATCGCTTATCTCTATGCAAATAAATTCACGGTGGCAGGGATGGGTGAAGAGATTGCTGTGAATTTGGGGCTTAAATATAAACAGGTGGTAAACATTGGCCTGTCACTGGTTGCCATGATCACAGCGGTAGTTATCCTGACAGCGGGAGTCATACCGTTCCTGGGACTTATCATTCCTAACATTGTAACCATTTATCAGGGTGATAACCTGAAAAACAGCCTTTCGCATACAGCCCTGCTGGGAGCTGTATTCATCCTGGCATGTGACATTCTCGGACGGATTATCATCTATCCATATGAAATTCCGATCGGTTTGACGGTGGGTGTCATTGGAAGTGCCATCTTTATTTACTTGCTGATGAGGAGAAAGGCGTATGCATAACAAGAGTAGAGTAGCCTTACTCGCTATCATTTCAACAATATTAATCTTAATCTTTGTATTTACAGATTTGGGAAACTATTGGGAATATGCTTTGCCAAGAAGAGCATTAAAAGTGCTTGCCATTGTGATAACCGGTGCGGCGATAGCATTCTCCACAGTCGTTTTCCAAACGATTACGAACAATAAAATTTTGACGCCGAGCATCATTGGACTGGATTCCCTTTACATGCTTATCCAGACGTTCCTAATCTTCGTATTCGGATCCAATAACCTGACAGTCATGAATAAAGGCTATAACTTTGCACTTTCTGTGGGCTTAATGGTTCTCTTTTCCGGAATTTTATACCGGGTACTTTTTAAGAGGGAAGGATCCAACATATACTTTCTCCTGCTGATTGGGATAATATTTGGAACTCTTTTCCAAAGTTTAACATCTTTCATGCAGGTATTGATAGATCCGAACGAGTTTCTGGTGATTCAAGACAGAATGTTTGCCAGTTTCAACAATATTAATACAGACCTTCTGTTGATTGCAGGAATAGGAATCGTCGGTGTGGGGATCTATTTCTTAAAATTCGCTAAGTATCTCGACGTTTTGTCACTTGGGCGTGAGCAGGCGATCAATCTCGGAGTCGATTTCGACTATGTGGTCAAAAGGCTGCTGATTATTGTCGCTATTTTAATTTCCATATCCACTGCTCTCGTTGGGCCGATTACTTTTTTGGGATTGCTGGTCGCCAATGTCGCATACCAGTTCATGAAAACATACCGCCACAGCTACTTAATTTTTGCTTCAGTCCTGATAAGCATTATTGCTTTAGTAGGCGGGCAGCTGATTGTGGAAAGAGTGTTTACGTTTACTACCACGTTAAGTGTGATTATCAATTTTATCGGTGGAGTTTATTTCATCTATCTGCTATTAAAGGAGAGTAAATCATGATAACTGTAAAACAGGTTACCAAGCAATATGGCAATAAGACTGTAATAGACAATGTGTCTCTTTCTATTGAAAAAGGAAAAATTACGTCGTTTATCGGAC
Organism: Peribacillus saganii; assembly: GCF_003429095.1. Lineage (GTDB taxonomy): Bacteria > Bacillota > Bacilli > Bacillales > DSM-1321 > Peribacillus > Peribacillus saganii. Next base: position 147,062 of record NZ_QVTE01000030.1, read on the forward strand.
CGAATGGGGCAGGTAAGAGCACTCTGCTATCAATGATCAGCAGAATTATGACCAAATGCAGCGGAGAGATTTACATTGACGGTGAGGAAGTCGGTAAGTGCAAAAGCAATGAGTTAGCTAAAAAAATATCAATCTTAAAACAATCCAACCATATCAATATCAGGCTGACTATACGTGAACTTGTTTCATTCGGGCGTTTTCCTTATTCTCAGGGGAAGCTGACAAAGGAGGATTGGAAGCATGTAGATGAGGCGATTGCATATATGGAACTGGATGATATCCAGCATAAATTCCTGGACCAGCTAAGCGGAGGCCAGCAGCAGCGGGCGTTCATTGCGATGGTTATCGCGCAAAACACTGAATATATACTGCTTGATGAGCCGCTGAACAATCTGGATATGAAGCACTCCGTCCAAATTATGAAGGTGCTGAGAAGGCTGGCAGATGAATTAGGAAAAACCATTGTAATTGTTATCCACGATATTAATTTTGCTTCTTGCTATTCTGATCATATTGTGGCCTTGAAGGATGGAAAAATAGTAAAAGATGCGCCAACGGATCGTGTAATTGATCAATCGGTATTAAAGCATCTATATGACATGGATATTAAGATTCAAAACATCAATGATAATAAGATTGCAGTTTACTATGCTTAAGTATTAAAAAAACAAAAAACCGAGGAGTGACCTATAGTGAAAAAGAAATTAACATTGTCTATTGTAATCATGATTCTGGCCATTTTTACCGTGGCATGCGGAACGGCTGAAGAGAAAGCAAGCGGCAGTTCTGAAGGAAAGAAGACTGAATCAAAAGAACTGACTATTAAGCACCGGCTTGGCGAAACAAAGGTAAAACAAAATCCTGAAAGAGTTGTCGTATTTGACTTCGGTACATTGGACACAATGGATAAGCTGGGCATAGAGCCTGCCGGCCTCCCAAAAGACAACCTTCCGAAATATCTTGAAAAATATAAAGCTGAAAAGTATGAAAATGCGGGCGGATTAATGGAGCCTGATTTTGAAGCAATCAATGAAATGCAGCCTGACCTGATTATCATTTCAGGAAGACAGCAAGATTCATATGAACAATTCCAGGAAATAGCCCCAACGATCTTCATGGGACTGGATACAACGAAGTATATGGACTCGTTTAAGGACAATGTTACAAAGCTTGGCCAAATTTTCGATAAAGAAGACCAGGCGAAGGAAGAGCTTGCTAAAGTGGAAGCAGACATTAATAAACTGAATGAAAAAGCATCAGCCTCTGATAAAAAAGCGCTAATCATCCTTGCTAATGACGGAAAAATCAGTGCTTACGGAAAGAACTCCCGCTTCGGCTTGATCCATGATGTTTTTGGAGTGGACGCGGCTGACGAAAATATCGAGGTATCACAGCACGGACAAAGTATCTCATTTGAGTATATCACCGAAAAAAATCCAGATTATCTGTTTGTTATTGATAGAGGCGCGGTTGTCGAAGGCGGACATTCTTCAGCAAAAGATATAATTGAAAATGATCTGGTAAAAAATACAAATGCATATAAAAATGATAATATTGTGTACCTAAGCCCCGACTATTGGTACCTATCGGGCGGCGGACTAATCTCTGTTGCTGAGATGGTAAGCGAGATTGATAAAGGGATTGAGTAAACTGTTTATGATATTAGAAAAGTGCCTGTCCATACCGACGGGCACTTTTTTACAAGCTAATTTATAATTAGAGTTATTTAATTCATATTTATCGGATTGCTGAATTATTAAGTATTGTGCTCGCATTACTCTCTATATAAAAGCCCCGGCAGAAAATTCACAAAAACACAAAGTTTTCACTTAATTCTGCTTCTGGAATCATTATTAGTGTCCCCATCTGGGCAACAACCGAACATATTAGAATGGAATCTTATAGGCTCCATTGCTTTTTTACTTGATCAAGTGCCTTTTGATAGATTTCTTCTTCGTTTGCCCCTGGCTTTGCAAGGACATTCGTTTGATATGTTCTTCCTAAATAATCTACTTTCATCGTAACTTGTACCATAAACTAGTTCATATCCTTTCAAAGATGTTTACTGTTGTATACCAATAAAAATACGGTTTAAAACATGAAATATTCACTATGCTGCCTGGTACTTATTAACATTGAATTTTTGTTTACTATGTCATATCTCGGGTAAAGTTTTTCCATAGCGACGACAAAGGTTGCTGAAGAAAATAACTTACTGGAGGAATTCAATATGAATAGACAAATAGTAGGTGTATATGAAACAGCAGAAGAAGCTATTAAAGGTATTGAGGCGTTAACATCAAAAGGGTATGATGCATCGGATCTATCAGTTATTACCAACCGGGAGGATGTTTTTCCAATTGAATCCCGAACGGGGGCTTCTGTAGACGGTCCATCCGGAAGCTCAGAACACCTGTCATTAATGGATAAAATTAAAAATTCTTTTATGATGGACAATGAAAAAGATGCACGTGAACGTTTAATGAACTACGGTATCTCTGAAAAAGAAGTTTCTAGTTATGCGACAGATTTAGATAATGATAAGATTCTGGTAGCTGTAGATTCAGGGGTGTATTCGGATAAACGCCCCGCTGCAAATACGTATGATACGTATTCAGATATGTCCACAGATGCTGCTCTCGGGTCAAGCACTTTTAATACAGATAGCAGTAAAGGAATGAGAGCAAATTCATATGGAACAAATGCGGATCGGGGGCTGGATTCTTTGCGGGCTACATTCGGCACTTCCAGGAACCCTGAAGGCGTAAACGAGTATGCCAAGGACACCGAAATAGGGACTGATGAGGAAAAAACAATGAAGTTGCGGGAAGAACAGCTTAAGGTTAATAAGCAGGCTGTTCAAACCGGCGAAGTACAGGTAAATAAAGAAGTTGTCGAAGAGCAAAAATCTGTAGAAGTTCCTGTTAAGCATGAAGAAGTATATGTTGAACGCCGGCCTGCGCAAAGCACGGCTGCTGATGCAGGAACTATTGACGAAAATGAAACGATTAGAGTGCCGGTTGTCGAAGAACAAATTCAGGTGACGAAGAAACCAGTCGTTACTGAAGAAATTGTTATTGGCAAACGGACAGTAGAAGAAACAAAGCATGTGAGTGATACAGTAAAAAAAGAAGAGGCACATGTTGATAAAGAGAAGCGCCGGACAAACGGCACCCTGTTTGGCGATAATGAAAAATTATAATAGACTTCGTAAATTTCACAGGCACTTCTCCTTGGCAGGAGAAGTGCCTGGTTTTTACTAGAAGGCAAATTGCTCCTTCTGTCAGCGCTTGTCTTATGGTTGTCGGAGGCCCACCCGACGTGGGTCAGAACGGCGCTGCCGCAGGACGTGGCGGAATTAGCCGCCCTTCCTCTGCCAGGGAGCTGCGCTTTTAATTAATAATGTATTTTTTAGAAGTACATTTGTACGCTACCTGAAGAAAAATCTTGATTATTGTGAAATAATGCGCAATAATGGTAATAAAATTGCTATGAAAGCATTAGGGGATGCGAAAATGAAGGTTGTAAAATTTGGCGGTTCTTCTTTGTCATCAGGTTCACAAATCGAAAAGATATTTGATATCGTAATATCTGATCCAACCCGAAAAGCTGTTGTCGTTTCGGCTCCTGGAAAAAGGCACGCGGAGGATATTAAAGTTACAGACTTGCTGATTGATTGTGCTGAGGCTTATTTAAGGGATGTAGAAGCTGATAGATTAGTAGATTCCATTCTCGAAAGATATTTGGGAATAGCAAGGGATCTCCAATTGCCGTTAAGTATTATGGATGAGATAGAGTCTGGACTGCTGGCTGCCCTAAACGGTGATAAAAGCAATCCTGAGAGATATTTAGATGCAGTGAAAGCAACCGGTGAGGATAATAATGCCAAGCTGATTGCCGCTTATTTTCAATATAGAGGAGTGGAAGCAAGCTACGTCAATCCTAAGGAAGCTGGCTTGTTTGTAAGCGATGAGCCAGGAAACGCACAGGTTCTGCCCGAGTCTTACCATAATCTACATAAACTTCGACAGTGGCCGGGATTAATAATCTTTCCGGGATTTTTCGGATATAGCAAGGAAGGGGAAGTACTGACTTTTTCCCGGAGCGGATCTGATATTACAGGTTCAATTCTGGCAAACGGCATGAAAGCGGAGGTATATGAGAATTTTACCGATGTGGATGCAGTATATTCTGTGAATCCTTCCTTGGTCCGCTATCCAAAAGAAATCAGGGAATTGACATACCGGGAAATGCGTGAGCTTTCTTATGCCGGTTTTTCAGTGTTCCATGAAGAAGCTCTTATACCAGCTTTCAGAGCGGGGATACCGGTAAATATTAAGAATACTAACAACCCATCTGCTCCGGGAACACGTATTGTAAACGAGCGCAGCAATACTAATGGACCGGTTGTCGGTATTGCCAGCGATGGAGGATTTTGCAGCATTTATGTGAGCAAATATTTAATGAACAGGGAAATAGGTTTTGGCCGCAGGCTTCTGCAAATATTTGAGGATTTTGGATTATCTTATGAACATATCCCTTCTGGAATTGACGATATTTCGATTATTTTAAGGCAGAACCAGATAGTTGATGAGCAAATGGAAGCAGACATCATTTCCAGAATTACAAATGAACTTCAGGCGGATGAAGTTCATATTGAACATGATCTTGCTTTAGTGATGGTAGTGGGCGAAGGAATGCGCCACAATGTTGGAACAACGGCCCGTGCTGCCAAGGCTTTAGCTGAGGCGGGAGTTAACCTTGAAATGATTAATCAGGGCTCATCGGAGGTCAGCATGATGTTCGGAGTCATGGAAAATGAAGCAGACACCGCTGTCAGGGCGTTGTATGAAGAATTTTTTGGAGAAAAGAACCAAACAAAAACTGGGAATTCTCATGGTGATTGGGCCTCTGTTTAAACCTGTAATAGCGAGCGAATGGAATTTTTATATATGAAAATGCCAGCTGATCCTCTAAAGGGAAAGCTGGCGTTTTTTTACCTATAGCAAATTTCTTTATTTCACTTTTTACCGCTCGCAACAAGGGCCATTTTTACTTTTCCGGTTACTGACCGATTTGTTATCTGAATTCCCTTTTGAACCTACAGGGGTCTTTGCAGTGCGCAGAGTGCTTGATCCGAGATTGTTGTTAGGTGCTGCTTGTTCGTTCCAGTCGCTCATCACCAAGGCTCCTTTTCGAATTAGATGTTCTCCAGCTTTTTTCCTCTTGTCATTTTCTCAAATTCCTTCATGTCATCTGAAGTTTCTAAATCAATTTGGATTTCATTTCGATTTTGGGAAAATTCCTTTCTTGTATCTACGACTATTCCCATTTGTGATCCTGCTGTTCCGGTTGGATCATTTTCAATTCCCTCATTTGCACCATCGAAATGCGGTGTCGCTTCCACGTGTGGCTGACGTCTATCTTCCGGCATTATATCAACTCCTTGCTTATAAGTTGAGTAAGCAGGCCGTTATTTATTCCGGGTACTCTTCCGGCTTGCAGCCCAATAGGAGAAAAAAACTGCAGAAAGCATTACTACAATTACAACAACAAACATAATTCTAAAGAGTTCATCACCTTAGTTATTCCCTTACGTGAAAAAAAGAAATCCAATACTGTAAGCAACTGATACAATAGTTAATAAGATAACATTTTTGAACATAGCAGAAAGAAGATGAATGAGATGAAGAAGAGAATTTGGTTCAACCGCTGGTTTTCTACTGCCTATCATTTTATGGAGGCTATTAATAATAATCCGGATGGTTTTGAATTTGAGATTTACGGTACGCATCCGATTAAGGACACCGTTTACTTTGAAATTTGTGATTATTATGAAGTCGAGCCGGTTCTTGAGGGTGCGGAGTATATTGAGTATTGCCTTGATTTTTGCAGAAGACACCTGATTGATGTATTTGTACCCTACCATTATGCGCTTGAGATTTCCGAAGATCTTGCCCGTTTTACAGAAATTGGAACAAGAGTGCTTGTTTGTGAGGATTTCGGACTTATGGACACGATGTCTCATAAAGGAAAGCTGTATGAATCCTTTCAGGAGAATGATTTATCAAGCTTTGTACCTGATTATCGAATTGTCAGGAATGCGGGTGAATTCCAAGAAGCTTATCGGATGATTATGAATAAGGGCAAAAAAGTATGCTTTAAACCTGCGAACGGCAGAGGAGGAGCAGGTTTTAGAGTAGTGACAGAATCAGAAAGCACAGTTGAAGACCTGTTCGGACCCATCAGCCATGAAATCACTTATTCAAACGCTCTAAAAATACTTTCCTCGGTATCTTCATTTGAGGAGTTAATGGTATTGGAGTACTTGGAAGATGCTGAATATAGTATCGATTGTCTTGCATATAACGGACAGCTTCTGGCTGCAGTGCCACGCAAAAAAGTTTCCGGAAGGATAAGAAAGCTTGAGGCGGTTCCGGAACTGCTGGAGCTAGCCAACAGAGTCAATAGCATTTATCAAATCCCATACGTTTATAATATCCAGGTGAAATATAGCCAGGGTATTCCAAAACTTCTTGAAATTAATCCGCGGATGTCTGGCGGTTTGCACATTTCCTGCCTCTCGGGTGTAAACTTCCCTTATCTCGCAGTTAAGCTGCTTTTGGCAGGATTTGCTGATGTTCCATTTCCTAAGCTCGGTATTGCTGCAACACATATAGAGCAATCAGTTATGCTTTCTAAAGAGGAACGGCTAGTAGTTAAATGATATTATAAATTAAAAAAATGCCCAGATTCTCAGATGAATTTGGGCATTTTTTCTGGCAGCTATGAAAAATCGCGTATCATCGTTTTGAAGCACGATAGCCCGCGGCTTCAGCTTCTTCTTCTGTACAGAACATTTCCTCGGCCTTTGTTATATCATAATGCTGGCTGCCGGAAACATGGTAGATTTTTTCCCCACTGGAGCTAATATTTCCTTTTATTTTGCAAGAGCCTGTCCCAGGTGTTTTTGATTCGTTAGATGGACCTTCCGCAGTTTGCCCGTCGGTTTCAAAGCCTTCCTCAGATGAGTAGTTTTCTAGGCTCCATATGCCTAAAGCTTGTTTTTGGGCTTTCTCCTGGATTGACCTGAACTGGTCGACATACTTGGTGTTCGGCGGATAAATATAAGCTACTCTGGCCAATGCTTTTTCGAGCAGCATTTCATTGAACATCTTATCGCCAATCCAGAGATACGCTAAAAGGCGTCCATAATTATCCCGTTCCGAAATATCAATCTCGATTCCAACCTGTTTGCGTGTGAGTGTCGCTTTGGCAAAATTGCTCGCTTCAAGGCCAAAAGGCTGCACCGGTTTAGCAGGGTGTTTTGTTTCTGGTGTATCGACAAGGAGCAGGCGGACAACTTCCGTTTTTCCGTTCATGTTAATTTCAATTGTGTCTCCGTCAATCACTCTTGTTACTACCGCAGGAATCAGAATTGGTTTTACAGCAGACTGCTGTTCGATGTTTATTTCTGTTTCTGCTGTTTGATTAGAACCATTTTCCTGTGCTTTTTCTTGCTTTAACTCGTCTGCTTTTTGAACATTATCTGTTTCAGTCGGCTTTTTTGCGGGCGGTTCAGCAGTACAGCCCGCAATAAATGTCACAGAGATTAATAAAATGAAGGAATGAACTTTTACTTTATGTTTCTTTTGGCTAAAGATGCAAAATATTATGCCTAAAATGCAACAGATTGTGAAAATGAGAAAGAAATTAAACAAATTGAATTCCTCCTGGTGTTCTCTATTAATCCTTTAGCCAGCAATCTAAAACCTCAAAATATTTTTCAGCTGGCACAAGAGAGGGCTAACGAATAACATTTTGCTTCTTCGCTTCACGCAGCCATTCAGGGAATTCATTTAATAATTTCTCATATAATTCTTCGTCCGTTTCTTTTTCGATGTCGAGAATATGGAAGAAGTTTGCGTTATCAATATAACGGCCCTTCAATTCGTCAAGCTTTCTCAATACATCGAAGTTCCCATTGCCAATACCAACGAACTGCCAGAATATTGGCTTATCTGAGGATTCCTTTAAAATGCTGGTTACACTATCCTGGCCGCGTGCGGACCTCTTGATTCCGCCATCATTAATAAAAATGAGATAAACGGGCAGGCTGCTGCTTTCCTCTTTCAAATATTTTTGAAGTACATCCCTCATAACAGGAGGTTCATTATTCATTCTGAATTTGGATACAGATTTATTATTAAGAATTTCTCGATTAACAAAGTCAGGAAGAGTGGCCTCTGTTATGGACGGAAGCCTAGAAAATCGTACGTCATATACCCAGGCATCTAAAACTCCGTCATTATCGAATCGAGTGGCAAGGGCCAGCAGTCGTTCAACAACATTTTGCACTGTGCCATTGTTATACAGAGTACGCATTGATCCTGAAATATCCAGAACTACACCAACCCGGGCAGTAGTTTTTTGCAAAGACTTCTTAAGGATAACCACATCTACTTTCTTTTTTAATAAGTCCAGCTTGCTCAGCATGACAGGTTCCGCGGCCTCTTGGATGGCAGTGTGCTGAGCTGCTGGTTCTTCAGCGGTTGCTTCATCATGATATTGATGCAGAAATTCCTGCAGTCCGGCATGGTATCCTTGCCCAACTGGATTGAATCTCCATGCAGAATCTTTTCTGTAAAGGCTGGCCAGTTCGCAGGCCGTTTCTTTCGTGAATTGATCCTGTACAAAGGTAAACAACTGCTGATTGTTTTCTGAATCGGAGGCTGACATTTTGACAAAGTTTAAATGGCTAAAGTCTTGCTGAGCAGAATCGGCATCATGGATCGTTAAAACGAATACCATTTCGGAGACTTCTTTGCTGATTTCAGCAAAGTTAATAGTAATAGTTTGCTGATTGGAATTTGTCTCTTTACCTGATAAATATAGTGCATTATCTGGAGATTTAGCATTGTTATAGAAAACGAAGTATTCCTCAGCGGGAATTTTGCGCTGTTCATTAAGCATAAATACGGAAACATCCATATCATAGAGGCTGGAAACATACCCGGGCTTTATTTCCCAACTAATAGAAATGGTTAGTTTGTTTATATCAGGAAACTGTTGCGTCAGGTTTAACCTCTGCCCCTTTACTAAATGAGTCATTCCATCTACTCCTTTTTTATATGAAATGAAAGTATAACTTTTTTAACAAGTGCGAATGTCTAGCTATAGTGCCCAGCCTCGACGCACAGGAAGTGCTAGGGCCGACATAACTTAACTGTTTTTCCTCTATCAGGGCGCATGCGCTTTTCTTACTTTCCTCCATTTTAACAATATCCCCTCTTGAGGTGTTAATGTTAATAATCTAGACAGCCAGCAGAGTTTAAAAAATGAAACTACCAGAGCACTAAATTGAAACCTTTTTTCTGAAATATCGTATAATAGAAATAGAATTTTCCGGGAAAGGAGATTTTGCAATTGGGCGCATTCGTTCAATACTCAAAGATTAATCCTGTGCTGATACAGTTTAACAATAATGAATGGCTGAGCCTGTTGGAAAAAAGCCTTTCCGAACGGGAGCATTACAGTACGCAAAATAACACCATCCAGTTCGGGCAAGTATGCGCCCGTTTCTTGGGAGTAGATGGCGATGAAGACGATTACTACAACATGCTGTTTGAACTCACGCAAAACCCTCGTATACAGGTGCATGTATTAAGCGGGCATTTGCGTAAGGAAATCGTGCGGGAGCAGTTCCAGGCAATCCAAACCGTTTTGGAGATTAATCAGAGTGAGTCGCTTTCCGTCAATCGGTTCATCGCCTTCCTTGAGGGCCGAGATTTGATTCCTGCCCTTAAGGATCAATCTGTACACAGGCATTTGCGTGAAAGCCTGGTCAGGGTTCTTCAAATGTTCATACAGGAACATCCAGGAGGATTTCAGCATCCGGATTTCCGGAGAGTTATAGTTGATTTGATCAAATGGATGTGGAACCATCTGAATGAATCAATTTCAATTCAGATGGCAGATGGCAGGCTGCCCTGCATTTTATGGTATGGCGATGCAACTAAAAGCGAGATCTATTTTTTATATTTGGCCAAATTAATAGGCTTCGATTTGCTCGTTTTTGATCCATCGGGCATTGATATATTTAAGAGTTTGGATCCTGATAGAAAGCTTATGGTTGTCAGGGAATATAACTTAAAAAAGGAAGCGCGGGAATTCCCTAAATCAAGGGCTGTACGCAAAGCAACAGTTGCCTATCAGGCCTCAAAGGAAATTGAAAGGATTCTGCATACGGATGATTCCCCAATCTATAAGCAATGGCAGTACCGTTCCCATGTTCCTGCTTCGATTACACTAAAAACAACCTTTGATGAGCTTTTTTTAATGAGCAGGGAAAAGGCATTCATTAGGCCGAACTTTCATATCGAAGGACAAACAGTTTACATTCCGTCCCTATTTGCCAAAATATCAGGAGTAATGGCCAGCCAAAAGGAATATTGGGACCGGCTCGAAGATTTGAAAGCAGGGGAATTGACATTATTTATCCGTTATTTTCCGTTCACCCACAATGTAACGGTGAACCAGCAATACCACTATCATCATTCCCTGAATCGAGAGGGTGTTCTTGATCCTGAAAAGATAATAAAAAGCAACTGGTGGAAATATAAACAGCTGCCTATAGGTGTGCAGCATGCGATTGCTGCGGGAATATCCCGGGTATGCGAAAATCCTAAACTTCTAAAAGAAGATCATGAATCACCATATGATTTACAGCTTTACTTATTTGGCCAGTTCACCCGGCTTCCTGAGTCAGTCGTTAAACTGTTTTTAAAGTTTGATTATCCACAGGAGGTGCCGCGGATTATTCTGTATAATAGCGGGACTGTTGCAGGCTTCTCAAGATCTGATGCAGCATTATTGCTGCTTTTAAATGAATTGGGGCTTGATATATTGATGTTCAATCCTTCTGGACTTAGAGATCTTGAATTGTATATTGATGACCGCTTTTTTGACATTCATTTAATGGACCAATTTGAGTTTAATCTGGAATATAAGGAGCGCCCTGTATCCATTTGGCGCAAGCTTATCAACCTGAAAAATAACATTAAAAAGTGAGGGAGATAAATGGCAGATTTCAATATGATGGACATCACAGAGGAAAAAACGGACAAGCTTTCTTTAACCAAGGCAGAAGAAATTAAGCTTAAACTGCGGAATGAACCGGAAGTCATCCGCCTGGCAGAAAAAATAGATATAAAAAACCAGATGTCGCTCCTGGAATTTGGTAAAGAGCCTGCAGTGGAAATATCCCGATTTTCCGACCGGATCCTCGGAACCATGAAATCCAGCTCCATGGAGGATTCAAGTGCGCTGTTAAAGCATCTGGGGAAAATTATGGATAAATTTGATAAAAAGGATTTTTCCCCAGCGAAAAAGGGGATTCTCGCCAAGGTGTTTAATCGCGGTGAAAAAGTGATGGATAAGGTATTCGGAAAATACCAGACAATGGGCGGGGAAATAGATAAGGTATATGTGGAGATATCCAAGTACCAAAATGAAATGGTGAACTCCACTCAAAATCTTGAACAGATGTATGAGCAGAATTACAATTATTATCTGTCTCTTGAAAAGTATGCGGTAGCTGCTGAAATGAAGGCAGAGGAGCTAAAAACAACACTGCTTCCTCAATATGAACAGCGGGCTGCTTCCGGAGACCAAATCGCCGCTATGGAACTGGATTCTCTCAGAAATGGTATAGAAACGCTTGAGCAAAGGATTTATGACCTTGAAATGGCAAAGATGGTCGCCCTTCAGACCGCTCCGCAAATTAGGCTGCTACAGCGGGGGAATACAAAGCTGATCGGAAAGATTAATTCAGCATTCGTCACTACGATTCCGATCTTTAAAAATGGACTGATACAGGCTGTGTCTGCAAAGAGGCAAAAGCTTGTAGCTGATTCGATGAGCGAGCTTGACCGCCGCACAAATGAGATGCTTGTCCGCAATGCGCAGAATATCTCCAATCAGAGCACACAGATTGCCCGCCTTGCCGGCGCACCCAGCATAAAAATCGAAACGATTGAAGAATCTTGGAATATTATCCTTAAGGGACTTGAAGAAACGAAGAGCATTGAAGAGGAAAATAAACGCACCCGGGAAGAGGGAACAAGACGGCTGCTTGAACTGCGGGATAACTATCAAACAAGGCAAATACAGCAATAATTATATAGTGGTTTAGATTTTGAATTAACAAAGTGAAATGTTAGAATAAATGTATCACGACTTTCGTGATTTAGTATCCAGGATAATAAGGATATAGGGAGTGATTTTGTTGGCAATATCATTGCAAAAAGGCCAAAAGGTAGACCTGACGAAAGGAAGATCTGGATTAACTTCGTTAATGGTTGGCCTGGGCTGGGATCCGGTAACACCGGATAAACCGAAGGGGCTTCTTGGCGGGTTATTCGGAGGGGGCGGTGCACCTAATATTGATTGTGACGCATCTGTACTCCTGCTTGATGAAAATGGAAAGCTTACCAACAAGAATAACTTAATATATTTTGGCAATAAAACGAGTGCCGACGGAAGTGTCAGACACTCCGGGGATAATTTGACCGGTGATGGAGATGGAGACGACGAACAAGTTGTTATTAACTTGAATGCGGTTTCTCCTTCGATTCATAAAATGGTATTTGTGGTGAACATCTATTCAGCAGTATCCAGAAAACAGGATTTTGGAATGATTCGAAATGCCTTTATCCGGATCGTCAATAATTCTACTGGAGAAGAGCTGATTCACTTTAATCTTTCCGATAATTATTCAGGATTGACTTCCCTTTTTGCCGGCGAAATCTATCGCCATAATGGCGAGTGGAAGTTCAACGCGGTCGGTGATGGGACGAAGGATACAACCATCACTGAGATTGCGAATAAATATATTTAATATTTTTTAATAATATAAAAAATTATAAAAAGTGAGGTTTTCATTCATGGCGATTTCTTTAAGCAAAGGTCAAAAAGTAGATTTAACTAAAACTAACCCAGGGTTAAAAAATATCATTATCGGTCTTGGCTGGGATACAAACAAGTATGATGGCGGAAATGATTTCGATTTGGACTCTTCAGTGTTCCTGCTGAACGCTTCAGGAAAAGTAAGCTCTGAAAAGGATTTTGTTTACTTTAACAACTTGCAGGGCGGAAACGGTTCTGTTGTACATAGCGGAGACAACTTAACTGGTGCAGGGGATGGAGACGACGAGCAGATCAAAATCGATCTATCTGCCATTCCTGCTGAAGTTGAAAGAGTTGCTTTTACGATCACTATACATGATGCGGAAGCTCGCCGCCAAAACTTTGGACAGGTTTCCAATGCATTTGTTCGCGTAGTAAGCGAGCAATCCAACCAAGAATTAATCCGCTATGACCTTGGAGAAGACTTCTCCATCGAAACAGCGGTTGTTGTAGCTGAACTATACCGCCATAACGGAGAGTGGAAGTTCAATGCAATCGGAAGCGGATACCAGGGCGGGCTGGCTGCGCTTGTGACAGATTACGGCTTACAGGTAGGCTAATATAACTTTAAAGAAAGAGAAGCCTTAGTATTTAGGGTTTCTCTTTTCGGCATGATGAGCTATAGCGCACATGCGCTTTACTAGGAGGGAGGATTCGATGTCAATCTCGTTAGCAAAAGGCCAAAGAATTGATTTAACCAAGTCCAATCCGGGCTTAACGCGGGTAATCATCGGGTTAGGCTGGGATACAAACCGCTATTCTGGCGGCTTTGATTTTGACCTGGATGCATGTGCCTTTTTAACTGACCAAAATAATAAGTGTCCCAATGATACTGATTTTATTTTTTATAATAATCTCAAAGATCCGAGCGGAGCTGTTGAGCATACGGGAGATAACAGAACAGGTGCAGGGGACGGGGATGATGAACAAATCAAAATTGATTTCAGTAAAGTCCCATCCCAAATCCATAAAATTGCAATAACTGTTACGATCCATGAGGCTGCTGCCAGAAAACAAAATTTTGGGCAGGTTTCAAATGCTTTTGTGCGAGTAGTGAATGAAGAAAACAGCCAGGAAGTTTTACGCTATGATCTTGGCGAAGATTTCTCAATAGAAACAGCTGTTGTTATTTGTGAATTGTACCGCCATGGCTCCGACTGGAAGTTTAGCGCGATCGGAAGCGGATTCTCAGGCGGTCTTGCCGCACTATGCCAAAACTACGGCCTTTCGGTTTAACAGCCAAGAGGTCCAATATTTGCCTCTTAAAGGAAACAGAAATGGGTTAACCTTGCCGTTTCAACGGTATATAATAGGATTAATTTGCAGGATCCAGCATCCTGCTTCTTTTTTTGTAAGATAAAAGGGTATATCTTGTTAACAAGTAAAAGATGTCTAGCTCCAGCGCCCGGCAACTTTTTTTCCGTAGGAAAATAAAGCCCCTCGAATGTTGTGACCAAATTGCGATCAAAAGCCACCGCAGCCAAAGGTCGTCACAACCTTGTGTTGCGATCAAGTGCCATCGCAACATTGGTCATAAGGCAATTGCTTCGGAAGGCAAAAAGCGCGCCTTCTGTCACCGCTTGCCTTATGCGGTATTGTGACCAAAAGCCGCACAACTCTGTCAGGGCTAACCAGGGCGCTTGCGCTTTTCGTGAGAGGAGAACTTCGGTTGAGGCATTTTGATTATATATCAAAGGACAAGGAAGCTGCAGTGTTTTATCAAGCGCCTGTCAGATTTACGAAAGACAGTGGCAGGGAGATGCTTGCAAATTCATTAGGTGCCACGCTATATATGCCTGGAACCCGTACGTCTATTTGTGCTGATATCCTTTCCAATAAGCATGATGGCCTGACTTCTTTGGTACTGTGCCTGGAGGATGCTATCAGCGATAAGGAAATCGGAAAAGCGGAATGGAATGTTATTACTCAGCTTCAGCAGCTGGCAATGAATATCGAAAAAGGCTTGTTGTCATATGAAGACCTTCCGTTAATCTTCATAAGAGTGCGGAATAAAGAGCAAATGCAGTTTGTTTCAGAGCAGCTCGGCAGTTCTTTGGCCATGCTAACGGGATTTGTCTTTCCGAAGTTTTCGTTTGACTGCGGCCAAAGGTATTTGGATACACTCCATGCTCTTAACGCAACAAACAGTTTAAACTTGTATGGAATGCCGATTTTAGAAACGGCTGAAATCATTTATAAAGAAACACGGTTGTCAGCATTGCTCGATATTAAACAGCTTCTTGACCAGAATTTTAACAATATTTTAAATGTCAGAATGGGTGCCACAGATTTTAGCGGACTTTTTGGGATACGCAGGAGCAGCGATACCACCATATACGATATCGCGGTCATACGCGATTGCATAGCTGACATTGTCAATCTGTTTGCGCGGAGTGAGAAGGAATATACTGTATCAGGACCAGTGTGGGAGTATTTTAAAAAAGGTGATAGAATATTCAAGCCACAGCTTCGGCAAAGCCCATTTGAGAGCATGGGGAAAGAAGGACTATCTTTCCGTGAAGGAATGCTTAACCAATACCTTGATGGCCTGATTAAAGAAGTGAATCTTGATAAAAATAACGGGCTTACTGGAAAAACGGTTATTCACCCTACTCATATTAAGCCTGTACATGCACTAAGTGTTATCACTTTTGAAGAATATATGGATGCGAAAAGCATAATCGAAAGCGCCAATGGTGCAGCAGGTGTGATGAAAAGCCAGCATTCCAACAAAATGAATGAAATTAAGCCTCATTACAACTGGGCTAAGAAAATTATTGCGAAGGCAAACTCTTACGGGGTGTTCCATGACCACAACTCATACATCGACATACTCACAGAACCAGAAACGCTTTACATTTAATATCCTTGATTCTCTTAAAGTTGAAGTACGGTTAAATGAAAACCCTTATGGCATCCCTCTCGATTTTTTGTTTGGGATGGCCGCTCGTAAAAATAAAAAGCGGGCTTTTCTCTTTGTCAGCCGCATACTCGGAAAGCATATCCCGGTTAAACCAGTGACATCCCTTCTTAGCGGTGCTTTGCTTGGGATGCGCATCATGGAAATAATATATGGGATATCAGCGAGAAATAAGGATCAAGTAATTCGGGCTATGCTGTTTGATGAAAATGCGGACGAGGTTTATCGCTCCTTGAGCAAGAAAGGTTTTGACCTGCCTGAGGAAACATTGTTTATCGGATTTGCTGAAACGGCTACCGCCTTGGGACATAGCACGTTTGATGTTTTTAATAATGCTCATTATATCCATACGACACGGGAAAAAATTAACGAAATTAAGCCGAGCATTAATTTTAAAGAAGAGCATTCACATGCCACTGATCAGGCGTGTTTTGTAAACAGGGAACTCCTGGAGGGAACCGGGCCTATTGTATTGGTTGACGATGAAATTACAACTGGGAAAACTGCCCTCAATATCATTGAGTCTCTTCATGCCCAATATCCGCGCCGCCAATATATTGTCGCCTCACTCCTTGACTGGAGATCTGAAGCTGATAGACAGAAGTATAAAGACCTTGAAAAAAGGCTGGGAATTTCGATTCAGTCAGTGTCTTTATGTGCGGGAGAAATCGATGTGGATGGTGACCCTGTTGAAAAAGAAAAGGAATGGAAGTATGAAAGTGCTGTGCGGCCTGCCCTACCTTCTATCCATCGAATCAACCTCCATACTTATTCACATTTTAAGAAAATCCCCGATATCTCCTGCACATCGGTGAACAGCAGCGGACAAGTCAATGATACGCCTTATTCTGGAATGACTGGCAGATTCAGTGGCCTATCAGCAGGTAAGAGGGCAGATATTGACCACTATACCGAAGCAATCGGGCGGTTACTGGCAGAAACCAGATCTGCAGGAAAGGCGCTATGTCTTGGAACAGGCGAATTTATGTATCTCCCTATGAAAATAGCGGCTGCAATGGGTGAGAATCTTTTCTATCAATCAACCACCAGGAGCCCAATCCATCGGGTAAACCAGCAGGGTTATGCGGTGAAGAGCGGATTTGCATTCAATTGCCCGGAAGATCATACGATCACTAACTATTTTTATAATATTGAATACAAGCAATATGATGATATTTATATTTTCTTTGAAAGAACGGTAGATGAGAAAAGCTTGGATCAGCTGTTAGCGCAGCTGAAAAAGACAGGTGCTGCCAACTTGTACACTGTATTCATGAATTAATAAAAGAGGAGGAGAGTTTATGAGAATTACTACTCAGAACCGCTTCACTTCAATGGGCAGTTACCCGGTCGATGATGTGACTTTTTTATTAAAGGATTTAAGTGAAGTAATGATAGAAAAGGGTACGGAAGACCGAGAAGAGGCGATTCAATCCGGGGTCCATTATTCTGAAATGCTGCCTATTGAATACCAGCCATCTCCTGAATATATGAATCTTTATCACCAATCACTTAATGAGTATTCATCTAAGCTCGCAGTTGCTGTGGGGGTCGTCGCTGAACAGATCGCCGAGAGTAAAGGGGAACAAGTTGTGTTAGTTTCGCTTGCGAGAGCTGGAACGCCGATTGGTATTCTGATTAAAAGATATTTATCATTTGCGCTCGGTATCAGTGTTCCTCATTATAGTGTGTCAATTATTCGCGGCAGAGGTATTGATACGAATGCCATTAGCTTTATCAAAAATCAGCATCCTGAGGGGAAAATTCAATTTGTCGATGGCTGGACAGGAAAAGGAGCTATCACCCGTGAATTAAACTCATCATGCAAGCAGATTAAAGATGAATATGGTTTTGATATCGATGAAAAACTCGCGGTCCTTGCAGACCCAGGATACTGCGCTCATATTTATGGCACCCGGGAGGATTTTCTCATTCCCAGCGCCTGCCTGAATTCTACGGTTTCAGGATTGATTAGCCGCACCGTCCTTAATAAGGATTATATTCAGGAAGGCGATTTTCACGGTGCGAAATACTATAGCCATCTGGAAAATGAGGATGTATCGAATGATTTTATTGACCGGATTGTTTCGGAATTTCCTAAAGTAACTCAAATAATTCAAGATAAGCTATCCTGTGTTAAGCAATCATATTCACTGCCTAAGTGGACGGGTTTAGATAATGTGAAGAAAATTCAAAAAGAATTTGGCATTGAGAACGTTAATATGATTAAACCCGGTGTCGGGGAAACAACAAGGGTCCTCTTGCGGAGAGTACCGTGGAAAATCCTTGTGAAGGATAAAAATGATGAAAGGTTAAAACACATCATTTTGCTTGCGGAAGACAGGGGCGTGCCTATAGTGGAATATCAAAACATGTCTTATGCCTGCTGCGGGTTAATCAAGACAATAAGGAGATAACGGACTTATGATTTTTGCAAGTGATTTAGATCAAACGCTAATTTATTCCAGGAGAGCGTTCCGTTTGAAAGAGGGGGAGGCAGAACCTGAGATAACCTTAGTAGAGACTTATGAAGAGCGTGAAATCTCTTTCATGAGCAATAAGGCTATTGATCTATTAAAAGAGGTTAACTCTAAAATGATGTTCCTTCCGGTAACGACAAGAACGATGGAACAATTCATGCGTATCGCCATTTTTCAAAAAGAAATCATCCCTTCTTTGGCAGTGACGAGCAACGGCGGCAATATACTCGTTAATGGGAAAGCTGATGAAGATTGGAAACAGCATATTGAAACAAAAATAAATGAAAGCTCACTTGCCAGCGAGGACCTGCTGAAAAGCTTCAGCAGGCTTGCGCGTGAAGATTGGGTGCTGTCACAGCGCACAGCAGATGAATTATTTCATTATTGTATCGTTCAGAGAGATCTTGCTCCTCTTGATGAACTGGCGGATTTCCGCAAAGAAATTGAAGGTCAGGGCTGGCGGATGTCTTTGCAGGGAAGAAAGCTCTATCTTGTTCCTGAATCAGTCAACAAGTGGGATGCGGTAGCTTATGTTAAAGAAAAAATGGGTAAAACATTCGTGGCTGCAGCAGGGGATTCATTATTGGACCTTTGTATGCTGGAAGTAGCTGACTTCGCAATCGCTCCCTTGCACGGAGAGCTTGCTGAAACATCACTTAACCTGGGTAGACATATTCGCAGAACGAGGCGGCAAGGCATTCAGGCGGCTGAAGATATTTTGGAGGCAGTGCTTTCCTCTTATGAAGCACGGGGGATTTAATATTAAGCAATGCAAAAAACCTTGTCACGACAAGGTTTTTTATTTTTAAATAAATACTGTTTTAACATGGACAGATGTCTAGCTCCAGCGCCCAGCCCCTCGAGGTCATAAGCCAA
>NZ_QVTE01000031.1 GCF_003429095.1 Peribacillus saganii
CACCCCAAAAGTTAGTTTTAACTCTAACTTTTGGGGTGCAGCACCTGCGAGTCCTTTTTTTGTGCTGGCAGCTTATCCCTTAAAAGGTTTTTCCCTATTTTTCTTTATTGATAGATGGCCGGAAAATGGTAATTGTCAATAAAAATCTATATGTTACTGTACAATTGGCTTATGACCTTGAGGCCTTCTTAGATTGCCACGTTCTGTGGCGACGTCGGCAATAGCACATCCTATACGTCGGGTCTGGCCGAGCAGCATCAAGTAGATTAGAAGGTATCCGAAGAAGGCTTTTTTTATTTTTACTCCATAAAAAAAGTTGCTGGGCGCTGGAGCTAGACAATTCTACATAAAAAAAGTTTTGCTTTCTTATTTAGCCAAAAAAACCGCAAAACAATTTGTTTGCGGCTTTTATGTAATATATTAATGGATATTTCGGTTGTGATACGATGCCGGTTTGAATCCTTCCAGTTCTTCCTGTGCGAATTTCCCTTTTAATGATTCAATGATATACAAACCGAGCAAATTCGTAAGCTCCTGATCGTCCAGCTCATCCATTAATCCGATGATTTCCTTACGGTTCAATTGTTCAAGCACTGCGAAAGCTAGCATGTCAATGTCTTCTTCGTCCCCGGTCAGCTTATTGCGATACAGATTATATAAATCATCAATTAATTTCATGTCGTCACCCCGCGAGTTGTGTATGATTGTATCTTAAGATATGTAAACATGAATGGAAATGTTCTGCTAAATACAAAGGATATATTTATGTTTTACCCGGAGGCAGTAATTTTAATCTGTTATTTTCATTTTACATGATAAAAGTTCCATTCGAAACCCAGAATTGGCCAAAGAGAATTAAAATCTTTTCCTTAGGAAAAATAAGTTCAACACTTTGGCAAAAAGGGGACCATCAAATGGATCAACAAAAGAACACATACTATATCTGGCTGCAAAATGGGCAAATATCACGTCAGTGCGATACCTCGCCATGGAATTTCCAAGTGGAGGCTACCGATGAAGAAATTTCACAGCTCCGGGAGTATTTTGACCAGAATTACTCTGTCGAATGGCAAAACTTCTTGCGCTCCCATGTGCCATATATTCAATATCATTATGATCGGGAAAACGATGCTTATGATAAAGGGACACTAAAAATTTACGAACTGATCTATAAAATAGGAAACGAGGAAGCCAGAAGACATATTGAAAGCATGGGCATATTAGAGAATTCTCCTGGAGAAAGCGAAATGAATGGATTAGAAAATAAATAATCAAAGGAACCTGGCGGAAATTTGTCAGGTTCCTTTTTACATAATTTAAATACCATTACCATCTGCACCTAAAGTTAAAATATAATAAAGAGGAACCGTGAGGGGAATTGGTTTGAGATTTTCCAACAGGAAAGGAATATAGCAATGTTATCTTTTTTTGACAAAAACGGCCATAAGGTTGAATTTTCTACAGCTAACGAAGCTTTCGGGGAAGCAGATCATGTTCTCGTGCTATGCCGCTGGAAAGAGCAATGGGTGCTCACCAGGCATTCAGTTCGTGGCTTAGAGTTCCCGGGCGGCAAGAAAGAAGCTGGGGAGACAATTGAAGAAACAGCCAAAAGAGAAGTATTTGAAGAAACAGGAGGCAAAGCAGGGGAACTGCTTTTTGTCGGCCAATATCGGGTACATTCCCAAGCGGGTTATTTTATAAAGTCTATCTACTACACTGAGCTTTTGAGACTAGACTCGAAGCAAGACTATTTGGAGACAGAAGGACCAGTTCTGAAAAAGAGACTGCCTGACAGCATTGAGGAAGAACAGGAATTCAGTTTTATAATGAAGGATCAAATTCTCCCCCTTAGCTTAAAAAGAATAAAAGAATTAAAAAGAACAGAAGGCAAAAAATCCTAATTTCGCCTGCCGTTCTTTTCTTTTATCTCATATAATCAACTATTCTTAATAAGTTTTCTTTCGAGAAGCTCTACAAGCTGGTACATAATCGTGGCGAACACGGCTATGATGAGCAGTGATAAAAGGACAAGGGTGAAATTAAAGACCTGAAAGCCGTAGATAATCATGTACCCGAGTCCTTTTGATGAGACCAGGAATTCTCCCACTATGACGCCAACCCAGGAAAGGCCTACATTTACCTTTAAGGTTGAAATAATCGTCGGGAATGAGGCGGGCAGCACAGCTTCTTTAAAGGATTGAGTCCGCGATGCCCCGAAGGTTTGCAGTACTTTTAAATAGTTTGGATCAACTTCCCTGAAGGAGGTATAGACTACAATAGTGGTGATAATGATGGAAATGATCGCTCCCATTGCAACGATAGACGTGAAACTAGGACCTAGTGCCACTATTAAAATCGGTCCTAAGGCAACCTTTGGCATAGCGTTTAATATGACTAAATACGGATCAAGGATTTTTGACAGAATCGGTGACCACCATAGGACTGCTGCAAGCACCGTCCCGCAAAGTGTTCCAAGAATAAACCCGAGAATTGTCTCAAAAACGGTTACGCCAAGGTGAGAAAAGATTGATCCATCTTTAACCTTTTCCAGAAACAAAGTTCCAATGTCTGTTGGAGAAGAGAAAACCAAAGGGTCTATCCATTCCATACGGCTGGCTGTTTCCCAGCCGGTGAAAAAAACGATGAAAATAATGATCTGATAGAACCTGACCCATCTTTTTTCCTTTTTTAAAGAATCATTATATTGTTCATGAAGCTTTTGGATGCTATTGCCTGTCGTATTCAAGGCTTTCAAGCTCCTTCCAGATAGATTGAAAAAGGGTGGGAAAAGACGGGTGGTTTCGAGCCGCAAATGGTGTCATGTTTCTCAGCTCTTCATTCATATCAAACACCTTAAAAATCCTGCCAGGGTTTGCGGAAAATAAATAGATCCGGTCGCTCATGGCTATTGCTTCACCGATATCATGCGTCACCAGAACGGCTGTTTTATTAAAGGACTTCAGCGTTTCGGAAACCAGGTCCTCCAGCTTAAGCTTTGTCTGATAATCCAATGCCGAAAACGGTTCATCAAGAAGGAGTACCTTCGGATTGACAGCCAATGTTCTTGCGAGTGCGGCCCGCTGTCTCATCCCGCCTGAGAGCTGTTTTGGATACTGTTTTTCAGTCCCCTGTAAGCCTACCTCTGCTAAAAGGCTGAGGGCATCAGAAAAAAGCTTAGGATCATTCTTCTTTTGGATTTTTAAACCGAGTGTGACATTTTCTTCAATTGTTTTCCAGGGAAATAAGTAATCCTGCTGCAGCATATATCCAATCATATGCTTATTAACGTCCTGAACGGGCTGTCCTTCAAGGGTAATAAGGCCCTGTGTCGGGTTAAACAGTCCGGCAATAATGGACAATAGTGTGGTTTTGCCGCAGCCGCTTGGGCCGAGGAGGGAGATAAATGACCCTTCCTCGATATCCATGGAAATGGATGCCAGCGCTGTTTTAGCCGTCGATTTTGTAAAATACGTATGGTGTATATCTTGAATTGACAGGAAGCTCATTTGCCAGGCCTCCCTTTTATTTCGTTACCTTCTCGGCAAACTCTGTATTAACCAGTTGTTTATAGTCCATCCGTTTCGGCAGTTCTCCTGCTTCGTCCATGATATCCTGAAGGTTGTTCCATTCATCTTCATCTAAAATTGGATCTGTAGCAAAGGAACCTTGGCTTTTATAGCGGTCTACCACCATTTCAATTGTTTCAAGGTCAGTATCTTCAAAAAATGGCTGAATGACTTTGGCAGTTTCTTTGGCACTCTGTTCCTGCACCCAGTCCTGCGCCTTCTTTATCGCCCGTGTAAATTTTTCTACTGTTTCACTATTTTCTTTAAGATAGCTTGATTTTGTCATAAACGTTGTATATGGTACATGGCCTGATTCTTTACCGAAGGACGCTACGATATGCCCTTTGCCTTCCTGCTCAAATATGCTTGCGGTCGGCTCAAAAAGCTGTACAAACTCTCCAGTGCCAGCTGCAAATGCAGGGGCAATATTTGCATAGTCAACATTTTGAATTAATTCGAGGTCGCCTTGGGGATCAATTCCATGTTTCTTCAAAACAAACTCACCAACCATTTGCGGCATGCCGCCTTTTCGTTGACCTAGGAAGGATTTTCCCTTTAACATATCCCAGTTAAAGTTATCAATCTTTTCACGTGATACAAGGAATGTACCGTCTGTCTGTGTGAGCTGGGCAAAATTGATAACTGGGTCATTAGAGCCCTGTGCAGTTACATAAATTGATGTTTCAGATCCAACAAGGGCTACATCGGCTCCGTCAGATAAAAGAGCTGTCATTGTTTTATCTCCACCTGGAGTGGTCTTTAAATCGATTTCCAGACCTTCTTCTTCAAAAAAGCCCTTTTCAATTGCTACGTATTGTGGAGCATAAAAGATAGAATGGGTAACTTCCGCAATTCGCACTTTTTGCATTTCTTCTTTCCCGCAGGCGGCCAGCGGGATAATGAGGATGCAAACCAAAAGCAATATACCGCCCGTTTTTATCCATTTGTTCATGTTAACCCTCCTGTATTGCTGTTTTTTTAAAGGATAAGGAATTTTCATAGCATATCGTATGAAAGAATGAGAAAATGTGTGATTGCCTATGGAACACTTTGATGGATAAAATCAAGAGTGATTATTGCCAGAGTGAATGGGATAAAAATACATAATAAGCCGGACAGGAGGATGAAATGATGATAACTCAGGATGGAACGATCATTTCGAAGGAGCGGTTTCCGTCACCGCATCCGGGAATTCATTTATATACGGTCACATATTATTCACAAGGGCTAAAAATTAAAGGCCTTCTTGCCGAGCCTGTAGGGCAGGAGGTGTATGATGGGTTTCTATACTTGCGCGGCGGAATAAAAAATGTCGGAAAGGTCAGGCCCGGACGAATCATTCAGTTTGCAGCCCAGGGTTTTATTGTATTCGCGCCGCATTACCGAGGGAACCAAGGTGGCGAAGGTGATGAGGACTTCGGCGGACAAGACCGGCTTGACGCTGTTTCCGGATTTAAACTGCTTGAAAACCATCCAAGAGTCCGCAACGATTCAATCCATGTATTTGGATTTTCACGCGGCGGGATAATGGCCTTGTGGACAGCAATCCTTTGCAAATCAGCAGCTTCAGTCGTTACGTGGGGAGGGGTGAGCGACATGTTTCTCACGTATATGGAGCGGGAAGACCTTCGCCGAATGATGAAACGGGTAATTGGCGGGTCACCGACTAAATATCCTGAGGAATATGAATACAGGACCCCGTTATTTGCTGTGGATGAACTAGAGGTGCCAGTTCTGATCATCCATGGTGAACGCGATCAAAACGTATCAGTTGATCATGCACATAGACTTGAAAATATATTAAAAGCAAAAAATAAGCATGTGGAGAGCTGGTATTTTCCTCAGTTCACCCATTACTTTCCACCTGCGGTCAATCGCCAGGTGGTGGATGATTTAACACAGTGGATGAAACAGCAGGCCGAAAAGTGATAATATGAAAGTACCAATACGAGGAGGGAGAAAAGTATGGGGATGCCATTAGAGCTTAATACCATGATAGTTACAAAAGGAAATGAAAAGCGGGAGCAGGAGAACCTTTTTAGTCTCGTTAAAAAAGGCTATCGCCTTTATCCTATTGATATCCCGATTGATATCAGGAAAACGAAACAAAGTGAATCTAGCGGCACTGCTGTCATTAAAAAGGTTGAATGGGAAGCAGAGAAAACAACCATAACCTATCAACTGGTATCATTAAATTCAACCAACTAAGAAAAGCGGAAGCGCCCTGTTGAAAGGAAGAACGGCTAAGCCCGCCACGTCCTGTGGCAACGCCGTTCTGACCCACGTCCTGTTGGCCTCCGACAAGCATAAGACAAGCGCTGACAGAAGGCGCTTTTTGCCTTCCGAAGCGATTGGCTTATGACCTCGAGGGGCTGGGCGCTGAAGCTAGACATCATAGAAAAGCGGAAGCGCCCTGTTGAAAGGAAGAACGACTAAGCCCGCCACGTCCTGTGGCAACGCCGTTCTGACCCACGTCCTGACAAAAGAACATCGGCTAAGGTCTGGCACGTCCTGTGCCAAACGCCGACGCCAGCACGTCCTGTGCAAGTCCGACAAGCATAAGACAAGAGCTGACAGAAGGCGTTGTTTGCCTTCCGAAGCGATTGGCTTATGACCAGGGTTGTGACGGCTCTTGGTCACAACATTCGAGGGGCTGGGCGCTGAAGCTAGACAGCATAGAAAAGCGGAAGCGCTGGAGCTAGACATCTGTACTTGTTTATAACGTTATACTTTCTTATTTAGTAAAATAGCCCCCTATCAGCTCGATAGGGGGCTTTCATTTAGGATAATGGCCCGCAGGACAAGGAATGGTTCTTGCTTTTGGTTAGGCGCTTCTGCATTTTAATTATGCTGTGGTCCGCCAAGCTCCTCAATGTCAGGAGCTACATTGGAGAACTTTTTAAAGTTTGCACGGAATTTTTCCGCAAGTTCAATTGCTTTTGCTTCGTATGCCGCCTTGTCAGTCCAAGTTTTGCTTGGCTGAAGAACTTCGTCTGGTACACCAGGTACGTGCAGCGGGATCTCCAGTCCGAAGATGCTGTCTTTAGCAGTTTCAACGTTTGTTAATTCCCCTTCAAGTGCTGCCTGCACCATAGCGCGTGTATAAGCTAGCTTCATACGTGTTCCAGTACCATATTCACCGCCGGTCCATCCAGTGTTTACAAGATAAACTTTCGAGTTGTGTTCATCTATTTTTTGGCCAAGCATTTCTGCATAGCGAGTCGCAGGAAGCGGAAGGAATGGCGATCCAAAGCAAGTGGAGAAGGTTGCTTCTGGTGAAGTGACTCCACGCTCTGTACCTGCAAGCTTGCTTGTGTATCCGCTTAAAAAGTGGAACATTGCCTGCTCCTTAGAAAGTTTGCTGATTGGAGGCAGTACGCCAAAAGCATCAGCAGTAAGGAATATGATTGTGTTTGGATGCCCGGCAAGGCTCGGATTGACGATATTATCAATAGCCTGAAGCTGGTATGCAGCACGGGTGTTTTCAGTTAATGAATTATCATCATAATCGGCTTCGCGTGTATGTTCGTGAACTACTACGTTTTCCAGAACTGCGCCAAAACGGATTGCATTAAAGATTTGCGGTTCTTTTTCACGTGAAAGATTAATGCACTTCGCATAGCAGCCGCCCTCAATATTGAAAACTCCATTTGATGACCATCCATGCTCGTCATCACCAATCAGCTTGCGGTTAGGGTCGGCTGATAAAGTAGTTTTCCCCGTTCCGGATAATCCAAAGAAAAGAGCTACATCTCCCTCTCTGCCTACGTTTGCTGAGCAGTGCATTGGGAGAATTCCGTTTTCTGGCAGCAAATAGTTCATGACGGAGAAAATGGACTTTTTCATTTCTCCAGCATATTCTGTACCGCCGATTAACACAGTACGGCGCTCAAAAGACACAATGATGAATGTTTCTGATTTTGTTCCGTCAATAAGTGGATCTGCTTTAAAATCCGGTGCTGAAATAACAGTGAATTCAGGATTGTGAACGCTTAACTCTTCTTCAGTCGGACGAATAAACAGCTGGTGAGCAAAAAGGTTGTGCCAAGCATATTCGTTAACGATCTGGATTGGCAGGCGGTGTTTTTCATCTGCCCCTGCAAAACCTCTGAAAACGTATACCTCATCTTTTTGCTGCAGATGTTGAATCACTTTTGTATAAAGATTGCAAAAAACCTCTTCCGAAATCGGCTGGTTTACTGCGCCCCAATCGATCTTGTTCTTTGAGGATGCTTCCTCAACAATATATTTATCCTTTGGGGACCGTCCAGTATATTTGCCGGTTTCAGCCTTTACAGCACCGGTAGAAGTTAGAACGCCCTCTTGGCGGTTTAAAACCTTTTCAACAAGCTGTGGTACCGATAATTGTAAATTTACGTTGCTTCCAGATAATAATTGGTGTAGCTCATTTGAAATATCGACGGAATTCATCTATGAGATACCTGCCTTTTTCAATGATTTATGTTTTAATATTAAATAGTATAACACATTAAAATGATTAGTCTATACTATTGATGTCCTAAATTGTGAAAAATTTTCATCTATTTTTAACATTCAAATTTTAGGGTACATAATAATTATCCTTAAGGCAATCTCTTTTTATTTTCAAAAAATCTGTCATAATCAATATATTCGAATAAGGGTGAGATACTTATGAAAGATATAGCACTTTATGACAGAGACTGCATATTATGTCAAAAGACAAGGAATAAGCTTGAGCGGTATGATTGGCTATCGAAAATAGAATGGGTTTCCTTACAGGATTATGAAATACACAATCGTATCTATATATATAATAAGAAGGATTTAAGAAGAGAGCTTCATTTATTGGCAGGGGAAGATAGGATTTACAGAGGGTTTTTTGCTGTTCGGAGATTGATGATCAAATGTCCGCCACTATTTTTGCTTGGGGCACTTAGCTATCTGCCATTCGCTTCATTAATCGGAAAACCAGTTTATCGGTACATTGCTGATAGACGGCATGTATTCTTTCGTTCGAACTGCAGTGACCGCAAATGTTCTATTTAAAAAAGTTATCGTAAAATGATTGACATTTTTCGATATTTTACGGTATGATTCTACCTTGTACGGATTCTCTTATCCCGAGTCGGTGGAGGGACAGGCCCGATGAAACCCAGCAACCTGCCAGAAGTAAAATGACCTTAAGGAATCAATTACGAATAAATGATGCAACCTATTCATTAAAGTGATTATTTTTTAAGCATTTGCTTTTCTTCAGGCGAAGGTGCTAACCTGATGCAAGGCTATAATAAGCCCTTGAACGATAAGAGCGAAAGGCTAGATGTAAGATAACCAACCTTTCCTCACTATTTCAAGGAAAGGTTTTTTTGTATGCAAACCATAACGGCCTATACATAACGCCGTGGTTGCCGCTGGAAGAAAATCTGCATCTTGAATCGGATAAGACTTTTGGAAACGAGTTCCGTCAAAACGGGGGAAGAGGAAACGCTATTATGTGTTTCTAATTCTAAACCACAAAAAATATTATCTTCTATAAGGAGGAAATAAGATGTCTAAAAACCGTCGTCTATTTACTTCTGAGTCTGTAACTGAAGGTCATCCGGATAAGATTTGTGACCAGATTTCAGATTCAATCCTGGATGCAATCCTTGCTAAGGATGCAAACGCACGTGTCGCTTGCGAAACGTCCGTTACAACCGGTCTTGTATTGGTTGCAGGGGAAATCACAACTTCTACTTATGTAGACATTCCAAAAATTGTTCGCGAAACAGTTAAGGATATTGGCTATACTCGTGCTAAGTATGGATTTGATTCTGAAACTTGCGCAGTATTGACTTCCATCGACGAGCAATCGGCTGATATCGCAATGGGTGTTGACCAGGCTCTTGAAGCCCGTGAAGGACAAATGTCCGATGAAGAAATTGACGCAATCGGAGCAGGTGACCAGGGCTTGATGTTTGGATTTGCCTGCAATGAAACGAAGGAGCTCATGCCTCTTCCGATTTCATTGGCTCACAAACTTGCTCGCCGCCTGACTGAAGTGCGTAAAGAAGAAATCCTTCCTTACCTGCGTCCAGACGGAAAAACTCAGGTTACAGTTGAGTATGATGAAAATGACAAGCCTGTGCGTATCGACACGATTGTTATCTCTACTCAGCACCACCCTGAAATCAGCCTTGAGCAGATTCAGCGCAACCTTAAGGAACATGTAATCAATCCTGTAGTTCCAGCTGAATTAATCGATGAAAATACTAAGTACTTTATTAATCCGACAGGCCGTTTCGTTATTGGAGGACCTCAAGGTGATGCAGGTCTAACAGGCCGTAAAATCATTGTTGATACTTATGGCGGATATGCTCGCCACGGCGGCGGTGCATTCTCCGGTAAGGATCCTACAAAGGTTGACCGTTCTGCAGCATATGCTGCCCGTTATGTTGCGAAGAATATTGTGGCTGCTGGACTTGCTGATAAAGTTGAAGTGCAGCTTGCCTATGCAATCGGTGTAGCCCAGCCTGTTTCTATCTCTGTTGATACATTTGGAACAGGAACCGTAGGGGAAGATGTTTTGGTTGACCTGGTTCGTCAAAATTTTGACCTTCGCCCTGCTGGCATTATTAACATGCTTGACCTTCGCCGCCCAATCTACAAGCAAACAGCTGCATATGGACATTTTGGCCGCAGTGATGTTGATTTGCCTTGGGAACGCACTGATAAAGCGGAAGTTCTTAAAAATCAAGCAGCAAACGCCTAAGCGTTTCAAAATGTGATAGGTTAACTTCTCAAAAAAGGGAAGAGGGTACTTAATGTATCCTCTTCCCTTTTTGGTGTTGTTTTTCGTTTGTCTTTCCCGATAGCATGTAAGATTGGTTAAAATACTTGTTTCATTCATATCTTAAGTAAGAACATATCCATTTCTCGAAAATTGCTAAAAGGAAGGATCTATTCGTTCTGCTGCCTTGTAATATTGTGCTTTTTCCGCATATTCGCGGGTGATTCTTTCCATATCCTTTTTGTCCTCCTCAGTAAGAGGGCGGATTACTTTAGCCGGGCGACCAAAAGCAAGCGTGTTTGGCGGAATAATCTTCCCTTGTGGAACAAGGCTTCCCGCACCAATAAAAGCACCTTCCCCGATTTCAGCCTGATCGAGGATAATGGAACCCATGCCGATAAGTGCACCTTTTTTAATTTTGCAGCTGTGAAGTACTACTTGATGTCCCACTGAAACTTCATCTTCAATGATCAGTGGATTGTTAGGGCTCTGGTGGAGGACGCAATTATCCTGAATATTGACTTTCCTGCCGATGATTGTAGGGGCAACGTCTCCTCGAATTACCGTATTAAACCAGATGCCTGACTCGTCTGAAATTGTTACATCACCGGTAATCACTGCGTTATCCGCAATATAGCAGCTTGGTGCAATCTCCGGTTTTATATCTTTAAACGGATAGATAATCATAATGTACAACCCTTTCCAAAATGTAATTTTATGTAATAGATAGAATTTATTATATCGCAAACAGTTATTAAGTGCTGAAAATACCAATTGGCTGAGATTTTTTATAAAATAAAACTACTATAAATCGTTTCAAAGGAGGAATTCGCATGTGGAAATACGAAGCGGAGGGTAATGCTAGGGCCGTAATAGTGATAATCCATGGAGCGATGGAACATCATGGCCGTTATAAGTGGCTTTCCCAGATGTGGTGTTCCGCTGGTTATCATGTTATTGCAGGGGATCTGCCCGGCCAGGGGATGACCACCCGTTCGGGAAGAGGCCATATCGATTCCTTTGATCAATATATCGATGAAGTTAAACTATGGATCGAAGAAGCCTTCACCTATGATCTGCCTGTTTTCCTTCTTGGGCATAGCATGGGAGGTTTAATTGCTATCAGAACCCTGCAGGAGGAACAAATTAATTTGGCAGGAGTCATCTTATCCTCGCCATGTCTCGGATTGGTCACAGCACCATCGAAACCACTGGAAGCTGTATCTTCTGTGATTAACATAGTATTCCCTAAGCTCAGAATGGAATCAGGACTTACAATTGACATGGCTACACGGAATGCTGAAGTAAAGGAAGTTGATGTTAATGACACCCTGTATATTACCAAGGTATCAGTGAGGTGGTATAAGGAACTCACGGCTTCAATAAAGGAAGCCTTCGAGAGAATACCTGATTTCCAGGACATTCCTATACTTCTTATGCAAGCTGGAGAAGATCTGATTGTCGATAAAAAGATGGTAAGGGAATGGTTTAATTACACTCTTTGCAGTGAAAAGCAATATAAAGAGTGGCCTGGCTTGTACCATGAAATATTTAACGAACCAGAACGGGATGATGTATTTCAATATGCACTCTCGTTTGTAGAAACCAGGCTTAAAACTCTCGGATATATTTTATAAAGTGAGGTGAACCCAGGTGACTGTACCTTCTAACCCGCTCGCTCTAATGCAGCAAGTGTATCGCAGGGTTTTTCCAATCGTACACGATGAGCTGGCCTATTGGACGGATCGGGCGGAAGAAATTCCGGATCCCGAATTAAGGAAACAGGCGCTTGCCAGTATTAGTTCCAAAACATTTCATTGCGAGGGGGGAGCTATTCTTTCCTTGCTTGCAGAAGAAAACAAAGCTGAAGCTATTAAATTTATCGTAGCGTATCAAACAATCAGCGATTATCTTGATAATCTTTGTGACAGAAGCACCTCGATGGACCCGGACGACTTCCGGGCACTTCATCAATCA
Organism: Peribacillus saganii; assembly: GCF_003429095.1. Lineage (GTDB taxonomy): Bacteria > Bacillota > Bacilli > Bacillales > DSM-1321 > Peribacillus > Peribacillus saganii. Next base: position 12,295 of record NZ_QVTE01000031.1, read on the forward strand.
ATGGATCATGCCCTTACTATTGATGCAGTGCCGGTAAATTACTATAGGAACAGGAATGAGCAGGATGATGGCGGATACTTACAGGAGCTTGTTTTAACCTGCCAGGAAATGCTTCGCATCAATAAACATTATCATGAAATTTATCCCTTTCTAACCCAGCTATGTTCTTATTATTGCGATTTGCAGGTACATAAGCATGTAATGGCAGAGGAAAGGGTTCCTCGACTAAAAACGTGGTTCAATTCCTATAAAAAGGATTTGCCTTCAATGACATGGTATGAATTTTCAGCTTGCTCTGGATCTACTTTGGGAATATTTTGCCTGATCTCGTATGGTTTGCGCAATGATTTTAAGCCCCGTTATGCAACTGAGGTTATGAGAGGTTATTTTCCATATATTCAAGGGCTTCATATCCTGCTTGATTATTTTATTGATCAGGAAGAGGACAGGCATGGTGGAGATCTCAATTTTTGTTTTTACTACAAAAATGAGGAAGAAATGGTTAGGCGGTTATCTCATTTTGTGGAAAAATCATCGCAGCATGTGGATAATCTGCCGCATTCCCGTTTTCATAAATTGATTCAAAGAGGGCTTCTTGGACTATACTTATCCGATAATAAGGTACAGAGCCAAAAAACCGTAAGGCCGCTCGCGAAACGAATGATCCGGCTCGGCGGCATTGAATCATTATTCTTTTACCTGAATGGCAAAGTATATCGAAGCCTGCAAAAAAGAATGGCAGCCAGCAGGATTGTTTTTTCCTCCGCAAAGTAATAACAAAGTGCAAGTGCCCTGTATAAAGGAAGAGAGGTTACAAACGCCACATCCTCAATAAACTGCCGCTTTGTTTCGCACGATGTACCGCTGCCGAAGTATTCATTGCCCTGTGAGTCGGGGTTTTTATTTTTACTACGTAAAAAAAGCTGCTGGGCACTGGAGCTAGAGATAGCTCCACTATTTCGTTACTCACAACTCGGCAATTTTATTTTGTCCTAAATAATAAAAGCCCTTGGACTGCAAGGGCTTTTTATCGCTTTGTTGAATAACACCTTTGGTTAAGCTTCCGGAATTATTGACGTTTTTCAATCGCAACAATAAAGGGAGGGTTATTTGCCTGATTGATAAAACGATATTGCAGTACATGGGCCCTTTCCTGAGGAAGGGAGCCTGTAAAATCTAAAATTGCATCGCGCTCAACCGCGCCACCCGGGTGGCCGTGATAAATCACCAGGACGATGATACCTTCTGGTGCCATAATGTCAAGGAGCTGTTCTATGGCTTCAATGGTTGTTTTCTCCGTAGTAACGATTGACTTATCTCCGCCTGGGAGGTAACCCAGGTTAAAAATCGCACCTGTTACTTGGCCGTGATATTGTTCAGGGATTTTCCTTTTAATTTGCTCATGTCCAGCCAGGAATAGAGTGCATCTCGAATCAAGCTCAGCAGACTTTAACCGCTTGGATGTTTCTGTGATAGCCCGCTCCTGGATATCAAAACCATAAATATGTCCGGAATCACCGACCAAATTGGCCAAGAACTCTGTATCGTGGCCATTGCCCATCGTTCCATCGACGGCTATATTTCCTTCGCAGACAGCATTCTGGAGCAAAAGCCGGGCAAATGGGAGGATTCTATCTAGCTTCATTAAATTCTCTCACACCTTCAGAAAGACAATATTTGCCTTGCCAGCTGTTACGCCTTTTTAGCTCAGCATCAATAGCATTCAAAACTCCCCACTTATTTACGCTCCACATTGGTCCGATCATGAGTTCAATCGGTCCGTCCCCTGTTATGCGGTGAACAACCATTTCTGGCGGGATGATTTCTAGCTGGTCGCAGACAAGGTTCACGTAATCATCAAATTTTAAAAACTCAAGCATTCCTTTTTCATACTGCTTTACCATTGGGGTGCCTTTTAAAAGGTGAAGCAAATGGATTTTAATTCCTTGAACATCAAGCTTTGCAACCTCTTTTGCTGTTTCCATCATCATTTCCGGTGTTTCCAGCGGAAGGCCATTAATGATATGAGAACAAATTCTTATGCCATGTTTTCTGAGTTTTTCTACACCATCTGCATAGCACTGAAAATCATGGGCTCGATTAATTAATAAAGCAGTCCGTTCATGAATGGTCTGAAGGCCAAGTTCCACCCATAAATACGTTCTTTGATTTAGCTCTGCTAAATATTCAATTACATCATCAGGCAGGCAATCGGGCCTTGTCGCTATCGATATTCCGACAACACCGTCCTGCTTAAGAACTGTTTCATATTTTTCCTTTAAAACTTCAAGTGGGGCATGGGTATTGGTAAACGCCTGAAAGTACGCCAAATACTTTCCATCCTTCCACTTTTTATGCATTTTTTGACTAATCTCCTTAAACTGTGTTTCAAGATCTTCCGCCCGGTTGCCTGCAAAGTCGCCAGATCCCGCAGCACTGCAAAACGTACAGCCGCCATGGGCTACAGTGCCGTCACGGTTCGGGCAGTCAAAACCGCCATCCAAAGCCACTTTAAAAACCTTATGGCCAAAGATCTCACGCAAATGATAATTCCATGTATGATACCTTTTGTCGTCAGTTGCATATAAAAATGAATTCAAGTCAGGACCTCCAATGTAGTAATGGATGTCATCCACTAGATGAAATGTGATCTAAAATTGATTTAATTGGCAAATGCTTTTAAACCAATAAAAATCGTGTTATCAACAAGTGGTATTTTAACATGAAGAAGGGGGTTATCCAATTTCTTTACGGGCTTCGAATAAAATAATCTGAAGGGAAGTGAGCAAACTAAGGGAGAAGATGAGTTTTTCATCTCATATTTAAAAGGAGGGGACAGCAATGGCAACCAGGGAAGCAGTCGAAAAATGCCTGCAGCGTTGTGAGGCAACTCTCCTGAATGCTCGTGATCAATTTCAGGAGGCTTCCGTTCAGCAGCATTATAATGACACCGGATATTCCAACTCCCAATTAGAGATACAATCAGCGTTAGATGAGCTGGATAGGCTTTCGCGAAGCGCAAATGACCAACAGCGGGATAGGTTATACAGAATGGGTTTACAGCTCAGGCAGATGCAAAATAATATGATTTTGCTTGATTATTAATAAAGAGAATTAGGGGTATTACCCATCTGGCTTCCTGTGAAGGAGGCCATTTTTATGTAGACATTTTTGTAATTGAACCCCATTGTTTCCGAAATTAACAGTCGGAGGCGCGGAAGTAGTTGTCAAAAATTGCGTTTAAATAAGGGGCAGTAAGAATTTTCTGAATTACCCCTTAAGGAGAAAAGTATCAACTCAAAGTGATAACAAATAGAATTATTCTGGCTGGCGAAATTATGACCATTATCAATTAATGTTTATTCGGGAAAGCCAATTCAACGTCCTGCGGGAAAAGCGGCTCAAGGGAGACACTGCAGCACAAGCGCCGAGGAGGCTCCCGAACCGCCCGCGGAAAGCGTGTGGAAATCAACAGGCAAGTTTAACAAATAAGAAAAATCCGCATTGCTTCAAAGAGCATGAGCCGGCTTTTTCGCAAGTATAAATATGTGGCCAAAGCCATGTTATGAACGAGTACCTTTGATAAAAGGAAGTGTTGAGTCCAAAATATAAATGGAATTTGCCCGTTATGCGCAGATGGAGAATTAATCCACAACCAGATAAGCAATCATAGGACCGCCGCTGCCGCTGTGTATATGTGTTTCACAAATTAAACGGTAGGTGCCTTCTTTTTTAAACATCAATGGGATAACGGTTTCTTTTCCTTTTCTTACAACTCCTTTAATATCAGTTCCTTCAATGTGAAAGGGATGCTCGCTGCCGTTTACACCGAAAATCTTTAAATTTACTTGTTTGTCCTGGGGAATGAAGATTGTGCCGGGGTCCCACCGGTAGGCTTCAAGTTCTTTTCCATCTTTAGTCGTTGTTTTATATTCCCCTGTGACCATATTAATTTCAAAGTTTTGGACTGAATTTTCCATTTTTGCTGTTTCAGCTGTGAGCGGAATTAAATAGTACCACCCGCTTAAACCCAATGCCACTATAGCTAATCCGACCAAAAGCCATTTTCTCCGGATAATGATAAATTTCATGACGAGTCCCCCTATTCGTGTTTTAATTAATCTATATGACAGGAAGAGTAAATTCTTGTCCAAAACGGACCGGGAGAAGAACTTTTTTCCAAGATGATGCATATAAAAATGAGACCCAGTTGATAATGTAATATAACTCTTCTTGCATTTACAGGTGAAATTGACTAGAATATGCTATATAATGACATAATTTTTAAAAGCAATGACAAGGAGCAGTAGCGGTTAGAACCCGTTTAGAGAGTTGGCGGATGGTGCAAGTCAACCGGGAGGACCAGTGAACTCGCCTTTAAGCTGCAGGCATGAACAAAGAGTAATGCTTTGCCGGATTATCCACGTTATGGATCTAGAGCGGGGCGTGCAATTTGCGCCAACTAGGGTGGTACCGCGGGAAGATGCATACATAATCCTCTCGTCCCTTACTGGGATGAGGGGTTTTTATTATTTCAATAAATAATTAATATACTGACACAGCGTGTGGCAGCTTAGCCAACATCCCACGGATTACAAATTTAGGAGGAAAAAAAATGAGTTTCGATCATAAAAGAATCGAAAAGAAGTGGCAGCAATATTGGGAAAGCCACAAAACATTTAAAACAAATGATGAGAGCGGCAGGCGGAAGTTTTACGCGCTTGACATGTTCCCTTATCCATCCGGTGCCGGACTTCACGTTGGCCATCCGGAGGGTTACACAGCAACTGATATTCTATCCCGCCTAAAGCGGATGCAGGGATATAAAGTATTGCACCCAATCGGCTGGGATGCTTTCGGTTTGCCTGCCGAACAATATGCACTTGATACAGGGAATGACCCTGCTGAATTCACCGCGAAAAATATCGATACATTCCGCCGCCAAATCAAGTCTTTAGGCTTCTCTTACGATTGGGACAGGGAAATTAATACTACAGATCCAAGCTATTATAAATGGACACAGTGGATATTCCTAAAGCTTTATGAACACGGCTTGGCTTACATTGATGAAGTGGCAGTAAACTGGTGCCCCGCATTAGGTACGGTACTGGCCAACGAAGAAGTCATCGATGGCAAAAGTGAGCGCGGCGGCCATCCGGTTGAGCGCAGGCTAATGAAGCAATGGATGCTTAAAATTACGGCTTACGCAGACCGGTTATTGGATGATCTTGAGGAAGTGGATTGGCCTGAAAGCATTAAGGAGATGCAGCGCAACTGGATTGGACGTTCTGAAGGTGCCCAGGTTACGTTTGCTATAGATGGCCAGGATGAAAGCTTTACCGTATTTACGACCCGTCCCGATACATTATTCGGGGCAACCTATGCAGTATTATCCCCTGAACATCCTTTTATTGAAAAAATCACTTCATCTGAGCAAAAAGCTGCAGTTGATGCGTATATTGAAACTGTTAAAAATAAAAGCGATCTTGAAAGAACAGATTTAGCCAAGGATAAAACAGGTGCCTTTACTGGTGCTTACGCAATCAATCCTGTAAATGGCGAAAAAATGCCAATCTGGATTGCTGATTATGTTTTAATGAGCTATGGTACTGGAGCCATTATGGCTGTTCCGGCACATGATGAGCGTGACTACGAGTTTGCGAGGAAATTTGATTTGCCTATTAAGGAAGTCGTTGCAGGCGGCGATGTCGAGAAGGAAGCTTATACAGGTGATGGAGAGCACATTAACTCCGGATTTCTGGATGGATTGAAAAAAGAAGAGGCAATTAAGAAAAGCATTGAGTGGCTTGTTGAAAACGGCATTGGCGAAAAGAAAATTACTTACCGCCTGCGTGACTGGCTGTTCAGCCGCCAGCGATATTGGGGTGAACCGATCCCTGTTATCCATTGGGAGGATGGCTCCATTGAACCTGTCAGTGAGGATCAGCTTCCATTGATGCTGCCGAAGACCAAGGAAATCAAACCTTCTGGAACTGGCGAATCACCGCTGGCAATTATTGAGGACTGGGTCAATGTAACGGATGAAAATGGCCGAAAAGGGCGCCGTGAAACGAATACTATGCCTCAATGGGCCGGCAGCTGCTGGTACTTCCTGCGCTATATTGATCCAACGAACGAAGAAGCGCTTGCCGATGCTGAAAAATTAAAAGAATGGCTGCCGGTTGATATTTATATCGGCGGTGCAGAGCATGCTGTACTGCATTTACTATATGCCCGTTTCTGGCATAAATTTTTATATGATATCGGAGTGGTTCCAACGAAGGAGCCGTTCCAAAAGCTGTTTAACCAAGGTATGATCCTTGGTGAAAACAACGAAAAGATGAGTAAGTCAAAGGGAAATGTTGTTAATCCGGATGAGATTGTGAAATCTCACGGTGCCGACACCCTGCGTTTATATGAAATGTTCATGGGGCCTTTGGAAGGTTCGATAGCATGGTCAACCAATGGCCTTGATGGATCACGTCGCTTCCTTGACAGGGTATGGCGTTTGCTGGTTGATGATAATGGCTCAATCACTGCCAAGATCAGCGATACAGATGATACGGGCAAGCTGGAAAAGGTATATCATCAAACGGTGAAAAAAGTAACCGAGGACTATGAAGGAATCCGCTTTAACACAGCCATTTCCCAACTGATGGTATTCATTAATGAGGCATATAAAGCAGAAACTCTTCCAAAAGCGTACGTAGAAGGATTTACAAAGCTACTGTCACCTATTTGCCCTCATATTGCTGAAGAGCTTTGGGAGCTGCTTGGCCACAAAGAAAGCATCGCTTATGAAACATGGCCTGCATTTGATGAAGCAAAAATTGTTGATAACGAAGTTGAAATTGTTGTTCAGGTCAATGGAAAAGCGAAAACTAAACTGATGGTACCAACAGATACACCAAAGGAAAAGTTAGAGGAAATTGCGATGGGCGATAATGTTATTAAAGAACAGATCGACGGTAAAACCGTGCGCAAGGTAATTGCTGTCCCTGGCAAGCTTGTAAATATCGTAGCCAACTAAATCAGCATCAATTTATGAGAAAAGCTCTTATACAGGGGCTTTTCTCTGTTTAGAGAATCTTTATGCTGGTAAAGTTATATATATTGTTTGATATAATGTGATACATAATAATCGATGAGGTGAAAAATATGGAAGAAATAAAACAAATTTCAACTGAAGAACTTGAAAAAAAACTTGATGCCGGCGAGAAATTGAATCTTGTAGACGTGCGTGAGGATGAAGAAGTGGAACAAGGGATGATTGAAGGGGCAGAACACATTCGAATGGGTGATATCCCTGCCAATCTGGACCGGTTAGATAAAAATAAAGAATACATAGTTATTTGCCGTTCGGGCGGCAGAAGTACGAATGTTTGCCATTATTTACAGGACCAGGGCTATAAAGTAGTGAATATGACCGGAGGCATGCTGAATTGGCATGGAGAAGTAATCGTAAAATAGGCGGTTAAAAAAATCAAAAACGGTCAATGCTGGAATTAAAAAGGCAGGGAGAGACCGTGGTTCAGGTTAAACTGTTTGATTGCGAACATGAAAAAGATTTGGAATCAGAGATTAATTCGTTTTTGTGGACAATTGATGAAGATAATTTTGTAGATATTAAATTCAATGTCGCAACTATGAATGAAGGGCAGGATGGACAAATCTATTGCTTTAGTGCGATGGTTATCTATAATAAATGAGAAAAGCAGTGTCTCGGGTTATCCGGGTCACTGCTTTTCTTATGGCAATTATGATTGATTTACATTCAATCCCCGGCTGTATATAGCAGCATTTTTTCCTGCGAGCCTGCCAGTCACTAGCGCGGAAGTAATGTTATAGCCGCCAGTGTAGCCGTGGATATCAAGGATTTCACCGCAAAAATAAAGCCCGTTGATTAATTTTGATGCCATTTCTTTTGGATGGATTTCCTTTACGGACACCCCGCCTCCAGTTACAAATGCTTTCTCTATCGGCAATGTCCCATTTACTGTGAAGGTGAACTCCTTACAAAGCTCCGAGAATAGGCGGATTTTTTCATTTGATATGACAGACCCTTGCTCTTGAAGGTCAATTCCGCTTCGCTCCAGGAGAAAATGCAAATAGCGTTCCGGCAGGATTCCCTTTAAGGTGTTTTTGATTGCCTTTTTAGGCTCTGATTTGATTTCCTGCATCATCATTTGAAAAAGTTCCTCTTTATTTTTATCGGGAACAGCGTCAATTTTCATTGTAACCCTGTCCAAATTCCACTTTTTCATAGCTTTTACGACAAACTGGCTGCATCGGAGGACTGCTGGGCCTGAAATGCCAAAGTGAGTGAAAAGCATGTCCATTTGGTGGGTGATCAACGGCTTGCCTTTAGGGTTAAGCACGCTTAGAGCAACATCTCTTAACGCCAGGCCCTGCAGCGTTTTCTGCTTTATAAAGGCTTCATCCGAAGTAACAGGAACTTCCGTTGGAAATAGGTCGGTTATCGTATGGCCTGCCTTCCTGGCCCAGGCATAGCCATCACCCGTCGATCCAGTATGGGGAACCGATTTTCCGCCAACCGCGATAATCACAGCGTCCGTTTCAAAATATTGGCCGTCCCTCATGCGGACACCTGCGGTTCTGCCATCTTTATAATCCACATCAGCTGCCGGTGAATTCGTAAAAATCTTTACCTTCAACTGTGAAAGCCGATCAATCAACGCATCCACCACGCTTTGTGCCTTATTGCTAACAGGAAACATTCTGCCGTGGTCTTCTTCCTTGAGCTCGATTCCAAGCTTCTCAAAAAAAGCGATGATATCCTCATTATTAAATTCCGAAAAGGCACTGAACAGGAATCTTCCATTTCCAGGAATATGCTTAATTATTTCATCAATAGAAAGCCGGTTTGTTACATTGCAGCGCCCGCCGCCGGAAATGGCCAGCTTGCGCCCGAGCTTATCGCCTTTGTCTACCAACAGCACTTTTGCCCCTTGTTCCCCGGCCGCAATCGCTGCCATCAAGCCTGAAGGGCCGCCCCCAATTACAATTGCATCATATTTCATAAAATCACCATCTTTAAGCTAGTCTAGTTAAGTGTCTCCATTATATAGCATTCTGGAACGAATGAAAAAAATGCATGCCGGCAGTGCCTAATTAAAATTGTAAATTTTGAGTAAAAGGAGTAAACTTACAGTTGTGCTTTTAGAAGGCGAGTGGCGATTTAACGGGCTAAATCCGGGCCAAGGCATACATCTGAACATAATTGAAAAATCTGGGATGGGATATTATGTCGTCTAAATTGTTACGCGGCACTTTTATTTTGACAGTGGGAATGATGCTGTCAAAAGTGCTGGGATTAATATATGTTATTCCGTTTGACGCTATTGTCGGTGAAAAGGGTGGCGCACTTTATACATATGCGTACATTCCCTATACCATTTTTATTAGCCTTGCTACTGGAGGCCTGCCGCTGGCTGTTTCCAAATTTGTATCAAAATATAATGCATTAGAGGAATATGCCGTTGGCCAACGGCTGTTTAAATCAGGTTTGAAGGTCATGATGGTGTCAGGATTCCTTGCTTTTATCCTGATGTATGCAGCAGCTCCTTCCATAGCATCCGGGATGATCAATGATCAAGCGGGAGCATTTACGGTTGAAGAGGTTACTACCGTCATGCGGGCTGTAAGCTTTGCTCTTATTCTTGTTCCGGTTATGAGTTTGATTAGGGGCTACTTCCAGGGCCATCAATCGATGGGACCGACTGCAGTTTCGCAGGTTATCGAGCAAATTGTCCGCATTATCGTATTGCTGGGCGGGGCCTTTGTTGTCTTGGAAATTCTTGATGGCAGCATTGTGACAGCAATTAGTGTTGCTACATTTGCGGCATTTGCCGGAGCAATTGGAGGCCTTGCTATCCTGTTGGTGTATTGGAAAAGACGAAAGCCCTATTTGGATGATCTGATAAAAAAAGATAAGGGAACAGTTAATGTTTCCTTAACAGAGATATATAAAGAAATACTATTATATTCAATACCATTTATCTTTGTCGGAATCGCAATGCCGCTTTTCCAGCTTGTTGATTCTTTTACTTTTAATCGGGCAATGGCTTCGATTGGCCAGGCGGAGATTTCTGATAGAGCGTATGGTATTCTGAACTTATATGCCCAAAAGCTGGTCGTTATTCCGCTGACTCTGTCAACAGCATTTGCTATGGGACTTGTACCGACTGTAACAAAGGCTTTTGTGGAACAGAAAATGGATACCTTTAGTGTGCAATTGAATCAGGCTTTTCAGATTCTCCTTTTCCTGACTATTCCGGTTGTTGCGGGAATGTCGCTGCTTTCTGCTCCAATGTATACTTCCTTCTACGGCTACAGTGAAATCGGGGCCAACGTCCTTGAAGCATACGCACCGGTTGCGGTCCTGTTTGCTTTATTCTCTGTAACAGCGGCAGTTTTACAGGGCATTAACCAGCAAAAGTTCACAGTCCTGAGCCTGCTTGTCGGATTATTGATTAAATTAAGTTTTAATATTCCGCTGATTAAAATGCTGCAAACAGAAGGTTCCGTATACGCAACGGCGTTAGGATATCTTGCAGCCTGCCTGATCAATATGTATGTGATCTACTATTTCACTGGATACAGCTATTCAGTAGTTATTAGACGGACAATATTAATGGGCATTTTTGCAGCGGTTATGGCTGCTGTTGTGGCAGCTGCAGAAAAGCTATTAAGTCTTGGCCTTGATTTTCAGAGTCAGGGACAGGCCGCGCTTGTTATCGCCATCTGTGGTGCCATTGGGGCAATTGTCTATTTTGCCTTATCGTTTAAATCAAAGCTTGCCCACAGGCTGTTTGGCACCAGAATTGATAAAATTCAGAAGAAGCTAAAACTTAGAGCTTAATTTTCTATGAAAGGCCATCCGTAAAGGTGGCCTTTTTTAAAAAAATTTTACAAGTATGGATGTCTAGATCCATCGCCCAGCGACTTTTTTTACGGAGTAAAAATAAAGCAACTTTTTTTACGGAGTAAAATAAAGCCCCGACGCACACGACGCGCTAGTGCCGGCGTCAACGTTTGGCGCAGGACGGAGGTTGAAATGGCCCTAGATTTCGACCCTGCCCGAACTTAGTCGACGTTCCTTTTACCAGGGCGTTGTGCTTTTCTTATAATCGGAAATAATAGCTATAAGGGGGAATAAATAATGCGAATCGATAAATTGCTTGCCAACGTTGGCTACGGAACGAGGAAAGAAGTGAAAAAGCTTTTAAAAACTGGTGCAGTGCACGTTAATGAAAAGGTTGTAAAAGACGCGAAGGAGCATGTAGACCCTGAAAGTGACCTGGTGACAGTGCATGGCGAACAGGTTGAATATCGGGAGTTCATTTACTTAATGATGAATAAACCTCCAGGTGTGCTTTCGGCAACAGAGGATAACTTTCAGGAAACAGTTATTGATATACTGGAGCCGGAGGATGCTGTATTTGAACCTTTCCCTGTAGGGCGGCTTGATAAGGATACAGAAGGATTATTGCTGATCACGAACGATGGACAATTGGCGCATCAGCTGCTTTCGCCGAAAAAGCATGTACCGAAGACATACTTTGCTGTGATAGAAGGTGAAGTAACCGAACCCGACATTTCTGCTTTCAGGCAGGGGGTTACCCTTGATGACGGTTACCACACAAAGCCGGGTGAACTTGTTATTATTAAATCCGGGATCCGGTCGGATATTGAGCTTACAATAATGGAAGGAAAATTCCATCAGGTTAAACGGATGTTTGAGGCAGTAGGAAAAAGAGTGGTCTATTTAAAGCGGATCTCGATGGGCAGCCTTGAACTTGATCCTGAATTGGAACTTGGTCAATACCGGGAATTAACGGAGGATGAACTCGAATTGCTGAAGGGCGGTACCAACGCTGGCAATTCTTAGAAGGAGATCGAATCTGCATTTCCTGGAAAGGTTATTCTATACCCGTAAAATTATAAAAGAGTTAAAAAAATGCCAGGCAACTGCCTGGCATTACATTTTTAGGTAGATTTTAGATTAAGATGTTATTTTAACTTTCTTATTGGTTGTCGTCCAAAGCCCGCGGCCGGGACTCTTCACTAAATCGTTGTAAGCTAACACATTTAAATCGCGCTGAATGGTACGAGAAGTGATGCCAAATTCCTCCACAAGTTCTTGTGTCGTCACCGGACCGTTATTGCTGATAAACATATAAACGGATTTGATGCGGGTAAGCATGCGATTTGTTGAAGGTTTCAAAAAATCACTCCTTATTCATTAATTCAACTGTTTGTCTAAAAAAACAGTGAAACAACTGATTAAAGCCGAGTTTTGTCTCTTCCAAACCTATGTAATTCTTTACCACCCTGCAGCTTCTCTAAAACCATTGAACATTTCGTATGTTAGTACTTCTCTATTGTACCCTGATAAAGCATTATATTCTATAAAAATGAACTTAATTTACAAAATATTAACTTTTTTAAATTATTTTATATATTGGTAAAATTTACAATATAAAACCCTATATCTTTTCTATATAATATTCTTGATTTACATGTTATGCATTTCAAGGAGGATTTAATTTGTTACATACGGAGAAACTGAAGAATCAGCTGGTCTATGAAAAAGAGAACATATACTTTGCCATTACATTATTGTTTAGCATTTTGACCTATATTGCTTTCGTTTTTTCCATTATTGGAATAGCGATTATAACGGGTATGATCATTTTCGCTTATTTTCTTCATGCACTTTCGATGGCTTCCATCAGAAGAAATGGGGTCCGCATCAGCGAACATCAATTCCCCGAAATTTATCAAAAAGCTGTAGACATCGCCGGGAAAATGGAATTGAAGCAAATGCCATCGATATATGTTATGGAATCAGCCGGCTTTTTAAACGCATTTGCCACTCGTTTTTTTGGGAAAAATATGGTTGTAATGTATTCCGAAATTTTCGACCTGATTTCTGAGGATAAAGATGATCAGTTATTGTTTGTACTCGCCCATGAGTTTGCCCATCTAAAGAGGCGCCATGTTCTTGTGCATTTTTTATTGCTGCCTGCCATGTTCGTGCCATTTCTTGGCGAAGCCTATATGAGAGCATGTGAATACACCTGTGACCGCTATGCGGCCTTTTATGTGAACAATATGATGGCATCCCAGGAAGCTTTAACAATGCTGGCAATCGGAAAAAAACTGGCGCATAAAGTAAATAAGGAAGCTTATATTGAGCAATTGTGCGAGGAAAAAGGCTTTTTTGCGGTCCTAAGTGAAATGATGTCCACCCATCCAGATTTGCCTAAGCGGCTGAATGCCCTTAACCACTGGAACGAGCCGGAAACCTACCCGCTTGTGAAGGATAAAAGATGGATAGCCATTGCAGGAATTACATCTGGATTAGTTCTATTTTTACTCTTTGCCGGTGGAATTGGGTACGGTATTTATAAGTTTGGAGATCAAACCTTTAGTGAAGAGGATTATACAGTTGAAAATGTTTCTCCGTTAATGACAGCAATAGAATCAGACGAGGGAATCGACGAAATTCAAAAGCTTGCTGATGCAGAGAAAGATATCAATGCAGCGGATGGCAACGGTGCAACTGCTCTTCACTATGCTGTTTACTACGATAACCTTCAGGCAGCAGAGCTTCTCCTTAACAAGGGTGCAAATGTAAATGCGAAGGACAGTTTTTCCACTACACCGCTAATGGACGCCGTATATATGCCAAGCCTGGAAATGGCTGAATTGTTGATCAAGAATGGGGCAGATCCTGCGATAAAGGACGAAAGCGGCTTTACAGCATATGATTATGCCAAAGAAGAAGATTATAAAGATATTATGAGTCTGTTGGAACCTTATAATGAATAAGCAAAAAAAAAGGCTGGATTTTTTCAGCCTTTTTTTTTCGGGACTTACAGCTTCCGATTATATAAGGAATGATTAATGAAAATTAGCTGTATTTGAAACTTTTTCCAACTATAAGCGTACAATAAAATGGAGGGAAATTTATGAATCTACTAGACGTAAAAATTGATCAAGCTGGATATGAGAGCGGGAAACCAGTAATTAACGATATAAAGTTCGATCTTAATCCTGGGGAAATGGTAGGGGTGATTGGACCAAATGGAGCTGGGAAAAGTACCACTATTAAAACCATTCTCGGACTGATTGAAAACTGGAAGGGGAGAGTTGCTTTTTCGGAAAAATCCCGATATTCATACATACCGGAACGGCCGATATTTTATGATGAACTAACCTTTAAAGAACATATCGATTTTATAGGGGCAGTGGAAGGTATAGAGGATAGCATTCTGGAGGCCAGAGCGGCTGAGTATTTGAAAACCTTCCAGATGGATGGCCATATCCATGAGATGATGACAACCTATTCAAAAGGCATGCAGCAAAAAGCGCTGCTTATTTTGGCATTAATCACCAAGCCGGAGGTGTATATTATTGATGAACCTTTTATCGGCCTTGATCCTGATGCCATGAAAATATTGCTCTCTTTTCTCGAAAAAGAACAGCTGCGCGGGGCTGGAATACTGATGTCAACCCACGTACTTGATACAGCAGAACGCGTATGTGACAGATTTATTATGATTAAAAATGGACAATTAAAGGCCGATGGGACCCTTACCGAAATTAGAAAACAATGTTCCATGCCCAAGGCGACGCTTTATGAGTGTTACCACTCTATTGCAGGTGAGCAAAAATGAAAGATTATCAGATATTTGGCGACCGTCTCGTCAGGGAGTGGAGATTTCAGTATGGTGTAATTAAATCAATTGCTGACTGGACAATTATGTTGTATCTGCTTATCCCCGGAGCGGCTATAGGTTTCATGATTTACCGGAGCTGGTGGATTAACCCTCCTGCCTGGAGCCTGGAAATGCCTGTCGAAGTTTACTATATCGTTTTATTGCTGATTACCTTCCTTGGCCAGTACCGGACGTTTACAGAAGAGGCCGATAAAGTCTTTATGGCCAAACACAGATTGTTATTTACAGGAATGAAAAGATGGGCATATCTTTATTCTGTAATATCTCAGGCTCTTGGTGTCGCGGCAGCAGTACTGATCATGCTGCCACTGCTTTTGAAGATCCACCAATTTTCTATATACGAAACCGTTTCGGCGGCAGCCTTTTTCATCGGATTACGATTGCTGATTTCAGCAATAAAAGTACATATTTCCGATATTGGAAGTGTATGGAACAGAAAGTTGGCATCCTTTACGATGTTTAGTGCAGCCGCAAATTTATCTGTTTTGATTTTGTGGGAGCCATCGTGGCTAATTTTTATAGAGGCTCTAATTGTGGGGGCTGCCTCCGTTTTCCTTTATTATCCCAGAACGACAAAGCTGGGATATATTGATGATGAAGTAGCTTTAGAGAGAAAACAGCGGGTAAAATATATTAATCTGATTTTTACAATGTCGAATGATATTGAAAACTCCAAAATTATTACAAGGAAGAAACCGCTTCTCTACAGAAATTCCAAACGGATGTTTAAAAAGCGCACTCCAATAAACGGCTATAAAGAGTTATTTTTTAAGCTGTTTATCAGGGATTTTGGGACATTGGCAAGCTATTATCAGATCGTTGCTGTCACAGTGGCGGCCATTGTAATTCTGCCTCCGCTTTTGCTCAAACTTCCAGTGGCTATTGGGCTATTAATTGTTCTATATCTATGGCTGTTAAACATTTGGGATAAGCTCACATTGGCTAACCCGCTGACAAGAAAGTACCAGTATGACGAAGCCTTTTTGAAGGCAAGAAACCAGGCTGCCGGTGTATTGATGCTCCCTGCAGTTTTAGTGGCTGGGGCAGTTTTTTGCGCTGTGCTGATATATTTCTAGGCCTGCTCAAGTTTTGACAGGTTTGTACTGGAAGGGGAGATTGAAATTTTATTTCAAAAACTGTTCAGGAAATTGCTGAATATGAATAATTGGTTTTTGTTTTTTGCGAGCATTATGCTAATAGGAGCAAGCACAGTGCTGATGAAGCTGCTTGAACCCGAAACCTTTCCTTCTCTGTTTGACTCCTTCTGGTGGGTAATGACCACTGTGACAACGGTTGGGTATGGGGATTTTTATCCGGTTTCGGTAGCAGGCAGGATATATGCAATCTTTTTATACTTTTTTGGCATTGGCCTGATCGGAGTTGTCATTGGTAAGCTGGTCGAAAGCCTTTCGTTTTTTCGATTGCTTAAGGAGGAGGGTAAAATGCAGTATTTAGGGGTAAATCATATAGTGATGATCGGATGGTCAGGGAAGGTGCAGCATGCAATAGCTGAATTGCTGGATTCAGATAATCGCATTGAAATTGTTTTGATCGCTTCACTTGAAAAAACGCCAGTTAATACTGAACGGGTCCATTACATAAAGGGAGAGCCTGCAGATGAAGAAGTATTGCAGAAGGCCAATGTGAAAAAGTGCCGCAGCATCATTATTTTTGTCGATGAAACGATCAAAGAGCCAAAACTCGCTGATGCAAAGTCGCTAATGGCTGCCACTGCTATAAGTAAGTATGCAGGAGATCTGCATATTACCGTAGAAGTGTTAGAGGAAAAGCATATCGAGCTGTTTCGCCATGTATCAGTAGATGAATTTGTCGTTTCAGATGAAACCATTTCCCATTTGGCCGTCCAGGCTGCCCTGTCCGCAGGTGCATCAAAGCTTTTTAGCCAAATGCTGAGCAGAAGCGTTGGGGATGATGTATGCCAAATTCCGATTCGGCCAGAATGGAAAACGTACAGAGATGCCTTCAATTACCTTGCTGAGCAAGGTGCGACATTAATCGGAGATAAAGAGAGCCTGAATATTGCCTCCAAGCTTGACGAGTCTCTTCCGGAAAAAGGAGAGCTTTTTGTTATTTGCAATGATGCATGCTATGAACAACTGGTAAAATACAAGCATAGGAGCTGAACACATGAATAATATTAATTGGCATAAAGAGGCAGAAAAGCGCCGTGAGGATTATCTGCAGGATACAGTAAAATTGCTGCAGGTTCAAAGTGTACTGGATGAGGAAAATAACTCTGCAGATGCACCGCTTGGGGAAGGGATTCAAGAGGCACTGGAATATATGCTGAATCTAGGAGAGAAGGATGGGTTTGCGGTCAAAAACATAGATAACCTTGCCGGACATATTGAAATGGGAGAAGGAGATGAACTTGTCGGTATCCTTTGCCATTTGGACGTTGTTCCTGCGGGGGATGGCTGGTCCTCTGACCCTTTTGCTGCTGACATAAGGGATGGGAAGATTTTTGCACGGGGTGCTATTGACGATAAGGGTCCGACAATGGCAGCTTATTATGCAATGAAAATAGTAAAAGAATTGGGAGTGCCTTTACATAAGAGAGTAAGGATGATATTAGGTACTGATGAAGAGACAGATTGGCGCTGTGTGGACCGTTATTTTGAAACAGAAGAAATGCCAACACTCGGTTTTGCCCCGGATGCAGATTTTCCGATTATATATGCGGAAAAAGGGATATGGGATCTGAAAATGAAACAAAACCCAAATGAGGACGATGAAAACAGCGGGGAATATCAAGTATTGGAATTTACTTCAGGCAGAAGAGTAAATATGGTGCCAGACTTTGCAAAAGCAAGGGTAAAAACAACTTCGCAGATTAGTGAGCTGCAAAAATCGTTCAATCTTTTTCTACAGGATCACTCGCTGCAAGGGGAAAGTTCGGTTGAAAACAATGAAATCATTCTTCAGCTGAAGGGGAAATCCGCCCATGGCATGGAGCCGGATAATGGCATCAACGCCGGATTATTTCTATCTCATTTTCTTTCTGGGCTTGAACTATCAGGCCAAGCTAAAGAATATTTTCAATTTATCGCAGAATATATTGTCGGCGATTCAAGAGGCCGGAAATTGAATTTGGCCTTTTCCGATAGCATCACTGGAGACTTGACAATGAATGCCGGCATCTTTAGCTACTCAAAACAGGATGGGGGCAGCATCGGCTTTACCGTCCGCTACCCTGTTACATTTGAATGGGAAAAAGGCAGAATGCAGCTGGACACATTGCTTAGGGAAAAAAAGTTTAGCCTTGAAACTGTATCCAATTCGGCGCCTCACCATGTGGAAAAAGACAGTTTCCTGATTCAGACCCTTCAAAAGGTATATGAAGAGCTAACAGGGGAAAAAGCAGAACTATTAAGCATTGGCGGCGGAACATATGCCCGTTCTCTTGAAGCGGGGGTTGCATTTGGGCCTCTTTTTCCTGGCAGTGAAGATAATGCTCACCAAAAAGATGAATTTGTCGTAATTGATGATATTATTAAAGCAACAGCGATCTACGCTCAGGCTATTTATCAATTAGCAAAATAACAAATAATAAGGGAGCGGAGTCTAATGGTGAAAATGATTTTGAACGGAAACATAACTGAACGGACCGAAATAAAAATTGATTTGGAAGACCGAGGCTATCAATTTGGGGATGGTGTTTATGAGGTTATTCGAGTTTACAACGGTGTCCTTTTTACTGCGGATGAACACCTGAACCGGCTGGAGGCAAGCGCCAGAAGCATCCATTTGACGATGCCATGCAGCACTGTGGAGATGAAGGAGCAGCTGCTGCAGCTTGTAGAAGAAAACAAACTTGATACAGGTATCATCTATCTTCAAATTACAAGGGGTGTATCGCCTAGAAATCATTTATTTCCTGGTGCAGAAGTAGGTCCTGTATATATTGCTTATACACGAGAGCTGGCAAGCCCTACAGCAGCAATGGAAAATGGAGTTAAGACCATAACTGTTGAGGATATCCGCTGGCTTCGCTGCGATATTAAAAGCCTGAATTTATTGCCAAATCTGCTTGCAAAGCAAAAAGCATCTGAAAACGGCTGCTTTGAAGCGCTACAGCACCGGAATGGAACTGTTACGGAAGGAAGTTCCTCGAACGTTTCGATTGTCGTAAACGGCGAAGTAAAGACCCATCCGGCAAACAATTTAATCCTAAACGGAATCTCACGGCAGGTTATGATCAGACTATGCACGGATAATCAGATTGCTGTTAAAGAAGAGATCTATACAGTTGAAGACCTGATCGGAGCAGATGAAGTATTTTTAACTGGAACAACGACAGAGGTTATGCCTATTATTGAAATCGACGGCAAGAAGATTGGAAATGGCGCACCAGGTCCTATCACACGCCAGATTCAAACTTTGTTCAAAGCGGAAATTGAAAAACAATGTGGCCAAACCGCAAAAATTTAATTAATTATGTGTCCCGGCTATTTTAATGTTTGGCCGGGATCTTTTATTGAAATGTCTAAGGAATTAGGCTTCGAAAGAGACTTCCATGAGATTATCTGTTTCCGGATCAAAGGAAAACTAGTCCGCAGAAAAAGTATTCCGTTATAAACCTGGTTATCCTTAAAAAAGAATGATTCCGCTGAAATTACCAATAATTCCTTGTAACTAGCCATGACGTAAAAAAACACTCCCTGAATACAAGCGCACATAATCCATAAAAAACACATTAATCTGAGAACACCCATAAAAAAACGTCCCTCAAAATTAAAAGTACGCTTTACCAAAAAGTAATCAGCCGCCATGTTCTTACTGGATTTGAATATAAAAAATGAAATGGGTTCATCATAAAGTGAAACTTCCATTACCCCATTAATCTAAGATAAAATAAAAATAAGGAAAAGGAAGGAAAATCAGATGAACCAAGCACACTTCTTTTTTGCAGCGACTTTGCCGCCGGAGGCAAGGGAATATATTCACAATCTGAAAGAAGAGGTCGAGGACAGATTCCTCTTTAAACGCTGGGTGCATCCGCAGGATTATCACATTACTCTTGCTTTTTTAGGAAATGCACCTGAACCAATGCGGGAACAGGCCGTTTCTTTTGTTAATGAAGCACTGCGTGACCAAAAAAGCTTTCCGCTGAGGCTTGCACAGCTGGGTACCTTCGGTAAAAAGGAGGATCCAAGAATCTTTTGGTGCGGACTTGAACAAAATCCGGAGCTGGCTGCTATTCAAAAGCAAGTATATCATTCATGTATTCAAGCCGGTTTCACTCTAGAGAAAAGGCCGTTTAAGCCGCATATTACGATGGCGAGAAAGTATGCAGGCAGCCAGCCATTTGAATCAGATAAACTGGAGCAAATATCAATAGATGGAACGGAATATACTATTGATACAGTTACCCTGTATCAAACGCATTCCAATTCTACACCAAAATATAAAGCGGTACATACGATTATTTTACAGTAAAAAATGCACAAGCTCCCTGCCGAGGGAAAGTAACGGCAACTTCCATTTTAGTCCCCATTCTAAGGGATCCGTAAATAAAGAGACAGGTTGTGTTTACATGGGACAACTAATAAAACTGCAGGATTATATATCGCGGTATGAGCAGGATATCTATCGGTATCCAACACAATTTGCCCGCCTGAAAAAACAGCAGTGGACAAAATTAAAGGAGGCATATTCCTCCGGAGAACTGAAAAGTGTTATGTCAAGGCAGCAGGAAGCTGAGGAACCGGGTTTGCTGGCTGAGGAAAAAACGGGGCTGTTATCCCGTGTGAAAGGGTTGTTTAAAAAGAATGGCACGAATGAAGAAATAGAACCGGCCGAAAGAGACGTTATGGAAAAGCCGGATAACGAACTATCCGTACATATCCCTTTTCAACCTGAAAGCCTGGAAGAACTTAAACAGGCTTTTCTTAATCAATTATTGCGATTTCAAATGAAATGGGGAAGCTCCACACTTCATGAAAGGTCCTTAATTGATCAATCATATTATTTTGATGAAAAATTACGTTTCTTCTTACAGCGATTCCCGGATACGTTCCTTCTTCTCTATAAGCCTATTTTTCTATTAAAAAATGCTCCTGTGGAAGTTGAGGTCATTCTGCTCAGTCCAACAGATGCATGGTGCATTACCTTTATGGAGGCAGAAGATGATGCGGTTTTCCTGGGAGATAAAGAAAAATTTTGGATCAAAAGGCATCATAAACGTCCGGATAAAAAAGTGCTCAGTCCACTTTTATCCGTTAACAGGACTGAAAAAATCGTTAAGCAAATATTTGCACTATATGATGTTCAATTGCCAATCAAAAAAGCAATTATTTCGCGAAATGGCTATATAGACTATCCGCTAGTCCCATATGATATTAGTTTGCTGGATAAACGAAAGTTTTCAGACTGGTTCCAGAGAATGAGAACATTATCATCACCGCTTAAGCATCAGCAGTTAAAAGCTGCACAGGCCTTGCTGGATTACTGTCAGACTACTTCAAGCCTAAGGATTGAATGGGGAGTGGAGCCTAATGAGCAGGATGATGAACCTCAAAAGTGAGGATGGGGAAAGTGAACTAAAAGAGATAAGTAAAGCAGAAAAGGTATACTTTATTATTAACCCTATAGCCCAAAATGGCGGGAGCATGAAAATCTGGACGGATGTAGAAATGCTTTTACAGCAGGAAAGAATGACTTACGGGGTTTATTTTACCGAATATAAGGGCCATGCAAGGAAACTGGCAGCTGACATCCTTTCAGGCAGCCGCATTCCCTCTTTGATCATTGCAGTAGGGGGCGATGGCACTGTTCATGAGGTAATAAATGGAGCTGCTGGCTTTCCGCAGGCAATGGTTGGCAGCATCCCTGCCGGTTCAGGAAATGATTTTGTCCGGGGGCTGCAAAAATCCAAAAATATGAAGCATGCACTCAAATTGCTCCTGCAGCCCGCCAGCATGCAGGTCAAGGCTGTGGACATAGGGAAGGCTATATCAGGAGGAAAGGCATTTTATTTTGTTAATAGCCTTGGAATTGGAGTTGATGCTGAGATTACCGCTGAAGTGAACCAATCCCCCTGGAAAAAGAGATTCAATTCACTGAAAATGGGTAAGCTGGTATATATCTATTTTTTTATGAAAAAGATACTCTCCTATAAACGAACAGATATGCAAGTTGAGGTGGATGGAGTAACCCATCTTTTCTCCAAAGTATGGTTCATTGTCGTTTCCAACCAGCCCTATTTTGGGGGCGGAATAAAAATATTACCTGAAGCAAAGTCGGATGATGGTTATTTGGACGTTCTTGCTGTTCATCAGCTTACTCCTATACAATTGATGCTTATGTTTATAACGGTCTTTTGGGGCGGGCATCAAACAATAAAACAAGTCCGCTCGTATAAGTGCCGGTCTGTTTCTATCCGGTCTGCACAGCCGGTCCTAATTCAGGCAGATGGAGAAATTGAAGGCAATACAGAGGTTTCCGTTTCTGTAATTGCTCATAAAATGAATATAGTAACCCATCAGGAGGATTGAAGCTGTGAATGAGATACACCGTGAATTTTATGCCTATTTAGATGATATGAGGCTAATTACGATCTTACTGCCATATTCCTACCATTCCGGTGACTCAGCCCGTTTTTCCATTCTTAATGAGGGCAAAGAGGCCATTAGCCTGCCGATAAACAATATTATTGGTTTAAACAATTTTAAAAAATATGAATGTGAACTGGCAGAGCCTTTGAAGTTTGGAGTCACATATGAAATTCAGGATGAGCATGGAAATAAAACTGACCTGCAAATTGGGGCTGTCATCCGCTCGCCCGAATTCGACAGGGATTTTTTTTATGACGGCAATGATCTTGGTGCCCGATACCAAAAGGAGAAAACGGTTTTTACAGTATGGGCGCCCAGTGCCACAAAAGTTAAACTGAATTTAATTCCTCCAGGAAAGGAAACGCCGGCAGCTATAGATATGGAACGAGGAGCAAAAGGGATATGGAAAGCTTCGATAGACAAAGATCTTGAAGGCTTTCGTTACTCTTACCTTGTGTGCGTGAATCTGAAGTGGACAGAAGCAGTGGACCCTTATGCCAATGCGGTAACGGTCAATGGGGAAATGGGTGTAATTGTAAATTTGGAGAAAAACCGTAAGGAAATGCCGGAATTGCCTTCTCTGGAATCTCCAACTGATGCAATTATTTATGAAGTTCATATCCGGGATTTTACCATCCATCTTAACAGCGGCGTAAAGGCAAAAGGGAAATATCTCGGACTGGCTGACGAAAAATCAGTCGATCAGAGAGGTTTATCTACGGGCCTCAATTACCTAAAAGAGCTGGGAATCACTCATCTTGAACTCCTGCCATTTAATGATTTTCACGGTGTGGACGAATTAAAGGAGGGCGTTGAATACAATTGGGGCTACAATCCTCTTCACTACAATGCTCCGGATGGAAGCTACAGCAGTGATCCAACAAATCCGTACACCCGTATTACAGAATTAAGGGATATGATTGAAGCCGTTCAAAAGCAAGGCATCCGGGTTATCATGGATGTAGTGTATAACCATGTTTATGATCGAGAAAGCTCCCATTTTGAAAAAATCGTTCCGGGCTATTATTTCCGGCATGATGAGTATGGTATGCCTTCGAATGGAACGGGAGTAGGTAACGATATTGCATCCGAGCGGCTGATGGCCCGGAAATTTATTGTTGATTCGATTGTGTTTTGGATGAAGGAGTATAATATAAATGGATTTCGATTTGATTTAATGGGAATTCTCGATGTGGAAACCATGAATGATGTGCGAAAAGCTGCAGACAAGATGGACAAAAGTGCTGTTATCCTCGGGGAGGGCTGGGATTTAAACACCCCGCTTGACCCCGGTCATAAAGCGAATATCCGTAATGCTGGAAAATTGCCGCGAATAGCTCAATTTAATGATTGGTTCAGGGATACAGTTAAAGGAAGCACCTTTAATTTATATGATAGGGGTTATGTTCTGGGAAGCGGCCAAAAAAGTGAGGATTTGAAGCAAGTCATTGCAGCCAGTGTCGGGATAGGGCAGGGAAAAGAAGGGTTGTTTTCTTCACCTGAACAATCGGTCAACTATGTGGAATGCCATGATAATCATACCCTGTGGGATAAAATTTGCTATATTGACGAAGAAGAAAACGAAGAAACAAAACAAAGGCGCCACCTATTAGCCACATCGATCGTCCTGCTTTCGCAGGGAATCCCGTTTATTCACAGCGGGCAGGAGTTTTTTCGTACGAAGCAGGGAGTGGAAAATAGCTATAAATCCCCCGATAAAATTAACAGGGTAAATTGGGATTTGAGAGGGTTCCATAGTAAAAGTGTTGACTATATTAAAGGCCTCATTTGCATAAGAAAATCTCATGGCGCGTTCAGACTCCGGGATAAAGCTTTAATCCAGAAACATCTTTCTTTTCTTGATACAGGGGAATCATCAGTCATGTTTGCATTAAAGAATGTGCGGTCATTGGGTCCTTGGTCCAATATAGTTGTTCTCTTCCATCACATCGACCGGAGCAGAGCTATAAAATTGCCCGAGGGTGTCTGGCATGTTATTTGTAACGGTAAAAAAGCCGGTACAGCTCCAATCGCTCTGCCAATAGAAGGAAAATTATTCGCTGAACCCCTTAGGACTTACATCCTGGTCCAAGAATAATCCGCCCCGGTACTTGACTTAAGAACTCCTTTTCAACTAAAATTTAAAAGATAGCTATTGTGAAAATAAACAATAGCTGTCTTTTTTATTGAAAAGATAGCAGAAATTTTTCAGCATAGATAATAGGCGCCAGCGCATCGCTGATAGTAAATCATGTGCATTTTTACATCATAGGAATGCTTATTTCTTCAGCACCCCGTTCCTTTTACGGAGTAACTATTTCATATATCCAGTGTTGCTTATTTTCAGTTAAACCTGAAGATGTAGCTAAGTTACATCATGGATTTTGGCTTTAACCCGTTACCGTGATAAGGATAACAAGGCGCTTCCGCTTTTCTAATAAGAATCGAAGGTGAACCATTTTGGAACATTTATTAGGTCGTGAATGGGAAATTGTTCCTGCAGGAGGAGCTACAGGTGAAGCGTTCATCGCGTTGAACGACGAACAAAAGCTTTTTTTAAAACGCAATTCTTCCCCTTTTTTGGCAGTTTTATCAGCAGAGGGTATCGTGCCAAAGCTTGTCTGGACCAAACGCATGGAAAATGGAGATGTGATCACGGCTCAGCATTGGCTGAACGGCAGAGAACTCTCGCAAAAGGAGATGAATGGTCCACATGTTGCTAAGCTGCTCCGAAAAATTCATCAGTCCAAACCGCTCCTAAACATGCTCGAACGATTAGGAAAGTTCCCGTTAATGCCTGAAAATATCCTGGATCATATTGAGAATAATATTGATTCTGAGATCCGTAGCCTTTCAATTGTTCAGAAAGCTTTGGAATTTCTGCGTCACAATATTTCGGAAATTGATTGTGATGAAAAAGTAGTATGCCACTGTGATGTTAATCATAATAATTGGCTAATTTCGAATACAGATGAGTTGTATCTTATCGATTGGGACGGAGCAATGATTGCAGATCCTGCAATTGATCTAGGCATGCTTCTTTATTCATACGTCCCCAGGGAAAGTTGGAAGCATTGGTTAAAACGGTATGGCGTGAACCTCGATGACCACCTGGAACAGCGAATGAAATGGCATATGATTTCCCAAACGATTTTATCGATACAATGGCATAAAACAAAGAAGCGGATTGAAGAGATGAATGAATGGATACAGAATCTCGATTGCATTCTCGAATAACCCTTACGAAAACTTATCTATTTCATCAACCCACTGCGATAGCTGTCCCTGATGAGATGTTATATACTGATCGAGGTCTGATGAATTAATTCCATTTTGGCTATAGGAATAAATCTCCTGTAACACAGCTTTCACATTTTCTTTTACGCTGGAGTTTACCATGAGCGATTTTACAATTCGTTCCACTTGCTCACATTCAGCTACAGATCCGCAGCAATCGCTCTGGTGGTTGTTTAATATGTCCTTTAGCAATTCCGCTTGGTTTTTTTCCGAGAGAGGCATGTTTTTTAACATCCTTTCGTAATGGTTTCTAAGGCATTAATCGGCTACCTGTCATTACATAGGTTGTGAATTGTTGAATGGATTATACCGTGATTTTCTTAACATTTGTCTAAGTAAATGAATTCCATTTTTGAGGTATTAAGAGACTGCATATTTGCAGTCTGTTTTTATTGGTTAAGGAAAAATAATCTTTGTTAGCAGGTACAGATGTCTAACTCCATCGCGATAGGACGTGGTGATTTTAGTCGGCCTCGAGTGTTGTGACTAAGTGCCTTCAAAACCTTTTGTTGCGATCAAGGGTTATCGCAACAAAAGGTCATAGTCCCATCGCTTCGGAAGGCAAAAAGCGCCTTCTGTCAGCGATGGGCATTAGGCTTGTCAGGAGGCTTGCGTTTTCTTTTGATCTTACCTTGCATAGACGGCGTACACATGATATTGTTTGAACGATAGAAAAATTTATAGGGGTGTCAGCATGCGTTTAAGGAATAAGCCCTGGGCTGAAGAAAGATTGAATGAATTCCCTCAATACGTGATAAGGGAACCGGAACAGCGAAAAGGCAAGTGGAATGAGGTATTTGGCAATAATAATCCATTATATATAGAGGTAGGAACAGGAAAAGGTCGTTTCATTACAGAAATGGCAAAAGCTCATCCTAATGTTAACTTTTTGGGAATAGAATTGCATAAAAGCGTTATTATTTCTGCGATGGATTTGTTAATAGAGGTAGACCTGCCGAATGTAAAGTTATTAAATGTAAATGCAAATGATTTGCGTAACTTTTTTAATAAAGGTGAGGTTAGCCGGGTTTATCTGAACTTTTCTGACCCATGGCCGAAAACGCGGCATGAGAAAAGGCGTTTAACATATAAAACCTTTTTAAGCACTTATGAGGATATTCTACCGGATAAAGGTGAAATCCACTTTAAGACAGATAACCAGGGGTTATTCGAATACTCCTTGATAAGTATGTCGCAATATGGTATGCAGTTCAAGTTTATAAGTCTTGATCTTCATAACAGTGAATATGAAGGAAATATCATGACCGAGTATGAGGAAAAATTCTCTCAAAAAGGGAATAGAATTTACAGGATGGAAGCAAGCTTTACCTGAGAAAAAGGGTTCTTCCCAAAGTCAGTTACATTGGCTTTAGGAGAGCCCTTTTTTAGGTGGCAAACTAAACCTTTTAGTATTTTAAATTAGCTCCTATAACCAAAAATCCCTGTGGATGCTAGAATAGAGAAAAAGGAGGAGAATGTATGGAGAAATTAAGGATCGGAAGAATAAATATTACCTGGCTGAACGGAGGGGTAACCCATCTTGACGGGGGTGCAATGTTCGGTGTTGTACCAAAAGCACTTTGGTCAAAGAAATACCCTCATAATGATAATAACCAGATAGAATTGCGGACAGACCCAATATTAATTGAGGCAAACGGATTACATATTTTGGTTGAAACAGGGATTGGGAAAGGGAAAATGAATGATAAGCAAAAGAGGAACTTTGGTGTTACTGAGGAATCGCAATTGATTGAGGACTTAGGCTCTCTTGGGCTGAGGCCGGAGGATATTGACTATGTTCTTATGACACATCTGCATTTTGATCATGCCTGTGGCCTTACATATCAAGAAGCCGGGGAATGGAAATCGACCTTTGTAAATGCGAGGATTATTGTATCTCAGGTGGAGTGGGATGAAATGCGGCAGCCAAATATTCGGTCCAAAAATACATATTGGAAAGAAAACTGGGAGGCTGTCCAAGGACAGGTAGATCCATTCAGCGGTGAAACAGAAATTACTGAAGGAGTAAAAATGGTCCATACCGGGGGGCATAGTGACGGGCATTGTATCATTATCATCGAGCAGGAGGATGAAACGTTAATCCATATGGCGGATTTGATGCCGACACATGCCCACGCAAATGTACTTTGGGTCATGGCGTATGATGATTACCCGATGGCATCCATTTTTGCCAAAGAAAAATGGATGGAATATGGATTAAGCCGGAACGCTTGGTACAGCTTTTATCATGATGCCTATTACCGCGCCATCAAGTGGGATGCTTCAGGAAAAGAAATGACCGCCGAAATCAAACGAAGTAGGATTTAATATAAAAACCTTGTCACCGAAGAATGCGTTGACAAGGTTTTATGGAATCAAACTGCCTGTAAATAAAAGTTAGTTACTTACTACATTCAAATCCAGCAGCGTCCCTGTTGTGGCATCCGCAACAAATTCATACTGCTCCGGGTTCCCATTGATAATCCGAGTGATTCCGCCTTTGTACACGTTATAGTCCAGATTGAATTTTTGATATGGCTCCGGCTTCATAATAATCCATGAACCATTGATTTTTCCATCTTTCCTAAGTGAGTTTTTTACATTTGAAAGGATGCTTTCAGGTGTAATGTTCACGGTTTGATCCATTACCTGCTTTGCCACGTAGCCTGCTGCAATCCCAGCAGTCGCTCCTGCTAAAAATGTTTTCCAGTTCATCTTTATTCCCCTCCAACATTCAAGGCTGTTTAAATATGTTCAACAACCAAATAGCCGTATACCTTATAGTATATAAAAAAAGCCGGTGAAAGGCGAGTTTAGAAAGGTTGGCTGGAGCACCACGGCATTTTCATTTAAATGAAAGCTCTCCATTGCTCCTGCTGCTGGCAAGTAATTTCATGTTTCTGTAAAATAAGGATGTACATAATCCAAACTTAATTAAGGAGCAAAGAGATGAACGAGGAAACTTTATCATTGTTTAAAACATTAACCGAGCTTCCAGGAGTTCCTGGGAATGAACATAGCGTACGTAAATTTATGAAACAAGAGCTTGAGAAATACTCTGAAGAAATCGTTCAGGATGGATTGGGTAGTATTTTTGGAGTCAAAAAGGGCAATGAAGCAGGACCAAGAGTAATGGTTGCGGGCCATATGGATGAGGTTGGTTTTATGGTAACCTCCATAACTGACAATGGCATGATTCGCTTTCAGACGCTCGGCGGATGGTGGAGCCAGGTGCTCCTTGCCCAGCGTGTAGAAGTTATTACAGATAATGGGCCGGTCATTGGTGTAATCGGCTCAATCCCGCCGCATTTGCTGGATGAAGCCCTTCGCAGCAAGCCAATGGATATTAAAAATATGCTGATCGATGTGGGTGCAGATGATAAAGAAGATGTAAAGCGGATGGGCATTAGGCCCGGACAGGCAATTGTTCCAATTTGCCCGTTCACTCCGATGGCAAATGAGAAAAAAATACTTGCGAAATCCTGGGATAATCGCTATGGCTGCGGTCTCTCTATTGAGCTTTTGAAGGACTTGAAGGATGTCAAACTTCAAAATGTGTTGTTCTCGGGAGCTACTGTACAGGAAGAAGTTGGTTTAAGAGGAGCCCAAACGGCAGCAAACCTAATTAAACCGGATATTTTCTTTGCATTGGATGCAAGCCCGGCTAATGATATGTCTGGTAAAAAGAGTGAGTTTGGCCAGCTTGGTAAAGGCGCACTGCTTCGGATTCTCGACAGATCTATGGTGACTCATAGAGGAATGAGGGAGTTTATCCTGGATACTGCAGAAACTCATAATATCCCGTATCAATATTATGTATCACAGGGAGGTACCGATGCTGGAAGGGTGCATACTTCTAATGAAGGAATTCCAAGTTCAGTCATTGGCATATGTTCCCGTTACATTCATACTCATGCTTCGATTGTCCATGTTGATGACTATGCAGCAGCAAGGGAATTGATTGGAAAGCTTGTGAGAGCATGTGATAAAACAACAGTGGAGTCAATCCGGCAAAATGGGTAATGTGAAAATTGCGATCGGCAGCAAAAACCCGGCAAAGGTCAATGCTGTAAAAGCTGCCTTCGGGCAAGTCAGCGGAATTTTCCTTGAAGTTGATGCAGAATCAGGTGTGTCCAATCAGCCATTTTCTGATGAAGAAACAATAAAGGGTGCTATTAACAGGGCAAGAAACAGTCAGGTCTCTGCTTTTGCAGATATCGGTATTGGTCTGGAAGGAGGAGTCGTTGAAACAGCATTTGGACTGTTTTTATGCAACTGGGGTGCTTTGGTAACGCAGAGTGGCAAAACGTTTGTGTCTGGCGGAGCTCGAATTCCCCTTCCCCCCGAAGTGGCGGAAATGCTGCGCGCAGGGAGGGAACTCGGTCCAGTCATGTCAGAGTACACGCAGAAAAACGATGTTCCAAAAAGGGAAGGGGCCATCGGCGTTTTTACCAACGAGCGGATTACCCGTTCCGAAATGTTCCGTCATATTGTGCAAATGCTGATCGGGCAATGCGAATATCATAAAAGGTTCCTGAACGGGGACTAAAGTGGACCCTATCCTCCGTATTGAGAAGGATAGGGTTATTTTTACTGGATAAGAAAGTATAGTTTTTTCCACGAGTACAGATGTCTAGCTCCAGCCAGCCCTCACGCTCTGGATGTGCTAGTGCCGACGTTGCCACAGGACTTGGCGATGTCAGGCCGTTCTTCCTCTGCTAGGATGTGCTGATGTTGACGTTTGGTACAGGAAATGCCAGAAGTTAGTCGACTTTCCACTGTCGGGCGCTTTCGCTTTTCTATATTGGAGTAGAAGGTGCGAGACTCCTCGAAAATGCATTATGTCTAGCTGCAGCGCCCAGCAACTTTTTTTCCGTAGGAAAATAAAGCCCTTCGAATGTTGTGACCAAAGGCCGTCACAACCCTGTGTTGCGATCAAGTGCCATCGTAACCTTGGTCATAAGCCAATCACTTCGGAAGGCAAAAAGCGCCTTCTGTCAGCGCTTGTCTTATGCTGTATTGTGACCAATAGCCGTCACAACTCTGTCAGGGCTGATCAGAGCGCTTCAGCTTTTCCATTTTGATCGGGGAACCAATTCAACGTCCTGCGGGAAGTGAGTCAAGGGAGACCTCGCAGGCGCAAGCGCCGAGGAGGCTTCCGAACCGCCACTAGAGCGGAAATCAACAGGCAGGTTTTACAGAGTCAAGTTTTAAAAATTAGAAAACAGTCTGATATTAATGGCTATTATTGAACTTTTATTCTATCAAGGGCCGGTGCTATGATTGGTTCGCTTTGTTTTTGAATGTAATCTGCAATTGCTTCTATATCCGGAGGCCCTGTAACCTGATCCGTCCCTTCGGTTAATACAGTAAATCCATCTCCACCAAATGCAAGGAAGCTCGTTACAGTTACCGTATATTCTTTATCGGCTACAAGCTCTCGACCCCTTGAATCTGTTAAGTTTACAATCTTGTTTCCGGCAGGTGCATGTCGATTAAAACTATACGTTAACCCGGATACGTGCAATACCTTTTGGTCAGTAAAAGAAAATTGCTGTTCCAGCACCTCTTTCATTTGACCGCCGGTTAAAGTCATTTTCACTAATCTATTCCCAAACGGCTGCATCGTATGTAACTCGCCCCAATTAATAATTCCTGCGTCTAAATCAGCCCGGATTCCGCCAGGATTCATTAGAGCAAAGTTAGATGCCATTGTTTCCCGATTTACATCTGCAATGAAATTACCTAATGCAGATTCACCACTTGCATCTTTTTTGACGGTAAAGGGCGTTGCTGATGTGCCTATGTTCCGATTTACTAACGGTGCAATTTCGGCTTTATATATATCTACCATATTCTTTACCTCTTGATCCGCATTGATACCCTCATGGAAGGTTCTTATTACTCTGGCCGATTTTTTTACAATATCCTTTGTGTTTGGATCAATGACAATGTCGATATCGGAGAAGGCAGTTCCATATGCATAGGCTTGCACTACCAATTTACCATCAACCAAAGTGTTCGCATAAGTGTGATTGTGGCCGCCTAAAATAATATCCACTTCATCATTCACGGTCTTGGCAAGCTCAACTGCTTCACCTTTCGGACTTGTTCCATCCAAATGGGAAGCAGCCCGATTATGAGCTAAAACAATGATAGATCTCACGCCTCGATTTTTCAAATCAGTTACGGCCTCATCAATCGCCTCTTTTTCATTCATAAATTCTACCTCTTCAACAGCACTTGGATGCACAATGCTCTTCGTTTCCTGAGTAACAACACCAATAAACCCTATGGGTATACCATTTGCTTTCTTGATCACATATCGAGGCAGTATAGGCTTTCCAGTAGCCTTATCTATTACATTAGCAGCAACATAAGGGAAATCAGCCCCTTCGAATTCGCCGGTCAAGTGATGGTGGCCACCATCAATGAGGCGCTTTAACTCACTTATCCCTTCATCAAATTCATGGTTCCCAAGTGTGCCGATATCAAAGCCAATCTTATTTAAAACTTGTATTGTAGGCTCATCCTTAAGCAGAGCTGATGCCGGAGAACTCCCGCCCACAATATCCCCTGCATGGACAAGGAATGTATTTTTATTTTGCTTTTCGTGTTTCTTTAGATAGGCAGCTAAATATTCCGCGCCGCCTGTTTGCTTGCCATTTACTTTCCGATACGTTTCGATTTGCCCATGGAAATCATTTATTCCTAACAATTGAACTGGAATGCCTTGGTTAAAACGGTCTAGTTCTTTATTTTTTTGGGCCTCCGCAGCATCTGAGACAACCTGAGGGGCTATAATTCCAACAGCTAGTAATGCACCAATGATGATGTTACGTTTACTTATGTTGTTCAATTTGGTTCACCCTTCCCATCCTCGTATGATACGAACACACTCTGAAAAGTCCCGATTGCAAGGGTTATCTATTACAACATTCAGTTTTCTAATTACACCTAGATGGTAGCAGGTGTTCTTTAATGTATTGATTTATTTTTGTAAAGAGATTGTATTTTTGTGGAGGAAAATGCTGGAGATATTCTAAGTTTTTGTAATTAATTTTCCTTTTACACTCTATAGCTATTAATTACATAAAATTGGATTCCCATCCTATCGCTTTTTTATTGGATAATAGCTTAGGGACAAAAATTATATCAGAGGAGACATTACATGAAGAAAATCATACTATCATTTGCTTTATCTCTTGCCCTGCTTTTTCCGACGGTTGCTTTGGGAGCTGGGACATATAAAGTTGTAAGCGGGGATACTTTTGTGAAGATTGCCGCAAAGAACCAGGTATCGATTACAGAATTGATCAAAGCTAATCCGCAAATTAAAAATCCCAGCCTAATCAAGCCGGGACAAACTATCTACATACCGGCTAAAGCTTCTGAAACACCGGCAGGAGTTGACGCTCAAGTTGTTAAACTGGTTAATCAGGAACGGGCAAAATATAAACTGCCAGCTTTAAAATCAGACTCTGCCCTTGCCAGAGTATCCCGATTTAAGTCTGAAGATATGAGAAATAAAAATTATTTCAGCCACACCAGCCCTACTTATGGTTCCCCATTTCAAATGATGAAGTCATTTGGCATTTCATATCGTTATGCAGGTGAAAATATCGCTGTAGGCCAAACTTCGGCTCAGGCAGTTATGGCTGCTTGGATGAAAAGTCCAGGCCATAAAGCAAATATCCTTAGCAAGAATTTCACTTATATCGGAGTAGGTTATGCCAAGGGCGGCTCTTACGGCCACTATTGGACACAGCAGTTCATCAGCAAGTAATCTTTGAATTGTCGTGGTACTCACATATCAGTGTAAATAAGGCAGCCGAAACAGCTGCCTTATTTCCATTTTTTTATATTACCCCACTAGCCATTTCTCGAAAAACTCCCCGTTTTCCTTGCCTGTGTCAGAAAAATCTTGATAAAATCTCTCCTTGAAGCGTTTTTGTTCTGATATTCATTCTGATATGCCTTGAGGGCTTCCGGTATTTTTTGTTCATAACCCGGAATAATGGACATACCTGAATAACTGATAATTCCTAACTAAAGTTTAGAAGCTTACATAAGAGGAAATAGTCATAATGTTAAACTTCAAATGGGAGGAATGTAAAATGCCGTACGAATCTTTAAACGAACTTCCTGATGCTGTAAAGGATAATCTGCCTCACCATGCTCAAGAAATTTTTAAAGAGGCTTTTAATTCGGCAAGTGAAGAATATAAAGAAGAAGAAACAGCCTTTAAAGTGGCATGGAGCGCCGTGAAAAAGAAATACAAGAAGGATACGAATGATAAATGGGTAGAAAAATAAGGCGGTAAAGTATACCGCCTTAATATATATTGGGTGTTGCATTTATTTAATTACAAATTGCAAATAATCTAGTAATCTATTTAGGGCTTGTCTGGCGGGGAAAAGACGGAGTAAAAGGACGGGGATGGATGCGGCATTTTTTTGTTATGGTTAATCACGATTTATAGCTATTAATCTTTTCATTTAATGTGTTTAGCTGACGGTGGAAGTCCAGGTTTTGGAGCCATAGCTTATAAATTATTGCCGATTCAAATATAATCATGATAATAGTGCTGAGAATAATTCCTTCACGCAGGTACCCTATTACCGGGGCAATAATGAAAATAAACATTTGATATTCAATTCCGCTCATCAGATGCAGTCGAACCCTTCTTTTTAGGAAGAATGCTCTTAATTTTAAATAGGAAGGAAACCGGGTAATAACTTCACCCAAAAATTGATTTTTTACCCATGTATCTTCATTTGACTTTTTATAACGCAGCGATTGACTGCCATTGAGATTTTTGATCAGTTTAAAATGTGGGTTCATGGCACGTTTTTTTTCAATCATAAGTGTTTTCTCTGCAGATCTTATTTTTTTTCGCATTTCATTTAATGATTTGTAGACGAGGAGTGAATTCATGTAACGTGTACTATCCAAAAAGCAAATGATAGCAGCAAAATAAAAATAAATAACCTGTCCGGTTTGGAGATATTGACCAAGCATCAATGAAAAAGCGCAAATGGCGACTCGGGTACGGTCAAGAATATAATCCAGCCACCCGCCAAAATTTGTGCCAGTTCTTTTGAGTCGGGATATTTTTCCATCCATGCAGTCTAACATAAAACTGATATGATAAAGAATTGCACCAATGACCAATGAATAATAAGTTCCTTGATAAAATTGAAAAGCTGCGGCAAGGCCAGTTAAGAATGCTAGAAGGGTAAGCTGATTTGGGGTAATGTTTGTATAATTGGCCAGCGGAAGCATTATTCGGGAAGCGACAGGATCAACAACATAAACGGTCCACCAGGCATCTTTCTTTTTATATGATTTCTTAATATCTTCCAATGAATATTTGTTGGCAGCCACTAAAGCCACGCTCCTTATCTTGTCTTATGGTGAAGGGGGAAATATCTCATCTAACACAAGGTTTATCTTTTTCGTTGTTAAATCTGTTTCATTTAGGATAGTGTAGCGATTTCTTATTGTAGGGGCTTTCTGAACAGCCAGGCAAATCTCCTCTTTTGTATAGCCAAGCTTTTTATAATGGAGAGGAAGTCCTAGACGTTTATAATATTGGCGTAAACTATATTCAGAATTTTGATATCCTTGTAAGTACTCAGAAATTAATACTCCGATGGCAACCTGCTCTCCATGAAGTGCTTTTCCTCCACAGTAGTAATCCAGTGCATGGCTGATTAAATGCTCCGAACCGCTGCAGGGCCTGCTGGTACCTGCGACTGCCATGGCAATACCGCTCATAATCAGCGATTCGGACGCTACCTGCAACAAAATTTTGCTGTCTATGTTTTTCTGAGTAAGTTTATTCAAAAAAGCATCCGTCGAATTGTTGGCGATCATACATGCAAAGGCATTCATTTTTTCATTCTTCACTTTGTGTGCCAGTTTCCAGTCAGCCAGTGCTGTCTTGTTGGATAGCAAGTCACCAATCCCTGAGGAAAATAACCTTGCGGGGGAACGAGCCACAATGTCCAGATC
Organism: Peribacillus saganii; assembly: GCF_003429095.1. Classification (GTDB taxonomy): domain Bacteria; phylum Bacillota; class Bacilli; order Bacillales; family DSM-1321; genus Peribacillus; species Peribacillus saganii. Next base: position 47,954 of record NZ_QVTE01000031.1, read on the forward strand.
GATCACAACAGCCCAAGGCATTTTAACTTCAATACTTAAACTCTTAATCTGATCCACTCGTATGGAAGCAACGGGTGAACAGATTGCATCACTGGATAAGGCAGTGGGGACGAGTATTACAGGCAAATTCATTCTTGTACCAACTACTTTGGATACATCTAATACCTTACCGCCCCCCACTCCGATGATAATTTCTGCAAAGCCTTTTTGAGCTTCCATTTCAATTTGATCTACTGTTCGGAGCATATTATCTTTGCAGTACAAAGCCGAAAGCTGAGACGGCTGCAGTTTTAGTGCAGTGGTAACCTGTTCGCCAATTTGACGGGTCGGACCGTTTCCGGTAATCACTGTCACTCTCCGTTCAGCCAGTGTTTCAACGATTTCACTGCAAGGTAACAGTTCAAATGCTTTTGGCTCACAAATTAAATGAGTTGGGAATTCGACCTTCATCTTGTCTGACATAGTAAGCCTCCTATGATTTCCCCATGATGGAAACAAGCTGTTTGGCGAATTCTAAATCCTGTAGATCATCGATTTCGATCCATGGATAGCCCTGCGTAAACACTGCCCTAAAATCGACTCTAGCAGCACAGGCTTGATATACCTGTTCATACCAGACTCCTGTTTCCCCAGAGTCTATCATCTGAGCTGCTTTTTGATATAAAAGTTTCAAATCATTTGCTGCCAATTTGGAAATTCCGATGTATTCACCGCTCGCTTCGGAGGTTTCCATTTGTTTATTCACCATGCACAAACGGTTGTGTTCCATCTTTACTTTCATTGCTTCCTCAGTTAATTGCTTTTCCCGGTCAACTAATAGGCAAGACGGAAAATTTGAATTCAGAATTAACGGGATGAGCCTGCTGTCATATAAAACATCTGAGTTGATCAGCAGTAAATCATCTCCAACAGTTCGAGAAAGCAAAAATGAGTAAATATTATTCATAGATTTATAGAGAGGATTGTAGATAAAGTGAATCCCTGTTCCTGAAAAGTACTTTTCTATCTGATTCATCTTGTAACCGCCAACAATATAGATCTCTTCAAATCCGAAACCCGACTTGAGCAAGCTGTCAACCTGGTACTGCACTAGCGGTTTACCATTAATGATGATCATAGCTTTTGGATTATCTCTGGTTAAAGGATATAGCCGACTTCCAACTCCAGCTGCCAATATAACAACTTTCATAAGTATCTCCTATCTATAATGCTTATTGTTTTGGGCCCATCCCAAGGTCGGTTAACTTTGCTTTGTCAATCTCGATACAACGCTCTAATCCTTTAAGCATTTTTGAACTCCCCGAACCCTTGAAATATTTCTCCGACAAACGAATAGCTTTATGGGGGAAAATTTGATCTAGCAATAGTAGTTCATATTCTTCAGAGGAGAGTGGATGTATTTGCTGGTATGCATCCACAACGCATTTGAATCTTTCACTTGACCAAGCTCCCAATTCATGATTAATCCACGTTATAAGATGGGAAATATCCCTCATAGGAAGAGCTATGCTTGTGGTATCAAAATCGATAATAGTTAATTCTTTATTTTTGCTGCAGAGAATATTGAGCGGCGAATAATCACCATGGGCCAGATGAGGGTCCTGCCTTGCAGCATCCAGTAAAGCACTCAAACCCGTATGCGGAAGTCGGTCGAGCACCCAATTGATTCGGGATTGAATCCAGGGTAGGTGGCTCAAAAATGAGGCAGAGAATAGATCCCCGCTTTTGTTCGCATTTTTTTGGCACTTTTTCATTTTTTTGATCTTTCTTTGATAGATTTGATTCCAGTCAAGGCGCGAATCTGTAATCGGATTGCCTGACCCGGCGTATCCCTGGGATGCCACATGAAACTCAGCAAGCAGCATGGCCATTTTTTTAATCATGTCATTGTCGGCATAGTCTGGCTGAGAACCTTCCTGCCATTGAAATAGCAGAAAACAGCCATCGTCAACGGCAACAATTGAAGTTCCATCAAGCTTTGGAAGAACAATCGTTACCGGTATGCCTTTTCCGTGAATATAATTATTTACTGCAACGATCAGAGGAGCCCGCGCGCTCTTTTCCAGGTATTTAAAGGCATACACGTTTTTTCCTGTATCAATAACCTTCCATAACTGCCTGTCGGGTTTACGTCTTACAAGCACCATGGATTCTGATGTAATGCCATAATAATGTTGAAGTAACCCGGAAATTAACTTTTCGTCTATTGCAGTCACTCATATCACCTCTTGCTCTTTACTATTGCTTTTAATTTATGATTCTTTTAAGAGATGGATTGGACTTATAACCAAGCTCTGCCTGAATTAATGCCGGTGAATTTCCCAATGGCAGGTTCCGTTAAAAGTATTGATATGAAAAATTCCTTGGCAAAGATTTGAAATCAGAAATGGAGAAGTATTAATAATTGTTCAGGAAAGTAAATTTGAATAGGTGTGGTATGCTGTGATAGAAGGAGTAATACGTATGGAATAAGCATTTGTTAACTTTTTTAAGAATATGAGACAAAGAAACGGAAACCGTTATCAAAATCATATTCGAATTGAGTACAAAACCAAGTATGAAGGGCTTGTGTACAGCGAGGGAGTTAATAATTTATTTCCTTTTTATCAATGCAATGCCGATTGCTTGTAATGAGACCTGATTATTGTTTATTATTGGTGGCAAGATGGTGTATGTTTTTACTGTTATTTATTGGGCAGTATATAAAAAGAAGGACAAAAAGGGGAGGAAATTGAAATGAAGAAGCTTGAATCAGTTGAACAGTTTAATGAACTAAAAAATAATGGAAAACATCTTTTTTTATTTTCGGCGGATTGGTGCCCGGATTGTAAATTCATAGAGCCGTTTTTGCCTGAGTTAGAGGAAAAATATGAAGATTTTACTTTTGTTTATGTTGATCGAGATGATTTTCTAGATCTTTGTGCTGAAAATGATGTTTATGGCATCCCTAGCTTTATTGCTTACAGTTATGGTTCTGAACTGGGGCGTTTTGTAAGTAAGGACCGCAAAACGCGTGAGCAAATTGAAGAATTTATTGAATCATTTTAATTACCAATCATTAGTGGTAATGGCTCATCTCTGAGATACGGCTTCATGGGCCGAAACATCAGCAGAGCCTCACTGAAAAGTCGATAAAACGATGAGGGAATAAGCATGAAAATGACCAGCAGAAAAATGGTAGACATCCTGAAAGAAAGAATTGGAACCGAACGCCGGGACTTTAACTTTGACAGGAAGAAAGATACGCTGAGAATTGTGAATAGTGAATCGGACAAGGGGATTACGGTTGAATTGCCCGGAATCATCGCCCGGTGGGAAGAAAAGAAGGAAAAAGCGGTTGATGAAGTCGTTTATTATGTTGAAGAGGCCCTTTCCGTAATGGGAGGGGAGTATTCTTTGGAGGGAAAAGAAAAAAGTATTTTCCCCGTTATCCGTTCAGCTTCATTCCCTTCCGAGGCTGCTGAAGGGAATCCCTTTCTTTTCGATGAGCATACAGCCGAAACAAGAGTGTACTATGCATTGGATTTAGGAAATACTTATCGGCTGATTGATATTGCCATGATGAAAAAAGAGGGTTGGGAAGCCGATCGGATCCGGCAGATAGCCCGTTTCAATGTCCGTTCCCTTTCGACAGGGGTAAAGTCGGACACTGTCGCTGGCAATACCTTCTACTTCCTGAATACGAATGACGGATATGACGCCAGCAGAATCCTTAATGAACCTTGGTTAAGGGAAATGAAGGATAAAATGGCTGGCACAATGGCCCTTGCCATTCCGCATCAGGATGTCATAATCATAGCTGATGTGGAAAATGATACTGGATACGACATACTTGCCCAAATGGCAATGAGCTTTTTTGCGAGTGGGAAGGTTCCTGTTACTGCCTTGTCCTTTTTGTATGAGGACGGTGAGCTGGAACCGGTCTTTATTCTTGGAAAAAATAAAAATCGAGAAGATAAGAATATTTGAATTGACTGAATACATGTTTCAAAAACATATTTTTAAGAAGGATGTTCGTTTTTACGACATCCTCTTTTTCAATCCCAGGAAGAAACAGTATTTAAAAACAAATAAATTTTTACATGATTAAATTTTAAGCAAGAGCATTGATGCATAAAAACCTATCTGCCTGAAAGCGGATAGGTTTTTCGGATGATTATACTCGAAAACTTGCAATTGCATGCTGCAGCTCATCAGCGATGTTGGAAAGTGCGTTTGCTGATGCAGAGATTTCTTCCATGGAGGCGAGCTGTTCTTCGGTTGCAGCGGATACATTTTGTGTGCCAGAGGCAGCTGTTTCTGCTACTGCAGAAATGTCGTTAACAGAGAATACAACTTCTTCCGTAATGGATGAAATTTTTTCTACAGAAGTAGAAATTTGATGAATTTGATTGGTGACTAAATTGACGGATTCCTTTATCAGGTTGAAGGAGTCGCCAGCGATATTTACTACGCCGATGCCTTGTTTCACCTCATTAGAGGCATTATCCATTGAACTGATCGTCTTATTTGTTTCTTCCTGTATCCCGGCAATCAGGGCTGAAATTTGCTGGGAAGATTCTGATGACTGTTCTGCGAGCTTACGTACCTCTTCAGCTACTACAGCAAATCCTTTACCATGATCACCAGCCCGGGCTGCTTCAATGGCTGCATTTAATGCAAGGAGATTGATCTGTGCGGCTATGCTAGATATCACTTCTATTATTTTATTGATTTCGTTTGACCGGTCTCCTAAAGTCTTGACTGATTCGGAAAGCGATCCAAACGTTACATTTATCTTATTCATTTGATCAATTGCCTGGTTGATGCTGATTTCACCTTCAGTTGCTTTTTCAGAAGTATGGGCTGAAGATGTGGTAACATGCTGAGCATTTTCAGCGATCCTCGAAACCTCAATAGCCAATTCGCCAATTTGAATGGAGCTTTTTTGGACACTGTCCATTTGCTTATCTGTACCCTCAGCAACTTCCTGGATCGTATAGGCAATTTGTTCTGTAGCTTTACCGGTTTCCTCGGCGTTAGCTGAAAGCTCTTCAGCAGAAGCTGCCAGCTGGTCTGTGTTCATTCCAATTTTAGCAATTAGATCGCGCAGATTGCCTGCCATGGTGTTAAAACTTGCTCCTAGCTGACCTAGTTCATCATGTGATTTAATCATAACGGTTTCTGTTAAATCACCATTTCCAATTTTTTCTGAAGCATACACAAGCGTTCTTAAAGGCTTAGTGATAGAAGAAATGATAAAGTAACTTAAAACAGCGCCGATGAAGAGCGCAATGGCCAAAACGAATGCGGTATTAAGAAAGATAGGCATAGCTTCATCTTGTACTTCAGATTTGGATAATGTACCAGCAACTTTCCAACCTGTGTTTTCATTTGTGAAAAATACCATTTTGTTTGCTTCATTTTCATATGAATAATCAAATTGACCTTTGTCGGTTTCAAATATTTTATCGACCCAGATTCCCACTGCTTCCTCATTTGGCTTAAGGGCAGGGTGGATAATAGCCTTTCTGTCTTTGTCTAATATAAGAGCATATCCTTCTTTTCCGATTTTTACCTGCTTGGTAATTGCCTCAATGGTTTCCAGCTTTACTTCGCTTGCCAGAACTCCTGATCCATCCTTTAATACCTTTGCTATCCCTACAACAAAATCGCCGGTAGTTTTAGATTCAAATGGGGGTGTAACCGTTACTTCGCCTTTCTGATTCATCGCCTGTTGATACCATGGCCGTTTGCGCGGGTCGTAGTCATCCGCCATTTTCTTTGCTGGAGCATTTACAAATGTGCCATCAGTACCGCCGACATAAATAGTGGAAATCCCCGGGTGTTTTTCGAAGAAAGAATGTAAAGTACTTTCTGCTAAATCCGTATCGGATACCGAAATGTTATCTGCCAAATAATCAATATTTCTTATTTCCGGGTCAATAAAACGGTCTAGAGTTCCGTCTAGCAGTTTTCCTGTCTCCGAGGCCGACAATGTGATGTGCTCTTCCAGGGTGTTTTTTGAGGACTGATATGAAGTCAAACCGATAGTCAAACTAGGAATTAAAAGGATAATCGCAAATGAAATGATTAATCTTGCCCTAATTTTTGTTTTTAAAAAGCCATTCATGCTAAATTCCCCCGCTTTTATGTTCTATGTAAACGCAGCTGCTCAGGAAAGAATGTATCGCTTCTCCGAATTCCTGCGGGCAGCTACAAAAAATCATAATTATACTTTCATTAATAGTCATTTTACTCAGTGCTATATACGGCACAAAGATTAATATAGTGCCTATTTATATAATCGGCAGAAAATAAAAACTATTTAGGATTTAAAGTTCTATATAAAAGAATTAGAGTGTAATAGTGTTCCTCAAGCATTTATCTCATTCAGAAATAATATTCTCGAAATCAAACAGTAACATTTGATGTATATAATGGTCGGATAAAGGTGTAATTAGCTTTGTTTATTTTTTCTACATATTTCGCGAAATACTGGTAAAATAAAGTGAAGCCGTAAATAGTATTTTTTTTGGGCAGTAATAAAAGTTGTTCGATAGAATTATGCCGGGAAACAATAAGATAATAGATAACGAGTATTAGAAAGGTGATTTAGTTGAAATGGTTTAACAAAATTAAAAAATGGTTTCAGGACGAGGAAATCATTGAAATAGAAGAGATTATCATTGATGAATCGAATGAGGAAACAATCGCGAGGACAATTGATGTTAGCAGGTCTCAAAAGAGACAGGAAGGGCCTGTATTCCAGAAACAAATTCCAGGACAGAAAAGTGCTGAAATGGACGCGAAAATCCTGTATCAATACCCAAAGGGACAATTCAAGTTTCCGCTTATTCCGGATCATGAACAGAACAGAGATAATGTAAGGAAAGGGAGGAAGCAGGGTAAATCTTCTGGTCCTCACCGGGATCGAAACCAAGGCTACGAATCAAAACAACAACAGACAAGAAGTAAACCGCAAGAAACAACAATTAACAGGGAAATAAACAAGATAAAGCCTTCCAAGAAACCATTTCGGCCGACCGAAATACCATCGCCGGTGTACGGATTTAAGAAACCCCACCGGGCTTCAGAGGAGGTTGAGTTCGAACTGAACAAGGAAAACCCCTCCAAGAAACCATTCCAGCCGACCGAAATACCATCGCCGGTGTACGGCTTTAACAAACCTCACTGGGTTTCAGAGGAGATTGTTGAGTTTGAACTAGATAGCAAGGAGCAGATTGCAACAACTGACCCAGACATCCCTGCCATTGTTAAAAAAGAGAGTCTGGCAGAACAAGGTTATAAAGCATCCGCCGGCATACTGGAAACTGTTGAATCTTCGGATGATACCAAAAAAGGTAACAATCCAGTTAGTAAACAGCTGGAACAGAAAACACCAGGAGAAGGAATAACCGCTGAACCGGGAAAGGATTTAGCGGGAGAAATGGGCGAAGGTACAGCCTTCTTGGATCAGGATTCAGGACTTGCAGCTGAAGCGGATATTAGCCCAGTATTGGACTCAATGGATGGACATGTTTTCGATAAGAATACAATAGAGAGTGAAAACCCGTTTGTGCATGAACAGATGAGACCGGCTAAGGAAGCGGGAGCACAGGAAAATGTTAGCAGCGAAGGTGTCAGGGCATTAGCCTCAGGGTTATATTATGGTAAGCCAAGTGAAGCGAGCCAATCTCAGGGCAATGAAACAACAATACAAAATATAATGGAGAAATCTGATATTGGATTTGAAAAGGATTGCTTGATTGAGAACGGGGAAAGTGGACCAATTAACGAGGCCGCGAATGCCGGGTACCTTCCTGCTAATCAGTCTGGGGCAGATGAATCTCTGCAGACACCTGAAGAAACTATGGTTTCATCTGGAATAGAGCAAAAACCAAAAAAGCATATTCCTTTCAACGTGGTTATGTTAAAACAGGATAGGGAACGTATGGGGTCCTATAGCCCGTCACATCGCCCAAAGGCAGAACCGGTTATTAAACAGCCAGAGGCAGCCAAACCTGCGCTAGCCTTACAAGACAACAAGTCAGATGAAGGCGAGCCATATTATGTCATGCCAAAAATTGAACTGCTTACTCCGCCAGCTCAAACGGAATATGATGATGAATGGCTCGACCAGCAAGCTGACCTGCTGAACGAAACATTATTGAATTTTAATGTCAGGGCACGGGTTGTCAATGTTACCCAGGGACCATCTGTTACAAGGTTTGAAGTTCAGCCGGAAGCGGGTGTCAAAGTCAATAAAGTGACAAATCTCCAGGATGATATTAAACTGAGCCTAGCTGCTGAAGATATCAGAATGGAGGCTCCGATACCAGGTAAGCACACAATTGGAATCGAAATTCCTAATAGAAAAAGCAAGCCGGTTTTTCTCAGAGAAGTTCTGCAGAGTGAAGCATTTCAAACGGATAAATCTCCGCTCACGGTAGCTTTAGGGCTTGACATCTCAGGTCAACCTGTTGTGACCGATTTAAAAAAGATGCCGCATGGACTTATTGCCGGAGCAACCGGTTCGGGCAAGAGTGTCTGTATTAATACAATGCTTGTCAGCCTGCTATATAAAGCAAGTCCCCAAGAGCTTAAGCTGCTCCTAATTGACCCGAAAATGGTCGAATTGGCGCCTTATAACCGGATACCACATTTGGTTAGCCCTGTGATTACAGATGTAAAAGCGGCTACCGCTGCATTGAAATGGGCAGTGGATGAAATGGAGCGCCGCTACGAATTATTTGCACACGCTGGGGTCCGTGAGATTTCGCGGTTTAACAGCATGGCAGAAAATGCGGGACAACTATCTCATAAGCTGCCGTATATAGTCGTGATTATTGATGAGCTGGCTGATTTAATGATGATGTCGCCTGCTGAAGTGGAAGAGGCAATTTGCCGGATTGCCCAGAAAGCCCGTGCTTGCGGAATTCATTTGATTGTTGCGACTCAGCGTCCATCAGTTGATGTTATAACGGGACTAATTAAAGCAAATATTCCGACGAGAATTGCGTTTTCAGTTTCTTCTCAAGTTGATTCACGAACGATTATTGACAGCGGCGGAGCCGAGAAGCTCCTTGGAAAAGGGGATATGCTTTTTGCTGAAAATGGTTCATCGAAAACGGTAAGGCTGCAAGGAACCTTTGTAAATGATGATGAAATAGATTCGGTTGTAAGCCATGTAAGGAGTGAGCAGGAGCCGCAATATCTTTTCCAGCAGGAAGAGTTATTGAGCAAAGCCCAATCACTGGAGGAATCTGATGAACTGTTTTTTGAGGCGTGTGAGTTTGTCGTCAGTCAAAATGCAGCCTCCACCTCGAGCTTGCAAAGGCGATTCCATGTTGGCTATAACAGAGCAGCGAGATTAATTGAAATGATGGAGAAGCAGGGGATCGTTTCTGAATCCCGTGGAAGCCGGCCGAGGGATGTGCTAATTTCAGTTGAGGAGCTGGAGTTTCTGTCTGAAGCAAATGCAATAAATTAATTGTGGTATTCTTTCAAAATAAGTATAAAATACTAAGCATAGGATTTTTTTATATCGGATCAGGCATGTAAATTTTCCCCGGTCCGCGGGGTGGTATTTGCATGCTTCATGCAGTAAGGAGTACATAGGTATGAAGGAAATTGAGCTAAAGCTGCAGGGGAAAATTAAGCGTTTGACTAATCAAACATTTAAATTTGATGAAAGAATTCGGGAGGGATGGTTCTCCGCTGTTTACTTTTTGAAAACAGGAGAAATAGTGAAGGACTTCTGCCCGGATAACATTGTCACCATGCAGTTTTTTCAAAAGGAGCATGCCGTATTGTGCGGTACCGACGAGGTAATTGCTCTTATTAAGACGTTTGCCGATGATCCTGAAACACTTGAAATATATTCGCTGAAAGACGGGGATAAAATCAAGCCTTTTGAAACAGTTCTGACCATTACTGGGCCTTACCAGAATTTTGGCTATTTAGAGGGCATTATTGATGGCATTCTTGCAAGGAGAACTTCGGTCGCTACAAATGTTTATAACGTTGTGAAAGCGGCAGCGCTCTCCGGAAAGCAAAAGCCGGTCATTTTTATGGGTGACCGTGATGACCACTTTACTCAGCAGGCTGGAGACGGATACTCCGCCTATATTGGCGGGGCCACCGCCCAGGCGACACATGCCATGAGCGAATGGTGGGGGAAAAAGGGGATGGGCACCATGCCTCACGCACTCATCCAGCTCTTTAATGGAGACCTTGTGGCAGCCTGCGAAGCATACAATAAAAAATATCCCGAAGATGAACTGATCGCCTTGGTAGATTATAATAATGATGCAATTACAGACTCCCTGAAAGCGGCGCGTGCCTTTGGGGATAAACTGCGGGCAGTGCGAGTTGATACATCGCGGACGATGATTGACAAATATTTTGTCAGAAACCAGCATCTTCTTGGAACATTTGATCCTCGGGGAGTGAATGCCGAGCTTATTTTCGCCTTGCGTGAGGCCCTTGATAAGGAAGGGTTTGACCATGTTAAAATTGTTGTAAGCGGCGGCTTTAACGAAAAGCGTATAACTGAGTTTGAGGAGGGGCGTGTCCCTGTTGATATGTATGGTATAGGAGGCAGCCTGTTAAAGATAAATATCGGCTTTACCGGAGACAACGTTTTGCTCAATGGTGCACATCAGGCAAAGGAAGGACGAAAGTATCGCCCAAATCCGCGGCTTGAAAAAGTAGACTAAGCCAAGCAGAGCTGCATATACTGCAGGAAATAACCCTGCATATTAATGGCTTCATGGTCTTAAACCTAGAATGATGATATAATATAAACTTAATTGTATAGGGCAGGATGCAAGAGAGACATGGACATAGATGGCGACTAAGGGGCTTTCCTTTTAACCAGGGCGCTTCCGCTTTTCTATTATGTCTAGCTGCAGTGCCCAGCCCCGACGCACAGGACGTGCTAGTGCCGACGTCGCCACAGGACGTGGCGAACTTAGTCGGCCTCGAATGTTGTGACCAAGTTCCGTCACAACCCTGGTCATAAGCCAATCACTTCGGAAGGCAAAAAGCGCCTTCTGTCAGCGCTTGTCTTATGCTTGTCGGGGCTGACCAGGGCGCTTCCGCTTTTCTTGTTATCCTGCGATTGAAAACAAATAAAAAGATAACGTCATATACTGTCATACAGATAGACGATTGTTGGAGGTTCTATTTATGACCGTTTACCATTTTGTAGGCATTAAAGGTTCCGGCATGAGCGCGCTTGCTCAAGTGCTGCATGATATGAATTATCAAGTACAGGGATCTGATTATGATAAAAGGTTTTTCACTCAAATTGCCTTAGAAAAATCCGGAATTAAAGTTTTGCCTTTCACCAAGGACAATATACAGCCAGGTATGACTGTCATCGCTGGAAATGCATTTCCAGACACCCATGAAGAAATCATCCGAGCAATGGAGCTAGGACTGCCAATCATTCGCTATCCTAAATTCTTGGGCGACTTTATCAAAAATTTTATCTCTGTGGCGATTACTGGGGCACATGGAAAGACTTCCACTACTGGCTTGATGGCCCATGTAATGAGAGGAGCGAAACAAACCTCTTTTCTAATCGGTGATGGGACAGGTAAAGGGGAGAAGGACGCGGAGTATTTCGTATTTGAAGCATGCGAATATCGCAGGCATTTTCTTTCCTATCATCCCGATTACGCAATTATGACTAATATTGATTTTGATCATCCTGATTATTTTGCGAATATTGAGGACGTTTTTCAAGCATTTCAGGAGATGGCTTTGCAGGTAAACAAAGGAATCATTGCATGTGGAGATGATGAACAGCTTCAGCGGATCCAAGCGAAGGTTCCTGTCATTTTTTATGGTTTTGCTGAAGAGAACGACTTCCAGGCAAGAAATATATCAGTTTCCGATAAAGGCACGACCTTTGAAGTATATGTGAGAAACACTTTTTTTGATACATTTACTATACCCACTTTCGGAAGCCATAACGTCTTGAATGCTCTTGCAGTCATCGCGCTATGCAAATATGAGGGCATTGAAGCGGAAATAGTAAAGAACCAGCTTATGACCTTCTCCGGAGTTAAACGCCGTTTTACTGAAAAACAGGTAGGCTCCCAGATCATTATTGATGATTATGCGCATCATCCGACGGAAATTAAAGCTACCATCGATTCAGCAAGGCAGAAGTATCCAAACAGGAAGATCGTGGCAGTATTCCAGCCGCACACATTTACCCGTACTCAGACCTTCCTAACTGAATTTGCAGAAAGCCTAAACTTGGCTGATAAAGTTTACTTATGTGAAATCTTCGGTTCCGCCCGAGAACATCAGGGCAAGCTTTCCATCGAAGACCTGCAGGGAAAAGTTCCGGATGCAGAACTGTTATCCGAAGAAAATACTACAGCTCTTCAAGAACATGAAAATAGCGTGATCTTATTTATGGGAGCAGGAGATATTCAGAAATTCCAGGAAGCCTATGAAAAGACACTCGTTTAATTAATATGTAAAAAAGAGGCGGTTTCTCCAGTTTGAGAAACCGCCTCTTTTTTATACTGCTTAAGGAAATAATAAAAGTGTTCAGTTGTCGATAACAACAATAGCAGGTTTTTGCTGCGGGAGACCAGTTTATTCCCATTTTACAAATCTATTTCAAATTTTCAGGGTTCAGCTTCTCCAGTTCTGGAAGTACGAATCGTCCGTCTTTGCGGATCAATACGTCATCGAAGTAGATCTCTCCTCCGCCGTATTCAGGGCGCTGGATGTTAACCATATCCCAGTGGATATTTGAGTCGTTTCCATTAGATGCCTCATCATAGCACTGGCCAGGTGTGAAGTGGAAGCTGCCGTCGATTTTCTCATCAAACAGGATATCCTGCATCGGATTCAGGATATACGGATTGACACCTATTGCAAATTCACCAATATAACGTGCGCCTTCGTCAGTATCAAAAATCTTGTTTATCCGTTCGGTATCATTGGCTGCTGCATCGATAATTTTGCCATCCTTAAACGTTAACTTTACATTTTCGAACGTAAAGCCTTGGTATGGAGATGGGGTGTTATAGGTAATAACTCCATTTACTGAATCCCTAACAGGAGCAGTGTACACTTCCCCATCCGGGATGTTTAATTCACCAGCACACTTTATAGCTTTAATATCTCTAATGGAAAAAGATAAATCCGTCCCAGGTCCTGTTATGCGAACTCTGTCTGTCCGATCCATTAATTCCACCAAGCTGTCCATAGCTTCGCTCATCTTGCCGTAATCAAGGTTGCAAACATCGAAATAAAAATCTTCAAAAGCCTCTGTGCTCATTTTAGCCAATTGTGCCATTGATGAAGTTGGATAGCGAAGCACAACCCATTTCGTTTTTGGCACCCTGATTTCTCTATGTACCTTTCTCATTATTGTATTTCCCTGGATGGCCATTTTTTCTGCGGGAACATCAGCCTGCTCATTAATGTTATCTCCCGACCGAAGTCCGATATATGCATCCATTTTGCTCATTACCTGAGCTTCGAAGTCTGCGATCATATTAAATTGCTCTTCCTGTGCACCAAGAAGTAAAGAACGGTCAACTTGAGCATCTTTCAAAGAAACGAAAGGGTAACCACCCGCTGCATATGCTTCCTTTACAAGAGCTGTCACAAGCTCCCTCTGCAGGCCAAAGTTTTCAATTAAAACTTTTTCCCCTTTTTGCAGTTTAACGGAATAATTAATTAAATTCTTTGCAAGCTGGGAAATTCGTGGATCCTTCATATATCTTTCCTCCGTATCTAAAAAATTCATACTTCTTTATTTTAACCGAATTGCATTAAAAATGTTTATTTCGTGAACGAAAATAGTCATGGAAAATCATACATTTTTAAAAAAAAGCAGGATTTTATAAAGATTATATTGAAAAAATAAAAAACGTTTATAATAAAACATGACGGGTATTTAAAAATTAATAGCAAGTTAGTACATTTTAAAATTGAAAAAACCATACGGAGGTGTAACATGGAGATTATTCTATATTTGAGTGCTGCAGTTGCGGCTGTTGCTTTCCTCATTTTAGTAATTTACCTATCAAAAACATTAAAATCACTGCAAACAACATTGGAAAGTGTGGCCCATACCCTGACAGGCCTTGAAAAACAAATGCAGGGAGTTTCAACGGAAACAGCGCAGCTGCTTCATAAGACAAATTCGCTTGCAGAAGATCTGCAAAAGAAGTCTGAAAATCTCAATACAGTTGTTTATGCAGTTAAGGACGTTGGTACATCCATCCAGAAATTCAACAGTTCCATCCAGAAGGTATCTAATCGAGTGCTGACAGAAGTGGATAACAACAAAGAAAAAATTTCACAGGTTGTTCAATGGAGCAATGTTGTTATGGAACTGCGTGACAAATGGAAAGCAAGAAAATCAGTAAACAGCACATCGGTGCTTCCCACCCAGACAACGCCGGGATTAGGACTAGAGGTAGACGAAACAGATAACTTGCCCAAGAAACGATTCTTACGTTCCCGCAGTTAATAATTGAGAGGAGACGAGTTATGAACCCGAATTCAAAAGATTATGGAAGAGAATATCAAAATCAGAGCTCAAATAATTTTGGAAGAGATTATCAAAACCAGGTTCAAAAAGACTATGCAAGAGAGTATCAAAGAGAGTATCAGAAAGCATATCAGGAAGATGAGGAGAACATCAATTCAAAGGATTTTCTCATTGGAGCTCTAATCGGTGGTATAGTCGGAGCGGCAGCTGCTCTGTTCATGGCTCCGAAATCCGGGCGCGAGCTTAGGGAGAACATCAATGGGCTGCGGCAAACTGCAATGGAAAAGGGAAATGGCTTGGCGGAAACAGCCAGGTCAAAGACAAGCGCTGTAACAGAAGCTGTGACTAGTAAATCCTCTGGACTAGTGAATAAAGTGAAAAGCATGGCTCCTTTTGGAGACAGCGGAAATTCAGCACCATTTGAAGAAGAAACAAACGTTATGGAGAATAGCGGAGGAATGGATAAAAAGGAGGGGGCGCTTTCCGCTTCTTCGACCTCCTGGACAGCCGGTTCCGCTACCGGAGCAGCTGCAACGGCAGGCGGTCCGAACAATCTTACCTCTGATTTCACAGACTCAACTGAAAATCAAGGATCGCAGGCTAACAATACTGCACAGCTGAAGCTGGAGGAAACGAAAAAAGCATTTGAAGAA
Organism: Peribacillus saganii; assembly: GCF_003429095.1. Classification (GTDB taxonomy): domain Bacteria; phylum Bacillota; class Bacilli; order Bacillales; family DSM-1321; genus Peribacillus; species Peribacillus saganii. The sequence goes on from NZ_QVTE01000031.1 coordinate 63,122, forward strand.
ACGGAAAATCGCTATAACAATCAATAAATTTGTTTAAAATTGTGGTGAAGTGATAATATTACTTCACCACCTTGTTTTTATGTCTTGCTTCAGCGCCCAGCCACTTTTTTCGGCAGGAAATAATGCACTGACGTAGTACCGGGTCCCTGCAGACGTGGGTCGAACGGCGTTGCCACGGACATGTGGCGGCTTAAGCCGTTCTTCTTCTTAACAGGGGGCCTGCGTTTTTCTTATTGAAATGGAAGGAGATGCAACCATTGTCTACAGTTAAAATCCAAACGAAGGAACAATTTGAAGAGCTTGTAAAAAAAGAATCATTCCTTATTCTTAAGCATAGCTTAACATGCCCGATAAGCCAGGAAGCGTTTGATGAATATCAAAGCTTCGTCCAGGATCATCAGGAATTTAATACTGCATATCTGGCGGTTCAAGAGGCAAGGCCGCTTTCAAATGAGATAGCGGAGAACTTTGGAATCAAGCATGAATCACCGCAGGCCATCTTATTCAGAGATGGAAAGCCTGTGTGGAATGCTTCCCATTGGAAAATTACTTATGATTCCCTCTCAAATGCAATAAAGGGTGAGTAAACAAAAACCGAAATTTTAACATGGATGGGTAATTAGTTCCTTAAGTACCTAATCAATAATTAAAGCATACATCAGCAGGAGTTTTTTTTGCAGATGTATGCTTTATTTTTGTTAGCTGGGCAAAGGTTTAATATCTTCCATGCGCAGCTTGCTGGATAATAACTATTAAATAAAAATACGGATGATTGGCTTCATGTTTACGGCTGCTTCTTTAACATTGTAGGCCAAATGATTCTTAATTCGTCACCCGGGCTAAGTATGTCGTGGAAACCGGTTTCCTCGTTATTTTTAATTAATAAAAAATGGCCATTTGCAGTTTGAGGCAGTTCTATATCTATATGGCGGAATAAATCCTGGAAAATAAATGGCTCAAACTTATGCTGAATCACAGTAAGGTTTTCGCCGTTTTCCAATACATCATCCTCTTCAAGCACCATGTCCCCCCTGAAAAATTCAGAAATCCTTTTTGTCAGCAGAATTCTTTTTCCATTAAAAGAAACAGGGATGGAATAGGTCAGCTGAAGATTAAGGGCCGTTGCCAGGTCAGCCAAATATGGGCTGGATGGGGGTTCAATTATGATGGAATCACTGTCTGCAAAGCTTGAACTGAGTTTTACTTCAACTCCATTCTTATAAATCCGCCCGGCGTATTTATCAAGCAATACCTCTTTGCCGTTGATGGATATGGTAAATGGCTTAAGCTGATTAAGATAATAGTTTAGTTTGAGTGATTCCAGCAGCGCCTGTATCGTGTCCGGAAGCCTGCATTCAACTGTGTCCCGGTCCTGAAGGCTATCCTCACCTGCAGTAATTATACTATTTTTCTTGATTACAGCTTCGACAATGTATTTTGTTCTGTTGATTGTGATTGTTTTTCTCGGAATATCATCGATCAAATCTTTAATCCGCAGCTGGGGCTCGCTGCCATCTGTTCCCTTTTCTACATGAATCCTATCATTATTCTGGACCATATCGTCAAGGGAGGCAGTTATCCCATTTAAGAGAAGTGCAGGCTTGCTTCCATGAATGCCAGGAATCGTAATCATTTGCCCATTTAAATTGATAATGATTGCCATGCCGGGTTTTCCGTATAGTTTATTAATTTTTATTCCCGCTGCAAGCAGGCAGTCTCCTACTGTAAGCTGCTTCATATCAAAAAGGCGGACTGTTTGTTCATTGACCGTAACACTGAGGTAGTGAATCGGATTATGCTGGGCAGCGATTGCAATTCCGATTGGTGTGACTAGCTCTGGTCCTTTTTGCAAATGATCTGAAAAAGTAAGCTTTTGGATCGCATCAATTCCTCTGATAGCAACCCTGTTTTGCGGCAGGCCTATTTTTTCGGATAAAAGTTTAGGGAGTTCCGGAGTAAGGCTCCCACCCCCTACCAGCATGACTGCCTTAGGCGGCTTTGTATTGTTCAATTCCAGAATTTCAGCAGAAATGGAATCTGCCAGCCGGTTTAATGAAGGGGATATTTGCTGGATGATTTCTGACTTGGAAATGGTTGACTCAAAACCAAGAATATCCTGAACTACTATTTCATCTTTTTCGGTAAACTCTCTTTTTGCTGCTTCAGCAAGCGGAAAGTCAAGAAGCAGCTGCTCGCTGATGGCCTCAGTAATTTCATCACCCGCGATAGGAACCATCCCATATGCAATCACTGTGCCCATATCAGTCAGGGCTATGTCCGAGGTACCCGCACCAATGTCAACAAGTGCGACATTCAGCCTTCTCATAGATGGAGGAATCAACACATTGATAGCGGCAATTGGTTCCAGGGTCAGGGCCTGCATTTCAAGTCCAGCTCTTTTTAAAGCCGCTAGAAGAGATTCGACCACAACCTTAGGCAAAAAAGTGGCGATGATTTCAACGGAAGCTTCTTCTCCATTTTGATCAATTAAACTTCCAATCTCCTGTCCATCCAGCCTGTAATACAATACAGAATAACCAACGCAGTAATAATGGTAAGCGTACTCAGCCAAGCTTTTCTCCGCAACGATTGTCTGGGCCTGCTGAACTGCGCTCAGCTCGAGGTGCAGGATATCATCCCGTTGGATCAGCGGCTTTCCTTTAATATCAGCTGTAATAAGGGCTTTTTCGGTTTTCAGTGCCCGGCCAGCGGCTGCCACACATACCCGCTCAAGCTTACCATGCTTGATTTCGAGTTCATCCTTTATTTCATTTATTACTTTCGATACAGCGATTACATCGTGTATTTGGCCATCCAGCATGGCTCTTTCCTTATGTTCCTTGGATAAAATATCGGCAACGTGAAAAGCATCCTCCTGTTTCTCAAGGATTATACCAACGACAGATCTTGTACCTATATCGAGAGCAAATATTTTCTCCTGCAATTGCCCCACCCTCTTTTTTATAAAATTAATCACTTTAACGCATAAAAGCGTTTAATTATTAAAGAAATTTTTCGTGACTTTTGATTTCATTTGTTTTATAATAATCTCTAAATATATAAGAAATGTACCATATTTTTCTGCATCATGTAAGTTGCCGGAGGGAAATACCTAAACTCTTCAATACTTGAAATGTAATTATGCTTATGCATAATTTTAGGGAATAGGCCGGTTCAAAAAAATCGACGGACGAAAGGGTGGAAAGCAGTGAGTAACAAAGATCTTAATGAATTACGTGACCAGCTCGATGATATTAATCTTCAATTATTACATCTTATTAGTAATCGGGCTAAAGTAGTGCAGGAAATAGGAAAAGTGAAAGAAAAGCAAGGTGTTAACCGCTACGACCCAGTCCGTGAACGCAAAATGCTTGATTTAATTGAATCAAACAATGAAGGACCTCTTGATGTTGCAACCGTAAAGCATTTATTCAAGGAAATTTTTAAGGCTGGCCTTGATCTTCAGGAGGATGACCACAAAAAGGCGCTTCTTGTATCAAGAAAGAAAAAATCAGAAGATACAATTATCGACCTCAAGGGTGAACTGATCGGAAATGGCATCCCAAGCTTTGTATTTGGGCCATGTGCGGTAGAGTCCTATGAACAGGTTGCCAAGGTAGCCGAATCCATTAGGAACAAAGGCTTAAAGCTAATGCGCGGAGGTGCCTATAAGCCACGTACTTCTCCTTACGATTTCCAGGGACTTGGTGTGGAAGGTCTGAAAATTTTGAAGAGGGTAGCCGACGAATATGGCCTGGCTGTTATCAGTGAAATAGTCAACCCTGCTGATGTCGAAACAGCGGTAGAATATATCGATGTCATTCAAATTGGTGCCCGCAACATGCAGAACTTTGAATTGCTAAAAGCTGCAGGAGCCGTAAACAAGCCGGTACTGCTTAAGCGTGGCCTTGCTGCTACAATTGATGAATTCATTAATGCTGCTGAGTACATCATGGCTCAGGGGAACGGCAATATCATCCTTTGTGAGCGGGGAATCCGGACATACGAACGTGCAACAAGAAACACACTTGACATTTCAGCTGTCCCTATTCTAAAACAAGAAACACATTTGCCTGTTATGGTTGATGTTACGCACTCCACAGGAAGAAAGGACTTGTTGCTCCCGACTGCCAAAGCGGCGCTTGCTATTGGTGCGGATGGAGTGATGGCAGAAGTGCATCCTGATCCATCTGTAGCTTTGTCAGATTCTGCCCAGCAAATGGATCTTAAGCAATTCGACGAGTTTTACAGCGAGATTCAAAAGTTGAATTGGGTTACTGTTTAATAAAAGGAAATATAGCATATGCCCTGCCAGTTGAAATACTTGGCAGGGTATTTTCTGTTAACAAGATTCGTAGACGCCATTAACTTGATGAACCGGATTTATGTCCATGGTAAAGGGTAGCTCCACCAATCAGACAAGACAGCAGAAGGTGATGTGCATACGTTTCGATTCAAAGTGGAAATTTTCGAAAATTGGCGGCAGCCTGGTTAAAAAGTGGAATCCGTTTGCAATCTGTAAAAAGTTGATTAATACAATACTCATCCATTGCAGGAAATTTTCTACTGTCGTATGATAAGTAACATAGGAAATCAGTGACCTCGCATAACATGGCTACTATATTTCTCTGCCAGTAATTGCTCATTTATGAACATAACAGAAAATAAAGGTAGATTTAAATAAAATGCATAAAGCCGAATAAAATATACTTTGAGAAAGGTATTAGTGGGAAAAACTGAAATAAACATCCAATTTGAGGGAAAAGTAAAACTATGAAGGAGTGGGTTAAATGAACAATGTCACGATTTACGATGTTGCCAGGGAAGCGAATGTTTCCATGGCCACCGTTTCAAGGGTAGTCAATGGCAACCCGAATGTTAAACCGGCGACCCGAAAGAAGGTTGTAGAAGTAATAGACCGATTAGGTTACCGGCCGAATGCTGTTGCTAGAGGACTTGCAAGCAAAAAAACAACGACAGTCGGTGTCATTATCCCCGATATCTCAAGTATCTTTTATGCGGAGCTGGCACGGGGCATTGAAGATATCGCTACAATGTATAAATACAATATCATTTTGAGCAATTCTGATGAAAATGAGGAGAAGGAACTGCGCCTGCTAAATACAATGCTTGGAAAACAAGTGGATGGTATTGTTTTCATGGGGTCTCATATAACAGAAAATCATATTGAAGAATTCAAAAAATCACCTGTGCCAATTGTTTTGGCAGGATCTATTGAAGAAACAGGACAAATTCCTTCAGTAAATATAGATTATGAAACTGCTGCCTACGATGCGGCAAAAGCTTTTATTGAGAAGAGGCACAGTAACATTGCTCTAGTAATCGGTCCTAGGCACGAACCCATTAATCTGAAGAAATTAGCAGGATATACAAGAGCATTAGCAGAAGCTAACCTGGAATATTCCGAGGGCTTCGTTTTTGAAGGGGATTATACATATGATTCCGGACTCGAATCATTTGAAAAGCTTATGGAAAATGGAAATAAGCCTACCGCCGTCATTGCTGGAGCTGACGAAATGGCACTCGGGATTGTTCATGCAGCCCAGGACAGGGGATATCAGGTTCCTTCAGATGTGGAAGTTATCTCATTTGATAATACTAGATTGACGCTGATGGTAAGGCCTCAGATTACGACTATTGTTCAGCCCTTGTATGATATTGGAGCTGTTTCCATGCGCCTGTTGACAAAGCTTATGAATAAAGAGAAAGCGGATGAGCAGACAGTTGTCCTTCCACACAGAATCGAGAAGCGTCAATCAACCAAAGAGTAGGATTGGCGTCCTCTCTTGCAGTCTCCCAGTATAAAACAAAAGATGGCTTGTAAAAGGCCATCCGTTGTTCTAAATTATTATAATATGTCTAGTACAACAACACCCTGCTGCAAAAGCGGGGTTTTTGCTTACGAGGTTTCTCTAAATTTCTGTCGGAGTTTTTCGGCTAGAACGGATAGGATAAAGGGCTTTTTCCAGTGTCTGGGCATTTTTCTCAGTGATTTCGGGCATACGGGGAATTGGCTGGTAAAGGCCATCCGTATCATCCCATTTCAATGGAAGCTGGACTGGGGATTCCGGCTGCCAGCGATCTAGCCATTTCTGAGGCAAAGAGCCTGAAGTAATTAAGTTTTCTGTCATCTGGAGCCAAATTAATGACCATGCCCGCGGCACAACTCTCCAAATATCATAGCCGCCGCCACCAACAGCAATCCATCTCCCTCCGCAGTACTTATGCGCCAATTCATGGGCGAGTCTGGGGATTTCCTTATAAATTTTCATTGTAGTGGACAAATGTGTTAATGGGTCGAGACAATGTGCATCCGCACCATTCTGGGTAAGAATCACATCGGGCTTAAAATATTCAGCTATTTCCCTGAAGGAAGTTGTATATGCATCCAGCCAGGATTCATCCTCTGTAAATGCATCTAAGGGAATATTAAATGAAAAGCCATATCCGGTACCCTGTCCTCTTTCATTTACATTGCCTGTGCCGGGAAAAAGATATCTGCCTGTCTCATGAATCGATAATGTGCAGACATTCGGGTCATCGTAAAACGACCATTGGACTCCATCACCATGATGGGCATCCGTATCGACATAAAGCACCCGGGCATTATATTTTTGCTGTAAATATTTGATGGCCACTGAACTGTCGTTATAAATACAAAACCCCGAGGCTTTTCCTCTAAAGCCATGGTGAAGGCCTCCACCCAAATTAAGGGCATGATCCGCCTTGCCGGTCATCACTTCGTCAACTGCTGTTAGTGTTCCTCCGACCAAAAATGCGCTTGCTTCATGCATGTTTGGGAAAATAGGTGTATCCTCTGTACCGAGACCATAATTTTCTGCTTTTTCTTCGGATAATTTACCCTCTCCAGCAAGTTTGACAGCGTTTACAAAATCAGGATCGTGAATTAGCTGAAGTTCTTCGTCTGTAGCCATTCTCGGTGGAACAATATCATAGGGATGAATCGCATTGTGCTTTTCCAATAAGTCCAGCGTAAGCTGTAATCTCTTCTGGTTAAAAGGATGCTCATCATTGAATTTATAGGTTAGCTGTTCATCGGAATAAACAAACACGGCTTTCTTTTTCATGATGAAATCTCCGGAAGGTTTGGCCATAGCACAGTAAATCCTTCTTTTATCAAGTCGTTGGCCACTTGCAAAGGATTCATGGTGCTGACTCGGATCACCAGAATCTTATAGGTTGCATCATCTTTGTCAGGATAAATTAGCACACTCTGGATATTGGTATTATGTTTTTTTATGATGGCTGAGATATCGTAAAGCTTACCCGATTTATTAGGAACTTTTATTTCTATTTGGGATCCAGGCTGATTTGCCCCGGTCAGTTCTACAAAGGTATGCAGCAAATCGGTTTCCGTAACGATTCCCACAAGCTTATGATCCTGTAATACTGGAAGACAGCTTATATGATGTTCATAAAAAAGGGCGGCCGTTTCTTCCATGAAATCCAGCGGATGTCCGGTAATTAAATCGGTTTTCATAATCGAACTGATAGGCCTCTCAAGATCCTCAACATGATAGTCTGCCCTGAAAATGGAAGGTGCTGCATCACGTAAATCACCGTCGGAGACCAAGCCGACTAATCTATTTGCATCATTAACAATCGGGATGTGCCTGATTTTTTTCTCATTTATCATCGATAAAGCTGTTTTGATTGAATCATTCTCTGAGAGAGTATAGACTTTTCTTTTCATGATTTCTTCTAAAATCATTCACTCATCCTCCTTTGTTTAATACATAAAGCGATTCATGAACCTCAGCTGGTCAAATTTCTGAATAGATTCGGCTGGGACTCTCTTCCCGATTCTCGCCATTAAACAATTTGCCGGATGTGAGCTGATTTCTGGATCATCGGTTGCGTAGTACTCAAGACCGCCAGCGTTCATCATTTTCTCCATGATTTTGCGGTAATCCCAAACATTTAAGCCAGTCCCTTTTAGATCCCAATGCCAATAATATTCAGTTGTAATGACAATGAAATCCTCCATCGCATCATCCATCATGGAAACACGAAGCAATTCTTTACCAACCCCGCCTCCCCGGAATGCGGGAATAACCTCGATTGCCCCAAGTTCAATCAGGTCTTCCATTTTTATTTCGGACCAGCGTTCAAGAGGATCTGGATAGAGATAGGTTACATAACCTACAATAGTATCCCGATGACGGGCAATTAGGATCCGTCCCTCTGGAAGTTCAGATATTTCAATGAGGGCTTTATGTTGCTGTGCTGGAGAGCGGAAAGCAACTAGGTCTTGATGAAACTCGTATGACTTTAACTGTTCTGTCACCACTGGCCCTTCAACGATAAGGGTTCCAGCTGCAGCTTTCAGTTCCTTCGCATTATACGTCTTCACATGCTTCATTCATTCACCACCTATTAGAACTCTTCTTTTCTATTATACATAAAATAATATTTTACATTTTAAAAATTTCATGTCTTTCAAGATTGTATAATTTCTGAGTGTAATATTTAAAAAATTGAGAATAAATTAAATATAAGATATACTTAATGTGTAATTTTGTACAAGGGGGATGTGGATACATGAAAGTGGAAGCGCTACCAGTGATAATGGGCAACCATAATCTTGAAAGCTACGAAAATATGTACAAGCAATTTGACTGGTCAGAAACGGAAGCGCAATTTTCCTGGTCTGAATCCGGGAAGGTCAACATGGCGTATGAGGCAATTGACCGCCATGCGGAAACCCACAGGAAGAATAAAGTAGCCTTATATTACAAAGATGCAAATAGGAATGAAAAGTACACATTTAAAGAAATGCGAGAGCTTACGAATAAGGCGGGTAATGCTTTAAAAGCTTATGGCGATGTAGAAAAGGGAGATAGGGTCTTTATTTTTATGCCTCGCTCGCCGGAACTTTATTTCGCGACTCTTGGTGCAATTAAGCTTGGCGCTATTGTAGGCCCTTTATTTGAAGCTTTTATGGAAGGGGCAGTGCGTGACCGATTGGATGACAGTGAAGCGAAGGTGCTTGTGACAACACCTGAATTACTGGAGCGTGTACCAGTTGATCAGCTTCCGTCCCTAAAGCATATTTTCCTGGTCGGGGAAAACATTGAGGAGAAAGACAATTACTATGATTTTAAGAAGAAACTCAATGAAGCTAGCAAAAACCTGGAGATTGAATGGGTGGAACGGACCGACGGACTGATTCTTCACTATACATCTGGGTCAACAGGCAAGCCTAAAGGAGTTCTTCATGTACATAATGCGATGATCCAGCATTATCAGACTGCCAAATGGGTTCTAGACCTGAAGGAAGATGATGTTTATTGGTGCACGGCTGATCCAGGCTGGGTAACTGGCACATCTTATGGAATTTTTGGACCATGGCTTACAGGCACATCAAATGTTATTGTAGGCGGCAGATTCAGCCCTGATGCATGGTATAAGACAATTGAGGATTTTGGTGTAACTGTCTGGTACAGTGCACCAACCGCATTCAGGATGCTCATGGGAGCTGGGGATGAAGTGGTGAAGAAATTCGACCTTTCATCACTGCGCCATATCTTAAGTGTAGGGGAGCCGTTAAACCCTGAGGTTGTAAGATGGGGAATGAAGGTATTCAGCTTGCGTATCCATGATACATGGTGGATGACGGAAACAGGAGCTCAGGTAATCTGTAACTATCCAAGCATGGAAATTAAGCCAGGTTCCATGGGTAAACCTATTCCGGGAGTACAGGCTGCAATCGTTGATGATCAGGGGAATGAGCTGCCTCCTTACAGGATGGGTAACCTCGCCATTAAAAAAGGCTGGCCTTCAATGATGCACACAATTTGGAACAACCAGCAAAAATTTGAATCGTACTTTATGCCGGGTAACTGGTATGTATCAGGAGATTCAGCATATATGGACGAAGACGGCTATTTCTGGTTTCAAGGCCGTGTAGATGACGTCATAATGACTGCAGGGGAGCGGGTTGGCCCATTTGAAGTAGAAAGCAAGCTGGTCGAGCATCCAGCAGTTGCTGAGGCTGGTGTCATTGGGAAGCCTGATCCAGTCCGGGGTGAAATCATTAAAGCCTTTATTGCGCTTAGAGACGGTTATGAGGCAAATGATGTACTAATTGAAGACATTCGCCAATTCGTTAAAAAAGGGCTGGCAGCACATGCTGCACCTCGAGAAATAGAGTTCCGTGATAAACTTCCAAAAACCCGAAGCGGTAAAATTATGCGCCGTGTGTTAAAAGCCTGGGAGCTTGAATTGCCAACAGGCGACCTATCTACAATGGAAGATTAGTTGATTCCTAAAGAAATCCCGCTGAGTATATGCTTCAGCGGGATTTTTCCATTGTTTAGAATGAATTGCGGATAACAAAAGTTTATTTCGGCTCCGGAGACGCAACTGTTTTACTGAGTAAAATAAGGCCCCAACGCAAAAGACATGGAACGGTTCGGCAGCGATACATCGTACGGAAACAAAGCGTCAGCTTCGTGAGGACGTGGAGGCTCCGTTCTTCCTCTTGCAGGGTGCTTACACTTTTATTCCTTTCCCTTGTAAAACAGATGATGGACATTACCCGAGTTTACCCCTATTTTATGAATAATTCTATAGTGATAGATTAGCTGGAATAATAAAGTAAGCTGCAAATTTTTTAGCCTGCGGCAGAAGACCCGCAGGCTAAAGGCATAATCATATACTGAGAGATTGATTCAATTAATTTGTACCTTGTGCCGGATCAGCGGGTTCCGTTGGTTCCGGAGTGGTTGGCTCAGGTTCAGGTTCAGGTTCAGCAGGCTTAGGCTCAGCCGGTTTCGAAGTTCCCGGTTTTGGGTCAGCGGGTTTAGGAGTCTCTGTTTTTGGTGTTGATTCCTGCTTCGGCTGAGCTGGTGTACTAGCTGGATTTGCAGCCTGCCCAATTACAGCTTTGTTAGATGGAGCAGATTCTCTTCCAGCAATATCAACAGCTGTCACATAATAGCTGCCGTTTCTTCCCTTAAATGTCCGGGAAGCGCCAGCCTTGATACTTGCCACACGTTTTCCGCCACTGTATACTCGATAACCAATTACATCGCCTTCTGGATGGGTACCCCAGGAAATGGAAGACCCGGATGAACCGATTGATGGTGATGATGGAGTTTTTCCATTATCATTTAATGAAGCTCCTGGAACCATCTTCCCGCCCAAGCCCAATTTTTCTGGGTCTTTCATGTATTTACTGCCGATCTGTTCAAGGAATTCAGGACTGACCATAAAGCCGACGCTGGAAAACTCATCAGGTGTGGATGGGAGGGCCCTATATTTTTTGCCTCCAACCTCGACATACCTGGCACTGGTAAAGCTGTTATCCATGTTATTCTTAGGTGTAAACTTTGCGATGAACAGGTCTGTTTCCACAAGTCCGGCCTTAAAGCAGGCATCTGTCGGTACCGAACCTGAAATGGAACAATATGAACGCCTTACAATTCCGCCTGGCATCTCAAATCTTTCTTTCGGATCCACTAAATCAGGCTTCACTTTATATGCAGCATTCACAAGGTCAGCCCAGATATAAAGATTCCGTTTATTATATTCAAGTCCCTTATAGGTCCCTTTTAGGGATTTTGGTGTATCATAGCCAATCCATGTACCGAATGTTACATTAGGATTAGTAGCGACAAACCAAGCATCCTGATACTTATTTCCTGTTCCGGTTTTTCCTGCCCAATCGGATTGGAACTTAAGCCTGTTTCTTAAGGAAACAGCAGTGCCGTTAGAAATAACGTCTCTCATCATGTCGATTGTCAGGTAAGATGCCTGAGGTGAGAAAACAGGAACTGGGGTCCCTTTATGCTCAAAGATTATTTCCCCATCTTTTGTTTCAATTTTTTCAATCATATAGGCATCAATAAACTTGCCGCTATTAGCAAAGGTTGCATAGGCATTTACATTTTCTTCTACTGTAACACCCTTACCCATTGCGCCCAGAGACATGGACGGATTGGAATAGTCATCTTTTGTAAGAGAGGTGAATCCCATTTTTTCAAGGTATTTGACCGGATTTTGGTTAATGATGTCCATATAAAACTTTACTGCAGGCACATTATAGGATTTTGCCAGAGCAATTCTTGCAGTGGTCAATCCGCTGAAGCTTTCCCCATAGTTCCCTGGACTCCACATTTTTCCGCCTGCAGGGATGCTGATTGGGAGATCCGCCACAATTGAGCCTGGGGCGGCTTTGCCCAATTCAATTGCCGGTGCATAAACAAGCAGCGGTTTCATTGTTGATCCGTTAGGACGGAGTGAACTTGTTGCATGGTTTGTTTGTTCCCGCTCATGATCGCGTCCGCCGACAAAGCTAATAATTCTGCCTGTCTTGTTTTCTATCATCATGGCTCCAAGCTCAACAGGCTCCTGAACAACTTTTGTCTTCTTTGTTTCAGGATCAATTACTTCCTCTGATTTTGATGGACCATAATACTGATATGCATCCTTCGCTTTTTGCATTTCGTCGTATACCTTTTGATCAATTGTTGTATAAATTTTGTAGCCGTTTTGGCGTAAGTTTTTACGGGCTAGAGCCAAGTATTGATCATTAAGGCCGCTGTCCTTTTTTAAATCAATCGCTTCATACCCATCTTGCTCGGCCAACTTTATTGATAAAATATCAATAGCTCGTTTTTCCACTTCAAACGTTAGCCAAGGGTATTTTTCAACAGCTACCTCTCTGGGAGGAATAAAGTCTTTTACTATATCATATTTTAAAGCTTCCTCGTACTCCGCCTTTGCAATGTATGAGCCCTGATACATCCGGTTCAATACTGTCTTCATCCGTGTAAGTCCGGGTTCAAGATTCTTTTTAATCGTTTTTTCTTTTGTAAAAGGAGTGTACCCAAATGGGCTTTGCGGCAAGCCCGCAATGAAAGCGGATTGGGGCAGGTTGAGATCCTTGGCGTCTTTGCCAAAAATACCCTGGGCAGCTGACTGTACCCCTGCAATATTATGTCCTGATGAATTTCTTCCAAATGTAGAAACATTTAAATACGCTTCTAGGATTTCTTCTTTCTCGAAGAACTTTTCAACCCTTAGGGCCAGGAGGATTTCCTTTGCTTTTCGAGAAAAAGATACCTCGTTCGTCAGCACCTGGTTTTTCAGTAATTGCTGTGTAAGCGTACTTCCGCCCGATGCATTCGATGAATTGGTCACTTCCTGGAACAACGCCCGCAATATCGCTTTGGGCACGACTCCATCATGTTCATAAAAATACTCATCTTCCGTTGCAATTACTGCGTTGGTCAAGTGCTTGGAAACTTGATCAAGCGTTATTTCATCCCGTTCAAGATCAGACTGAAGCTTCCCTAAGAACACGTTATCGGCGAAATATATTTCAGAGGTTTCTTCATAGTTATAAATATTCTTTTTTAATTCACTATGAGAACGTATCGGCTCATCTTTGACAAGTGAAGCAAAATAGCCAGCTCCGACCCCGCCGGCAAAAGCAGCACCAACAATGGTGATGACAATGGTTAACAGCGTTAGGTTCCAAAAAACTCCGTAAGTAATCCGTGCATATCTTCTTGTCTTTACATCTCGAAGGGAATCCTTCAATCTCTTCCAGATGCTCCGAGAGATCCTATCATTATTTTTCATAGATTTTATACCCCCTGAAATCACATACATTATAGCATATATCCTATATTTGTAAGCCAGTTTCTATATTTTTCGGTAAAAGGGACTATATCAGTTTGACAAAGGCATCAGGTTTGTGATAAAAATTCATTATCTTAATAATGAGCAATGACAGGATCAAGTAGTCGTTCTATCCCTGTTTCAGAGAGCCGGTGGTTGGTGCAAACCGGTACATATAGAAAGATGAATTACTTCCTTGAGCATTTGCTGTGAAAGCCTGCCTTTTTTCGGCAGGTAGGGACTGGTACGTTCCTAAGTAGCAGCAGACGGCAGGCGTCCGTTATCGTCTTAAGGCGGAGGATTTTTTATCCTCAAGTTGGGTGGTACCGCGAATTACATTCGTCCCTTCATTATTTGAAGGGGCGTTTTTTATTTTGGAGCAAGTAATTATAAGACATTAGAGTGTTGGATACCAAAGCAGTGCGTCGATCTCTAGCTCCAGCGCCCAGCTGCTTTATTTCCGTAGGAAAATAAACTCCCGACGCACAGGACAGTGATACATCGCACCCAAACAAAGCGTTAGCTTAGCTAGGATGTGCTGGCGTCGATGTTCCATGGACAGGGCGCTTGCACTTTTGTTATTTGTCTAATTTTAAGGAGGATTATCAATGGAATTACTAAAAGATCTCGAATGGCGGGGCATAGTGTATCAGCAGACAGATGAAGAGGGTCTTGAGAGCCTTTTGAATACAGAGAACATTTCCCTATATTGTGGTGTCGATCCAACTGCAGATAGCATGCATATCGGGCATTTGCTGCCATTCTTGACTCTTCGCCGTTTTCAGCAGCATGGACACAGGCCGATCGTCCTTGTAGGAGGTGCAACAGGGTTAATAGGTGATCCGAGCGGGAAAAGCGAGGAACGAAAGCTTCAGACCCTCGAAACAGTCGAGCGCAATGTAAATGGGCTTAAAGGGCAGCTTAAAAGCATTTTTGAATTTGAAGGTGACAATGGGGCCGTCATGGTTAATAACTATGACTGGATTGGTTCCATTGATATGGTAACGTTTTTGCGTGATTTCGGAAAGCATTTTGGCATCAACTACTTGCTGGCAAAAGATACAATTGCTTCAAGGCTGGAAACAGGAATTTCGTTTACAGAATTTACTTATACAATTCTGCAGGCTATGGATTTTAACCATTTGTATGGACAGTTCGGCTGCCGGCTGCAGATTGGCGGAAGTGACCAGTGGGGCAATATAACAACAGGTCTTGAACTTATCCGCAAAACAAATGGCGAAGGTTCTAAAGCTTTTGGCTTAACAATTCCGCTTGTAACAAAAGCTGATGGCACTAAATTTGGAAAATCAGAAAGCGGAACTGTATGGCTTGACCCTGAAAAAACAACTCCTTACGAATTTTACCAGTTCTGGATTAATACCGCTGATGCTGATGTAGTTAAATACCTGAAGTACTTTACTTTCCTATCACACGAGGAGATCGATGCATTAGCTGAAGCAGTAGAGAACGAGCCGCATTTACGCAAGGCTCAAAAAACCCTTGCTGAAGAGATGACCCGTCTCATTCATGGAGAAGAAGCGTTAAGACAGGCGGTTAAAATCACAGCTGCCCTGTTCAGTGGCGAAGTTAAGAATCTGACAGCTGAAGAGATCAAACTTGGCTTTAAGGACGTTCCAAGCTTTGAGCGCAGCAGCAATGAACCTGCAGCCCTTGTCGACCTTTTAGTGGAAGCGAAGATCTCCCCGTCAAAACGCCAGGCACGTGAAGATATCCAAAACGGTGCTATCTCCATTAACGGAGACAAGGTAACAGAACTTGATTTCACCCTATCAGAGGCCGATATGATCGAAGGACAATTCGCCCTGATTAGACGTGGCAAGAAGAAATATACACTTATTAAATAAAAGATAAAGTGAGCCGGCCTTAAGGGGCAGGCTCACTTTATCTTTTATTTTCCTTGTTTTTAGCGAATATCTGATACCGCAGCCTTCAAACGGTTCATCCTGATAACATGGAATGGTATGTAAATGGGAGAGTGAAATACTTTGGCTGCCCGTCTCTTTAAAGTTTTCAGCCAACATTATCGCCGTCGGGAGAAAAATCTGCATCTAGCAGATTTTGCGCTTTTAATAGTGATTCATTTGTACGGTCCGTTCTTAGAAGTTAAATTCAAATTAAAAATGGTTTCTCAATGATCTTGCGGGATCGTTATTCCTGACAATGCAAGTACATTGCGGCACATTCGGAACAACAGGCAACTTTCATTTTCGCGGATAATTTTTTGATCTGAAAAGATAGCGGATTGCAAAAAGAACATGCTTTCATAAGGATCCTCAATTAGGAAATGAGTCTTCTGCCTAATATAATCATATTAGAAAAAGGGCATAATAAAAACCCTCAGGTAGTGACCCCTTAAAGTTAGAGTTTTTATTATGCAGCTAAAT
>NZ_QVTE01000032.1 GCF_003429095.1 Peribacillus saganii
ATTAAAACGTTGGCGCTTTGTTTTGTTCAGTTTTCAAAGAGCAATTCATGGTGTCACTCTCTCGGAGGCGACTTTGTTATTATATCAATCCGTCAACTAGAAGTCAACACATTTTTATAACTAGTTCATTACTAATTTCGACTTTTTCCTTTGTCGTAAGCAACTTTTATAATATATCAGGATTAAAATATTCCGTCAACAACTTTTTTACTTTTTCACCTCAGAATCTTTCAGTGAATTCTTCCCCGTATGTGACTTCCTCTTAGCAGGGGTTTTGGTTCGCATATATTTAAGACATTCCTTAGGCGGAGCCACTCTTTTGAAAAGGTTAAATAATATTTTATACCTTTCCTCCATCGCTCTTTTAACAACTTGGTCAATCCGGTCGTCCATTAAATCAAATAGGATTTCATCCAATTCTCTCTTTAATAAATACTCTATTTCCTTCTGTTCCATTTCGGAAATCATGAAACCAAGCATTACTCCACCTCATTAACTTTTTTACTATACTTTCCATTTGGCCTAATTTTATGATTGAATCATTTTAAGTTTTAGCATGAACTCTCCAAAAGAAGCATAGGATGTTTCAAGAGTGCTTGGACGAGGTGATGATAATGAATTTTTTTGTGGTATTAAATGCAAGACGGGTGAAACAGTATGCGTTCATTTTGCTTACTGCGTTATTTACAGCATGGTTTTTTTATATTCAAGAAATTGTCAATATACCGGTTTTCTCAACTGCTAGTGGACCTAAAGCTGTTTATGAAGGAGAAAAGGGTCTTGCGTTAACCTTTAATATTGGCTGGGGAGATGAGAAAGCAGTCCCTATTCTTGATACCTTAAAGTCAGGGAACGTTAAAGCAGCTACCTTTTTCTTATCGGGGGCCTGGGCTGAAAGGCATCCGGATATTGTCAGCCGGATCGTAAAGGAAGGCTATGAAATCGGAATGCTTGGCTATGACTACGAGGATTACACTGATCTTGAGGACAGAGAAATTATCAAGGATATCTCTAAAGCACAGGTTGCGTTTAAAAAACTGGGCGTAAAAAAGATCAAGTTAGTTCGCGCTCCGACAGGACATTTTGATAAACGGTTTTTAAAAATAGCAGATAGATTCGGTTACTCTGTAGTTCATTGGAGCCTGGATTCTAAAGATTGGACGAATCCTGGAACAGACAAGATTGTAGAAAATCTTAAGATCGCGGAGAATGGAGATATTGTCTTGCTTCATGCTTCCGACTCAGCAAAGCAAACGGCCGGAGCATTACCCGAAATCCTGAACAATATCCATTCAAAGCACTTAAATTTGGTAACTGTTTCTGAAATGATATCCAATTCTTCTTCTCGAAGTGAAGAAGTGAAATAGTCTAAGAAAAGTGTAAGCTCCCTAACAGATGAAGGACCACAGCTAATTGTACCACGTACCGAGGCTACGCCAGTCTCTGGCACGTCCTCACAAACTTGGCGTTTGTTTGGTGCGAAGTTACTCTTTCGTTATTTCATAAAAAAATGACCTCCGCCAGGAAGGTCATTTTTTCCTTTTTAATGCCAATTCTTTCATCGACATTTCATTAAGTTTGGTTAATATTAATAACTGATAGGAATTACAGATTAAAAGAGGTATCAGCATAAAATACATCCAGCTGTTATCGTTAATGCGCAAAACCGGTACCCATTCCACTGCGGTCACAACTATCATGAAAAATAACGCAGGAATAAAGGCTTGTTTATTTGTTTGTTTCATTTTTAAATATGCCATAATCAGCCCTACTGCTAACAGAACGATAGCCCATCCAATATAGCCTGTAATCCCTTCACCGTCTGAGAAAGCTGTGAAACGGAAATAAACTACGTCAAATAAAACAAAAACAATAAGTACGATTTGAACTGCATTCCAGAGTTTTACCGTTTTAAATATACCTAATCCAAAGCGATGGATAGTTAAGTATGCAAAGAAGCCCATTTGGCTGATTACACTAAATATAAATCCTACTCCTACTAACCAGAAAAACGTCATGAATAACTCGCCTACATCTCCGGAGGCAAACAGTGACCTGTATTCATCCCAGCGGGCAACAAAACCGACAATTCCGGCTGTTACACCTCCTAAGAGCAATGTTGTTATAAATAATCGAACCAAATTACGGCTGTTCACTTTTTTTCCCCCAAGTCTTATTCATCCCCTTGATTGTACCAACCACCCTTACAAAAATCTACAATTTCTGCAAGCGAATATTTTTTTTTACAAGTACCATATTAAGATTATGAAGTCATGAAAGGGGCTCTTACCAAATGAGAATTAGAGTGGTATTCTGTATCTTCTCAGCTATCTGTATCCTTTTTACCGGCTGTTCTCCAAAAGAGTCCGGCGGTGAAAGAGTCCAATATGAAGAAACTAAGAAAATGGTTGTCGATATACTAAAAACGGACGAAGGCAAGAAGGCAATCCAGGACGTTATGTCTGATGAAAAGGTCAAAAGCCAGATGGTTATGGATCAAAAGGTTGTCTCTTCCACCATTGAACAATCCATGACTTCAGATAAAGCAAAAGAGTTTTGGCAAAAGGCATTTGACGATCCCAAATTTGCTTCAGCCTATGCAAAAGGACTGCGCCAGGAGCATGAGAGTCTTCTTAAGGATTTAATGAAAGATCCACAATATCGGGGAATGCTTATGGAAGTGATGCAGGATCCCGAGCTTCAAAAAGAGCTGAGGACTTTAATCAAGAGCAAAGCCATGCGTGATGAAACCAAAAGAATTATGCTTGAGACGATGGATAGCCCTTTAGCGCAGGAAAAGATTCAGGATATCCTTATGCAGGCCGCTGAACAAATGCAATCGCAAAAAAAACAAGAAGGCGGAAGTTAACGACATTACATCTGATGCAACCATAAGAAGCCTTCTCATGCGAGAAGGCTTCTTATAGTTTTTAAAGGATATTTACTACTTTCCGGGCAATATCTGTATAAATAAGGCCCAGTTTGTGATCCTCTGCATAAATTGAAGGTGCAAAGTCATCTTCGTTCCAGTCAGGCTGCTGAAGCGGGAGCTGTCCAAGCAATTGTGTCTGGAGCTCTTCAGCGAGCTTCTTGCCACCGCCTTGTCCGAATACATACTCCTTTTCTTCTGTTACCTGACTTTCAAAATAAGACATATTTTCGATTACTCCGATTACTTCGTGATTCGTTTTAATAGCCATTGCTCCAGCGCGAGCCGCGACAAAAGCCGCTGTCGGATGAGGAGTTGTTACGATAATTTCCTTACATGATGGAAGCATATTATGCACATCAAGCGCTACATCACCTGTTCCCGGCGGAAGATCCAGTACCAGAAAATCCAACTCTCCCCATTCTACCTCATTGAAGAAGCTGTTGAGCATTTTTCCGAGCATCGGCCCTCTCCAGATAATTGGGGCATTATCCTCCACGAAAAAGCCCATTGAAATAACTTTAACACCAAAGCGTTCAACTGGGATTATTTTTTCACCGCGTACAACAGGTCTCTTTGTAATTCCCATCATATCCGGAACAGAGAAACCATATATATCGGCATCCACTAAACCAACCTTTTTGCCCAGCCGTGCAAGTGCTGTTGCAAAGTTGACTGAGATCGTAGATTTACCAACTCCTCCTTTCCCAGAGGCAATCGCAATAAACTGCGTTTTATTGCCAGGAGACAGCAAACCAAGATCTTCTGGGGGAGAACTTGCCCGATGCTTAGCCAATTCTTCCGCAGGTAATTCCGCAAACCGGATTCCCACTGTATCTGCACCAGCGTTCTTCAACAGTTCCACGATCTTGCCCTGAAACTGCATTTGTTCTCCAGTTCCTGTTTTGGCAATCGCAATCTTAACACTCACATGATTCTTTTCTGGTTTTATCTTAACCTCCAGAATGCCATTTGTTTCTTCCAGGCTTTTATGGAGAAACGGATCCTGCAAGTTATGTAAGGCTTCGATAACTTTTTGTTCTGTTAACACGGTAGCACCTGCCTCATTGAATTCGTTTTCAGAAATTAGTATATCATATTATTGTTTCTATTTCGCACTGCAGCGGCTTGTTAACTCACAAATATAGAGAGTTCGGCTAATATGTAGAAAATTCTGGGGTGTCATAAAGGTGACAAAATGTTTGGATTTCCATTGTAAAAAATGTAAAAAAACCCTGCTGCGATGCAGGGCACCACAATATTAATTTTTACTTTGGAGGTTCTTCTGTGAAGTATTTCAGGATTCCCGTGTAAATGGATGCTGCAATACTTTCTTGGTAATCCTCATTAGTGAGGTTTTTACGATCCTCCGGATTAGAGAGGAAACCAACTTCAACTAGTGCACCCGGTTTCTTTGCATTCTTTAGTATATAAACAGAACCTAATGTTTTCGCCTTACGATCTGTGTTTTCCAAGTTTCTTTTAATTTCTGACTGAATATACGTTGCAACTTGTTTATTTTCTTCATATCGTAAGGAATAAAAAGTCTGAGCACCCTTCCACTTATGTGATGGAAGCGAATTTAAGTGAATGCTAAGAAATAGATCAGCATCAGAGTTGTTGATAATTTCTACTCTTTTCCGAAGGTCTTCCCGCTTACGGTTGCTTAGCCCTTTTGTTTCCTTGGCAGCCAGATCACCGTCGTCTTCCCTCGTAAGAATGACCAGCGCCCCCTGTTCCTCCAAAAAAGTTCTGATTTTTTTGGTTATGGAAAGAGCAATGTCCTTTTCAAGTGCATTTAGGAAATTTGCTCCAGCGTCAGGGGCTCCATGTCCAGCATCTAAAATGATTACCTTTCCGCTTAATGGGAGATTCCACGGCTTCCATGAGTTATTCTCCACCAAATTCATTGTCATTATTAAAAATAACAAGATAATTCCAAGTGCAAAACCGGTATATTTCAGCTTCCTTCTCATTTGGCCTATCTCCTTTTCGCTAGTCCTACATTAAAAAAATATGGGACGATAATGCGAAATAGAACTAATGATTAGAAACCGTTTATTATGGTTGCAATTGGTTAATGGAGCAGCCGCATTTTATAGCGGCGTTCCCCATTTTCATACCCTTCTTTCCACCACGTTTCCACAAACCTTTCACAGCGATAATACAAAGACTCGTTATAAAGATCATTATCGGCGACCTTTCCCCAGTACAAGATAAAATTAAACAGGGTATCTATAAGATGTTTCTCTTCTGATAAGCATCTATGTTTAACGGCTTCTATCGGTTCACCATGGTAACCAAATTTGCTGAAATTGGCACCCAGCAGATATGACTCAACAGCAACATCAAAACAACCTTCCTCAAGGACCTGACTAAACGCTACTCCAAACGTCTTGTCCTCTGCAAAAAACTCCTGCACCCTTTTTTTCATATTCCCGATTGATATATCCCTAAGAACTATACGTTCATACTTGATCTGTTTCTCTCTCCGTTTTTCCTTCAATGTTGTAATCACATTCATATATCTGCACCTCGTGATGGGGGTTTAACCCCATTTCCCGGTCTTTTCCCGGGTATGTATTTAGTTTTAGCCTCAAAGCGGTGTCGATTCTTGTTTTTTACTGGGGAGCTGGTGGCAATAATTTATAGAGGAACCAGCAGGAAAGTCGGGGATAATAAAAAGCAACAATGTACTGTGACAGATTTTCATACACACTATTCGAAATACGTGGAATCAGAAACACAAAGATGCTAAGCCAGAATAGTTGAGAGTCATCGGGTGCTAAACATTCCAGTGGTAATATTTTTTTCTACTGCGTATTAAAAAAGATTGCTGTTTATTCTCCAATTTCCTCAACACTTCCCAATGCGGAAAACAAATTGATTGCGAATTAACTCTTCCAATCATAAACATACGATTTTAGGTGCTAACCTAAAGCGTTCCATGAATACTAACTAAAAAAGATCAGCAGTCCGTTAACACTTCAAAGCGCTCACCTTAGTTTTACATGTGGTGACAATGATTGGCGATTAAAGGGGATGTCTTTAACAACAAAAAAAGCCCCAACAAAGGTGAGAGCCTTTACTTCTGTATATTTTTAAAATCTTATTGGCAGGTATATATTCGTGTTCTTTCGGAAACGTTAAAGATCGCTTCAGCTTCTAAAACTTTTCTTTAAACGCTAATCACTTTAACATGATGTTAAATGACCGTCATAATGGAATGGTCTTATTCTGTAAAACATTACTTGCCCTTTTGCATTAATAAAATATCTAGTTTTGTTTCTATTCTACTTAAGGTTTCTTCTAAGTTTTCTACAGCATTAGAATCTTTTTTATCAAGTCTCTTGTCTAATTCGTATAACAGATCCTGCTGTTGAATTAAATTGCGGTAAAACTTACTACTATTGTTTTTTAAACTCACACTAGTCCCTCTTTTCTTTCCACATTGATGCATTCTTAAAGAGTAATAATCAATATTATGGTTTTAAAAAAAGGAAGCAAAGAATAGATCTAATATTCACATGAATCAACTTCTTTGAAATCAACTCTGCAGTCCAGCCATCCTAGCGATAAGCTTTAGATCTGTGACTTTGCGTCCCCATTTTTCAATTAGGTTTGCCCCTGATTCATCATTCTTAACTTATTAACTAAGTATAGTTTACCAGGACTATTTTACCATATATAATATTATCTGAAAATTTTTTTTTGCTTGAAAGGATAAATTTTTTGTTTGAGAGAATAAAATGTCATGTTAAACAAAAGTTTTTGATCAGGATTAGGGGCAATGGCAACTCTGCCTATAATTGCCGGGGTGAACTGCCGTTTTCTAAACAAAAGAAAAGCGCAAGCGCTGGTAGAGGAACGCCGACCAAGGTCTGACACGTCCTGTGCCAAACATCGACGCCAGGACATCCTCACAAAGCTGTCGCTTTGTTTCGTGGGATGTGTCGCTGTCGAAGCCTTTCTTGTCCTGTGCAAGTCCGACAAGCATAAGACAAGTATTGACAGAAAGCGGTCGTTAGCGATTGGCTTATGACCTGGTTTGCAATGGCACTTTATTGCAGTACATTGACGGCTTTTGGTCACAACATTCGAGGGCTTTTTTCCATAAGAAAAAAAGTTGCTGGGCGCTGGAGCTAGACATTTGTACTTGTTAAATAGGAATGCTTTCCTATCTTATAAAAAAGCCCCCAACCAAATGGTTGAGAACCTTTGAAGCGCCAGCTCAGGAGATGACAAACAGTTTCTTTAAAACCGTATTTTCTACATTCTTCATTCCTTTATAACAAAATAAAACCGAAATAATATGATATGAGATAACTCGTGATTAACAGGCTTTTTATTATGAAAAGACAGATCGTGACCGCTGTTCTTTAGCTAAGCAAACTCCCTTTTAGCCAGGCACGGGGACGGTATGGACCCACCGGAATCTGGATCAAGCTGGTTTTTCCTTTCGAATCAATCCTATAAAGTTTATCACATTGGTTCGCATCGAATCCTAGCAGTGGATGCCCGCCCATTCCTAAGGCACCTGATACTAAGAGCAGTCGCTGTACAAGAATGCCAGCTTCCATCTGTTGAATGCGATATCCTCTATAACCGAGTGTCCTTTTGAGATGATCCTTATCTCCAACGACATGAATACAGAGCGGAACCTGAAACAGGTTCACATTGGGCATTGTTAATCCAAATTGTAAATACTGCCGGTAATCCCCCTCTATTATGCTCTGAAGTGCATGAGCTCTTTTGTTATATGAGTACGCGCCATTTGGAATTCCCTCAACGTTATAAAAACTTCCATACAAAGAAACACGAGTCTCACCATTCCCAGTTGTTTCGTCAAGGTCATTCTGGTACGAGAAGGACGATGCATCTTTTAACAAAATGGATAGTTGTTTTAAACTCACTTTTCCCAATATAAAATCGGTATCAGGAGAATGCCGCTCCCTGCAAACAGACCCGAGATCATAAGAGAAGCTTTCGGTAAATGGAAGCAAGATCATCTCCGTACCTATGGAAGAATGTATAATATCTTTTTTATTTATCTCCCCAAATGACTGCGTTGTTTCATACATTGAGGCTTCATTAAGTTTTTTCAACAGCGGATAATCAATGGCTCTCTTTGAGCGGTTATAGGAAACATGCCTCAACAAAGGCACCTCCCGGCTCAATTCAGTGGCAGAAATAATCTCTTCCCCCTTAAGATCTATGTCACCACCATTGATAATTCGGTAAATAGATAATGGGAGAACCGCATATACACTTTCCTCCTGTCCGGATAGCCCAAGCAGATGGTTGATAGACTGATCAAGGAATTGGTAGCATACGCGTGTGAAGAAGCCCATGCTATTGGCCACTTCTAAAAATTGCCCGATTAATGCACCTGCATCTAACCCCTGCAGCCGGTATGAAAAATTATTGTATTTATAGAAGTTTTTCCAAAAAACAGTTGAGACGAAAACGGTGCAAAAACATTGAGAAATATCACAACCATTTCCTAGACTTCTGGACAAGTAGGAGTCATAATTTCCTTCCCGAAGCAAAATGAGGCGATGATGCGCCGCATCGTAATGGTAAATTCCCGTTGGGGCGTCCTCCAGCTTTGCATACACATAAATTTCATTAGGATACAACGCCCCTCCTGAAGGAACAAATCTGCGAAGAGACTGAGCAAAGCTAACAGCTTGATGCCTGCTTCCCTCGGTTAAAGCGGATTGAGAATATTGAGTAAGCCCGTATACGTACCACAAAAAATGGCCAAGCTCCGCCAAGCTTGGATTGTATTGAGATTCTCGTTTCTTAAGTGTTAATGGTATATCTGCTGTTAGTGGAATCGATGGTAAACCGCGGTACAGTTTATAGGGAAGCGGCGCATCTTCCCAATCCACCTGCCAATCTGGCGGAAAGACTTTATCTGTGTCAAAATGCAGATGGCTTAGAAGTGTCTCTAGCTCCAATCTTTTGCCTCCTACTCTTCAATTATGGGAATGGATGGGGATAGGGATTAAGCTGTTCATACGATAATGGCTGCTTCATAAAACCGAGTTTCATCGGTACCTCCAGTACCCTCTCCAGACCTTTCACACGGATAAGATGATGGCCAAATGTCATCGGCAGCATTCCTGGAATCAATACCTTTACGCAAGTTAATCCATTCCGTGCGGTTATAGGTGTTGACTGATCCACTACAATGACCTCAAGGTTTAACTCGCGAAACTTCTGGAGAATTTCTTGAAGATCATCCTTCAGGTCTGTGTACTTCGTTGCCGGCTTGAATTCCTCAGCAAACGTACGTAAAGGACGTTGATCATCCAATAAAAAATTCAATCTCTCCTCTGCTTCTGGCAGACCGTAGAGTAAACCATGGTCCTCCATGCTACGTACTGCGAACGGGTCTTGCAGCATGCCTTCATATTTCTTTCGATTTTGTTCCAATTTTTCATCATCTCTAAACATCATTCCTGCAAGCTCGTAAATTGTGCTTTTTACAGCCCTTACAGGGTCAGGATTAGCTCCGGCTGCACAAATGAGATTTAAACCCTTGGATTTTCTGTTTTTAGCCACTGCCCAGACACTTGGAATTCCATGTTCCATCGTTGAATTGAATATATGAATGTCATATCCCGCCACCTCACATAAACGGTCGACCATCAGATCCAATTCTGTATCGTTAGCAGATCTAAGGTCAAGGCGACGAAGAGGAAGCCTGGCATACCAGGTTAACAAGAAGGAATCTCGCTCAACAACCTCCATAATAGCATGGAAAATAGCTTCCTCTAATCTCCCACCTAAAGCACATCCGTTGGAGGTTTCATAAACAAAGCCCTCCCCATAGCCCAAGCTGTAATAGGCTAGCAACTCCGGCACAAGGAGAGGACGTTTTTGTAAAAATGAATACCCCCATACCCAATTCATTGGATCATCAGGATGAAATGGTTTAAACGGAAAATGAGGTTTTTGATATTGATCCTCTTCATGTAAACCTGTTCTTTCAGGGTTTAGTGCTATTTTCTCCAAGTTGCGGTAACTATCACGAACTGCCTTCCTTTTGCCTCGAGGCTCGATTCCGCAATATCGCTCCAAACCTTCCAAGATAGCAGTTAACTCGCTCAATTGATAAGAATGAGACCTTCCTGCAACTCCCTCATCCGCTCCAAACAGCGGCATGTTCACTAAAACATCAGCAAACGGCAGCCTCAAATCCTGCATTTTCCCATTCATGATCCCAGTACGATAATCAAGATAGTCTTTTGCTAGTACTGTTTTTAATTCATCCATCGAACGGCAGCGATAGCCACCCCCATTTATTTTAGGACTGGATTCTAACCTGATCCGAGCCAATTCCGATGTATCCTCAGGTAACGAACTGCATAACGGGCACAATGGATCTGGCAAGAAAAGATGACTAAAGTTCGTCAACGTTCTCAGGTGAGTAATATATATTTTTTCTTCTAAGTTGCTGGATTCTCCTTGAAGAACCCTCTGCACTTCGTTACATATCAACATTGACATTTGCAATAGGCCCGTTCGTGATGCCCATGCATCTCGCAGTATACTTTCTCCTGCTGAAAATCTAAGCTGAAACTCCCACATTTCTTGGCGATCAGGCCCAGCCATAACTCTCCTTCTATCAGCACAGCGAGAGCATCCAGGTGTATCTGGACGTACCAATGGACCAATTATTCCTTCCCCAAATGAAACGAAACCTCGAAGCCACGGTATACCTGTGACCCTATATCTTTCTTCCGCTTTTTGATGAACTGTCGGATGCCATGCATCGTGCAGCACCAGAGCTAATTCTGTTGCCTCTGGAATTTCCTCTAATGCACCTAGCCGCTTTACAAGATAATTACCGGACAATTGCTCATGGACAAAATCCGCTAATAAACCCTGTCCATCAATTAGAATATCGGCAGCCATTAGCATTCCTCCTCTCGTACCTGTACACCAAACACTCCTGCCAGTTCCTTTTTTAAAAAAGGTTCGAACGCAAGATCATAAACGAATAGCCGTTTGCTGTTTTGGTTTAGGACTTGAATGGAAGATTGTAATAGTTCCCATTGTGACATGTCATCAAAAGAGGGGATTTCCAGTTTGGTTTCCTTTTTTTGAAGAAAACCCGCTGACACTATCTCTTGCCTCACTTCGGAATTCACCTGGTTTTCAGTGTCCAATAGCGATAGCAGCAATGCATTTCGTAATGCCAATGTTAGATTTAAACCTGCCCTTGTGTACCAACGACCATTCGATCTAACCGATATGACGGGGAATCCAGCTATATCCTCCCTCAAACCTATTGTCGGTGGACCGTTCAAGGTAGTCAGAGCATTTAAATAATATCTGCATTGCTGATCGCCTATTGATCCTAGCTGCAAATAAAAAATCTTATTTAGTAGATCAACCGTTCCTTTTCTCAATTCTTCGTCTAAATATCTTTGAAGCCCTCGACAAACACCCTCTGCAATGGATTCACCTGCACCGATGCCTATAAATCCCTCTGGTATGTTCGCACCGGCCTTATCTTTCTGATTTTTAAATGCCTGAGCATGTAAATCTATCATTTTGGAAACATACATTTCAATACCCGTCAGCCCGGCATCTCTTTTTGCTTCCACATGTGTAAGGCCAGCACAGACAATTTCTGGAAGAATCTCTGCCGGTCCCTCCGACACCGGGTTAACTGCTTGAACATAGCATTGTGCAATTGGAAGCTGTGCCAGATTTCGTTCCTCCCAGGTATGGAAAATACCACACTGCTTGGAAGTTAACCGACTGAAGTATTCCAATAATTTTTTCGGCTGGTCATTTCTGATTAATTCCTGTTTGATCCTAAAAACAAGATCTTCAACCAGTGTGGGCGTAATACTTCTAGCCGTAACCAACGGGTGTGTGATGAATGATAACCAATCACCTTCCAGCGTTTCAAGATCAAGCAGGTAAATCTGATTCCCTTGATTTGACTGTGCTATTCCTGTAGCATTTTTAAAAAATTCGAATACAGTGACATTTGCCAGTAACGATACTGCGGTTGAAGAAAAGACTTGAGGCTCTCGTTCTCCTTGTACTGCAGTTTGATGGATGCGGCGCCATGCGGACTCCCAGCATCCATCCGATTCCGGATGAACAACTGGGCCAGCGAGCCCCGTTTGTTCCAAACACATGCCAGGTATAAATGATTTCCTCTCCTCTTTGCAAACCTGATTAAGACTCCTCAGTTCATTTATATTTCCGTCCTGTGAAACATACAGTATCCAATCATATGGCTGCACAGCTTCTCTCCAAAAACTTCTCCCTGGCGCTTTTTGAAAGTGTACCTCCTCTATCTCAACTTCGGAATCCGCCTTGCTGGCATTCTTCATTAATTCATTCAGCCGCGGCCGATTTGTAGGAATGGAATCCGTTATCATGAAATGAAATTTAGGCAATCCTGACTCGACTAATGCAGAAACCAATGAAAGCATGAAGGGGCCAGCGCCGACAGCCAGAACTTTAGCCTGTCGGTACTTTTGAAAATGATACGCACCGGATTCCACAAAATTCTCAATAAATTCAATTTGCGATGCATATTTTTCAAGAACATGACTATCTAACTGATGCGGAGTGTCCTTGCTTATATCGCGTACAAAGCCCTGCTGGTACAATATTTCTCCAATCTGATATACCCTTTCTCGATACGGTGCCGTTAACCCCTCGGTTAAATCTCCCAATGTTTGCTCTCCGTTGAACAATGGCATCAATTTTTCTATCCACTGATAGATTGTGTTACCTTCCATTCGAAATGAGCTTAAGTTATTTCTGAAATACACACCTCCCTTTGGATCAGGGAGAAAAAATGTATCCCTTTTAGCTTTCAATCGTGCTGACGAGTTAAGTTTGGTCATTCAGCCCCTCCTTATTCTAAACATTACTAGTTATGCACTATCATGTTATGTACGCTTATTTGTCCATTATGATTAACCCTAAAAGAAGAGCCCCTGCATCACGGCATACAGGGGGCATTTTTTTTATCATAAAATCTTTTTTTCGTTGAGAATTACCAACCACCCCAACAGTTGTAACAGCTATAACAGCTATAACAGCTGTAACAGTTATAACAACGATAACCGCCACAACGATAGCCTCCGCATCGGTAGCCTCCACAACGGTAGCCTCCGCAACGGTAGCCTCCACAACGACCGCCATACTGGCGCATGTCTTGGCTGTTATCATCTATAGGCATTAAATCACCAACTTGGAAATTATCCATTCCTAAAGACTGAAGATCATTTTGAAAATTGTACATTTTTTCCTCTCCTCTGTTTTTAATAACAGGTACATAACAAGAGTTTAAACGAAGGAAATTCATCAGTTCTGTAAACTGCCAACCGATACTACGTATACTCTCTTCAACAAATTATGATTCTTGTTAGGTCAGTGTTACTGATTTAACAGCCTATTTCATGCTGTGGTACTGTGGCTTCATTACAGTAAGTTCTGAAAGTAAGTTTCAAGAAGCATAGAAATGATTATTACATACACGGACGGAAACTCTAAAAAGAACAAACACCGGCTCAGTATTTCGAGTTGTGAGTCTGGTTAAAATGTGGTCAAAAACCATTAATGGAAGGACCCCCAACCAAATTGGTTGAGAGCCCATTGTATTTTTACTGAAAAGTTAAAAGACAAGATACCTTCTGATCTATTTTTTAAAGCAGGAACATAAACAAAAAGAAAACCAATCCACCTGAGATAGTAGATAGGCTTTTTGGTAAAAAGGGAATGTAACTCGGGGTGATTTAATAGCCACCTCCCCAGTAGGAAGCTCCTACAATACAGAATAAATAGGACTACGATTAATACAAAACCGCAGCCGCCGCCATTACCGTAACCGCCATAGCCTCCTCCGCAATATCCCATATAGCGACTCCCCCTTCACCTTAGTAATATGGGGTTTGATGAATGAAATATTGGTAAAGGCAGATCACGATAGCAAGCCTATTTTTTAAAAACTTCTACACTCAAATATTTTTAATTAAAAATCCTTAACAGGCTATGTGTTAAGGATTTGCCAAAAGGAAAAAATAAAGTGTTTTATGGAGGTAATTCAAAGAACTTCCATTTTGAGATAAACTTCTCTTTTAAAAATACATTACAGCTATAAATTGGGATCAAAAGCATTTTTTAAGAATAAAAAAAGACCCCCAGCCAAAATGACTGAGAGTCTTTGAAAGCGAGAATTAACGCTTTGAGAACTGAGGTGCACGACGAGCGCCTTTAAGACCGTATTTTTTACGTTCTTTCATACGAGCGTCACGTGTTAATAGTCCAGCTGTTTTTAAAGTTGGACGGTATTCTGGATCAGCAAGAAGCAATGCACGAGCGATACCGTGACGGATTGCGCCTGCCTGGCCAGTGTATCCACCGCCATTAACGCTAACAAGAGCGTCGTAATTTCCAGTAGTTTCAGTAGCTACTAGTGGTTGCTTTACAACTTCACGTAAAGCTTCGAATGGGATATAATCTTCAATTTCACGTCCGTTAATGATGATGCGGCCTTCGCCAGGTACTAAACGTACACGAGCAACTGAGCTCTTGCGGCGGCCAGTGCCATAATATTGAACTTGTGCCAAGATAGTTTACCTCCTTATTGATTATCCGCGTAATTCGTATACTTCAGGCTGTTGAGCTTGTTGCTTGTGCTCGCTGCCAGCATATACGTGTAGTTTTTTGAACATTTGACGTCCTAGAGAGTTCTTTGGAAGCATGCCTTTGATAGCAAGTTCAAGCATTCTCTCAGGATAGTTAGTGCGCATTTCAAGAGCTGTTCTTGTTTTAAGACCACCAGCATATTGACTGTGACGGTAGTAGATCTTGTCATTCAATTTCTTACCTGTCAAATGGATCTTTGATGCATTAATGATGATTACGTGATCACCAGTGTCTACGTTTGGTGTAAATGTTGGTTTGTTTTTACCGCGTAAAATAGCTGCTACTTCGCTAGCAAGACGGCCAAGTGTTTGGCCTTCTGCGTCGATAACATACCACTTACGTTCAACTTCATTTGCTTTCGCCATAAATGTTGTACGCATGATTACCCTCCTAAAAAAAGTTCAATGGTTATATTTATTTTCAATCACAATAAGACTTCCGGGGCCTATCGTGGGATTAAAATACATACCATATTATATTAGCCGCTATCTGGGCCATTGTCAAGAGAATGTTACACCAGGATTAGTTGTCTTTTAAAAAAAATTAAAAGAAACGTCGACGCCAGCACATCCTCACAAAGCTGTCGCTTTGTTTCGTGCGATGTGTCGCTGCCGAAGCGTTCCTTGTCCTGTGCAAGTCCGATAAGCTAAGACAAGCGTTGACGGAAGGCGCTTTTTGCCTTCCGAAGTGATTGGCTTATGACCTCGAGGGGCTGGGCGCTGGAGCTAGACATCAGAAAAATTTTTTCTCATTTCCTTTAATAATGTACTTTCCACAAGTACAAACCATGCCCTGGAGCCGTCTTTCCGGCTGCACCGCGGTCTTTTTTATCGAGAATATCCCGCATTTCTGCCGGACTTTTTTTTCCGCTTCCAGCCTCCAGAAGCGTTCCCATTATAATTCTTACCATATTATACAAAAAACCGTTTCCGACAAATTTGAAAATCAATTTATCATCTTCTTCGTAAAACTCAATTTCGCGGATTGTCCGGATCTTATCCACCACTTCTGTTTTTGCCGAACAAAATGAAGTGAAGTCATGAGTTCCTATAAATAACTGCGCCGCTTCCCTTATCACGTCATAGTTTAACGGAAAGGGGTAATAATAGGCATAATTCCGGCTGAAGGGATCTCTTTTTTCAGCTCGAGAAAGGAAGTAGCGGTACTCCTTGCCCACAGCGTCAAACCTCGCATGAAAATCCGAAGCCGCCTGTTCAATATCCAGCACAGAAATATCATCCGGTAACATCGCGTTCAGCCCTTTTTCCCAATTAGGAAGTGGAATAGCAAGGGGTGATTGAAAATGAAAGACCTGTCCCTTAGCATGCACTCCTGCATCAGTCCTTCCTGAAGCAGTTATCTTTATTTCCTGGCCTTTATGCATTTTACCCAATGCCTTTTCGATTTCACTCTGGATCGTCCGTTTATTTGGCTGTACCTGATACCCAGAAAATAGGGTTCCATCGTACGAGATGGTGCATTTGTATTTTTGCATATGCCCTCTCCTCATGTTCTAAAGATTACCAGGAGAACAGTTACGGCCAAAAGTGACACTATGAGCAGTGAATCCACTGTCTGCCATCTTAACCGGCGGTATTTGGTTCGGCCCTCTCCACCACGGTAACCCCTAGCCTCCATGGCAATTGCAAGTTCCTCTGCCCTCTTAAAGGCACTGACAAACAAAGGAACAAGTAAAGGTACAATTGATTTGATCCTGTCTTTAATTGGTCCAGATGAAAAATCTACACCCCTCGCTGCCTGCGCTTTCATGATTTTATCGGTTTCCTCCATAATGGTTGGAATAAACCTCAGCGAAATCGACATCATCAGTGCCAGCTCATGGACAGGCATTTTCAGCTTTTTAAATGGATTAAGCAGCTGCTCCATTCCATCGGTAATTGAAATAGGTGTTGTCGTGAGTGTCAGCAAAGAGGTGATCAAGATCAAATATGTGAACCGAAGCGAAATAAACAGTCCCTGCCGGACTCCGCCCTCGTAAATGTCCAGACCTGCTATACTGTATAAAACCTCGCCTTCCTTTGTAAAAAAGACATGGAGGAACAAGGTGAACAAGATGAGCCAGAATACCGGCTTCAAACCGTTATATAAAAACCGAAATGGAATTTTCGAAAGAATGATTAGGACTAAAGTAAAGATTCCAAGAATCACATATGTCATGGTATTATTGGCTAAAAACACGATGCAGACAAAGAAAAAAACCATCAGTAATTTTGAACGCGGATCCATTCTGTGAAGGGGGGATTCAGCGGGAACATAACGGCCAAAGATCATCTTTTCCATCATGAGCGCTCACCCCATTTCATTACCCGCTTAATCTCCATTGCCAGCTCTTCTATATTCAGGCACGGCTTATCAAAACGGACCCCCATCTCCTTTTGAAGCCTTAGTTGAAAACGGACAGTATCAGGCACGTCAAGCCCAAGCTCCACCAGCTGTTCCGGCTGTGAAAAGACTTCATTAGGAGAACCTTTTTGGTATACAGTCCCTTTATGCATAATCACAATCTCATCTGCATACCGTGCTGCATCTTCCATGCTATGCGTCACTAGTACGGTCGATATGCCCCGTTCTTGATGAAGCTGATAAAACATGTCCATAATTTCTTTACGGCCGCGCGGATCAAGTCCTGCCGTGGGTTCATCAAGCACTAATACCTCTGGCTCCATTGCCAGAACACCGGCAATGGCAACTCGCCTCATCTGCCCGCCGGATAAATCAAATGGGGATTTCCCCAGTATTTCTTCCCCTAATCCTACCTGCTTTAAGGCATCTCTAGCTAGTAGTTTCGCATCCGCCTCTGGGACACCGAAATTAATTGGCCCAAAGCAAATATCCTTTTCCACGGTTTCTTCAAACAGTTGATGCTCTGCGAATTGGAACACAATTCCAACTTTTTTCCGAATCGGCCGTAACTGTTTTTCTTTTTTTCCGGCTTCAATCGTCCTGTCACCAACCTGTATCTTTCCTTTTGTCGGCTGCAGCAGGCCATTTAAATGCTGAAGAATTGTTGATTTTCCTGATCCGGTGTGACCGATCAAAGCCGTATAAGTGCCAGGCTCAATAACAAGGTTAACGTCGTGGATAGCCAGCCTCTCAAATGGGGTATTTACCTGGTAACGATATTCTACATCCTGGAGTTCAATTCGCATAACTCTTTCACCAACTCTCCATCTGTCAGTTGCCTGTCTTCTATCTCGACACCATTCTCACGGAGCGATTTGGCCAGCTTGATTGAAAAAGGGATATCTAGTCCCAAAGAAATCAGTTCTTCCTCAAGCTGAAATATTTCCCGGGGAGTTCCATTACGATAAACCGTCCCTTGATTCATGACAATCATCCGATCAGCTTTTGCAGCTTCTTCTAAATCGTGAGTTATGGATATCACAGTCAAGACATTTTCTTCCTTCAATTCTCTCACAGTTTCCAGTACCTCTTCTCTTCCTCTCGGGTCAAGCATCGAAGTCGCTTCATCAAGGATAATGATATCCGGCTGGAGAGCCAGTACACCCGCGATCGCAACACGCTGCTTTTGACCCCCGGAAAGATGGTGCGGCTCTTGATTAAGAAATTGATCCATTTTTACTCGCTTTAATGCATTCTTAACCCGTTCTCTCATAATTTCCGGTTCAATGCCCGCGTTTTCTAAACCAAAAGCCACATCATCCTGGACAGTCGTCCCTACAAACTGGTTATCTGGATTTTGAAAAACCATGCCTATTCGCTTTCTTACATCCCAAACGGACTCTTCTGATAGCTCCATGCCATTCACTATAATCTTGCCTTCCAAAGGAAATTGCAGTCCGTTTAGCAACTTTGCAAGCGTTGATTTGCCAGACCCATTATGCCCTACAATCGCAAGCCATTCCCCTTTAAAAACATCAAAAGAAACATGATCAACTGCATTGTGCTCCTGGCCGTCATATTTGAATACAACATTATCAAGCAACACCAGTTGTTCTCTCATCTCAGCATTTCCTCCCCTATCTAATCCTCGTCAAAATGCCAAAGGTTTTCCCCTTTGTTCCTCTTTCATATCTGTAATTATTTCTGGGTATAAAAAAACGCTGCACCCCTTCTACCGTATCAATTCCGGTAAATTAAGAGCAGCTTAAAGGTCCTGTCCGCAAAAATAAGGACCATCATAACACTCGCTTACTGATGCAAGCGAGAGAAGGGGTGCAAGAGCTAGACGTGAAGGGTAGTAGTTTCCGTTCTCCAGCCATCATAACGCTCCGCAATGCGCATTTCTTTATGCTAAATACAATGGTGTGCAGTGGTTTAAATAGATAAGCAAAAAAGGGCAAAGACAAGTTAGTATTCAACTGTCCCGCCCCATTTCACGTTTGTTATTAAACTAACTCGATAACTACGATTGGTGCACCGTCTCCGCGGCGTGGACCCATTTTCATAATACGAGTGTATCCGCCTTGGCGTTCTTCATAACGTGGAGCGATATCGCTGAATAATTTTTGAACTGCATCTTGGCCTTTTTCAGCGTCAGCTACTTCATTACGTACGTAAGCTGCTGCTTGACGGCGTGCATGCAAATCACCACGCTTACCAAGAGTGATCATTTTTTCTACAACAGAACGTAATTCTTTTGCACGTGCTTCAGTAGTTTCAATACGCTCATGGATGATAAGGTCAGTTGTCAAATCACGTAACAAAGCCTTACGTTGTGAGCTAGTGCGTCCTAACTTTCTGTAACCCATTGAGAGATTCCCTCCTTTGTTGATCAAGATAATCTGTTATCAGGCTCACAGCAAAATGGCTAGTAAGCAGAGCTAACTAGTCATTAGTCGTCTTTTCTAAGACCTAAGCCTAATTCTTCTAATTTTGCTTTTACTTCTTCTAGGGATTTGCGTCCCAGGTTACGTACCTTCATCATATCTTCTTCCGTTTTGTGAGCAAGCTCTTGAACGGTATTGATTCCAGCACGCTTTAAGCAGTTATAAGAACGAACAGAAAGATCCAGTTCTTCAATTGTCATTTCTAGAACTTTTTCCTTTTGGTCTTCTTCTTTTTCAACCATGATTTCAGCATTTTGAGCTTCATCAGTCAAGCCGACAAAAATATTCAAATGCTCTGTTAAAATCTTGGCACCAAGCGCAACAGCTTCCTGTGGACCATTGCTGCCATCAGTCCATACATCAAGTGTTAGCTTATCATAATTTGTCATTTGACCTACACGAGTATTTTCAACCTGGTAGGTTACACGTGATACAGGAGTGTAAATGGAGTCGATAGGAATTACACCGATTGGCTGATCGTCACGTTTGTTATTATCAGCACGTGTATATCCGCGACCACGGCGGGCTGTTAATCTCATACGCATTTGACCATTTCTGCCAAGTGTAGCAATGTGTAGATCCGGATTAAGAATTTCCACGTCACTATCATGCGTAATGTCAGCTGCTGTAACTACACCTTCACCCTGCACATCAATTTCAAGCGTTTTTTCTTCATCGGAGTAAATCTTCAGAGCTAGTTTCTTCACATTCAGAATGATAGAAGTAACATCTTCTACAACGCCTTCAATTGTTGAGAACTCATGCAGAACACCATCTATTTGAATAGCTGTGACTGCAGCGCCTGGGAGTGAGGATAATAGAATACGACGTAAGGAGTTACCCAGAGTTGTACCATACCCACGCTCAAGTGGCTCGACGACGAACTTGCCATACTTGGCATCATCGTTGATTTCAACCGTTTCGATTTTTGGTTTTTCTATTTCAATCATCCAATAAACCCTCCTTCAAAACGTCGAAACCTCGGTTAGCAGATACAAAGCTCGCATCTAACCGAAATTCCCCATATATACGTTCCCGAATATGCGCAACAACTGATTTAATAATTCTGTAAGAACGCAAAATTTGTATTATATCCCATTATAGACAACAATACAAAATTTATACAGAAAAATTAAACACGGCGACGTTTTGGTGGACGGCATCCGTTATGTGGAACTGGAGTAACGTCTCTGATAGCTGTAACTTCAAGACCAGCCGCCTGTAGTGCACGGATAGCAGCCTCACGACCAGCTCCAGGTCCTTTTACAGTTACCTCAAGAGTTTTCATGCCATGCTCCATAGAAGTTTTAGCAGCAGTTTCAGCAGCCATTT
Organism: Peribacillus saganii; assembly: GCF_003429095.1. Taxonomy (GTDB): domain Bacteria; phylum Bacillota; class Bacilli; order Bacillales; family DSM-1321; genus Peribacillus; species Peribacillus saganii. The sequence continues at coordinate 20,767 of NZ_QVTE01000032.1, forward strand.
GTGCAGCGAATGGAGTGGATTTACGAGATCCTTTAAAGCCTAGAGCTCCAGCACTTGACCAAGAAACAGCATTACCATGTGCATCTGTAATCGTAACAATTGTGTTGTTGAAGGTTGAACGAATGTGTGCAATACCAGTTTCAATATTCTTTTTCACACGACGCTTACGTGTATTAGTTTTACGTGCCATGAAAAGTACCCTCCTTTACTGATTATTTTTTCTTATTAGCTACTGTACGGCGAGGTCCTTTACGCGTACGAGCATTGTTTTTTGTGTTTTGACCACGAACAGGAAGTCCGCGACGATGACGCAATCCACGATAAGAACCAATTTCCATAAGACGTTTGATGTTTAGGGAAATTTCACGGCGAAGGTCACCTTCTACCTTTAGCTTATCGACGATATCACGAATCTTGTTCAATTCGTCTTCAGTAAGATCACGTACACGAGTATCTTCAGAAACACCAGCTTCTGAAAGAACTTTAATCGCAGTTTGCTTACCAATACCATAAATATATGTTAATGAAATGACAATACGCTTGTCACGTGGAATATCAACACCAGCAATACGTGCCATGTGAGTGCACCTCCTTCAATATTAACCTTGTTTTTGTTTATGCTTAGGGTTTTCGCAAATAACCATTACTTTGCCTCTTCTGCGGATTACTTTGCACTTTTCGCAGATTGGCTTAACTGATGGTCTGACTTTCATTGCTATCTAACCTCCTTATACAAATCGGAGCTTACTTTATTTAAATCGGTAAGTGATTCTTCCGCGAGTTAGATCATAAGGTGAAAGCTCAACAGTTACTCTATCCCCAGGCAAAATGCGAATGAAGTGCATACGAATTTTCCCGGATACGTGAGCTAATACAGTATGACCATTTTCTAATTCTACCTTAAACATTGCATTAGGCAAAGTCTCTTGAACTTTCCCTTCTACTTCAATTACATCGTCTTTCGCCATCTTCTTATTCTCCCTTCTCTTTTGCAACATGTTCATTCACAAATTTCGAAACCGCAAAACGAAGCTTCCCATTAGTGACATAACCTGATTCTACGATACTGTTACGAACTTCTGTAGATATACAATCAAGGAAACGCAAGTGGTGGATGTTTTTCCTCTTTGGATCATGAAACCGGTGTTTCATGCCATCAGCGATCAAAACAAACCTTTCATCGAGCAACCTGATGACAACTGCATAATTCCCAGTATCTCGACCTTGGGTAATGAGAACAAATTGCCCTATGCGTAAACTAGTTTTTTCATCTTTCAATCCTATCACCTAACTTACGGTTTGGTAAGGATCTCAAACCCAGATTCAGTGATTGCGATAGTATGTTCAAAGTGGGCGCACTTTTTTCCGTCAACGGTTACAACAGTCCAGTTATCCTCCAAGGTTTTCACATACCGGCTTCCTGCGTTAACCATAGGTTCAACAGCAAGAACCATTCCCGGTTTTAAGCGAGGGCCCTTATCGGGTGGACCATAGTGAGGAATTTGAGGGTCCTCATGTAAGTCTTGACCAATTCCGTGGCCTACATACTCACGAACGATTGAGAAATCGCGGGCTTCGACATAGGTTTGAATTGCATGGGAGATATTTGAAAGACGCACGCCTGGCAAGGCTTCCTTCAGCCCTCTATATAATGACTCTTCTGTTACTTCCAAGAGCCTCATGGTTTCTTCATCAATGTTGCCGACCGGGTACGTCCAAGCTGAGTCTCCGTGATAACCGTTATACTTCGCACCAATATCAATGCTGATTATATCGCCTTCATTAAGAACCCGGCTACCCGGAATGCCATGGACAAGCTCATTGTTAACAGATGCGCAAATGCTGCCGCGAAATCCATTATACCCTTTAAATGAAGGGAATGCATCATGTTTACGAATAAAGCTTTCAGCAATTGCATCCAGTTCTTTCGTTGTGATACCAGGAACAACGTGTTTCTTTATCTCTTGATGAGTTAAAGCAACAATCCTCCCTGCTTCTCTCATGATTTCAATCTCGCGCGGAGTCTTACAGATGATCATTAACGCAATCCTCCAACCAGTTCTTGGATATCTGAAAACACTTCTTCCATGTGCTTTTGACCATTAATGTTGCGAACATAGCCTTTTTCTTTATAAAAGTTAAGAAGCGGCTCTGTTTGCGCCAAATTTACATCTAAACGGTTTTGAACCGTTTCTTCATTATCATCAGCCCGTTGATAAAGCTCTCCGCCACAGCGGTCACATACTCCGTCTTTTGCTGGCGGATTAAATGCAAGATGATAGGTAGCACCACAGTTCTTGCAAATGCGGCGGCCTGTTAATCTTTCCATCAGAATACTTTTATCTACATCAATGTTGATAACAAAGTCAATGCGGCGCTGCAAGTCTGCAAGGATGCTCTCAAGTGCTTCAGCTTGAGCGACAGTGCGCGGAAAGCCATCAAGCAGAAAGCCTTTCTCACAGTCCGATTTGCTTAATCTTTCACGAACAATTCCGATTGTGACTTCATCAGGCACAAGTTCGCCTTTATCCATAAATGATTTCGCCTGTAAACCAAGTTCCGTTCCATCTTTAATAGCAGCTCGGAACATATCTCCAGTAGAGATATGAGGGATGTCATAATTTTCTACGATTCTTTCGGCTTGAGTGCCTTTTCCAGCACCGGGAAGCCCCATTAATACCAGATTCACACTAATCCCCCTCAAACTCCATAATGGGTTTAAGGGAACTCGTGGTTCCCAAAAAACACATTATTTTATAAAGCCTTTATAGTGACGTTTTACTAATTGAGCTTCAAGCTGCTTCATTGTATCAAGCGCAACCCCAACTACGATCAGTAGGGAAGTTCCGCCGATTTGAGCCGACTGCGGCAAATTAGCAAACGAAATGAAAAAGACCGGTAAAACAGAAATGGCCGCCAGGAATAGGGAGCCTACAAATGTTAAACGATACAATACACGCGTTAAGTAGTCCTGTGTACTTTGGCCTGGACGGATCCCTGGAACATACCCACCCTGCTTTTTCAGATTATCAGCCATTTGTTCAGGGTTAACCTGAATGAAAGCATAGAAATAAGAGAAAGCAATGATGAGAGCAACATAGATTATCATACCAATTGGCTTAGTGTAATCAAATGTCTTTTGAATCCATAGAGTAACATCATTAGAACCAAAGAACGAAGCAATCGTCGTTGGTGTAATGATAAACGCCATTGCAAAGATAACAGGAATAACGCCAGCCGCATTCACCTTTAATGGAAGGTGTGTCGACTGTCCGCCTGCCGGACTGCGTCCAGCAGCACGTTTTGCGTATTGAATCGGAATCTTTCGAAGTGCTTGCTGGATAAATACAACACCAACAACGATTGCAATTACAGCAAGAAGAATTAATAGAACAGTTATTATTCGAATAAATAGCTGCTCTCCTGCATTTTCAAATTGCTGAGCGTAAATCTGGTTTACCGTTGATGGAATACCAGCTACGATCCCCGCAAAGATTATGATTGAGATACCATTTCCTACTCCCTTAGAAGTAATAAGTTCTCCCAACCACATTAAGAAAGCAGTACCTGCTGTTAAAACTACCGCAATTAGCAAGTAAGTCCCAACACCCGGGTTTTGTATCAGCTGTCCTCCAGCCATGTTATTGAATCCGTAAGACATACCAAAGGCCTGGATGAAACCAAGCACAATCGTACCGTAGCGGGTAAACTGAGCTAACTTACGGCGTCCAACATCACCCTGCTTTGCCCATTCTGCAAATTTTGGAACTACGTCCATTTGCAGGAGCTGCACAATGATGGAGGCCGTAATGTAAGGCATGATCCCCATCGCTAGAATAGAGAAGTTATAAAGCGCTCCACCGCCGAAGGTGTTTAAGATTCCGAAAACATTCAGTTCATCTTGTGCTTTTAACAGTTCGGCATTCACATTCGGTACAGGAATAAATGTACCGATGCGATATACGATCAACATTAAAAGAGTAAAAATGATCTTATTTCTGATTTCACCCACGCGCATAAAATTGGAGACCGTGCGAAACATTAAATCACCTCAGTTTTACCGCCAGCAGCTTCGATCGCTTCTTTTGCAGTAGAGGAGAATTTATGAGCTTTAACAGTAAGCTTTTTCTCGACATTGCCTTTAGCTAGAATTTTGATTCCAGCTTTTTCATTGCTTACAATACCTGATTCAACTAGAAGAGCAGGTGTTACTTCAGTTCCATCCTCGAAACGATTTAGAGTATCAAGGTTAACGATAGCGTAGTCCTTACGGTTAATGTTAGTGAAACCGCGCTTAGGAAGACGTCTGAAAAGTGGTGTTTGACCACCTTCAAAACCAAGGCGTACTCCGCCGCCTGAGCGAGCGTTTTGACCTTTATGTCCTTTACCTGCTGTTTTACCGTTACCAGAACCGATACCGCGACCTTTACGTTTGCGTTCTTGACGAGAACCTTCTGTAGGTTGTAGTTCATGAAGTTTCATGTTGGCACCTCCTTGTTAGAGAGAATTTATTTTATTGTTCCTTTACAGTAACAAGATGAGCAACTTTGTTAATCATACCGCGAATCGCAGGGTTATCATCATGAACAACTGTCTGATGCATTTTGCGTAATCCCAGAGTGTTAACTGTAACGCGTTGATCTTCAGGGCGACCAATCAAGCTGCGAGTGAGGGTAATTTCTAATTTATTAGCCATTTGATTTCCCTCCTTATCCTAACAGTTCTTCTACTGATTTTCCACGCAGCTTAGCTACGTCCTCAGCGCGTTTTAATTGCTTTAATCCGTCCAATGTAGCACGAACCATGTTGATTGGTGTGTTGGAACCCAGAGATTTAGAAAGAATATCACTAATTCCGCCTAACTCAAGAACCGCACGAACCGGCCCTCCAGCGATTACTCCAGTACCTTCAGAAGCAGGCTTCAAAAGGATGTGTCCCGCACCAAAGCGGCCGTTCACTAGGTGAGGAATTGTAGTTCCTACCATTGGTACAGTGACCAGGTTTTTCTTTGCATCTTCGATTGCTTTACGGATTGCATCTGGTACTTCTTGAGCTTTACCTGTACCAAATCCAACATGACCGTTTTTGTCCCCTACAACTACAAGTGCAGTGAAACGGAAACGACGTCCGCCTTTAACAACCTTAGCTACGCGGTTAACCGTAACTACACGCTCTTCAAGTTCTAATTTATTAGGATCAATACGACGCATCTGTTTTGTCCCTCCTTTGTCTATTAAAATTCTAAGCCGTTTTCACGAGCAGCGTCCGCTAATGCTTTAATACGACCATGGAAAAGGTATCCTCCGCGGTCAAATACCACAGATGCATAACCTTTCTCAACCGCACGTTTTGCGATTAGTTCGCCAACCTTTTGTGCTGCTTCAGCGTTGTTGCCAGCAACTTCAAGCTCTTTATCAAGAGTAGAAGCGCTTGCCAAAGTTACGCCGTTTACATCATCAATCAGCTGTGCGTAAATGTGTTGGTTAGAACGGAACACATTCAAACGAGGACGAGCTTCAGTTCCTGAAAGCTTAGCACGTACACGTGCATGTCTTTTCTTACGAACAGAATTTTTGTTAGCCTTCGTAATCATTTACGTCACTCCTTTCGTTTACCTAGGCAGCATTACTTACCTGTTTTACCTTCTTTACGACGAACGAATTCGCCTTCATAACGGATACCTTTGCCTTTATACGGCTCTGGCGGACGAACGTCACGGATATTAGCAGCAAGCGCGCCAACGCGTTCTTTGTTTGCGCCTCTTACGATAATTTTTGTATTTGATGGAACTTCAACCTCAAGGCCAGCCTCAGGTTCGATCTCAACCGGATGAGAGTAACCAACGTTAAGTACAAGCTTTGAACCTTGTTTTGTAGCACGGTAACCAACACCGATAAGTTCTAAAGATCTTTCGAAGCCTTTAGATACTCCCTCAACCATGTTAGAGATTACAGCGCGAGTAGTTCCGTGTAATGCGCGGTGTTCTTTAGAATCAGTTGGACGTGAAACAGTAATCACGTTTTCCTCAATGCTGATTGCAATATCCGCATTAAATGTTCTTGTTAATTCACCCTTTGGACCTTTTACAGTTACAGTACCATTGTTGCTAGTAATAGTAACGCCAGCAGGGATTTCAATAGGTTTTTTACCTACGCGTGACATCTAGTGCACCTCCATTCGTGTAAGAAATTTATTACCAAACGTATGCTAATACTTCTCCGCCAACTTGTTTAGCGCGAGCTTCTTTATCAGTGATAACGCCTTGAGAAGTAGAAACGATTGCGATACCTAAACCGTTAAGAACGCGTGGAACTTCACCAGTTTTTGCATAAACACGCAAACCAGGTTTGCTGATGCGCTTTAGGCCAGTGATAACACGTTCGTTATTAACACCGTACTTCAAGAAGATACGGATAACACCTTGCTTGTTGTCTTCGATTAATTCAACGTCACGCACGAAGCCTTCACGCTTTAAGATTTCAGCAATATCTCTCTTAATCTTTGAAGCAGGAACTTCCAGTTTTTCGTGACGAACCATGTTCGCATTACGGATGCGAGTAAGCATATCTGCAATAGGATCTGTCATGACCATTTAATATTACCTCCTTCCCAAAATCGGGTTTTACCAGCTAGCTTTCTTAACGCCAGGAATTTGTCCTTTATATGCAAGTTCACGGAAGCAAATACGGCAAAGCTTGAATTTACGTAGTACTGAATGTGGACGACCGCAACGTTCGCAGCGTGTATAGTCTTGTACTTTAAACTTTGCTCCGCGCTTTTGCTTCAAGATCATAGATTTTTTAGCCACGTTTTCGCCTCCCTTTATTTAGAGATTACTTTTGGAACGGCATTCCAAATTGTGTTAATAGTTCACGAGCTTCTTCATCAGTATTAGCAGTCGTTACGATAACGATGTCCATACCGCGAACCTTGCTCACTTTATCATAATCAATCTCAGGGAAGATAAGCTGTTCTTTAACACCTAAAGTGTAGTTTCCGCGTCCGTCGAATGATTTCTTGGAGACACCGCGGAAGTCACGTACACGTGGTAAAGAAACAGATACTAATTTATCAAGGAATTCATACATACGCTCGCCGCGCAATGTTACTTTCGCACCGATAGGCATTCCTTCACGTAGACGGAAACCTGCGATAGATTTCTTAGCCTTTGTAACCAATGGTTTTTGACCAGTGATCAAAGTTAGTTCTTCCACTGCATTATCTAGGGATTTTGCGTTGGCAACAGCGTCACCCACACCCATGTTTATAACGATTTTCTCGATTTTTGGAACTTCCATAACCGATTTATAATTGAACTTGCTCATTAGAGCAGGAGTCATTTCTTTTTGGAATTTTTCCTTTAGGCGGTTCATTCTTTATTGTACCTCCCTTCTTCAGTAACTTATTTATCTAAAGATTCACCTGATTTAATAGCTACGCGTACTTTCTTGCCGTCAACCACCTTGTAACCAACACGAGTTGGATTACCTGATTTAGGATCAAGAGGCATAACGTTAGAAACGTGAATAGCAGCTTCTTGGCTATTGATTCCACCTTGTGGATTAGCTTGAGAAGGCTTTGAGTGCTTCTTCACGATGTTGACTCCTTCAACAAGCACACGGTTTTTCTTCGGATATGCTTCAAGGATGACACCTTGTTTGCCTTTGTCCTTACCAGAGATGACTACGACTTTGTCACCTTTTTTAACATGCATTAGCTTCGCACCTCCTTGAAAGGGCATTAAAGAATTTATCATTATAAAACTTCTGGAGCTAGAGAAACGATCTTCATGAAGCTGTTGTCACGAAGTTCACGGGCAACAGGTCCGAAGATACGGGTACCGCGCGGGCTCTTGTCATCACGGATGATAACACAAGCATTTTCGTCAAACTTGATGTATGAACCATCATTACGACGAACACCGAACTTAGTACGTACAACAACCGCTTTAACAACGTCACCTTTTTTAACAACGCCTCCTGGCGTTGCTTGTTTTACTGTACATACGATGATATCACCGATGTTAGCAGTTTTGCGGCCAGAACCACCAAGAACTTTAATTGTTAGTACTTCGCGTGCACCAGAATTGTCAGCGACTTTTAAACGTGTTTCTTGTTGAATCATGTACGAAACCTCCCTTCGGAATTAACATAATCCGAAAACCTATATTAAATGATTACTGCTTTTTCTACAACTTCAACTAGACGGAAGCGTTTAGTAGCTGAAAGTGGGCGAGTTTCCATGATTCTTACTGTATCGCCAAGCTTCGCTTCATTCTGCTCGTCATGCGCCTTAAATTTCTTAGAATATTTAACGCGTTTACCGTATAGAGTGTGTTTTTTATAGGTTTCAACCATAACTGTGATTGTTTTATCCATTTTGTCGGATACAACACGGCCAGTATAAACCTTGCGTTGGTTGCGTTCGCTCATTTACGCAAACCTCCCCTCATTTATCGATTGTTAACAGCGATCTCTCTTTCACGTACAACAGTCTTCATACGTGCGATCGATTTGCGCACTTCACGGATACGTGCAGTATTTTCAAGTTGTCCAGTAGCTAGCTGGAAACGAAGATTAAATAGTTCTTCTTTAAGAGATTTAACTTTTTGTTCAATTTCGGCAGTGGTAAGTTCTTTGATTTCATTAGCCTTCATTTGATTCACCACCAATTTCTTCTCGTTTTACAAACTTGCATTTAATTGGAAGTTTGTGTGCTGCAAGGCGCAACGCTTCACGTGCTACCTCTTCAGAGACACCGGAGATTTCAAACATAACTTTGCCAGGTTTTACAACCGCTACCCATCCTTCAGGAGCACCTTTACCGGAACCCATCCGAACTTCTAGAGGCTTGGCAGTGAACGGCTTGCTTGGGAAAATTTTGATCCAAACTTTACCGCCACGTTTCATGTAACGAGTCATTGCGATACGAGCTGCTTCGATCTGACGGTTTGTAATCCATGAAGCTTCTTGAGCTTGAAGACCAAACTCACCAAAATGAACTTCAGTTCCGCCCTTTGCACGGCCTCTCATTTTACCGCGGTGTTCACGGCGATATTTAACGCGTTTAGGCATTAACATATTATTTTCCTCCTTCCTCGGACTTCTTCTTAGTAGGAAGGACTTCTCCACGATAGATCCATACTTTCACGCCAAGCTTACCGTAAGTAGTATCCGCTTCAGCAGTAGCATAGTCGATGTCAGCACGAAGTGTATGAAGTGGAACAGTACCTTCGCTGTAATGTTCAGCACGAGCGATATCAGCACCGCCAAGACGTCCAGAAACCTGAGTTTTAATACCTTGTGCACCAGCACGCATTGTGCGTTGAATAGCTTGCTTTTGAGCACGACGGAAAGAAACGCGGTTTTCAAGCTGGCGAGCGATGTTTTCAGCTACTAATTTCGCATCAAGATCCGCTCTCTTAATTTCAATGATGTTGATGTGTACTCGTTTGCCAGTTAATTGATTTAGAGCTTTACGAAGTGCTTCAACTTCAGTACCGCCTTTACCAATTACCATACCTGGCTTAGCTGTGTGTACAGAAATGTTCACACGGTTTGCAGCACGTTCGATTTCAACCTTAGATACAGAAGCATCGCTTAAACGTTTCGTGATGTATTCACGAACTTTAATGTCTTCATGTAAAAGATCTGCATAGTCTTTGCCTGCGTACCATTTGGATTCCCAATCACGAATGATTCCAATACGCATACCGACCGGATTTACCTTTTGACCCACAGATTATCCCTCCTTCTTTTCTGATACTACGATAGTAATATGACTAGTACGTTTATTAATTGCGCTTGCACGTCCCATTGCGCGTGGACGGAAACGTTTCAATGTTGGCCCTTCATTTACATAAGCTTCTGTAATAACCAAGTTATTAACATCCATGTCGTAGTTGTGTTCTGCGTTAGCAACAGCAGATTTTAACACCTTTTCTACGACTGGAGAAGCAGCTTTTGGAGTAAAACGAAGAATTGCCACAGCTTCGCCTACTTGCTTGCCTCGGATTAAATCAGCTACTAAACGGACTTTACGAGGAGCAATACGGACTGTTCTAGCAATAGCTTTTGCTTGCATGAGTTGCCCTCCTCTCATTAACGTCTTGTTTTCTTATCGTCACTTGCGTGACCTTTGTAAGTACGTGTAGGCGCGAATTCGCCCAGTTTGTGACCTACCATGTCTTCTGTTACATATACCGGTACGTGTTTACGACCATCATAGACAGCGATTGTATGACCGATGAATTGCGGGAAGATTGTTGAACGGCGAGACCAAGTCTTAACAACTTGCTTCTTGTCTGCTTCATTCAATTTTTCAACCTTGACCATTAAATGCTCATCAACGAAAGGTCCTTTTTTCAAACTGCGTCCCATGTAAGTGCCTCCCTTCGTGATTGTTCTACGGTTCTGTTAATGAACCGTAGTTCAACCCCGTTATTTTTTACGACGACGTACGATAAACTTGTCGGATTTATTTTTCTTCTTACGAGTTTTAGCACCAAGAGTTGGTTTGCCCCATGGAGACATTGGTGATTTACGTCCGATTGGTGAACGTCCTTCACCACCACCGTGCGGGTGATCGTTAGGGTTCATTACAGATCCGCGGACAGTTGGGCGCTTGCCTAACCAGCGAGAGCGGCCTGCTTTACCAATGTTGATCAATTCGTGCTGCTCATTACCAACTTGACCAACAGTAGCGCGGCAAGTAGCAAGAATCATGCGAACTTCTCCAGAATTTAAACGCACAAGAACATAACGGCCTTCTTTACCAAGAACTTGAGCAGAAGTACCTGCAGAACGAACCAATTGTCCGCCTTTTCCTGGTTTAAGTTCGATATTGTGTACCACAGTACCTACCGGAATGTTTGATAAAGGTAGTGCATTACCCACTTTAATATCAGCCTCAGGGCCTGACATGATCTCCAGACCTACTTCTAGGTTTTTAGGAGCTAGGATGTAACGCTTTTCTCCATCAACGTAATTAATTAATGCAATGTTTGCAGAACGGTTTGGATCGTATTCAATAGTAGCAACGCGTCCAGGTATACCATCTTTATCGCGCTTAAAGTCGATAATACGGTATTGACGCTTATGGCCGCCACCTTGATGACGAACAGTTAACTTACCTTGATTGTTACGGCCGCCTTTTCTCTTTAAAGGAGCAAGAAGTGACTTTTCTGGAGTGCTTGTAGTGATTTCAGCAAAATCAGAAACTGTCATCCCGCGTCGACCGTTAGAGGTAGGTTTATACTTTTTAATCGCCATTGTATTTCCCTCCTTCTTTTATGAATTAAGCTTCAAAAAGTTCGATTTCTTTGCTGTCAGCAGTTAATTTAACAATTGCCTTGCGGCGCTTGTTTGTGTAACCTGCATGTTTACCCATGCGCTTGAATTTACCTTTGTAGTTCATGATGTTAACTTTGTCAACTTGCACGCCAAAGATTTCTTGTACAGCATCTTTAACTTGAGTTTTATTAGCTCTTACATCAACTTCAAAAGTGTATTTTTTTTCAGCCATTAACTCTGAAGAGTGTTCAGTAATTACGGGGCGCTTAATGATATCGCGAGCATCCATTATGCAAGCACCTCCTCTACTTTTTCAACAGCTGACTTAGTCATGATCAATTTGTTGTGTGATACAACATCAAGAACATTAAGACCAGCAGCTTCTACAACTGTAACACCTGGGATGTTACGTGCAGAAAGAGCAATCTTTTCATCTAAACCGTCAGTTACGATCAAAGCTTTAGTGTCTACAGAAAGCCCTTTAAGGACAGCTGTAAATTCTTTTGTTTTCGGAGCTTCAAAAGCAAGGTTTTCAAGAACAATGATTTCTTGTTCCAATGCTTTAGCGGATAATGCTGATTTGATAGCTAGACGACGCATTTTCTTAGGCATTTTATAGCTGTAAGAGCGTGGAGTTGGTCCGAAGACAGTACCACCGCCGCGCCATTGTGGTGAACGGATAGAACCTTGACGGGCACGTCCAGTTCCTTTTTGACGCCATGGTTTACGTCCACCGCCTGCTACTTCAGAACGGTTTTTAACTTTGTGGTTTCCTTGACGAAGTGATGCTCTTTGCATGATGATCGCTTCGAATAATACATGGTTATTTGGTTCAATACCAAAGATGGAATCGTTTAGCTCGATATCGCCAACTTGGGTTCCAGCTTGATTGAACATTGTAACTTTTGGCATTCTAATGCTCCTCCTTCCTTAAATAATTACTTCACTTTAACCGCACTTTTAACTTTTAATAGAGCCTTTCTAGCTCCGGGAACGTTTCCTTTGATTAAAAGCAAGTTGCGCTCAACATCAACCTTAACGATTGTCAAGTTTTGAACAGTAATCTGTTCTCCACCCATACGTCCAGGCAATAGTTTGTTTTTGAATACACGGTTTGGAGCAACCGGCCCCATTGAACCTGGGCGGCGGTGGTAGCGAGAACCGTGAGCCATTGGTCCGCGAGATTGTCCGTGGCGCTTAATAACACCCTGGAACCCTTTACCTTTAGATACTCCTGTTACATCAACTACATCGCCTTCAGCGAAAATATCAACTTTGACTTCCTGACCCATTTCAACCCCGTCAAAATCACGGAATTCGCGAATGAAGCGCTTAGGTGCAGTATTAGCTTTTGCGACGTGGCCTTTAGCAGGTTTGTTGGAAAGCTTTTCGCGCTTATCTTCAAAACCGATCTGTACCGCCTCGTAGCCGTCTGCTTCAACAGTTTTCTTTTGAAGAACAACGTTATTAGCAGCTTCTACAACAGTTACAGGAATAAGTTCACCGTTCTCAGCAAATACTTGCGTCATACCGATTTTTCTTCCTAAGATTCCTTTGGTCATTAGTCACACCTCCTATAATGTTTTGTTTTTATATGAATTACAGTTTAATTTCAATGTCAACACCTGACGGCAAATCTAAACGCATTAATGAATCAACTGTTTGTGGAGTTGGGTTCACAATATCGATTAGACGCTTGTGTGTACGCATCTCGAATTGTTCACGAGAATCTTTGTATTTATGAACCGCACGAAGGATTGTATAAACAGATCTTTCAGTCGGCAGTGGAATCGGCCCAGATACAGCCGCACCAGAACGCTTTGCAGTTTCTACAATTTTCTCAGCAGATTGATCAAGAATCCTGTGATCATATGCTTTCAAACGTATACGAATTTTTTGTTTTGCCATTATTTTCCCTCCTTTTCGCCTATTTTTAAAATAGACTTTCTCAGCAGAAATTTCCCACACACTCGCCATGGCAAAGCGGCCGGGTGTGTCAGCAACCTTCCACATCATCGCAGTCAAAGACCAACATTGTCTATTATACATAAAACTTTCAGAAGATGCAAGTTAATCTTACACTTTCTTTGTCTGACACACTTCTACTATTATACATAGATGCCTACATATTTTCAAGACAATTTTTAAAAAGTAGTGTTGTAATTATTTTCTTCTATTATATAGTTCCAAAAGCAATAAACTCAGTGGTCGAAGAATGAATAGCTCCAAATCGGTTAATTAGTATGAAAAGCCCGAAAAAGTTTCTCGGACAGTTGTTATTCATACAAATATTTCATTGGGTTGTATCATTTAATCCAACCCAGTCAACCCAAGTCTGCATCACCCGCTTATCCAAATCTCCTGTACTTTTCACCCGAATGAAAAACAACCATATAAAAAGAGCAGACGGCGTCCCGTCTGCTCTTTTGCAAAAACTATAAGGTTTCTATAAATTATTCTTGGATTGTAGCAACTACGCCAGCGCCTACAGTACGTCCACCCTCACGGATAGAGAACTTAGTACCTTCTTCGATAGCGATAGGAGCGATAAGTTCAACAGTCATTTCGATGTTGTCGCCAGGCATAACCATTTCTACACCTTCAGGAAGGTTGCAAATACCAGTTACATCAGTTGTACGGAAGTAGAACTGTGGGCGATAGTTAGTGAAGAATGGAGTGTGACGTCCACCTTCTTCTTTAGAAAGAACGTAAACTTCTGCTTTGAACTTAGTGTGTGGCTTGATTGTACCCGGCTTAGCAAGTACTTGGCCACGTTGGATTTCTTCACGAGATACACCACGTAGAAGAGCTCCGATGTTGTCTCCAGCTTCAGCATAGTCAAGAAGCTTACGGAACATTTCAACACCTGTTACAGTTGTTGGTTTTGGCTCTTCAGTGAAACCAGTGATTTCAACAGTGTCACCAACTTTAACTTGTCCACGCTCTACACGTCCTGTAGCAACAGTACCACGGCCAGTGATTGAGAATACATCCTCAACAGGCATCATGAATGGCTTTTCAGTGTCACGAGTTGGAGTTGGGATATATTCGTCAACAGCTGTCATTAGCTCAACGATTTTTTCTTCCCAAGCAGCATCGCCTTCTAGAGCTTTAAGAGCAGATCCTTTGATAACTGGGATGTCATCACCAGGGAACTCATATTCAGAAAGAAGGTCACGGATCTCCATTTCTACTAATTCAAGAAGCTCTTCGTCGTCCACCATGTCACACTTGTTCATGAATACAACAAGGTAAGGTACACCTACTTGACGAGAAAGAAGGATGTGCTCACGAGTTTGTGGCATTGGGCCGTCAGCAGCAGATACTACAAGGATTCCGCCATCCATTTGAGCAGCACCAGTGATCATGTTTTTAACATAGTCAGCGTGTCCTGGGCAGTCAACGTGTGCATAGTGACGGCTAGCAGTTTCATACTCAACGTGTGCAGTTGAGATTGTGATACCACGCTCTCTTTCTTCTGGAGCAGCGTCGATTTGATCGTAAGCGCGTGCTTCAGCTCCACCTGCTTTAGCAAGTACAGTTGTGATAGCAGCTGTTAAAGTAGTTTTACCATGGTCAACGTGACCAATTGTACCGATATTAACGTGCGGTTTAGAGCGGTCGAATTTAGCTTTTCCCATTAGGAAATTCCTCCTTAAAATTGTTTATGGATTAAGTATAGTTGCTATGAAAGCCCAAAAAATGCTGCTTTCATAGCTTACATAAGTAGTTATACTTTAATAAGAGATGAAAATCAATTATTCACCTTTATTTTTTTTGATAATTTCTTCAGAAATGCTCTTTGGTACTTCTTCATAGTGGTCGAAGTGCATAGAGAATGTTCCGCGTCCTTGAGTGTTAGAACGTAGTGAAGTAGCATATCCAAACATTTCAGATAGTGGAACCATCGCGCGTACAACTTGTGCGTTACCGCGAGCTTCCATACCTTCTACACGACCACGGCGAGATGTAATATCACCCATGATATCTCCCAAATATTCTTCAGGAATAACTACTTCGACTTTCATAATTGGCTCAAGGATTACTGGGTTACATTTAGAAGCAGCGTTTTTCAATGCCATAGAAGCAGCGATCTTAAACGCCATTTCGTTGGAGTCAACATCATGGTAAGACCCGTCAAATAAACGAGCTTTAATGTCTACTAATGGGAATCCAGCAAGAACTCCATTATCTAAAGAATCTTGTAGTCCAGCTTGTACAGCAGGAATGTATTCACGAGGAACAACCCCACCTACAATACCGTTTTCAAACTCAAAGCCTTTTCCTTCTTCATTTGGAGAGAATTCAATCCAAACGTGTCCGAATTGTCCGCGGCCGCCTGACTGACGTACGAACTTTCCTTCAACCTGTGCAGATCCACGGAAAGTTTCACGATACGCAACCTGAGGAGCACCAACATTAGCTTCTACTTTGAATTCACGGCGCATACGATCAACGAGTATATCTAGGTGAAGCTCACCCATACCAGCAATGATTGTTTGTCCAGTTTCCTGGTCTGTATGTGCACGGAATGTTGGATCTTCTTCTTGCAGCTTTTGTAAAGCGTTAGACATTTTGTCTTGGTCCGCTTTAGATTTAGGTTCAACGGAAAGTGAGATAACTGGCTCTGGGAATACCATGGATTCAAGAATAACTTGATTCTTGTCATCACATAGAGTATCTCCAGTTGTAGTATCTTTCAAACCAACAGCAGCAGCGATATCCCCAGCGTGTACTTCTGAGATTTCTTCACGGCTGTTTGCGTGCATTTGAAGGATACGTCCAATACGTTCACGCTTACCTTTTGTAGAGTTAATTACATATGAACCTGATTGCAATGTACCAGAGTACACGCGGAAGAATGTAAGTTTTCCTACATAAGGATCTGTCATAACCTTAAACGCAAGAGCTGCAAATGGCTCTTCATCACTTGATGGACGAGTTACTTCTTCTTCGGAATCCGGAAGAGTACCTTTAATAGCTGGCACATCAACAGGAGCTGGAAGATAGTCAATAACTGCATCTAGCATTAATTGAACACCTTTGTTTTTGAATGCTGATCCACAGATTACAGGGAAGAATTCAACGTTTACTGTACCTTTACGAATAGCCGCTTTAAGCTCTTCTTTAGTGATTTCTTCACCGCCAAGGTATTTTTCCATTAATTCTTCGTCTAATTCTGCAACAGCTTCTACTAGCTTTTCACGGTATTCGTCGGCCTGCGCTTTGTATTCCTCAGGAATATCACGCACTTCGATATCAGTACCTAGGTCATTGCCGTAGAACGTAGCGTTCATTTCAATCAAGTCAATGATCGCTTCGAACTCGTCTTCAGCACCGATTGGCAGCTGAATTGGGTGTGCATTTGCTTGAAGACGTTCATGAATCGTTTTTACTGAATATAAGAAGTCAGCACCGATTTTGTCCATCTTGTTTACAAATACAACACGTGGTACTCCGTAAGTTGTAGCCTGGCGCCAAACTGTTTCAGTTTGAGGCTCAACACCTGATTGGGCATCAAGAACAGCAACAGCACCATCCAGTACACGCAATGAACGTTCAACTTCAACTGTGAAGTCTACGTGTCCAGGTGTGTCGATGATATTAACGCGGTGTCCTTTCCATGCTGCAGTAGTTGCTGCAGATGTAATGGTGATACCGCGTTCTTGTTCCTGCTCCATCCAGTCCATCTGAGATGCACCTTCATGAGTTTCACCAATCTTGTGAATACGGCCAGTGTAATATAATACGCGCTCAGTCGTAGTCGTTTTACCGGCATCGATGTGGGCCATGATGCCGATATTACGAGTATTAGCCAAGGAGAACTCTCTTGCCATTGGGGTATTTCTCCTTCCATATATGGGTAATAGTGTTTGGTTGGATTTTACCAGCGATAGTGAGCAAATGCTTTATTTGCTTCAGCCATTTTATGAGTATCTTCACGTTTCTTAACAGAAGCACCAGTGTTGTTTGCTGCATCAAGAATTTCGTTAGCCAAACGCTCTTCCATCGTTTTTTCTCCACGTGAACGAGAGTAGTTAACTAACCAGCGAAGTCCAAGAGTTGAACGGCGATCTGGGCGCACCTCCACAGGTACTTGGTAGTTTGCACCACCTACACGACGTGCTTTTACTTCCAGTACAGGCATGATGTTCTTAAGTGCTTGATCAAACACTTCGATTGCATCTTTGCCAGAACGTTCCGCAATGATATCAAATGCTGAGTAAAGAATTTTTTGTGATTTACCTCTTTGTCCGTCAACCATCATTTTGTTGATCAAACGAGTCACAAGTTTTGAATTGTAAATTGGATCCGGCAATACATCTCTTTTTGAAACAGGTCCTTTACGAGGCATGAATGTTCCTCCTTTCAGTAAGGTTCATATTTTTAGATTATTTTTTTGCTGCTTTTGGACGCTTCGTACCGTATTTTGAACGGCCTTGCATACGGTTGTTAACACCAGCAGTATCAAGCGCACCACGAACGATGTGATAACGTACCCCTGGTAAATCCTTTACACGTCCACCGCGGATAAGTACCACGCTGTGTTCTTGTAAGTTGTGACCGATACCTGGGATATAAGCTGTTACCTCAATACCGTTAGTCAAACGTACACGCGCATATTTACGCAATGCTGAGTTTGGTTTCTTCGGTGTCATAGTACCAACACGCGTACATACACCACGCTTTTGTGGAGATGAAACGTTTGTTTGTGCTTTCTTAAAGCTGTTGTAACCTTTGTTTAGCGCTGGAGATTTTGACTTCTCTTCTTTAGACTCGCGTCCTCTGCGCACTAATTGATTAATAGTAGGCATTGTTATTGTCCTCCCTTCACATTTTCGATTCTAGTACCACACATCCAGGTGGTTCATAAATGAGCAAAAACAAAGTTTTTGCAGAATATCCACAAAAACAGTTTTACTTTTTAATGGCAACAGCTGCTGCTCCAACATCAATTCCACAAGCTTTTCCAAGCATTTGCATCGAATCAACATATGTGATTGGAACCCCTAAATCCCGTGCATTCATCTCAATCTTTGCTGTCAGTGTCCTGTCAGCATCCTTTGAGATCACTACCTCTTGAATCAGGTTGTTCTTAAGAGCTCTCACTGTCTGTTTCGTTCCTACAATCACTGACTTTGCCTGTAGCACTTTTTCATAAGACATATTACATATCCTCCAAAGCAACAGGGTATTATAGGAGCACCTTTGCTATAATACCACCCTTAGGCAGTAGATGTCAACTTACTTTTTAAAAAAAGTTTTATTGTTCTCAGAAGCTTTAAAAAAGGAGACCGGTGAGAATATCACCGGCCATCTTATTACTTATATTTAAAGAATTACTCAATGGTTAATCTACAGTGACTGTTTCCTCGCTTGCATCTTCTGCAAGAACAGGCTTCGCTTTTCTGTAGCGTGTCATACCAGTTCCAGCAGGAACCAGTTTACCAATAATAACATTTTCCTTTAAGCCAAGAAGTTCATCTCGCTTACCCTTAATTGCTGCATCTGTAAGGACACGTGTTGTCTCCTGGAAGGATGCTGCAGAAAGGAAGGAATCTGTTTCGAGAGAAGCTTTAGTAATACCAAGCAATACTGGACGGCCTGTAGCCGGCAGCTTACCTTCCATTAAAGCGGATGTATTAGCAGCCGTGAATTGGTGGACATCCAGAAGTGTACCTGGAAGGACATCAGTTTCTCCTGCATCAATGACACGAACTTTACGCATCATTTGTCTTACCATAACTTCTATATGCTTATCTCCAATTTCAACACCCTGCATACGGTAAACTTTTTGAACTTCACGAAGCAGATATTCCTGTACAGAAAGTACGTCTTTTACTTTCAGGAGCTCTTTTGGATCAATGGATCCTTCTGTAAGTTCCTGACCGCGCATAACGTGAGAATCAACAGTTACCTTCAAGCGTGCTGTATAAGGTGCAGTATATGTGCGTGATTCAACTTCGCCCTGAATAACAATTTCCTGCTGTTTATCCTTGACTTCGTTGATAGCCACAACTGTACCTTCAATTTCGGTAATCAAGGCTTGACCTTTCGGATTTCTCGCTTCAAAAATTTCCTGAATACGAGGCAAACCTTGTGTGATATCGTCACCGGCAACTCCGCCCGTATGGAAAGTACGCATTGTCAGCTGTGTACCTGGTTCACCGATTGATTGGGCCGCAATAATACCGACTGCTTCCCCAACTTCGACTTCCTGCCCTGTAGCTAAATTGCGTCCATAACATTTTTTACATACACCATGTGAAGTGTTGCATGTAAAGGCAGAACGGATCCAAACCTCTTCAATACCGCTATCTTCAATATAGTTAGCCAGATCTTCCGTGATTAAACCATTTTCAGGTACAATCACTTCGTTAGTTTCTGGATGCTTGATTGTTTTCCTAGCATGTCTTCCTACAAGACGCTCTTCAAGCCTTTCGATTACTTCTGTTCCATCTTTAAGAGCTGAAATCTTAAGGCCCCGGTCTGTTCCACAGTCGTCATCGCGTACGATAACATCCTGTGCCACGTCAACCAGACGACGGGTGAGGTAACCTGAGTCTGCCGTTTTAAGAGCTGTATCTACAAGGCCTTTACGGGCTCCGTGTGTAGAAATAAAGTATTCTAAAACGGTTAAGCCTTCACGGAAACTTGACTTAATTGGGAGCTCAATAATACGACCGGCCGGGTTTGCCATCAGTCCGCGCATACCTGCAAGCTGTGTAAAGTTCGAAGCATTACCACGGGCACCTGAGTCACTCATCATAAAGATTGGGTTGGTTGTATCCAATGAACCCATTAGTTTAGCCTGGATATTATCCTTAGCCGCACTCCAAATGGAGATAACACGGTCATAACGCTCATCTTCAGTAATTAAACCGCGGCGGAATTGTTTTAACACGTTATCTACCTTTGTTTGAGCTTCTTCAATAACCTTTGTTTTTTCTTCCAAAACAACGATGTCGGCCACACCTACTGTAATACCGGCACGTGTGGAATATCTAAAGCCCAGGTCCTTCATACGGTCAAGCATTTTAGAGGTTTCCGTGATTTTAAATCGCTTGAAAACTTCCGCTATGATATTTCCAAGGATCTTTTTCTTGAACGGATCAATGATTTCCTGTGCTCTTATCTTTTCAACAACATTTGCTCCTTTTTCAACAAAGTACCGTTCAGGAGTTTTCACTTCCAGGTTCTCCCTTGTAGGTTCGTTGATGTAAGGGAAGGATGCAGGAAGGATTTCATTGAAAACCAGCTTACCTACAGTTGTAATTAACAGCTGTTGGTTCTGCTCCTCTGTAAATGTTTGATTGTTTAATGAAGATGCATGGACCGCTACACGTGAATGCAGATGTACATAGCCATTTTGATAGGCAAGCAGCGCTTCATTTGTATCTTTGAAAATCATTCCTTCACCAACTGCCCCAGCACGTTCAAGAGTAAGGTAATAGTTGCCTAATACCATATCCTGTGACGGTGTAACAACTGGTTTTCCATCTTTAGGATTCAAGATATTCTGGGCTGCAAGCATAAGCAAGCGGGCTTCCGCTTGTGCTTCAGAAGATAGTGGAACGTGAACCGCCATTTGATCGCCGTCGAAATCGGCATTATAAGCCGTACATACAAGCGGGTGCAAACGGATCGCGCGGCCTTCTACCAATGTTGGTTCGAAAGCCTGGATTCCGAGCCTGTGAAGAGTAGGGGCACGGTTAAGCAGAACCGGATGCTCCTTAATAACGGATTCCAGCACATCCCAAACTTCTGGCTGCAGCCTTTCGATTTTACGTTTTGCTGATTTAATATTGTGGGCTAATCCTTTTTGAACCAATTCCTTCATAACAAATGGCTTGAATAGCTCAATTGCCATTTCTTTAGGAAGTCCGCATTGGTACATTTTAAGGTTTGGACCTACGACGATAACAGAACGTCCGGAATAATCAACACGCTTACCAAGAAGGTTTTGACGGAAACGGCCCTGTTTACCTTTAAACATATGGGATAAAGATTTTAAAGGCCTATTACCCGGTCCTGTTACAGGACGCCCACGGCGGCCGTTATCAATCAGCGCATCTACCGCTTCTTGCAGCATACGCTTTTCGTTTTGAACGATAATGCTAGGCGCTCCAAGATCCAACAGCCTTTTCAGACGGTTGTTACGGTTAATTACACGGCGGTACAGATCATTCAGATCGGAAGTTGCAAAGCGTCCGCCATCTAATTGTACCATCGGGCGAAGCTCCGGAGGAATGACCGGTAGTACATCAAGAATCATCCATGAAGGTTCGTTCCCTGAATTCCTGAAGGCTTCGAGAACTTCTAGACGCTTGATAGCACGAGTTCTTCTTTGTCCTTGTGCAGTTTTTAATTCTTCTTTTAAAGAATCTACTTCTTTTTCAGTGTCGATATCAGATAAAAGCTTTTTAATAGCCTCTGCTCCCATGCCTGCCTGGAACTTTGTTCCATACTTTTCGCGATATGCACGGTATTCTTTTTCAGATAAAAGCTGCTTCTTCTCTAATGCAGTATCTCCTGTTTCGGTCACTACATAAGAGGCGAAATAAATAACTTCCTCCAAAGCGCGGGGGGACATGTCCAGGACAAGTCCCATCCGGCTTGGAATACCTTTGAAATACCAGATATGGGATACCGGGGCTGCAAGCTCAATGTGTCCCATACGCTCACGGCGAACCTTGGCACGCGTTACTTCAACGCCGCATCGATCACAGACTACACCTTTATAACGTACACGCTTATACTTTCCGCAATGGCATTCCCAGTCTTTTTGAGGACCGAAAATCCTTTCACAGAACAAGCCGTCCTTTTCAGGCTTTAGTGTACGATAGTTTATTGTTTCCGGCTTCTTTACTTCGCCATGCGACCAAGAACGGATCTTGTCAGGCGAAGCAAGCCCGATTTTCATATACTCAAAATTATTAACATCTATCAAGGGGCCTACCTCCCTTTAATCTCAGGTTATACCCTTACCTGACTATATCGTGAAGCCTTGTGATTGTTTTGATTATATCAGTCTTTTATGACCGGATTAGATTTAGTTCCCGTTTCAGTTGCCACCAGATCCTTGCTCTCTGCATCGAGTGTCAGGGTATCTGCCTGGCTGGCGTCATCATCATCTTCTGTATCAAGCATCTCGATTTCTTTATCTTCTGCTGACATGATTTTGACATCCATACCCAAGCTCTGGAGTTCTTTTATCAGTACCTTGAATGATTCTGGAACACCTGGCTCTGGAACATTTTCGCCCTTGACAATGGCTTCATACGTTTTCACACGGCCAACTACGTCATCCGACTTAACTGTAAGGATTTCCTGCAGTGTATAAGCTGCGCCATATGCTTCAAGAGCCCAAACCTCCATCTCACCAAAACGCTGTCCGCCAAACTGTGCTTTACCGCCCAGAGGCTGCTGCGTAACAAGAGAGTATGGTCCAGTTGAACGGGCATGAAGCTTATCATCAACCATGTGAGCCAGCTTGATCATGTACATGACTCCGACTGAAACGCGGTTGTCGAATGGTTCACCTGAACGGCCATCATAAAGTACAGTCTTTGCATCAGCGGCCATTCCTGCTTCTTCGATGGTAGACCAGACATCTTCTTCGCGTGCACCGTCAAATACCGGAGATGCAACGTGAATTCCAAGAGCCCTTGCAGCCATTCCAAGGTGAAGCTCTAACACTTGACCGATATTCATACGTGATGGAACCCCTAGAGGATTCAACATGATGTCTACCGGAGTGCCATCTGGAAGGAATGGCATATCTTCTTCAGGAAGAATACGGGAGATAACACCCTTGTTACCGTGGCGTCCCGCCATTTTATCTCCTTCAGAGATTTTACGTTTTTGAACAATATAAGCACGGACTAATTGATTTACTCCCGGTGGAAGCTCATCTCCATCCTCACGGTTAAAGACTTTAACATCCAATACGATACCGCCGCCGCCATGCGGAACACGAAGCGATGTATCGCGAACTTCTCGGGCCTTTTCACCGAAGATTGCGTGAAGCAGGCGCTCTTCAGCAGTTAGTTCAGTTACCCCTTTTGGAGTTACTTTACCCACAAGAAGATCTCCGTCTTTTACTTCAGCACCAATACGGATAATTCCTCGCTCATCAAGGTTACGAAGCGCATCCTCCCCGACGTTCGGAATGTCACGTGTGATTTCTTCAGGTCCGAGCTTTGTATCACGGGATTCTGACTCATATTCTTCAATATGAATAGAAGTATAGACATCATCTTTCACAAGGCGTTCACTCATGATGATTGCATCTTCATAGTTATATCCATCCCATGTCATGAATGCTACGAGAACGTTGCGTCCAAGCGCTAATTCTCCTTTTTCCATAGAAGGGCCATCTGCAAGGATTTCTCCTTTTACAACACGGTCTCCGACACTCACAATCGGACGCTGGTTGTAGCATGTTCCCTGGTTTGAACGGATAAACTTCAGCATGCGGTATTTATCTAAGTCGCCTTTTACTTCCTGACCATCAACTTCTTTTACACGGCGGACCCAAACTGAACGGGCCTCAACATGCTCTACAATTCCTTCATGTTTACAGATGACCGCTGCACCTGAGTCTTTTCCGGAAACATATTCCATACCCGTTCCGACCCGCGGAGCTTCCGGCTGCATAAGAGGAACTGCTTGACGCTGCATGTTCGCTCCCATTAGGGCACGGTTTGAGTCATCGTTTTCAAGGAAAGGTATGCAAGCTGTTGCGGCAGAAACTACCTGCTTCGGCGATACATCCATATAATCCACACGATCACGCGGAACAACTGTGTTCTCACCGCGGAAACGCGCTACGATATCTTCATCAACAAATGAACCATCATCAGATAGACGTGCATTCGCCTGGGCAACTACATAGTTGTCCTCTTCGTCAGCAGTCATATAATCAATGTGCTCAGTAATCTTTCCTGTTTCCGGATCAACGCGGCGGTATGGTGTCTCAATAAATCCGAAACGATTTACCTTCGCATAGCTGGAAAGGGAGTTAATAAGTCCAATGTTTGGCCCTTCAGGCGTTTCAATTGGACACATGCGGCCATAGTGAGAATAGTGAACGTCACGGACTTCAAAGCCGGCACGCTCACGGGTTAATCCACCAGGTCCTAACGCAGACAGACGGCGTTTATGAGTCAGCTCAGCCAACGGGTTTGTCTGGTCCATGAATTGAGACAGCTGGGAGCTTCCGAAGAACTCTTTCATTGAAGCAATAACAGGACGTATATTAATTAACTGCTGAGGTGTAATAGTTGCTGTATCCTGAATGGACATTCTTTCTCGAACAACACGTTCCATCCGTGATAAACCAATTCTGAATTGGTTTTGAAGCAACTCACCTACAGAACGCAGACGACGATTTCCTAAATGGTCAATATCGTCTGTATCCCCAACCTGATGGAGCAAGTTAAAGAAGTAACTGATGGAAGCGATAATATCAGCCGGTGTAATATTCTTCACCTGTTCCGAAACATACGCATTGCCAATTACATTGATTACTTTTTCACCTTCAGCATCATTTGGCGCATAGATTTTAATTGACTGAAGAAGCGTTTCCTCTTCCACTACCCCGCCTGACGGATTGAAGTTTTGGAAACCAATTCCTGCTTCAATAGAAGGAATAATCCGATCAAGTGTACGGCGGTCAAGCAGCGTGCCTTTTTCCACAATGATTTCACCAGTTTCCGGGTCAACCAAAGTTTCCGCTATTTTCTGGTTAAAGAGGCGATTCTTGATATGAAGCTTTTTATTAATTTTATAACGTCCTACATTTGCTAGGTCATATCTTTTTGGATCAAAGAAGCGTGTTACCAATAAGCTTTTTGCATTCTCTACCGTTGGCGGTTCACCAGGGCGGAGGCGCTCATAAATTTCAAGCAAAGCTTTCTCTGCACTTTCAGTGTTATCTTTTTCAAGGGTATTTCTGATATACTCATTATCGCCGATTAAATCGATGATTTCCTGATCGGAACCAAAACCAAGCGCACGAAGAAGTACCGTTACTGGAAGTTTTCTTGTACGGTCAATTCTTACATATACAATGTCTTTGGCGTCCGTTTCGTATTCAAGCCAAGCACCCCGGTTTGGAATAACAGTTGCGTTAAAGCCACGCTTCCCGTTTTTATCCATTTTTCCGCTGTAATACACACTTGGTGAACGAACTAACTGAGAAACGATAACCCGTTCTGCACCATTGATGACAAAGGTACCCGTTTCTGACATTAAAGGAAAATCACCCATGAATACATCCTGGTCTTTTACTTCCCCTGTTTCTTTATTAACAAGACGTACCTTCACACGAAGTGGAGCCGAATATGTAACATCCCGCTCTTTTGATTCATCAACGGAGTACTTTGGTTCTCCTAAGCTGTAATCAATGAAATCAAGAGCCAAGTTACCAGTAAAATCCTCAATTGGAGAAATATCCTGGAACATTTCTCTTAATCCTTCATCAAGAAACCATTGATAAGAAGCAGTCTGGATTTCAATTAAATTTGGTAACTCTAGGACCTCGCTAATTCTTGCATAACTTCTGCGCTGGCGGTGTCGTCCATACTGAACAAGTTGACCTGTCAACAGATTCACCCCTCAAATCAAGCGTAATAAGGATCTATTGTCTATCGGATACCCCGGTAGACAAAAAGAAAATGGTTTTTGATAAAAAACCACTATTTTCACACAACTCGAACTATTATTTATATATATTTCCCAGATTATCCATTTTTATACGTACTATACAAAAAAATGCATAGATACTGGAAATTATATATATGCATTTTATAACTATAACATAGGCAAAAATTAGAGTCAAACCTTTTTAGCTGCAAGTATATAATAGCCTTTTTTCTTTTCTGCCACTTCTACATTGCCAAAAAGCTGTTCGATTTTTTCCATAGCTGAGGGCGCT
This sequence comes from Peribacillus saganii, assembly GCF_003429095.1. Classification (GTDB taxonomy): domain Bacteria; phylum Bacillota; class Bacilli; order Bacillales; family DSM-1321; genus Peribacillus; species Peribacillus saganii. Next base: position 46,999 of record NZ_QVTE01000032.1, read on the forward strand.
CCCTGTTTCTTTTGGATGACTACCCATAAGGTTCCACCAGTGGTCAAATATTCAAAGCTCTTTTCAAAGATCTCATGAACAACTGTTTTCCCAGCTCTTATTGGCGGATTTGTCAGTATAGCAGCAAACTCCTTCCGAGCAACAGCTGAAAACAGGTCACTTTCATAGATTTCAACATTACTGATTGCGTTCGCCCGGGCATTTTCCTTAGAAAGTTCAATCGCCCTGTTATTAACATCAACCATATGAACAATCCTGGCGGGATGGGCTGACGCTACAGAAAGTCCAATGGGTCCATAGCCACACCCTACATCCAGTATATCTCCTGGGATATCTTGATCCAAATTAAAAGCTTCTATTAGCAGCCGTGAGCCAAAATCAACCTCTTTCTTTGAAAATACACCACTATCGCTTTTAAACCGGAAATTTCGGCCCTTTAGGTCAAAATTCCAGTAAATCGGATTGCTTTCTGTTTCGGGATTTTTAGAATAATAATGTTCTGACAAGTCTCTCTCCTCCTATCAAGAAAAGCGCAAGCGCCCAGACCAAGGAACGTCGACAAAGGGCTTGGCACGTCCTGTGCCAAACATCAACGCCAGCACACCCAGTGTAAGACAAGCTCTGAAAGAAGGCGATTTTTTCGCCTTCAGAAGTGATTGACTTATGACCTCGAGGCCGACTTAAACCACCACGTCCTGTGGCGGCGTCGGCACTAGCACGTCCTGTGCGTCGGGGCCGGGCGCTGTAGCTAGACATCTGAACTTGTTAAAAAAGTTATACTTTTTTATCTGCTAAAAGCGAAAGCACCCCGGCATGGACAGTACATGCACCAGTTTGTAATGTTACTCTTGTTACAGCCTTCGGCCTGTGTCAATGCCGTCCTGACCACATCCTATGTTCCCGGATTTGTAATGGCAGTTGCGCCACAACAAAATAATACCAGTTTCAACAGCAGTTGCTGTATTCTCAAAGGTTACTCCCTTCCGGCCGTCGGGAATGATACATCCTGTAAGTCAGGCTTTATTTTTTCTATCAAAAATTGCTGGGTGCTAGAGCTAATTAGTAGTTTATATTGAAGAAGTTACACTTTATTTGCCGATTATATACACAGGCAATTGAAGAATGAGAAAAGAGTTTGCTTGCCGGAGAGAAAACATAAGGGTTCCAAGCGAATAACTTAGCCGGGATAACTAGATTACTAAAGCATACATCTCCACCAAGCTTTTTTTGCTTTTGATTTCGGCCACCGGGACTCAATGATTTTGAAAGTCAAAAAAAGCCCGCTAAAGCAGCGAGCTTTTTTATTTATGCAGCATTACTTAACTTCAACGCTAGCTCCAACTTCTTCAAGTTTAGCTTTGATTTCTTCAGCCTCTTCTTTAGAAGCGCCTTCTTTAACAGCTTTTGGAGTGTTATCAACAAGGTCTTTTGCTTCTTTAAGACCAAGTCCTGTGATTTCACGAACAACCTTGATAACTTTGATTTTTTGGTCGCCTGCAGATGCAAGAACAACGTCAAATTCAGTTTGCTCTTCAGCAGCGCCGCCAGCAGCAGCTCCGCCCATCATAGCTACAGGAGCAGCAGCAGTTACACCAAACTCTTCTTCGATTGCTTTTACAAGGTCATTTAGTTCTAAAACAGTCATAGATTTAACTGCTTCAATGATTTGTTCTTTAGTCATTGTATAGTTCCTCCTTAAGGATATTGTTAGTTTATAGTTTTTTTAAAACGAAAGGTTAAAACTGAAAGTCAGCTTACGCGCCTTGTTCTTCTTTTTGATCTGCAACAGCTTTTGCAGCAAGAGCAAGATTGCGGATAGGTGCTTGAAGCACGGAAAGTAGCATAGAAAGCAAGCCTTCGCGTGATGGAAGATCGGCAAGTGCCTGAACTTCTTCAACAGTTGCAATGTTTCCTTCGATAACACCAGCTTTAATTTCAAGAGCCTCATGTTTCTTAGCGAAATCGTTAAGGATTTTCGCTGGCGCAACTACGTCTTCAGTTGAGAACGCGATTGCGTTTGGACCCGTTAGAGATTCGTTTAAACCAGAAAGCTCAGCGGCTTCAGTTGCACGGCGAGTCAATGAGTTTTTGTAAACTTTGAACTCAACGCCTGCTTCACGAAGCTGTTTACGAAGTTCAGTAACTTCTCCAACAGTCAATCCGCGGTAGTCAACTACGATCGTTGACTTGCTTGATTTAAATTTATCAGCAATCTCTTCTACGATTTGTTTCTTTTGTTCGATAACGCTGCTCATCCTTACACCTCCTATTAGATTTGCTTGAAACTCATCTATACCGACCATAAAAAAGCCTTCATATCTAGTAGACATGAAGGCAGTAAAATCAAATCATAGTCAAAGACTATATTATCGAAATTACCTAGGCAGGAAATTAAGCTCATAGTGAGCACCTACTGTCTACGGTACAAATGATATTCATTTATTAACAACAAAATCTATTATAACAATAATGACTTTGTAATGTCAAATTATTTTTTTGCTTATTTTTTTGCAGTGAAAGAAGCAGGATCTACTTTCACGCCAGGGCCCATTGTAGTAGTTACAGAAATGTTCTTCATGTAAGTTCCTTTTGCAGCCGAAGGCTTAGCTTTTTGCATCGTTTCGAAAATTGTAGAGAAGTTTTCAACAAGCTTGTTGTCTTCGAAAGATACTTTTCCGATTGGAACGTGAATGTTTCCAGCTTTATCAACGCGGTATTCTACTTTACCTGCTTTGATTTCGGCAACAGCTCTCGTTACATCAAAAGTTACTGTTCCAGTCTTAGGGTTTGGCATTAAGCCTTTTGGTCCCAATACGCGGCCAAGCTTACCAACTTCACCCATCATATCTGGAGTAGCAACGATTACGTCAAAGTCAAACCAACCTTGTTGGATTTTGTTGATATAGTCAGTATCGCCTACGAAGTCAGCACCAGCAGCTTCAGCTTCTTTTGCTTTTTCACCTTTTGCAAATACTAACACACGCTGAGTTTTACCAGTTCCATTTGGAAGCACAACTGCTCCACGGATTTGCTGGTCAGCTTTCTTAGGGTCTACTCCTAAACGGAAAGCAACTTCAACAGTAGCGTCAAACTTTGCATAGTTAGCTTTTTTAGCTAGTTCAACAGCTTCTCCTACAGAATAAACCTTTGATGCGTCAATTAGCTTTGCAGCTTCTTGAAACTTTTTACCTTTTTTAGCCATGATATAAAATCCTCCTATATTGTGGTTTTAGCGGAATAACCTCCCACGAATAAAGGTTGCGATATTATCAAAACACCGCAACCCCCGTAGCAAAACATTTACATCAGCACGGATTAGTCTTCGATAACAATCCCCATGCTGCGAGCAGTACCTTCAACCATACGCATTGCAGACTCAACGTTTGCAGCGTTTAGGTCAGGCATTTTTTGTTCAGCAATCTCACGTACTTTTTCACGCTTGACTGTCGCAACTTTATTACGGTTAGGTTCACCAGAACCTGACTCGATGCCAGCTGCTACTTTAAGCAATACTGCAGCAGGCGGAGTTTTCGTAATAAATGTAAATGAACGGTCTTCGAATACCGTGATTTCAACAGGAATGATTAGACCTGCTTGATCTGCTGTACGAGCGTTAAACTCCTTACAAAATCCCATGATGTTAACACCGGCTTGACCCAAAGCAGGACCAACTGGCGGCGCTGGATTCGCTTTACCTGCAGGAATTTGCAGCTTTACCATTTTAATTACTTTTTTAGCCACGGGACACACCTCCTTATTAAGTCCGTGATGTGGTAATAGGGTTTTTTTACCCTCCCACTCATATTAATTCTTTATATGTGAAATAAAGAATGTTTCAATAAAGTTCAGATCTCCCAATAGAGACATACTGACCTTTGAAATATTAACATTTTTTCAAAATGATTTCAAGTTTTTTCAATTATAATTTTTCAACCTGGTCAAAATCAAGTTCTACCGGTGTATCGCGTCCAAACATATTCACCAGAACTTTAACCTTTGACTTGTCCTTATCAAGCTCTTCAACAGAGCCGGTGAAATTGGCAAACGGACCTTCCTTCACACGGACTGTCTCACCAAGCTCAAGGTTAATGTCAACCCTTCGCTCTTCCATTCCCATCCGTTTAAGTACAAAATCAATTTCTTCCGGAAGTAGCGGAGTCGGCTTAGATCCATGGCCTGCAGAACCAACAAAACCGGTAACTCCCGGTGTATTGCGGACCACATACCATGAATCGTCAGTCATGATAATTTCGACCAAAACATATCCAGGGAAAACTTTCTTTTTCAGCACTTTTTTCTTACCGTTTTTAACTTCGGTTTCTTCTTCCTCAGGGACTACCACGCGGAAAATTTTATCCTGCATTCCCATCGTTTCAACCCGTTTTTCAAGATTTGTTTTTACCTTGTTCTCGTAACCGGAGTATGTGTGTACAACATACCAATTTTTTTCCATTCAGTAGGACTGTGCGTCCTTCCCTCCCCTTGCTCTATTTTTGACAGTATTCAATCAAGCTGCCTTGTAACTGGAATCCAAGAAAACCATTACTTACCACATGAAAAAAAGACAAATTAAAAAACCCGTCTCCGGGCTTTTTTATATAACACATATTATTCTATCACTATTATAGCTGTTTTTTAAATCTCTTATTCAAGAACCAAGCGAATTATACTTGAAATTCCTAAATCAATAACAGCAAAAAAGACAGCCATGATCGTAACTGTAGCAAGAACAATGACCGTATATCTTGTAAGCTCCTTTTTCTTAGGCCAGCTTACCTTTTTCATCTCACGGCCGACACCGCCGAAGAAGTCGGTTAAGCGATTCATGATTGTAACCTCCAACCAGTAGGGATTGCATTGATAATCTATTAGGCAAATTTATTTTGTTTCTTTATGAACCTTATGAGCATTACAAGTGCTGCAAAACTTCTTAATTTCCAAGCGTTCGGATTTTGAATCCTTGTTGCTTTCAGAGCTGTAGTTTCTTGAACCGCAATCGGAACAAGCTAATACGACTTTCTTTCTCATATAATTACACCTGCCAAGCTTCTGTACGTCCTCAAAACTTTATCATGGCTTACTTTTAATGTCAACCTCAAAAAGTTTACAGCACACCCTTAGAGTCCTTCTTCATATCTCTGAAAAGGTTGTTTTCTGTATAGGACAGCTGCAGCGAAATTTCAGCCATATAAACACTCAGCAGTTCTCCTGATGCTATAAACTGACCTCTCTTACTTCAAGGTACCGTTCCAGCTTCCTTTTGACCCGCTGGAGCGCGTTATCAATAGACTTGACATGGCGGTTTAATTCTTCAGAGATTTCTTGGTAGGATTGTCCATCGAGGTAAAGGGCAAGTACTTTCCTTTCCAAATCGCTTAACAGTTCCGCCATCTTCAGTTCGATATCGTCAAACTCTTCCTGGTTAATAATCAGCTCTTCCGGATCCATGATTTTCGCCCCGGAAATGATGTCCATTAAGGTCCTGTCTGACTCTTCATCATAAATAGGCTTATCTAGGGAAACATAGGAGTTAAGAGGGATATGTTTTTGGCGGGTGGCTGTTTTAATGGCAGTAATAATTTGTCTTGTGATGCAAAGCTCAGCAAACGCCTTGAAGGAAGACAGCTTGTCCCCTTTATAGTCGCGAATGGCTTTATATAGGCCGATCATGCCTTCCTGCACGATATCTTCCCTATCGGCACCAATCAAGAAATAGGTCCTTGCTTTTGCCCTTACGAAGTTGCGGTATTTATGAATCAGAAAATCAAGAGCCTCACTGTCACCTTTATGTACAAACTCTACTAGAACGTCATCTTCCAGTTCTGCATAATTATCATTCAGCTTTACTCCGAAGTTGGCAACCACAAGTCAATCCCCCTGACCGTACACGCATATAGGAACATTATACAGCAGCAAAAAATTCACCGTCAACCGCTCAAAGCTTCCCGCGGCGCCATTTTTCAAAAATTTCTGCCACTTCATCACTCAGAGGGATTTTGGAGGCTGGCTTCTTTTTAGTTGTTTTTTTAACGTTTTTTTCAATTTCTCCACTCACATGCTCCATCTCATTCAAAAGCTCCCGCGCTGATTTTCTGAGGGCACCCTGTCCAAAAATGACCCATTGCTCTGTAAAATCAGAGGTAGCGACATGGATTTGTGTTTTTATATTATTCAAGTCGATTGCAAGCTTTTCGATCCGTTCATCTGCACTTTCATTTTCCCGTGTAAAAATAATTTCAACTTTATAGTTTTTATATTTTTTTTCTACACCTGGCACAAAATGCGCATCAAAAACAATGATTACTCGATATCCGGTAAACGCTTGGTATTCAGCCATTCTTTCAATTAATCGGTCCCTGGCCGCGGAAAGGTCATGATCCTTCAATGTTCTTAGCTCAGGCCAGGCCCCAATAATATTGTAACCGTCTACCAATAAGATGTTCATGATCTATTCCCCTAGGGGGTGTCTTTTTCGGTAAACCTCATACATAAGCAGTCCCGCTGCAACAGAAGCGTTTAGCGAGGTTACCTTTCCAACCATCGGCATGCGAATTAAAAAATCGCATTTTTCCTTGATCAGGCGCCCCATTCCTTTTCCCTCGCTGCCGATTACAAGGCCGATTGGCATTGTTCCGTCCATATTTCTGTAATCGTCAGTGCCCTTTGCATCCGTCCCGACAATCCATACACCGCGTTCTTTTAATTCCTCCACAGCCATAGCCATGTTGGTGACCCTGACTACAGGAATATACTCGATTGCTCCTGTTGACGCTTTAGCAACTGTTGCTGTTAAACCAACAGCCCGCCGCTTTGGAATAATGATTCCATGTGCCCCAACCGCATCAGCTGTCCGCATGATGGATCCTAAATTATGCGGATCCTCAATTTCGTCCAGCAACAAGAAAAATGGTGGCTCGTTTCTGGAATTAGCCCTCGCAAATAAGTCGTCCATTTCGGCATATGTGTAAGCCGCCACATGGGCAACAACGCCTTGGTGATTCCCTTCTGCCATCTGGTCTATTTTCCTTCGTGGAACAACCTGTACTAAAACATTCCGCTCCTTCGCCATGGAAATAAGCTGCCCCTGGCTTTTTTGCGAGCCTTCAGCAATCCAAATCTTGTTGATCTCCCGCTCAGACCGAAGTGCTTCCAGAACCGGATTTCTCCCAATGATGTATTCTTCACTCACGGGTTATACCCCCCTTTTCCTCTTCTAAAAATTGGATCGATGCGTTTATAATGGCTTCCATCCTCTCAATACGTCCCGAGAGGTAAAGATATCCTATCAGGGCTTCAAAAGCAGTTCCATAACGGTAAGTTTGCACATCTGTATTTTTCGGTACCGTGCCCGACTTGGCATTTCTTCCTCTTCGAACCACAGCCAGTTCTTCCTCGGAGAGATCACCGCTGTCACTGAGATAGTGAATCGCTTTGCTCTGAGCTTTCGCTGAAACAAAATGCGTCGCTTCCCTATGCAAAAGGTTTGGCTTTACCCTGCCCTTTTGAAGCAGGTGATGCCGTATATACGTTTCATATACAGCATCTCCCATATAAGCCAAAGCCAGGCTATTCAATACCTTTTCGTCAACTTTATGTTCATAATGATGCATCGTTATCCTCTTTTCCAGCGTGTACCCTGCGGTGTATCTTCAAGGATGATATTCATGGCTTTCAATTGGTCGCGGATTTCATCTGACAGCTGAAAATTACGGTCTTTTCTGGCCTGTATCCGCTTTTGGATGAGGGCTTCAATATCTGAATCCAATAGTTCCTCAGGTTCAAGGCTTAGTCCCAGTACGCTGAAAAGACCCTCAAACTCCTTAATAAAAGCCTCGATGACTTCTTTTTCCGTATTTTTTTCCATCAAATAATAATTAGCCTGCTTCGATAACTCAAATAAGACGGAAATGGCGTTGGCCGTATTAAAGTCGTCATCCATAGCTGTAATAAAATCATGATGCAGCTTATCAATTTTCTCAAGCCATTCCTGTTTTGAATCCGTTAAACCAGCGCTCACCTCGAGACGGTGCTGTAAATTTTGGTATGATGTTTTAATCCTATCCAGCGCTGCTTTTATATCTTCCAGTAAATCTTCACTGTAGTTAATTGGATGTCTGTAATGGACAGAAAGCATAAAGAAACGTAAAATCTGCGGATCATGCTTTTTAATTATGTCATGTACGAGGACAAAGTTGCCCAGGGACTTAGACATTTTTTCATTATCTATATTAATATACCCGTTATGCATCCAATATTTCGCGAACATTTTGCCTGTTAAAGCTTCTGATTGGGCAATTTCATTCTCATGGTGCGGGAACGTTAAATCCTGGCCGCCTGCATGGATATCAATCGTGTCTCCAAGATATTTCCGTACCATTGCAGAGCATTCTATATGCCAGCCCGGACGGCCTTGGCCCCAAGGGCTATTCCACGAAATTTCACCATCTTTAGCCGCTTTCCATAGAGCGAAGTCAAGAGCATCCTGTTTCTTTTCACCAACTTCAATTCTCGCGCCCACTCTCAGCTCATCAATGGATTGATGTGAAAGCTTGCCATATTCATCGAATTTACGGGTTCTGTAATATACATCCCCTTCAGATTCATAGGCAAACCCTTTTTCAATCAAAGCTGTAATAAATTCAATAATTATATCCATATTTTCCATAACTGTCGGGTGGGTATCTGCCCGTTTGCAGCCAAGTGCTCCAACATCTTCAAAATATGCTTCGATAAACCTTTTTGAAATAGACGGCACATCCTCGCCCAGCTCTTTAGCCGCACGGATTAACTTATCATCGACATCAGTAAAATTAGATACATATTTTACTTCGTAACCTCGGTATTCCAGGTACCTTCGCACTGTATCATAGACGATTGCAGGCCTAGCATTTCCTATATGAATATAATTATAGACTGTCGGGCCGCAGACATACATTTTTACCTTTCCTTCTTCTAAAGGTGTAAATTCTTCTTTTTGTCTGGTTAACGTATTAAACAATTTAATTGCCAACTTTATGGCCCCTTTCTATTTTTACCTTTTCTAATTCCTTTTTTAATAAAGCGATTTCTGTTTCCAAGACCCTGAATCTGTCTGCGGTTGGATCCGGAAGATCGCAATGATTTAAATCTTTTCCTACTTTTACTCCATCCCTGATTACAACTTTGCCTGGAATTCCAACAACAGTCGAATTGGCCGGCACTTCCTTTAAGACTACCGAACCAGCCCCTACTTTTGAATTTTCCCCAACTGTAATGGAACCTAATACCTTGGCCCCTGTAGCAATAAGGACATTATCTTTGATAGTCGGATGACGTTTCCCTTTTTCCTTTCCGGTTCCGCCTAATGTAACGCCCTGGAATACCGTAACATTATCACCAATTTCACATGTCTCCCCAATAACAACACCCATTCCATGGTCGATAAAAAAGCGGCGGCCAATTGTAGCACCTGGGTGAATTTCAATTCCGGTAAAAAAGCGGCTAATCTGGGAAATGGCCCTTGCCAGGAAAAAAAGCTTCCGCTTATAGAATGCATGGGCAAGCCGATGGCTCCAAATCGCGTGCAAACCGGAATATGTCAAAATCACTTCTAGATAGCTGCGGGCTGCAGGGTCTTGATCGAAGACAACTTCGATATCTTCCTTTAACATTTTAAACATTGCATTCTCCCCCTCCGGGTATCTTTTTTTAGTAGGTATAAAAGAATAATGGCAACAAAAAAACGCCTCTGCAAAATGACAGAGACGCTTATCGGCGCGGTTCCACTCTGTTTGAAATGTCCGGCTATGCCAATCCGGTGGTAAACCCGGTTAACAAAACTATTTATTCCCAACTTAACCCGGTAACGGCGGGTGCCGCCTTAGCCTACTCCAGCAAGAGCATTTCAGCTAAAGGCTCAGAGGTGCATTTCAGTAACGAGGGACTTAAACCACTTTCAGCAAATTGTGGTTCTCTCTAAAAGGCTCGTTTTCTTACTTCTCCCCATCAACGCATTCAAGATATAAGTTTAATTTATACTATATTATACTTTCCTGAAAATGTTAACTTGAAATTGCATTTAAGCGCTGTACGATTTTTTCTTTACCCAGAAGGGAAATAGCCTTGGGCAAGTCCGGTCCATGAGTCTGTCCAGTTGCTGCTGCCCGGATTGGCATGAACAGCTTTTTACCCTTTTGTCCTGTGCTTTTTTGCACTGCCTTAATAGCTTTCTTGATTTCTTCGTCAGTAAATTCTTCAAGGTTCCCAATTTCCTTAAGGAAGGAGCGCATCACTTCTGGTACTTGCTCCTCAGAAAGAATTTCTTTTGCTTCTTCTTCATATTCCAGTTCATCCCTGAAAAATAATTCGGATAGCCCGACGATCTCTGCTCCGTAGCTCATTTGTTCTTGGTAAAGAGCAATCAAACTGCGGACCCATTCCATTTTTTGAGGATCCATGTTTTCAGGAACCCGGCCTGCCTTAACCAAGTGAGGCAGAGCTATCTCCACAGCACGGTCCAGCTCAAGCTGCTTTACATACTGGTTATTCATCCAGGCCAGCTTTTGCTGGTCAAAGAGCGCAGGCGATTTTGACAATCGATCAGCATCAAAAATATTAATGAACTCTTCCTTTGAAAAGATTTCTTCCTCTCCGGCAGGAGACCATCCCAAGAGAGCAATAAAATTAAACAGTGCTTCCGGAACGTAGCCCAGTTCTTCATATTGTTCGATAAACTGAATAATTGATTCATCCCGCTTACTTAACTTTTTCCGGCTTTCATTGACAATCAGTGTCATATGACCGAAAATTGGCGGTTCCCACCCAAATGCCTCATAAATCATTAACTGCTTTGGCGTGTTGGAAATATGGTCATCCCCACGAAGCACATGGGAAATCTTCATTAGGTGGTCATCGACTGCTACAGCAAAGTTGTAGGTAGGAATCCCATCTTTTTTCACGATAACAAAATCACCGATACCGTCAGATTCAAAGGAAACCTCTTCCTTGACCATATCCTTGAACTGATAGGTTTTTCCTGCCGGTACAACAAACCGGATGCTTGGCTTTCGCCCTTCCTCTTCCAACCTTGCCCGGTCTTCAGCAGTTAAATGACGGCATTTCCCTGAGTACTGTGGGGTTTCGTTCTTTGCCATCTGAGCTTCGCGCTCCGCTTCAAGCTCTTCTTCCGTACAGTAGCATTTATACGCAAGCCCTTTTTCAAGCAGCTCATTATAGAGTTTTTCATAAATATCATTTCGCTCCGATTGGCGATAAGGACCGTATTCACCACCGACATCCACGCTTTCATCCCAATCGATGCCAAGCCACTTTAAATAGGTAAGCTGGCTTTCCTCTCCACCTGCGATATTTCGTTTTAAGTCAGTATCCTCAATCCGGATAATAAACTTACCGCCTTTGTTGCGTGCAAATAAATAGTTGAATAATGCCGTCCTTGCATTTCCAATATGTAAATGTCCTGTAGGACTTGGTGCATAACGAACACGAATTTCACTGTTCATGTAGTGATCCTCCTAAGCTACTCTCTGGTCTTTATTACTATCGTACATTTTATCACCGAAAGGCAATAGAATAAAGGATTGTTGTACTAGCCCTCTTTCACGAGCAGCACAGTAGCCTGGGCAGCAATTCCCTCACCCCTGCCGGTAAAACCCAGCTTTTCCGTTGTGGTTGCCTTAACGTTAATTTGCCCCTCTGAAGCTTTGAGCAACCCGGAAATTCGTTTTTTCATTTTTTCTATATGGGGTGCCATTTTAGGAGCTTGGGCGATGATAGTACAATCGATATTCCCCAGTACATACCCCTGCTCTCTCACAAGCTTCCATACATGCTCAAGCAATTTTGCAGAGTCAGCATCCTTGAATTCGGGATCCGTATCGGGAAAATGCTTGCCAATATCCCCAGCCCCAATTGCTCCAAGGCAAGCATCTGCTATTGTATGCAATAATACATCTGCGTCAGAGTGCCCTAAAAGCCCTTTTTCATAAGGAATGGTAATTCCCCCGATAATTAAAGGGCGGCCTTCTGCAAATTGATGTACATCAAACCCCTGGCCAATCCGAAACATGATGACTCACTCCTTTTCTCTTTGTTGCCGTTTATTTTTAAGGAGAATAGCTTCTGCAAAGTACAGATCCTCCTGTGTTGTAATTTTGATATTATCATAATCACCTTCTACAATAACAACCTTTTCACCTATTATTTCTACAAGGCTGGCATCATCTGTCCCAAGATAGCCTTCCTTTTCCGCTTCCTCATGTGCCCGTTTGAGAATAGAAAAGCGAAAAGCCTGTGGGGTTTGAACAGCCCACAAGCTAGAACGCTCTACGGTTTCCTCTACCGTGTTATTTGTTGCTTTTTTGATCGTATCTTTCACTGGAACTGCTGGAATAGCACTGCCATGCTCATATGCGGCCTCTGTAAGGTCCGCTATTAAAGCCCTTTCAATGAAAGGCCTGGCTCCATCATGAACAAGCACGAGCTCCGTGCCTGAAACATTATGGAGCCCATTCCGCACGCTTTGCTGACGTTCTTGTCCACCTGGAACGAGCTTTATCTCCTTTCCCAGCTGATACGTATCAATTATGGATTGAAAGATTGGCTTTTCCTCCGGGTTAATGGTAAGAATAATCCCCCGGCAATTAGGATCCGCCTCAAATATCCGTAGTGTATAAACAATAATGGGCACATTGGAGATCTCGATGAAAAGCTTATTCCTGCCAGCCTTCATTCTTTTCCCCTGTCCGGCTGCAGGGATGATCACTTCATAAAGCATATACGATTCTCTCCACCTTTTTTTACACATAGGGCTCGTGGTCTCAAACCCTTTCTTTATAGCGCTTTTTCCAAAAGTTTCGGTTTAGCGAAGATCATTCGGCCTGCAGAGGTCTGGAGCACACTAGTAACCAGCACATCTATGCGTTTCCCAATATGATCACGTCCGCCTTCTACAACGATCATGGTGCCATCGTCAAGATAAGCAACGCCCTGATTCTGTTCTTTTCCATCTTTAATCACCTGAACACTCATTTCTTCTCCCGGCAGGACGACCGGCTTGACCGCATTTGCAAGATCGTTGATGTTCAAAACTGCAACATTTTGGAATTCGCACACCTTATTCAGGTTAAAATCATTCGTCACCAATATCCCATTTGAGATTTTTGCAAGTTTGACAAGCTTGCTGTCTACCTCCTGGATATCTTCAAAATCTCCTTCATACATTTCCACCTTAACAGCCAATTCCTTTTGGATTCGGTTTAAAATATCCAGCCCTCTGCGGCCTCGATTTCGTTTTAATGCATCGGATGAATCTGCAATATGCTGAAGTTCCGCCAATACAAATTGCGGGATAACAATCGTTCCCTCCAGGAAACCGGTCTGGCAGATATCCGCAATTCTGCCGTCAATAATTACACTTGTATCAAGTATTTTGATCTTTGAACTGTTCGTCTCTGATACTTCTTCAGAATCAGTGCTTTTCTTTTTAGCATTTTTCGAGAAAAGAGATAAAAGCTCGTCCCGTTTCTTGAAGCCTACCTGGTAACCGAGATATCCGAATAGCAATGTCAGCAAAATTGGAGCAACAGTGTTTAATATTGGCACCTCAATCGCGTTTAAAGCAAACCCGACAAGGAAAGCGGCAAATAAACCGACCATTAAACCGAGACTTCCAAAAATGATATCCGTTATCGGCGCTTTAACCAAAAGTTCTTCTATCCATTTAATAAAGTGCTCGACATGTTCCACTGCCCAAAAAGTCAAAAGATAAAATATAATTGCGCCCAAAATACCAGTTACATAAGGATTGTTTATAAATGCAATATCATCTGCATGGACTAATGTTAGTACTTCTGGAATTAGAAAAATACCGAGTGTTCCACCCGTAATTAAAAAGCATGCCTGTATAATGCGTTTTAACATCCTTTCACCTCCTTTTAATCATTATAAACAAATAAATTAAAATGAAACCCGATTTCCCTATGTTTTTATATTTCTTATTAGCTGTATCCAGTTGTTTTACCTTGCTTTATATAACACTTTTCAATATTGTTATTTCCCGCCTGTTTAGGAGTCCCTTTTTTTACAGCAACTAAGGGAATGACTTCAGATAATCTCTGAATAAAAATAGAGGGTGCTCTAACTCATTAAAGCTGTTTATTCTAAGCCTAGCACCCATAATTTCGAGTGTCAAAATTTTTACACCGCAACTTTTACCAAAAGATTGGAAAAGGAATACCCTTCAAAAACGAGAATAAGAGGGGGAGATAGGTTACATTTTAGTTTCTGCCAGCAGCTGGTTTTTTAGCTGTCTTAAGCCTTCCTTTATTTTGCGGGCTCGTACTTCCCCAATGCCTTCTACTTCGTCAAGTTCTTCAACGGAAGCATCTATCACATTGGTTAAATTGTTAAATTGGAGAACAAGGTTTTCGATAATTAGTCCGGGAAGGCGGGGTATTTTATGAAGAATCCGGTAACCGCGCGGCATAATGCTCTCATCCAAATGTATGTACCCGTTATATCCAAGTATTTTCATTACAATATTATCATCCAGCATTTCCTGCTGTGAAAGTTCCTGAAGGCGAACAATAACTTCCTGCGTATTGATGGACTTTTCAAAAGCATAATCCTTAATAATCAGGCTTCCTTCCTCCTCCAGATCAGCCAGCATTTCATTCATTTGAAGACGAATCAAACGCCCTTCCGTTCCCAGCTCATTCAAATAAGAGATCAACTCTCCTTTTATCCGCAAAACCATGGTATAACGATGAAAAACCTTTAGCAAATCTGTATATGTCACCAGTTCTTCAAACTCTAGAAGCCCTAATTCTATAATGCTTTGATTCAATACAGATTTATATTTTTCAAGGGTTTGAATCGCCAGGTTGGCCTTTGCCAGAATCACAGCAATATCCTGTAAGGCATATCTAAAATTACCCTGGTAGAGCGTGATCACATTTCTTCTCTGTGATATTGCAATGACCAGGGCTTTTGTTTCCTTCGCTACTCGTTCCGCTGTTCTGTGCCGCATCCCCGTCTCTATTGAAGGAATGGTTGTATCAGGAGCGAGCTGAGCATTAGCAAGGATTATTTTTTCGCCGTTTTCATTTAAAATAATGGCCCCATCCATCTTTGCCAGCTCATATAAGGTGTTTGGTGTGCATGAACAGGAAATAGTAAAACCCCCGTCAACGATAGCTTTAACCCGTTCATTATAGCCCACCACAATCAGCCCGCCTGTATTCGCTCTAAGAACATTATCAATTCCTTCCCTTAAAGGACTTCCGGGGGCAACCATCTGCAAAATATCAGACTTCTTTTTTTCATAAATTTTTTTATCGGTCATATTTACCCTCCCAAAGCATGCCGAAGTGCTTCCGACACAGTTGAGACTCCTATGATTTCAACGCCTTTCGGTGCCGTCCAGCCACCAAGATTGTTTGCGGGGAGGATAACCCGTTCAAAGCCAAGCTTGACAGCCTCCTGCACCCGCTGTTCGATTCTTGATACCCTTCTGACCTCTCCGGTTAAACCAACCTCACCAATAATACAATCTGTCTGTCGTGTGGGTTTGTCGCGGAAGCTTGAAGCGATGCTGACAGCCACCGCTAAATCAATCGCCGGTTCATCAAGCTTTACTCCACCTGCAACCTTTAAATAGGCATCCTGGTTTTGAAGTAAAAGGCCGACCCGTTTTTCCAGCACAGCCATTAGCAAAGGCACCCGATTATGGTCAATTCCAGTGGCCATTCTCCTCGGATTGCCAAAGCTTGTCGGGGAAATCAATGCCTGGATCTCAACGAGGACTGGCCGAGTTCCTTCCATGGAGGCGACAACTGTTGAACCAGCAGCGCCTTGCGATCGTTCCTCGAGGAAAATTTCTGACGGATTTTCTACCTCTTCCAAACCGCCTTCCTTCATTTCGAAAATACCCATTTCATTCGTTGACCCAAACCGATTTTTCACTGCCCGTAAGATCCGGTACGTATGATGCCTTTCACCTTCAAAATAAAGAACTGTATCCACCATATGCTCAAGAAGCCTCGGTCCAGCGATAGCCCCTTCCTTTGTCACATGGCCCACGATAAAGATAGCAATCCCTCGTGTTTTTGCTATTCGCATAAGAGTAGCTGTACATTCACGTACTTGGGAAACACTGCCCGGAGCGGAGGTTACTTCAGATTGAAACACGGTTTGGATAGAATCAATGATTACTAAATCCGGCTGGACCTCATCTATACCCTGCTGGATAAAATCCATATCCGTCTCCGAAAACACGTATAAAAGATCAGATGCAACTCCGAGACGATCTGCTCTTAACTTCGTTTGTTTAACTGATTCCTCACCTGAGATATAAAGTACCTTCTGTTCTTTTCCTGCAAGCTGAGAAGAAACCTGGAGCAGAAGGGTCGACTTTCCAATTCCAGGATCACCGCCGATTAAAACAAGTGAACCCGGTACAATACCTCCACCAAGCGCCCGGTTTAGCTCCCGTAAATCAGTTTTGATACGGGGTTCCTGTGAGGCTTTTACTTTTGTGATAGGTTCCGCTTTCTGACGGACACTGGTTCCGGACGCAGCATCTGAGTGTGTAAATGCTCCCCTTCTAGCAGACTTTACAATCTCCACCTCTTCAACCATCTTATTCCATTCACCACAGCCTGGACATTTCCCCATCCATTTGGCAGATTCATAGCCGCATGATTGACAAACAAAACTCGTCTTCTTTTTTACCATTATTTCTACCTCTTTTTGTCCATTTGAAATACCTGATGTAAAGTTAATTAAACATTTTCATCCTTTAATCCTTCCTGCTTTGGAAACAAAAAAAGAGGCTGCCCCATTGAACAGGGCCTAACCCCTCCATCAGTAATAAAATCAAAGCCGGTGATCCGAACATTTATTATTTGTGATGGGAAAGGGTCAGGCGATAATTGGGCGCCTCTTTTGCAAAAATATTATTTTATTTAGCTACAGAGGACTCTTGCACCGGCCTAGCCTTAAAGTTTCCATCCTCAACATCAACTAATACATTCTGTCCTTTTTGGATATTTCCTCTCAGAAGCTCTTCAGAAAGGTGATCTTCAATGTGCTTTTGAAGCGCACGGCGCAGCGGACGGGCACCATATTCCAGGTCGACCCCTTCCTCTACAATTTTTTCTTTTGCCGCATCGGAAAGCTCCAGGTAAATATCCTGCTCTTTTAGTCGTTTTGTCAACTGCTCTGAAAGCAGCGTTACGATATCTTTAAGATGTTTCTTTTCAAGAGAGTGGAATACAATTGTTTCGTCAATCCGGTTCAGGAATTCAGGGCGGAAAGCCTTTTTCAATTCCTCAATTACTTTCCCTTTCATATCCTTATAATCCTGGCTCTCATCTTGAATATTGAAGCCTACATATTTATTGCGCTTGAGTACATCGGCACCAACGTTTGATGTCATGATCAAAAGCGTGTTACGGAAGTCCACTGTGCGTCCCTTTGAATCAGTCAGTCTTCCATCCTCCAATACCTGAAGGAGGATATTGAATACATCTGGGTGTGCTTTTTCAATTTCGTCAAGCAGCACAACAGAATATGGCTTTCTTCTAACTTTTTCAGTCAATTGTCCACCCTCATCATAACCCACATATCCTGGAGGGGAACCAACTAAACGGGAAGTTGAATGCTTCTCCATATATTCGGACATATCAATCCGAATCATCGCATCTTCATCACCAAAAATTGATTCTGCAAGCGCACGGGCAAGCTCTGTCTTACCTACACCGGTTGGTCCAAGGAAGATAAATGAACCAATAGGGCGTTTAGGATCTTTCAGACCTGCTCTTGCTCGGCGTACAGCTTTTGCTACTGCCTTTACCGCTTCTTCCTGGCCAATAACACGGGAGTGCAGCAGCTCTTCCATATTTAACAGCTTATCTGTTTCTGTTTGGGCAAGTCGGGTTACAGGTACACCAGTCCAGCTGGACACAACATTGGCAATATCGTCAACTGTCACTTCGCTGTTTTCCTGTCCCTGCTTTTCTTTCCAGGTTTTTTTTGTTTCTTCTAACTGTTCTCGTAGGCGCTGCTCCGTATCACGTAAAGAAGCTGCTTTTTCAAATTCCTGGCTTTGTACGGATGCATCCTTTTCCTTACGAACTTCCTCCAGCTTCAACTCAAGTTCCTTTAAGTTTGGAGGTGTTGTATAAGAACGCAGGCGCACTTTTGAACCGGCTTCATCAATTAAATCAATAGCTTTATCTGGAAGGAAACGGTCAGAAATATACCGGTCAGAAAGTTTAACCGCTGCCTCAATTGCCTCATCAGTGATAGAAACGCGGTGGTGTGCCTCATATCTGTCGCGCAAACCTTGAAGGATTTGAATAGATTCCTCAACGGTTGGCTCATCCACTCGGATAGGCTGGAAACGACGCTCTAACGCAGCATCCTTTTCAATGTATTTTCTATATTCATCCAAAGTAGTCGCGCCGATACATTGAAGCTCACCGCGTGCGAGAGACGGCTTTAAAATGTTAGACGCATCAATAGCACCTTCTGCTCCGCCGGCTCCAATCAGTGTATGGAGCTCATCAATGAATAAAATAATGTTGCCTGCTTGCCGGATTTCATCCATTACCTTTTTCAAACGGTCTTCAAATTCGCCGCGATATTTTGTACCTGCTACAACTGTGCCCATATCTAGCGTCATTACCCGCTTATCACGAAGAATTTCAGGTACCTCATTATTGATGATTTGCTGTGCCAAGCCTTCAGCGATGGCAGTTTTACCAACACCCGGTTCCCCAATCAAAACCGGATTATTTTTTGTACGTCGGCTTAGAACTTCAATAACACGTTGGATCTCCTTGCTTCTTCCGATAACAGGGTCAAGACTTCCTTCGCGTGCAATAGCAGTTAAATCACGGGCGAGGCTGTCGAGTGTAGGTGTACTTGCAGCAGCCGATGAATTTCCTTGATGCCCTCCTGCTTCATTGCTGCCAAGCAGCTGCAGCACTTGCTGTCTCGCTTTATTTAGACTAACACCCAGGTTATTAAGCACTCTGGCTGCTACGCCTTCTCCCTCACGGATGAGTCCTAAAAGAACATGCTCGGTGCCGACATATGAATGGCCTAACTTTCTCGCTTCATCCATAGACAGCTCGATCACCTTTTTAGCCCTCGGGGTATAATGAATAGTTTGGGCAGTATCCTGTCCGCGCCCAATCAAATTTTCCACTTCTTTTTGGATTTTATCAGCACCTAATCCCAGCGCGTAAAGAGCCTTTGCGGCAATGCCTTCGCCCTCTCGAACTAAGCCGAGCAAGATATGTTCTGTACCGATATTATTATGACCTAGACGGATTGCTTCTTCCTGGGCTAATGCTAATACTTTCTGAGCTCTCTCAGTAAAACGGCCAAACATCATAGTATAGTTCCTCCTTGCTTATTTTTCATTTATATCTAGATTTAAGCGCTCACGAATTAACGTGGCACGGCGAACATCTCGTTCATATGGCCTCAGTGCCCCACCGGCATACTGTTGAAGAAAACCGGGCTGTGTAAAAATAATTAACTCACTGAGAATATTTTTGGATACATTTTTGATATAGCCCAAATCAATACCCAGCCTTAAATCAGATAAGCATTTCGCGGCTTCTTTTGTTTCTATCGTCCGTGCGTTCGTTAAAATTCCAAAAGAACGATATACCCTATCTTCTAATTGTATGTTGGATGTTTTAACTAATGCTTCCCTGGCTGACCTTTCTTGAGCAATTATTTGCTGAACGACACTTGTTAAATCCTCAACGATATCCTCTTCGGGCTTGCCAAGTGTAATTTGATTGGATACCTGAAAAATATTGCCTAACGCTTCGCTTCCTTCGCCGTAAATACCTCTTACAACGAGACCCAGCTGGTTAATGGCAGGTATAATGCGGTTCATCTGATGGGTAAGCACTAGACCTGGCAAATGCATCATTACGGATGCACGTAAACCTGTTCCAACATTGGTAGGACAGCTAGTCAAATAACCACAATCTTCGTCAAATGCATAATCTACCCGCTTTTCAATCCAATCGTCCATCCTATTTGCCATTTGCAGAGCTTCTGGGAGCTGCAGGCCAGACAGCAAGCATTGAATTCTAATATGGTCCTCCTCATTGATCATAATGCTGACCTTCTCATCTGTAGATAAAAGGCAAGCACCATACGGTGATTCTTCAGCCAGATGAGGGCTTATTGCGTGTTTCTCAACAAGAACTCTTTTTTCTAAGGGCTGTAAAGTATTCATGTTGAGGAGTTCCAGACCTCCAACTTCCGGTGCATCTTCATTTTCCAGCCTTGCTTTTATAAGCCCGATGATTTCCTGCGCTTCTTCATGGGCCAATATGGCAGGAAATTTATAGTCTCTGAAGTTTCGTGCCAGCCGAACTCTTGAACTTAGAACAATATCAGAGTCTGGTCCCTCTTCATTCATCCAGGAACTCATGGCTTGCTTGATAAAATCCTCAACACTCATGAATGGTTGCCCCCTTCATGACCCTCTTTTATGGATTTCTCGAGGGAACGTAGTTCATCACGTAGTTCTGCAGCTTTCTCAAACTCTTCCTGGTCAATAGCATCCTTTAGTAATTGTTTGAGATCATCCATTTTCTTACGAAGGTGTATGCCTCCTCCGAGTCTTTCCGGAATTTTTCCGATATGGGCTGTGTTTCCACTATGAAGCCTTTTTAACACAGGATTTAAATTGTCTTTGAAAGTTTCATAACATTGGGCACAACCAAATTTCCCAGCCTGGGTAAACTCACTGAAAGTCATATTGCACCCAGGACATTGGGCTTCCTGGCTCTTTGCTATCGTACTGGGGTTTGTATGCTGAAAGACCGGCTCCATATTTAACAAACCAGCCAGCAAATTATTAATTGAAAAACTTCCTCCCCCATTGAACATAAACATTTCGCCTTTTTCCTGAGCACATTTTTCGCAAATGTGGACTTCGGTTTTCTCCCCGTTTACTATCTTCGTAAAATGCAGGGTTGCCGGTCTCTTGTTGCATTCTTGGCAAATCAAAAAAATCACCTCTGCAGATCTATTTATATTTTAGAGCTGTAAGCATCGCTTTTAATATCCTTGCCCTTAGTTCGTCTCGCTGTGGCAATTCCAGATAAATAACCGACCGATCCATTACGCTCATCATGATTTTTGCTTCTCTTTCGCTAATGATTTCTTCGCTTATCAGCCTGATTATCACATCTTCAGCACTTGATTGAGCGACCCGATTTCCAATAATAGAAAGCAGCTGATCAATTAATTCAGCGTAATCATAGGACTTAACTTTCATAATCCTGATATAACCGCCGCCGCCTCGTTTGCTCTCTACCATATACCCCCGTTCCACTGTGAAACGGGTATTAATTACATAGTTAATTTGAGAAGGAACGCACTGAAATTTATCGGCTACCTCACTCCGTTTAATTTCCAGTATTTCCTTCTCACTCATATCCAATATCTGTTTCAAATAATTTTCAATAATATCAGATATGTTTCTCACCATCTCCCCCCCCAATCTGACTTTGACTATATTTGACTAATATTATACATCTACATACTTTTTTTGCAACTATTCCGTCTCAGTTTTTTCTGGTTGTTATGTTCCTATCTTCTCCATATTTTATGTATTTTAATATCTGTCTGCTGCCTTTTATTTTCTCTTATCATCTAATTACCCGAAATAATGGGATTGAAACCTGTTGCGGCCTATCCTTACTTCGAGGTGCTGACATGAACGATGCATTAAAAAATATTTCAAACTTAAAAAGCATTTGGCTAAATTAATTGGTAATTGGCTAAATAAATTTAAAATCGGTCAAATTATTTTTAATTTCACGAAATTAATTGTCAAAACAGGCAAATTTTTTCCTTCAACTTTACCCTTCTTTTTAAATATAAGTATAAGAAAAGCCAGGGCAAGAATCCTTACTTTCACTATCACTAAAAAAAATAGCTTCTTCATCTCATTTTTAAGGTTTTTGATATGTATTTTATTAATAATTATAAAAAATGCGCATAAAAAAAATGACCAGCTTCTCAGCTGATCGTTCATTTGCCTGGCAATGTCCTACTCTTGCAGGACTTGCACACGATGTGCTGACTTCTGCGTTGGCCACAGGACGTGGCCGACTTTAGCAGAAGTTCCTTACTTACCCCAACTACCCTCGTCGCGCCAGCTTAACTTCCGTGTTCTACTCAGAACGGCGATGAACTTCGAATCTCTTTGTCAGCTTCAGTCGTTGTGGTCCTCATGTACAGAGTACACTCCGGTCCTCTCTCCTTCGCTAGGCCTGCAGGGCGCAGGTCATGAAGGCGTTGCCACAGGACGGGGCGGTCTTAGCCTTCGTTCCTGTTTCTTCTCGTTCCTCCCCATTCAGGTATTTGCCTTTTAAATTCATTTCTTCATAAATTCTTATGCAATCCTTTTTGAACCTTACGGTTCTATAAAAATAAAAAACGACCAGCATCAGCTGATCGTTCATTTGCCTGGCAACGTCCTACTCTCGCAGGGGGAGAGCCCCCAACT